>JAHDDP010000046.1 GCA_020629285.1 Maribacter sp.
TGCCAACTGTAAAAAAGACGAAAATTGTAGCGACCCTGGGTCCTGCAACTAGCAAGAAAGAGGTACTCAGGAGCATGATTGATGCAGGAGTAGATGTATTCAGAATTAACTTTTCTCATGCAGATTACGATGACGTAAAAGAACGCGTAACTATGATACGTGAGCTAAATGATGAAATGGATACGTACACATCTATTTTAGCAGATTTACAAGGACCAAAATTACGTGTAGGCGTAATGGCAGGTGACGTTGTAGTTAGCCCAGGTGATGAAATAACATTTGTAACTGGTGAGCCTTTTGAAGGTTCTGCCGAACGAGTTTACATGAATTACAAAGAATTCCCAAGAGATGTAAAAGCTGGGGAGCGTATTCTTTTAGATGATGGTAAATTAATGTTCGAGGTTGTTAAAACCAATGGTGAAGACGAGGTTCTTGCCAAGGTAATACAAGGTGGTCCGTTGAAATCTAAGAAGGGTGTAAACTTACCGAATACTAATATCTCTTTACCGGCACTTACTCCGAAGGATATTAAAGATGCTGAATTCGCTATTTCTTTAGAGGTAGATTGGATCGCACTTTCTTTTGTTCGTTTCAGTCAAGATTTAATTGATCTTCAAAATATCATCAATAAGCATTCTGAGCATAAAATTCCGATTATTGCTAAAATAGAAAAGCCAGAAGCTGTAGAGAATATAGATAAAATTGTTGCGTATTGTGATGGTTTAATGGTCGCTCGTGGAGATTTAGGTGTAGAGGTTCCTGCCCAAGAGGTTCCATTGATTCAAAAGCAATTGGTACTAAGAGCTAAGAAAGCTAGAATACCGGTAATTATTGCTACTCAAATGATGGAGACAATGATCACTAGTCTTACACCAACAAGAGCAGAAGTAAATGATGTTGCAAATTCAGTAATGGATGGTGCAGATGCGGTAATGTTATCTGGGGAAACCTCTGTTGGTAATTATCCTGTACAGGTTATTGAAAAAATGTCGAGCATTTTAGAAAGTGTAGAGGGATCAGACTTAATTCATGTACCGCATGATCCACCACATATTCGTACAAAAAGATTTATTACTAAGTCGATTTGTTATCATGCAGCTACAATGGCAAACGATATTAAGGCAAAAGCGATTTCTACTTTAACGAACAGTGGTTATACTGCATTTCAAATATCGGCTTGGAGACCAAGTGCACATATTCTAGTATTTACTTCGAACAGAAGAATACTTACACAGTTGAATTTACTTTGGGGCGTAAAAGCTTTTTACTATGATAAATTTGTATCTACTGATGATACGGTAGATGATGTAAACCGCATAGCTTTCAATAAAGGTTATCTACAGGTAGGTGATATGATCATTAGTCTTGCGGCAATGCCTATTAAAGATAAAGGTATGGTGAATACATTAAGGGTAAGCGAAATAGAGTCTGGAGATATCTAATCGTGTTTTAATATATAGAAGAAAAAAAGGGTCGCTATTTAGCGACCCTTTTTTATATTTATAATGTGTAGATTAAGCAACCTCTTTTTCAAAAGCTATAAAATTGACAACATCGCCTTTCTTGTTAAAAATTGGCTGTCCTTGAATCCAGCACTTATAAGTAGACCCATCTTTTTTATAATTTACAACGGTAACTTCAAAAGGTCTCTTCTCTTTAACAGCATCTGAGACGATCTTTAAAGTTGAGGTGTTTGTCAAATTGCCCTGAAACATTTTTGGATTTTTACCTATAATTTCTTCTGGGTGGTATTGACTCATGTTCCACATATTTTGGGTAGCAAAAACAATATTCAATTTGGCGTCTGTGACAACGACAACATTCTTATCGGCCTTTAACTTGGTGTCAAGAATTTCGGTGTCAATATTCCAAGAATTGGAAGAAACCAATCTTAATAAGGTTGCGGCATCTTCTTCGGTTTGTTTTATTTCTTCGTAACTAGAAGAATAGAAGTCCCAAGAAAGAACGGGTAACATAGCAAAGTTCAAGCTTTTTCTAAACTTGATTACAGCATTGTCGTAATCTTTTAAATCTATCATTCTCTGTAGTTTAGACTTTAATTAAATTTTCTTTTTCGTAGCAATTTGTTATAAAGCTAAAAAATTACTTTAAAGGGCTATAATTTTAAGAGAGGATTAGCAAAAATGTTTAAATTATAATAACTATAGTATTAAAATGGAATGAAAATGTTGAACATTAATGAGGTTGTTTTTCTCCAAAAATGTATCATTTTATAAGAAATACGTGTATGCGAAAGTCATTTTTAGTTTGTAGATATGCCAGTTTTATAGTCTACAAAAGACATAATAGGGATATAAAAAGCTGAATAAAAGAAATTGTTTTACTTATGAATGACAGTAATTAAAAATCGAATTTTAATTGTACCAAAATTGATTTATCATCAACTTTTTTAGTTTTCTTATCTTCTGTATTTAAATTAGATAATGAGATTCCTAGAAGTCTAACCGAGTTTTGTAGCTCCTCTTGATACAAAAGATTCTTTGCAGTTTCTAAAATAAGGTCTTTATCACCAATAAAATAGGGCATTGTTTTACTTCTTGTGTTCAAGGTGAAATCGCTGTATTTTATTTTCAGCGTAATAGTTTTACCTGCTACTTTAGATTTCGTCAATCTTCTTTCAAGTTCTTGGGCAATATGCTCTAAACGTTCTAGCATAAAAACCTCGCTGCTGAGGTTTTCATTGAAAGTGCGTTCTGCACCAACGGATTTTGGTATGCGATGTGGTTTAACTTCGCTATTATGAATACCACGAACTACGTGGTAATAGTAAGGACCGCTCTTACCAAAATGCTCTGCTAGAAATTCGATTGATTTTGATTTTAGGTCACTACCGGTAAAAATACCCAGCTTATACATTTTTTCGGCAGTGACTTTACCTACACCATAAAACTTACGTATATCTAATTCTTCCAAGAAAGGAATTACCTCTTCCGGGTTTACTGTTTTTTGTCCATTGGGTTTATTAATATCGCTGGCAACTTTTGCAACAAATTTGTTGATAGAAATACCTGCGGATGCATTTAAGCCTGTTTTCTCTAATATACGTTGTCGTATTTCAGTGGCCAACATAGTAGCCGAGGGATTTCCTTTTTTATTGACCGTAACATCAAGATATGCTTCATCTAAAGATAGTGGTTCAACCAAATCTGTATACTCAAAGAAAATAGATCGTATTTGTTTTGAAATTTCCTTGTACCGTTCAAACCTAGGTTTAACAAAGGTCAAGTGTGGGCAGTTTTTTTTAGCTTGAAATCCGCTCATGGCACTTCGTACACCAAACTTGCGAGCTTCATAATTGGCTGCGGATACTACACCTCTTTTTTCACTGCCACCTACTGCCAAAGGTTTCCCTTTTAAATCGGGGTTATCCAACTCTTCAACAGATGCATAAAAAGCATCCATATCAACATGAATAATTTTTCGAAGGGGCATTTCATTGGGCATAAGCAAATTTAAGACTTATCTTAGTTTTTAGATAGTAGTTTTAACCATTCATATGATAGAAATAGAGCGTAAATTTTTGGTGAAATCAGTCGATTATAAGTCTGAAGCAACAGCTAAAACACGTATTGTTCAAGGTTTTTTAAATACGGACCCTTGTAGAACGGTTAGGGTTAGAATTAAAGGAGATACTGGTTTCTTAACCGTAAAAGGAAAATCGAATACCTCTGGCACTTCTAGGTTTGAATGGGAAAAAGAAATTACTGTAGAAGAAGCCGATGCTCTTTTGAAATTATGTGAAAAAGGAATTCTAGATAAGTATAGATATGAAATTACCGTTGGAAAACATGTTTATGAAGTTGATGAATTCTTTGGAGATAATATAGGATTGACTATCGCCGAAATAGAACTTAACGATGAAAATGAAGCGTTTAAGAAACCTATTTGGTTGGGTGCTGAGGTAACAGGCGAGGTGAAATATTACAATTCTCAACTAAGCGGAAATCCGTATAAAAACTGGTAAAATCTACCTTCTAATTGGTAGTGATATTTAGTATTACAAAAGGGTCGATATATAAATATCGACCCTTTTATAATAAGTACTGATTTTTAAAAGTGCTATTGCCAGCCGCCTCCAAGAGAACGATAAAGCTCAACAGTAGCAGATAGTTGAGAAAATTTGTTGTCCACTAAGTTGAGTTCGGCGTTCAAAGAATTTTCTCTAGCCGTTAAAAGATCTAAATAAGTTAGATAACCACTGTTCAATAATTCTTCAGAATTGGTTTCAGCTCTTTTTAGGGCAACCACTTGTTTACTTACAAACACTTCTTTTTCAACTGAAATATTGTAATCATATAAAGCTTCAGAGACTTCTTTACCAGCGGTTAATAGTATTTTTTTAAAGTTTAATAAGGTTTGTTCCTGTTGTGCTTTGGCAACCTCGTAAGCAGTTCTTATTTTTCTACCATTAAAAATAGGTTGAGTTAAGCCACCTATTAAATTTGCGAAAATAGAACTAGAGTCTATCCAATTATCAATTTCTAAACTTTGAAAGCCACCTTGGGCAGAAAGTGTAATTGAAGGGTAAAAATTACTTCGGGCAACATTGGTGAGTTCAAAACTATTTACCAGGCTATATTCAGCCTGCATTAGATCTGGCCTATTGCTCAATAATAAAGCAGGTACCCCAAGTTTTAAATCACTAGGTAGTGTTTGCTCATCTAACTTGCCGCGAGTATAATCTTTCGGTTCTTCACTTAGCAAAATACTCAATGTATTTTCAGCTTGGTATTGTAGATTCTTAAGATCTAATAATTGACTTTGCGCACTATACAATTGTGCTGCAGTTTGGTCTACCCCAACTTGGTTTTCTTGCCCTGCTTCCTTTAATGCAGTAATGGTTTCTAAACTCTTGGAACGTGTCTCAATAGTTTCTTCGGTTACCGCAATCTGTTTATCTAAAGCCAATAATTGATAATAGGTAGTGGCAATTTGTGCGACCAACCTTGTTTTTACCGCCCTATGGGCAGCTACCGTCTGTAGGTAGCTTGCATCACTAGCACGCTTTGTACTTCTTATTTTGCCCCAAATATCGGCTTCCCATGAAACGGAGCCCGACATTTCAAATTGATTGAAAGGTTGTGTGAAAAAACTACCAAACTGTCCGTTTTCACTGGTTCTGGCAGTTCTTGTAGCGCTAGCAGCACCGTTCAAGGTTGGCAGATAACCCGCCTTACCCTGTTTTACATATGTTTCTGCGGCAGCGATATTCTGCAAGGCAATTCTAATATCAAGATTATTTTGCAGTCCTCTTTCAATATAGGTTTTTAAGTAGGTATCTGTAAAAAGATCCTTGTATGAAATTGAGGCAAAAGAGACACTGTCTTTTGGCAAGTTATCTGTTCTGTACAGATTTTCTGTTTCTAGACTGGGGCGTTCGTACGTTTTTGCAGTAAAACAAGACTGCAAAAAAAGCGGAAGTATCGCTACCAGTAGAAGTTTATTAGTTACTAATTTGTTCATGATTTCTATAGTTCTTTTATTCTTCGATAACATCTTGTGGCGTACCTGTAATACGCTCTTGAATAGTTTGGAAAATAACATATAGTGCCGGTATAACGAATACCCCGAAAATGGTACCTATTAACATACCACCAACGGCACTCATACCAATAGACCGGTTGCCTACTGCTCCAATACCCGTTGACAAAGCCAATGGCATTAAACCAAGAATAAAGGCAAAAGAGGTCATTAGTATAGGTCTAAGTCGTGCTTTTGCACCATCTATGGCCGAGTCAATAATAGACATACCATCTCTTCTACGCTGCAATGCAAACTCTACGATAAGAATGGCATTTTTAGAAAGTAGACCAATAAGCATGATCAATGCAATTTGGAAATAGATATTATTTTCTAGACCTGCCAAGCTAACAAAACCAATAGCACCTGCAATACCTATAGGTAATGAAAGTAAGATTGATAATGGTAGAATATATGATTCATATTGGGCACTCAACAAGAAGTAAACAAATACTAAACTCAACATGAAAATGATAATAGTTTGGCTACCTGCACTGTTTTCCTCTTTGGTCAAGCCAGAGTATTCATACGTATAGTTATTAGGTAAAACCTCTGCAGCGACCTCTTCAATTGCTTTGATCGCATCACCAGTTGAATACCCGGGGTTCATGGCGCCGTTAACTTTTACAGAACTTAATAAGTTAAATCTGCTTACTACTTCTGGACCATAAATTTTATTGAGCGATACAAATTGTGACATAGCCACAGACTCCCCATTTGCATTTGTAACAAAAATATGGTTCAACGAATTTTCGTCTGCTCTATCCTCTGGTTTTGCTTGGATCATTACACGGTATTGTTTCCCAAATTTGTTGAAATCAGTAGTATATAATCCACCGTAATATCCTTGCATTGCACTGAAGATATCTGTAACCGCTAAGCCGGCCATTTTGGTTTTTTCCGCATCAACCTCCAACTCATATTGAGGGAAATTGGCGTTGAAGTTCGTAATGGCATACTGTACCTCTGGTCTAGCGTTTATAGCGGCCAAAAAGTCATTTGTCACTTTGTTCACAGTTTGCCAATCATCCGCATCTTTACTTTGTAAATTCATTTCAAATCCGGTTGAGTTACCAAAACCACGTACACTTGGCGGCGTAAAAAAGAATATTTTAGCATCTTTCAATCCGGCTGTTTTAGCGAATAAACTACCAACAACTTCTTGTACAGATTCTCCTTCTCCCTTTCTTTCGCCCCAATCTTTAAGACGAAGTACAGAAAAACCATAAGAGCCACCGTTTACACTATTTAAAATACTGAAACCGGTAATATTCATTCTAGCTTTTATCATATCCATAGATTGATAAATAGAATCTAATTTTTTAACCGTTTTCTGAGTCTGTTCTAAAGTAGTACCAGGGGGCATGGTAACATCGGCAAATACAATTGCTTTATCTTCATTCGGAATAAATCCGGTAGGTGTAGATTGGAACAACAAATACGCTATGACACCAAACACGGCAATAGAAATCCATGTAAGCCATTTTCTTTTGGCTATGAATTTAACTGAACCAACATACTTGTCGGTTACGGCATCAAAACCGGTATTAAAAGCAGAAAAGAAACGTTTGGTAATTCCTTTTTTCTTTCCTTCGGATGTATGGTGTGGTTTTAATAAAAGTGCAGCCAAAGCCGGACTCAATGTTAATGCGTTCACTGCAGAAATAAGAATAGCAATGGCCAATGTAATACCAAATTGCTGATAGAACACACCAGAAGACCCGCTAATGAAAGATACCGGTATAAATACTGCCGACATCACTAAGGTGATAGAAATAATAGCACCTGATATTTCTGACATGGCCGATTTGGTTGCTGTTTTAGCATTAGTGGCACCGTCCTCCATTTTTGCGTGTACCGCTTCGACTACTACAATGGCATCATCAACTACGATACCAATGGCGAGAATCATCGCGAATAAGGTCAACATATTAATCGAGTAACCAAATAGTGACAAAAAGAAAAACGTACCAACAATAGCCACCGGTACGGCTATAGCAGGAATTAATGTAGATCTAAAATCTTGTAAAAAGATGAAAACCACTAAGAAAACTAATAGGAATGCCTCAATCAATGTCTGTATAACGTGCTCAATAGATGCGCTTAAGAAATCTTTAGTGTTGTAAGGAATAACATAATCTAAACCTTTGGGAAAATCTGCTTTACTCTCATCAAGAATAGTTTGTATTTCATCAATAATAGCGTTTGCATTAGACCCGGAAGTTTGAAAAATACCAACTGCGGTACCAGGTTTACCCATACCTTCGTTTTTGGTACCGTAATTAAAAGCACCTAATTCAACTTCTGCAACATCTTTAAGACGTAGAAATTGACCATTTTCTTGAGCTCTAATAATAATATCTTCATATTCAGCTTCTTTAGAAAGACGGCCTTTGTATTTTAAAACATACTCATAGACCCCGTCAGCATTCTCGCCGATTTTACCAGTTGCCGCTTCAAGGTTTTGTTCACGTAATGCTGCTTGAATATCAGAAGGCATAAGCTTGTAGGCTGCCATTTTCTCAGGGTTCAACCAAATACGCATCGAATAATCTTTAGCGCCGAATACAGTAACATTACCAACACCCTCTATACGTTGTAGTTTGGGTACAAGATTAATTCTGGCATAGTTCTCTACGAATGTTGCGTCATACTCATCATTATCAGAAAATAATGAGAAGAAAAGTAATGCACTGGTTTGAGATTTTTGGGTAATTACACCGGTCTGAACTACGGTTTGGGGTAATACACTATTTGCCCTTGCAACCCTGTTTTGAACGTTTACCGCTGCAATATCTGGGTCTGTACCTAATTTAAAGAAGACATTAATGGTAGAAGCACCGTCGTTACTTGCGGTAGATGTCATATATAACATATTCTCAACACCGTTGATCTGTTCCTCTAAAGGTATCACGACACTCTTTAATACCGTCTCTGCATTTGCACCGGTATAGGTACTGGTTACTTGTACCGTTGGTGGCGCAATTTCTGGATATTCTTCTATAGGTAAGGTGGTTAAACCTAAAATACCGAGTATGACTATAATGATCGAGATTACCGTAGAGAGTACGGGTCGATCTATAAATCTTTGAAACATTGTTCTTTTTTTATACGTTATTTATATGGCGGATTATTTGTTGACCGGGTCAATGGTCATGCCGTCTTTTAATTTGGAAACACCTTCAATAACAATTTTTGTACCTGGATCAATCCCATTTTGTACAAGAAAACCTTGTTGTGTGTTGGCAACTATTTTTAATGGTATAGTGGTGACCGTATTATCATCTTTTAATGCGTAGACAAGTTTCTTGCCTTGTAGGTCTACGGTAGCGATTTGTGGTATTTCAAAAGCATTGTCATATACAATGGGTAACTTTACTTTACCTGTACTACCACTACTTAGTAAATTGTTCTTGTTATCAAAGTCGGCCCTTGCGGTAACACTACCAGTGGTGCTATTGATAATGGTATTGATCATAGCAATTTTTCCAGGCTCTGAGTATTCTTCTCCGTTGATCATAATAAGATTTACCTTGGGGGCATTGTCAAGGTCCATTAAGTTATTGTCGCTTTTTGGCATAGACTCCTTTAATTTTAAAAGCTCTTTCTCGTTCAATGAAAAATAGGCACGAACTTCGCTGATATCAGAAACGGTAGTTAAAGATTTGGCCATATTTGAACTTACCAATGCACCCACTTTAAAAGGTATTTCGCCAATGTATCCATCAACCGGACTCGTTATTCTAGAATAACCAATGTTAGAGGTAACACTTTGGTAATTTGCTTGTGCTTGTGCAAGTTGTGCTTTCGCAGTTTCTAATTGCACTGGGCTAATGATATTCTTATCTACCAAAGGCTTTAACTTATCAACTTCTACTTGCGCTACATTAACAGAAGCTTTTGCTGCGTTAGCATCTTGGTTTAAAGTTTGCGTCTCTAATTTAAAAAGCAGCTGACCCTTTTTAATTTTTTGCCCTTCTTCTACAAATACCTTTTGCACGAAACCAGAAACCTTTGGCCAAATTTCTACATTCTGTTTACCTTCTAGGGTGGTAGAAAACTCGTTATATATGGTAACCGTTTCAGGTGTAAGTGTCGTAATTGCTAAACTTGGTGGCGGTGGTGCCGCTGCCCCTGGCGCAGGTTTTTCTGATGTTCCAAAGCAGGAACTCATAAGGAGTATAACACTTAGTATTCCTATAATTGATAACTTTTTCATTGTAATTGGATGTTAACTTGTTTAAATAGTTGTTTTCTTGTTATTTCAGAATGTTCGGTTAAAAACGAACCAAAATGGCACAAGAAATTATTCTTGTTGTTTCTGTTGTAATTTTAATTCAGCAATTGTTGTTTTCAAATTGTCAGACATGCTATCGATACACTTACTGTATACCGTAATCTTATTTTTATTTTCCTCATGTCTTTCTGGACGATATTGTTCGTTGTATTCTGAAATCTTACGAATCATTACACTTTCTCTTTCCAGTTTTTTTAAAGAACGATTTAGCTTCTTGATAAAGAATGTATTTTTTTCAGCTACTTTAAAGTATCTTTTTCTGTCGCCTGATTTTGTAAAGTATTTTACGAAATCCATCTGCAATAAAAGATTTAATGAGGTTGAAATAGAACTTTTGCTGGCCCCTCTTTTATTTATACAATCTTCGAACGTTAGACCATCTTCATCTGTGAGAACTAAATTTGCGAATATTCTTGCAGCCAATGGTGGAAGATCATATTCAGATTCGAAATGAACTCCAAACTCCTCAATTAGCTTATTTTTTATCTCTTCTTTACTCATGTAACTTTTTTGAAGATACAAAAGTACGGTTAGTTCGGTTGTAGACAAACTTAAAGAACTTAAATTTTGTTAAAGCTTGTTAAGTTTATGTTAGGGTATTAGAATAGAATATTTAGAATGCTGTAATACAGATAATTAACATGATGTACAATCAAGAAGAAAGATATAGATTGATACAATTAAATAAGATGCTAATTACTTTAATCGGTAAATAGGTAGCGCTTTCAGTGATGGTAAATGATTATTTTGCGTAAATCCCTTCTTTTTCGATTAGAGGAATAGTGGTAAGGTTAGATTCTTTTACTGTATTCTTTTCGAAGACAAATCGTTTGTCATACAATTTGTTATCGGCATAGAAGGTAATAAAAAATTCATTGTTCAAGGTTAACACGTCATCTTGAACCACTTCAATTTTTTTAAAGGATTTTGGCTCTAAAACACCAATACCATGTCTCATAATAGAAGTTTTACGTTCACCGTCATAACCTTTTGATACGGCCATGGTCATTTCAATCGTAGAATCTCTATCATTAATGATGTATGCATTCCAATCCTTGTCCAAAAATTCTTCGTTCCATTCACGAATAATGGCAACATATACATCTTTTACAACGGGTATTTCAATATCTTTTTTCACAAAATATTGTTAAAGGGCACTTTTAAATTGCTCTAAAAAGCGCAAATCATTTTCACTTAACAAACGAATATCTGTTATTTGATGTAGTAGCATAGCAATACGATCAATACCGACACCAAAAGCAAAGCCAGAATAAATTTCAGGATCTAGGCCACAATTGGTAAGCACATTTGGATCTACCATACCACACCCACCAATCTCTAACCAACCAGTACCTTTAGTGATTTTATAGTCTGTTTCCGTTTCTAGCCCCCAGTAAACATCGACTTCGGCACTTGGTTCTGTAAAAGGAAAGTAAGAAGGTCTTAGTCTAATTTTAGATTTTCCAAAAAGCTCTGCTGTAAAGTATTGTAGGGTTTGTTTCAAATCGGCAAAAGAAACATCTTTATCAATATATAAACCCTCTACTTGATGAAAGAAACAATGAGATCTTGCTGAAATAGCTTCGTTTCTATATACCCTACCTGGAGATATAGTACGAATAGGAGGTTGATTGTTTTCCATATAACGCACTTGCACAGAAGAAGTGTGTGTACGTAAAAGTATATCTGGATCTGTTTGAACAAAGAACGTATCTTGCATATCTCTTGCAGGATGATATTCTGGTAAGTTCAACGCCGTAAAATTATGCCAATCATCTTCAATCTCCGGTCCTTCGGATACATTGAAACCGATTCTCGAAAAAATATCGATAATCTTATTCTTTACTATAGAAATAGGATGACGTGAACCTAGCTCAATAGGATTTCCAGGTCTGGTTAAATCTCCATATACCTTTTCTTCAGTCTGGTTACTTTCTAAAGTTTGTTTTAAAGATTCTACTTTTTCTGTAGCTGCATTTTTAAGTTGGTTTATGGTTTGACCGAACTCTTTTTTCTGCTCATTAGGTACATTTTTAAACTCCGCAAAGAAGTCGTTAAGAATACCTTTTTTGCCTAAATATTTAATACGGAACGTTTCAACGGCTTCCAAGTTGTCAGCTGTGAACGATGCTACTGTAGCTATTTCTTCTTTTATCTTATCAATCATGAATGTTGATTAAAGGCACAAATTTAAAACTTTTAAAAGAGGTATGATATGTTTTTGTTGGTTTTGATGGAGATGCAAGTATAAATTATGTTTTACTTGGTAGCGTGTAAAAAGAAAAATAGGGCTGGTAAACTATTTTATCGATAATTTCAAAAATGAAATCTAAGGAAGTATTAACTATTTATAGTGTGCTTTAAAATTAAAAAACCGGCTGAATGTGCCGGTTTTTTAACTGTGTAAATAATTTAATTTTAGCTATAGAATTCAACACTGCCAGATGCAATATCGTACATAGCACCTACAATCATAATTTCTCCATTTTCTTCCATTTCAGCCAAAACCGAACTTTTCTTTCTAATATTTTCTATGGTCATTTCAACATTTTTCGCCGATACCCTATCTACAAACTCTAGATTCTTAGAATTTCTTTGGCTTTCATCCGTAGGTTCTTTAACTGCATCTACCGCTGGCTCTATTTTGTTGATCAAAGCAGTTAGATTACCTAATCTTGCATGGTCACAAGCACCTTTAATGGCACCACAACTAGTATGGCCCAAAACCACTATTAACTTAGTACCTGCCAATTTACAGCCAAACTCCATGCTGCCAAGTATATCTTCATTGACGAAATTACCTGCAATTCGAACGCTAAAAATATCACCCAGTCCTTGGTCAAAGACCAATTCTGCAGAGACCCTTGAGTCTATACAGCTTAAGATCGTTGCAAACGGAAATTGACCGTCGCTAGTGTCGTTAACCTGCTCCAAAAGATTTCTGTTAGCTTTAAGGTTATTTTGAAATCTTTTATTTCCTTCTTTTAAAAAATCCAATGATTTAGAAGGGGTCATTGTTGCCTGGGTTTCTTTAGTATGTGCTTTCATATATATTGTATTGATTTTTAAAATGATCCTTAAGCAGCGATAAATGTTTTACAAATGCTTAAGGTCTCATAAATAAAATTTTGTTGTTATAAACTTAGACTTGTCTTTTCTGGTTGTTGAAAAAATTCTATGTAACTAGGTGGGTTTTCAACTACACCTCTATTTGAAATTATTTTAATGTCGATATTTCTTTCTTTGGCTTTTAAGCTAAAGTCTTCTAAAATTTCAATAATATCATAATCTAAGTATTTTGTTTTTAAAATATCTATGGTTAAATGAGTGTCGTTCGGTAAACTATCTAATTCTTTTAAAATAGCACCTTTGTTTATGAAGGTTACCTCTTCAGCTAAAGTCATTTTAATTTTATGTTTACCATCACTTTTGTCTTCAATATGTAGAAAGTGTGAGTTTTGGTAGTTTTTTAGAAGAATAACTATAATACCCACAGCCAGACCCAAGCTAATACCGATTAAAAGATCAGTAAAGACAATACCTAAAACGGTAACAAAAAATGGAATGGATTGTTTCCAGCCAAGCTTGTACATTTTAACGAATAAAGCTGGCTTTGCTAGTTTATACCCTACAATAAATAGAATAGCGGCTAAAACCGATAACGGAATCATATTCAATAAAGTTGGTATAAGTATAACGGAAATCAATAATAAGAATCCGTGGATTATGGCAGATAATTTTGTTCTACCACCAGATTGTATATTGGCAGAACTTCTAACTATAACCTGTGTAATAGGAAGACCACCTATCATACCGGAAATAATGTTACCTGCACCTTGGGCCAATAATTCCCTGTTTGTAGGAGTTACGTTTTTATGAGGATCCAACTTGTCTGTAGCTTCTACACAAAGTAACGTTTCAAGACTTGCTACCAATGCAATGGTGAACCCAGTAATCCATACCTGCGGATTTGTAATTGCACCAAAATTTGGAAAGCTGAACTGACCGATAAAAGAAGATAGGTCATCGGGCACAGGTACTTTTACCAAATGGTCGGCAGATATACCCAATACTTCATGGCCTTGTGTAAAAACATAAAATAAAATACCTGTAACAACTGCGACCAACGGGCCTTGTATTAACTGAAATATTTTTCCTTTTTTAGAAAGTACCTTGTCCCATAGTAAAAGTATAGCCAAGCCTATAATGGCGATAAGCGTTGCGCCCGGGCTTATATTATTTACGGTATTTAGAATTTCTGAAAAAGTATTTTCACCATCTACCTGAAAAAATGCCCAATCACCTTCAGGATCGGAATCGTATCCAAAAAAATGGGGTATTTGCTTAAGGATAATGATAATACCGATACCGGTAAGCATTCCCTTAATTACAGAAGAAGGAAAGTAATAGCCAATAACTCCGGCTTTTAAAACTCCAAATACAATTTGTATGATACCACCTAGTACAACAGCGACTAAAAAGTTTTCATAACCACCCAATGTACCAATAGCGGTCAAAACAATAGCGGCCAAACCTGCGGCAGGACCACTTACGCCAATTTTGGAGCCACTCATGGCACCGACAACGATACCACCTATAATACCGGCAATTAATCCAGAAAACAAGGGTGCGCCACTAGCTAAAGCTATACCTAGACATAATGGTAATGCGACGAAAAATACAACGATACTCGATGGAATATCGCTTTTGATATGTTTAAACATGTGTATAAAATTATTTGGTCCTAATCAATTTAGGACATTTAGTTTAGTTAATTAGAAAATATGGATTATTAGGCATTTTCATCTGGGGGAGGGGATAATACTTCTAAATACAGGTCTAGATGGCCCAACTTATTAGTATTGTCGATGATAGTATTTTCAAAGGCGGAAACAATGGAGAATAACAAAGAATTTTCTTTTACAAATTTTTCTTCGCCAAATGATTTTTTTCCAGACTCTTGTTCTTCTTCGCTAAGATTGGTGATTACAATTGGGTTGTCAATATCGCATAGCGTTATTATGCTTGGAGCAGTAACTGCAAAAAGCCATAATAAAATTAAAGTTACGCGGGCTACCGATATCATATTAAATACTATGCGGTTAAAGATATCGGAAATAGTTAATAAACCTTAATTATTGGCTAAAAATCCTTTAATAATTTTAGATTTTGTTCTTTTATCCATCCCGATTTACCGTCTGTAAGTTTAATTTTTTTCCAATTATTCAAATCATCCGTTACATTGACCTTGGTTCCTGCATGAATTACGAATATTTCTTCGCTATTACTATTCGGTTCTGATTTTACAGTACTTTCTTCCGCAAAAATTATAGCAGGCCTGTGTTTATCAAAATCGTTACGTTGTACATATGCGAACGTAACAGATAAAATACAAAAGAATAAAGCTAAAATGCTTCCAATAAACGTCAACCTCTTTCTTGAAGAATAATCAGAGTTATAGAACAGAATGTATAATAGCACAAAAAGAAACATAAAAGCTACAGCGACATATGCCCATTCATCAAAAGTTAATTTGCCGGTAATGTTCTTGTATAATTTAGATAGACCGGTTTCTGGCATAATATCTATGGCATCGATAGTCATGTTCTGGGCGTAGCTTAGGTTTGTTTTTATCTCTTGGTCATTAGGAGATAAAAGCAGTGCTTTTTCATAGTAATAAATACTTTCGGCTATTCTATTTTGCTTGTAATACGAGTTGCCGAGATTGTAGTATAAGGCAGACGAATGTTTTCCATTTTCAAGTATATTCAAATAATACTCGGTAGCTTTTTCGTATTCGCCCGCGTTATAGGATTCTGTTGCCTTATCAAACAATTGTTCGTTCTGAGCGGTACACATTAGCACCATAAAAAGGCCGATAAGGGTAACTAGCTTTTTGAACATACTTATAATTGTTTATCCATTATAGAGATCACCTCACTAGCTTTGTCATAGTCGGCTTGCATTTGTACATTAGAGAAAGGGCTATATCTAGCCGCTTCGCAATTCTTTAAAAGTGCAATAAAACTTTCTACGGTAGTCTCGTCTACCTGTTTCGCTGTGAGTAATACTGTAATTTTATCTTTGCTGAACTCAGAGGTTTCAATCTTTAATTTTGCTTTTAAATAGTTATGAAGTGCGCGTTCAAGTGCTACGTAAAAAGAATCTTTATTACCTAATTGTTTTTTTGCTGCAGATAAATATTTTCGTGCAAGCTTGTTTGCCTTTCTAATTTTATTGCCTACTACATCACCTGCAATGGCATCTCTTTTCTTTCTAAAGATTATTGCTATAGGAATAAGAAGTAAAGGGCATAATAACCATATATAAAAGGATGTTGAGCCAAAGAAATATGAAATTGTTTTACCTGTTAAATTAGGTTTTAATTTTATAAAGTTGAATTCATTGCCGCTACTTACCACAGCTTGTTTGTTACTATTGGAACTTACATTGGTACTGGATGATGCGTTTAACGGACCTTCTAAGACATTAATAACGATTTCATCGGATGTTAACGTGGTATATTTTCCGGTGGACGGATTAAAATAACTAAAGCTCAAAGGTGAGATTGGGTACTTTCCTCTAAAAGAAGGTACAATGGTATATTGATTGCTCACCTTACCCTGCATACCTGCCAAATTGGTTCTTACGCCTTCTGTGAACTCAGGTTCATAAACCTCCAATGCACTTGGTAATTCGAGTTCCGGTAGTTTAAATAATTTCAAATTCCCTTTACCGCTTACCTCTACGGTAGCTTGCAAAGATTCTGTTGCATTCAAGCTCGTCTTACTTGTGGTTACTGCAAAATCAAAATTACCAACGGCACCATTAAAATCTGCAGGCTGGTTATCTAATGGCAAAGGCTTTACATTAATCGTTCTATTACCGGCAGAAACGGTTTTGTTTGTTTGGGCATACATTTTTTGACCAAAGAAATCTCTTCTACCAGTGGGTACGTCTACCGTAACATCAAGAGAAAGGGGTTCGATATTTAATTTCCCGGATTTTTGTGGGTAAAGAACAACGCGTTTTAAAATAGCATACCTGTAAGGCTTTCCTTTATAAGTGCCATTTTGTGCGCTAAGACCGTTTACCTTTATATCTTGACTCCAAAAATTATTATAGGTAGGGTTATCTAAAGGCTGGTAATTGGATACGCTGATATTTGGACTCACATATAGTTTATAAATGACGGTTATAGCTTCGTTCAAATACGGATTAGTTTTTGAAACCTCGGCAACCAAATGTAGATTTTCATCGGCTACATCATCTGCGGTCATTTGATCACTAGGTTTGTCAACGGCTGCAGTAACTACAACATCTTGCGCTAGAGATTTATAGGTTTCACCATCAATAACAATAGAAGCCTGTTTTATAGAAAACTTACCTTTTGCAGTCGGTGCCAGTGTATAGGAATATGATTTAGAATAGCTTCTTACGCCATTGATCCATGAAGAACTAATAGATTGAGAAGGCCCCATAACTACTTTGAATCCGTTGAAATCTGGCGGACTAAAATTATCGCCATCACGGTTCATGACAAAATCAACACGTAATCTTTCGTTTAGGCCAAGCTTTGGTTTGCTCAGTTTCATTTCAAAAGTTACTCCGTTGTTATTTTGGCCCATCATCCATATAGATGATAGAAAAACGGTTAATACTAACCCAAGTTTTGTTATGGATTTAAAGTCTACCAATCTTTTTCGGTTTTAATTTTAGCACCTTTTACCTTTTTGGCATCTATTTTATCTTGAACCTTTTTCTCTGCATTTTGCATGGCTCTCAATAAATTCTCTACCTGTTGCTTAGAGAGTTGATTAGGTTTAGGTTGTTGTTGATTTTGCTCGTTATCTCCTTCTCCTTGTTCAGGTTTTTTCTTTTGGTCAGATTCATTATCACCTTCACCATCTTTACCATCGTCTTTTTTCTCCTCATCTTTATCACCTTCGTCTCCCTTGTCACCGTCTTCGCCTTGATCTTTTTTATCCTCGTTTTCCCCTTCGTCCTTTTGATCTTGGTCTTTGTTTTCGTCCTTGTCGTCTTTGTCTTTATCCTTATCGTCTTGGTCTTGCTTGTTCTCGTCCTGGTCTTTTTTCAAAAGCTCTTTGGCCAAAGCTAAATTGTAACGGGTTTCTTCGTCGGTAGGATCGTTGCGTAAGGCCTCTTTATACGCTTCAACCGCCTTTGCATAGTCTTTACGCTTCATAAAAACATTACCCATGTTATGGTAAGCCTTATGCTTGTCTGCCTTAGAGGTAGAAGCTTCCCCGGCTTCCTTGAACCTGCCAAAGGCTTCATTATACGTTTCATTTTGGTAATATGCATTCCCTAAATTATAAGGAGCTGCACTATTATCGGGACTTTTGGAAATTGCTTTTCTATAATCCACCTCTGCCGCAATAAAATCATCTTCTGATAATGCCTTATTGGCATCCCATGTATAGTTTGTAGATGACCTTAGGGCTTTCTCTTTTTCTTTCTCGTCAACCTCTTGAGCAAAAGATGACAAGCAAACAAAAAACAATAATAATACTGTGCTTATTTTATTCATTTCTTTTCTCATTGAACAAATTGAGTTTCTTTAACCAGCTTGTCTTGCGGTCCAAGATAAAAATATCTAAAAAGAGAAGCAACAATGCCCCGCCAATAAACCACTGAAACTGATCTTTATATTCTGCGAATTGTTTGGCTTCAAATTCCTTCTTGTCCATTTTCAACAATTCTTCTTTTATATACTCTACTGCGGTATCTGTGTTAGAGCCATCTATATATTCACCATTTCCTTCACTTGCAATATCCGCTAAAACACTTTCGTTTAATCTTGTGATTACGGTTTCACCTTGACTATCTTTTTTCAGGCTTTCTAAAATTCCGTTTCTTTTGATAGGTATTGGCGCTCCTTTTTCCTTACCTACACCAATAGTATAAATGATAATACCTTCATCAACGGCATCTTCTACGGCATCTAATGTAGATCCTTCAGAATGGTCTTCCCCATCAGAAATAATGAACAATACACGGTTGGTCTGCTCTACATCGTCATAATATGTAGTAGCCAATTCAATAGCTTGATCAATAGCGGTACCTTGAGACGTAAGCATGTCTGTATTCATACCTTGTAAAAACATTTTTGCTGCCCCGTAATCAGTTGTAATGGGTAGTTGTGGGTATGCTTGACCGGCGTAGGCTATAATGCCGATACGGTCACTTGCCAATTGATTAATAATTTCAGAAACCAATCTTTTGGCTTTCTCAATTCTGTTAGGCGCAATATCTTCCGCTAGCATACTTTTACTAACATCTACCGCAAATACGATATCTACACCTTCTCTCTTTACTGTTTCTAGTTTTGTTCCAATTTTTGGGTTGACCAAACCTATAATCAATAATGCCAATGCAAGTATGAAAACGACCAGTTTTAAACCTCCTTTGTTATAGGAACGGTTAGGCGTCAACCTTTTCAAAAGGTCAGCATCTGCAAATTTCTTTTGCGTTCTTTTTTTCCATACCAATAACAAAAGGAACAGTACTATTATCACCGGTATGATAAAGAGTAAATAAAAATATATTTTTTCGTCGTACTGTATCATATTATACAAAGCTTCTAAAAAGCGTGTTTCTTAAAATCCATTCTAACAAAAGCAATCCTCCTGCTAACAATATCCAAATTCTAAATTTTTCTTCGTAGCGGTAGTATTTAAATTCTTCTACCTCGGTTTTTTCTAGTTTGTTGATCTCTTCGTAGATTTCCTCTAAAGACTCATTATCGGTAGCTCTAAAATATCTACCTCCGGTTGTATTGGCAATATCTTTTAATAAATCTTCGTCTATTTCTACCTGTCTCATTCCAAATCTAAAAGAACCATCAGGATTGTATGAAACAGGTGAAAGGGCATTGCCATTTGTACCAAGACCAATAGTGTAGGTTTTAATACCGAATTCTAGTGCCAGGTCAGATGCCGTTTGGGGTTCTATAAAACCAGAATTATTTACTCCATCGGTCAATAATATGATGATTTTACTTTTTGATTTACTGTCTTTTAAACGGTTTACAGAAGTTGCTAGTCCCATACCAATGGCGGTACCGTCATCTAATTGTCCGTATGAGATTTCTGAAAGCGCGTTAAGTACAATAGCTTTATCTGTGGTTATAGGTGTTTTGGTATAACCTTCACCTGCATAAGCAACAATACCTATACGATCATTAGGTCTATTTTTAATAAAATCTGCCGCCACGTCTTTAAGTGCAGAAAGTCGGTTTGGTTTTAAATCTCTTGCCAGCATACTAGAAGAAACATCTATTGCCATGACAATATCTATACCCTTTGTAGTTTTAGAGCGGGTAGAAATATCTTCTGTCTGTGGTCTTGCCAGAGCTACGATAATTGCAGCCAATGCCAATAAGCGTAGAATGAATAACGCAGGTTTAAATTTAGGTAAAATACTATTGTAGCTAAACCCTTTTACACTTGATATACGTAATGATGCGGTTTGTTCTTTTTGTTTAAAGATATACCACACAATTGCCAATGGCAGTAATAAGAACAGCCAAAAGAAATCAGGGTTTGCAAATGATATATTCTCTAACATTTATGCTTCTGTTTTTACTTCTACCGATGCTAAGATTCGGTCAACTATTTCTTGTGCGTACGTGTCGTCTTTAAGCCAAGTAAGAATTACGTATTGTTGAAATCCTTTACCTCCAAAAAGTAGTACTGTATATTCTCCTTCTAATAACTCCTCTGACCCAGGCATTGGAAAATTACCACTACCAAAAACTTTCACTCCTTTAACACCACTTATGGTACTAAACTCTTCTTGCTTGGTGATAATGTTTTTTGCTCCCTGATCCTCAAAGTTGGATAGAATTTTTTCAATGGTCTTGTCAAACTCGGGCTCTGCTTCTTTTTGTGCTAACGTAATACTAGTGGTACCCATGTTGAATAGCGCGATAGGACTTCTGTACTCAAATGCCTGCACGTCTTCTATGGTAGCTTTAGCCTCTGGAGGTAATTTTATTTCTTGTCGTACCAAAACTTGCGGAGACTTTAACTGTATGGGAGGAAAACCGTAGCTGCTACGAACCCATTCGCCCTCTAAAAGTTCTTTGGTAGGGTGGCCTAAAACGGTGTCTTTTAAATAGCCGAATCCGAATTTAACTCCTGCAATGGTAATGCCAATTAAAATTAGTGCAACAGTGGAAATTACCGCTATTTTAATTTTCTTCTTTTTTGCCTTACGTTCAAGTTCTTCTTGGTATTCCGCCTGTTCCAATAACTCTTCTTCTGTGGGTTCTGGTAGCGCTTCGTGTGTTTTTTCAACAATCTGTTCAACCAGTTTTCTATCATGTTCAGCAACTGAGGTAGAAGGTTTGTTCTTAGCGAATTTCACTAAATCTGCCGTCTGTAGTATTTGTTGAAACTGCTTTATAGTATCGTCTTCTAAATTTAACTCGCCGGCATCCTTTAAAAGCTCTAATTTTTCAATGAGTTGTCCGGTAGTACTTTCCATTGCGGTTACGTGAGCATCTTCCTCTAAGTATGAACGTACAATGGTGGTCAATTCAGAATAGTACTCTTTGTATTCGTCTTGTATTAGGTATCTAGAATTTTCTAATCGTTTCAATTCTAGTAATGCTCTGTCATAAGGTGGTAAAAGTGCTACTTTTTCTTCTTCGGTAAGTGGCTTTTTTCGGAATACAAACCAATAAAGGAGTCCGCCCAAAATTAATAATACCAACAGACCAATTAGCAAGTACTTCCAAAGAGCATAATTGCTTTTATCTACATTGATTAAGGGCTTAATATCATACATTTTCTGATTCAAGGTATCTACAGGTACAGTAGCTACATTGATCATTGATGAATCTGTCATAAAACCTACTCCGTTAATATCGATTCTTTGTGCAGGTAAATTGTAAGCTCCAGAATCAAACTGGGTAAGGGCGTATATTTTTTGAAGTGTTAGTTTGTCTTTTTTTCTAGTAGTGTCCGTAGCAAAAGCCTCTACAGTTTCTAGAGGAGAAAACGTTTGCCCTTCAGGGAAAATTACAAAATCTGTGGAGTCGATATCCACAGTAACCTTCCATTGAACCTGCTCACCAATTTTTATAAAAGTAGTATCAATCTCAGTTGTAATGTTTGGTGTTTCTTGTGCAGAAAGTTCAAAGATGAATAGTAGGAATACGAATAGAGGTGAAATTCGTTTACACCACGAAACACATTTTTCATTTGTTTTATTAGTAATAATCATTCGTATCAACCTCTTCTTTTAAAATAGCCCAATAATTTCTTTACATAGCTTTCATCTACCCTACAATCTAAAACTCCGCATCCAGATTTTGTAAAAGACTCCTTAAAGTAAGTAACACGGTCTTTATGATATTCAGCATAGGCGTTACGTACTTTTTTAGACTTGGTGTTTACCAATTGTAATTTTCCTGTTTCAGCATCCTCTACCTGTACCATACCTAAATTTGGTATAGATTCTTCACGTTCATCATAAACACGAATTCCGGTTAAATCATGTTTGCTACCCGTAATCTTGAGTGTTTTTTCGTATCCGTCGTCAATAAAATCAGATAGAACAAAAACAATAGCTTTCTTTTTCATGACACTACTCAAAAATTTCATGGCTTGAGCAATATCTGTCTTGTTGCTTTTTGGTTTAAATTCCAATAATTCTCTAATGATGCGTAGAACGTGGGTCTTGCCTTTTTTAGGCGGAATAAAAAGTTCTATTTGGTCAGAGAACAGAATAACACCTACTTTATCATTGTTTTGTAAGGCACTAAAAGCAAGTGTTGCCGATATTTCAGTAACGATTTCATTTTTAAACTGATTAGTGGTACCGAATAATTCAGAGCCGCTAATATCTACCATTAGCATCATGGTCAATTCTCGTTCCTCCTCAAAAACCTTTATATAAGGTTCGTTATAACGGGCGGTAACGTTCCAGTCTATATTTCTAACATCATCGCCAAATTGATACTGTCGTACTTCACTAAAAGTCATACCACGACCCTTAAAGGTAGAGTGGTATTCCCCACCAAATATATGGTCGGAAAGACGTCTTGTCTTTATTTCAATTTTCCGTACTTTTTTGAGTAGCTCTTTAGTATCCATAATACAGCGCTCTAGCCCCCTATAGGAGATTTGATTGCGGTTAAAAATATATGTGAAACGGTAATTTTAAGCATTGTTCTTTATTACACCCCTAAGAATAAATGAGTAAATATTCCCCTCTATGGAAATTAGTGGGCGTTTAAGGTACTTCTATCTCGTTTACAATTTTGTTGATGATATCAACAGATGTAATATTCTCTGCTTCTGCCTCATATGTAATACCTATTCTGTGTCTTAAAACATCTAGAACAACGGCACGTACATCTTCTGGTACAACATAACCTCTTCTTTTTATGAAAGCATAACATTTGGCAGCGGTACCTAAGTTGATACTACCCCTTGGCGATGCGCCAAAGCTGATCAATGGTTTTAAGCTTTCTAAGTTATATTTCTCAGGATATCTTGTAGCGAAAACAAGGTCGAGGATATACTTCTCAATTTTTTCATCCATATAAACTTCACGAACAGCTTTCTGTGCGCTAAGTATTTGTTCTATGGATACAACGGCGTTAACAGTTTCATAGCTACCTTTTAAATTTTGGCGCATAATCAACTGCTCTTCGTTTATTTTTGGATAATCTATAACGGTCTTCAGCATAAAACGATCCACCTGTGCCTCAGGTAACGGATAGGTACCTTCTTGTTCAACGGGGTTTTGTGTTGCCATTACCAAGAAAGGTTTGTCAAGTATAAAAGTTTCGTCACCAATGGTCACTTGCTTTTCTTGCATTGCCTCTAAAAGTGCAGATTGTACTTTGGCAGGTGCACGGTTAATCTCATCTGCAAGAACAAAGTTTGCGAATATTGGACCTTTCTTTATAGAGAAATCGTTTAGTTTCATGTTGTAAATCAATGTACCCACAACATCTGCCGGAAGTAAATCTGGTGTAAACTGAATTCTACTGAAACTACCTTTTACAGCTTTAGAAAGAGTGTTTATCGCTAAGGTTTTTGCCAAACCAGGTACACCTTCCAGCAATATATGACCTTGCCCTAAGAGTCCGATCAATAATCGTTCTACCATATATTTCTGGCCAACAATTACTTTATTCATTTCAAGCATCAGTAAATCGATAAAAGCGCTTTCTTTTGCTATTTTTTCATTAACGGCACTAATATCAATTGAAGTATTTTCTTCCATTTAAAACTATATATTATTGATTGTTAAGGTTTCTAATTTTAACAGTTACGCAAATTGAAAATTTATTCACTCAGTCGCTGTTAATGATAGGTTAAAAAATTGGAAAACCCCTTATTTTTATGAACGTTTTAAGGGATTTCTTTTTAATTTCATTAATCAAAATACAATATATTGAAATATTCTAGAATAATAGCAGGTACTATGACCTGGGGTAAATGGGGTAAACAACTTGCTACCAAAGATATGATATCACTTATGAATCATTGCATAGATCATAACATTACTACTTTTGATCATGCCGATATTTATGGTGATTATACCAATGAAGAAGATTTTGGTAAAGCATTAAAAGAAAGTGCAATTAAAAGGGAAGATATTCAATTGATCAGTAAATGTGGAATTCAGTTTCACGTAAAAGAACGATCAAATAGGGTTAAGCATTATGACTATAGCAAAGATTATATAGTATCATCTGTAGAGCGTTCTTTAAAAATGCTACAGACAGATCATTTAGATATGCTATTATTACACAGGCCTAGTCCTTTGATAAACCCTTCAGAAATTGCGGAAGCTATAGATAAATTGAAAAATGATGGAAAGATCAGTCAATTTGGAGTGTCGAATTTCAGCCCATCTCAAATTCAACTTTTAGAAAGGGAAATACAGGTAGAAGCAAATCAGGTAGAGTTTTCATTGTCTTCTAACACAGTAATGTACGATGGTACTTTAGATGATTGTATTACGTTTGATAGGCTAGCAATGAGCTGGAGTCCTCTTGGTGGTTATTTCAAAGAAACCTCCAAAGCAAATACAAGGATTAAAAAGGTACTGGCGGATTTTACTAAAAAATATAATGCCACAGAAGATCAACTTTTACTGGCTTGGATTTTAAAACATCCATCTAAAATACACCCTGTTGTAGGTACGTCAACGCCAAAACGATTGAAAATGGCAATGGAAGCTGTTTCAATTGAAATGGATATACAAGATTGGTTTATCTTGCTAGAAGCCAACGAAGGCCATGAAGTTGCATAATTATAATTAAAAATGACAAAAACAGCATTTATTACAGGAGCTACAAGCGGAATTGGAAAATCCACCGCAATTCATTTTGCCCAAAACGGTATAGATTTGGTATTGTGCGGTAGACGTCAAGATCGGCTAGATGCCCTTAAAGAAGAACTTGATAAACATGTACAAGTACATACCCTGAATTTTGATATTAGAAACAAGGCTTCGGTTAAAGAAGCTGTTGATTCGTTGCCAAAAGAATTTGCAGAGATAGATATTCTAATAAACAATGCGGGTAATGCCCATGGAATGGATACCATTCAAGAGGGAAACATAGATGATTGGGATGCCATGTTGGATATTAATGTTAAAGGCTTGCTGTATGTATCTAAAGCGGTAATTCCACAAATGGTAGCGCGTAAATCCGGTCATATTATCAACATAGGTTCTACGGCAGGCAAAGAAGTTTATCCTAAAGGCAATGTGTATTGTGCAAGCAAACATGCGGTAGATGCCATTAATCAAGGAATGCGTATAGATTTGAACGGTACGGGAGTGCGTGTTGGTGCAGTAAATCCGGGGTTGGTAGAGACAGAGTTCAGTAATGTTCGTTTCAAAGGAGATGAAGATAGGGCAGATAAGGTGTACAAGGGATTCCAGCCTTTAAAACCAGAAGATATAGCAGATATCATTCATTTTGTAGTCACAAGGCCATATCATGTAAATATTGCCGATTTGGTAGTAATGCCAACAGCACAAGCATCTTCAACTATTGTAGATAAAAAGTGATGTCATGAAAAGATTTTAGAATAAAATCTTTAAAAGCCAAAAGCCAAAAGCCAAAAGCCAAAAGCCAAAAGCCAAAAGCCAAAAGC
>JAHDDP010000047.1 GCA_020629285.1 Maribacter sp.
GTGTGTTGTATTCTAAGACTTCTATCGTAGATTTGCGTGGTAATGTACTTATAAAGAGTGATGATGGTAAGAAATTAGCAACATCTCAATTGTATTACGACCGTGGTAACGAATGGGCATTTACTCAAGAGAAATTCACATTTACCAATCCTGATGATGGAACGGTAATGGATGGTGAAGGAATGGATATTCAAAAAGACCTTAAATTTTTAAATGCACATAAGACTTACGGACTTATGTTAATTAAAGAAGATAAAGAACAAGAGAATGATTAATATTTTAAGGTATACAGAATACTTATATGTTATAGTAGCTGGATTTTCAATTTACCGAATTTTTACGGATTGGAATACAGACAGAAGCATGGCTTATTTTTTCATATTTTTTGCTATCGTATCTATAGGTATGTTCTTGTTTAGAAGAAACTACAGGAAAAAATTCGAACAACGTAAACGGGATAATCAAAACAAATAGTGGGTACAGCCGGTATTATCATTATACTTTCCTTATTTTTTTCAGCATTTTTCTCAGGAATGGAAATTGCCTTTGTCTCTGCGAACAAAATCCATATTGAAATAGAGAAAAAACAAGAAGGCTTTTTGGCAAAGGTTTTGACCAGATTAACCAAAAAACCATCAAAGTTTATTGCAACCATGCTTATTGGTAACAATATAGCCTTGGTCATTTACGGTCTTTTTATGGGCGATGTGCTCATGAACTGGTTTGCGGGTATTGCACCTGATAACACTTTTTTAAAGTTATTAATCACAGATTTTAGTCTGTTGACCCAAACATTGATTTCTACTTTTATTATTTTAATAACCGCAGAATTTTTACCTAAGGTGCTTTTTCAAATTTATGCGAATAACCTATTGAAGTTATTGGCGATTCCAGCTTTTATATTTTACATTTTATTTTCTTTTATATCCGACTTTATTATTTGGATTTCTGATTTCATATTAAAATATGTGTTTGGAACATCTGGAGATGAAGTGCAATTGGCATTCAGTAAATTAGAATTGGGCGATTATATAACAGAACAGATGGAAACTATTGAAGAAGAAGATGAGGTAGATACCGAGATTCAAATTTTTCAGAACGCATTAGAGTTTGCTGCTGTAAAAGCACGTGAGGTTATGGTGCCCAGAACAGAGATTGTTGCTGTTGAAATGCATGAAACCCCTAAAAATTTGGCAAAATTATTTACAGAGACAGGTTATTCTAAAATATTAGTATATAATGATACTGTAGATGATGTCATAGGTTATGTGCATTCTTATGAACTGTTCAAAAAGCCAAAGACAATTAAAAGTATCTTATTGCCTGTAGAGTTTGTGCCAGAAACAATGCTTATTCAAGATATGCTTAATGTACTGATTAAAAAACGTAAAAGTATTGCGGTAGTATTAGATGAATATGGTGGTACATCTGGTTTGGTAACGGTAGAAGATATTGTTGAAGAGCTTTTCGGCGAAATAGAAGATGAGCATGATAGTACAGATTTAAGGGAAGAAGTGGTCGATGAACGTCACTTTTTATTTTCTGCAAGATTAGAAGTAGATGATATTAATGAAAATCACAAATTAAATCTTCCGGTATCGGATGAATATGAGACCTTAGGCGGTCTTTTAGTGCATACCTTAGGGGAAATTCCAGATAAAGAAGTGGAGCTTACCATAGACGCTTATAAGTTTACCGTGCTAGAAGTTTCCAATACCAAAATAGATTTGATTTCAATAGAAGTTTTGGAAGAGGAATAACAGTGCATCAATCAATAAATTAGGTGGCTTTTTAGTTTTTATTATTTCAATTAAAAATGGTAGTTTTGCCACCCAATAACCACAAACGATTATTTTAAACGTTAATTAGAATGGCAGTATTAGAAAATATTAGGAAACGTACAACTGTGTTGATCTTGATTATAGGTTTGGCACTTTTTGCTTTTGTTATATCTGGGGTTTTTACCAGTAGCAATTTTGGAGGAGAAAAAGTAGGCTCGTCAGTAGCCGAAATTAATGGAGAAGATATTTCTATTGATGAATTCAGGCAAGAAGTCGAAGTGGCTTCTAAAAGAGTTGGTCCAACAACATCTTCAATGCAGGTAGTAAACCAAGTTTGGGAAAACAAGGTTAGAAAGACCATTTTAGGAGAGCAGTTCGAAGATTTAGGTATTGGTATTGAGCAAGATCAGATCGTTGATTTTCTAAGAACTACCGGTTATGCTCAGAATCCTCAGTTTCAAGATCAAAATGGTCAGTTTGATGCAAACATGTTCAGACAAACCGTTGCAGATTGGAAAGTCAACAACCCTGCGCAATATGATGCTTGGTTGCAAACGGAAGCTGAAATCGTTCAATTGGCGAAAGAGCAAACATATTTTAATATGGTAAAGGCCGGTGTTGGCGCTACATTGAAAGAAGGGGAGCTAGATTATAAATTGGCGAACGAAAAAATGGATATTAAGTATGTAAGAGTTCCTTACACTTCTATTCCAGATAGTACGATCAACGTTACTAAAAGTGAAATTGCTGATTATGTAAGCAAGCACAAAGATGAATACAAGCAAGATCCTGCAAGAGATTTGCAGTATGTGTATTTTCAAGAGAAGCCATCAGAGGCGGATCAAACAGCAATTAAAGATGAGATCACTAAACTTTTAGATGATACTATTGAGTACAATTCTCAAACAGATCGTAACGATACTATTAGAGGATTTAGAAATACAACCGATGTTGCTGCATTCTTAGATAGATATTCAGATACTAAATTCGATACGATTTATAAAGCAAAGAAAAACTTGCCTTCTAGTGTTGCAGATACCTTAATGAGTTTAAACGTTGGTCAAATTTACGGTCCTTATAAAGACGGAGATTCATACAAGCTTTCTAAAATGATCGCTAGAAAGCCGAATGGTTCTGTAAAAGCGAGTCATATTCTTTTAGCTTATGCAGGGGCAACGAGAGCTAACCCTGAGGTAACTAGAACTAAGGAAGAAGCTGAAGCTAAGGCAAAAGAACTATTGAGAGAAGCTAAAAAGTCAGGAGTTGTATTTTCTACATTGGCTAGAGATAATTCAGACGGACCGTCTGCGCCAAACGGTGGAGATTTAGGTTACTTTCAAAGAGGGGTAATGGTACCTGCTTTTAACGACTTCGCTTTTGGTAACTCAGAAGGTTCAATTGGTATGGTCGAAACCGATTTTGGATTTCACGTTATTAAAATTGACGATAAAGAAGATGTTGTTCAAATAGCAACCGTAGATAGAGAGATTGTTCCTTCAGAAGAAACAATCAATACTTTGTTTACCAGTGCTACCAAATTTGAAATGGAAGCTACAGAAGACGAAAGTGGCTTTTCTACCATTGCAAAAAAAGATGAATACGTTGTTCGTCCTGTAAATAAAATAAAAGCTTTAGATGAAAACCTACCTGGGTTAACAAATCAAAGAAATATTGTACAGTGGGCATTCAATGCTGATACAGAAGTTGGTGATGTAAAGAGATTCAACATCAACAACGGTTATGCTGTTGTTCAATTAACAGGTAGTTATGCGGAAGGTGTAATGAGTGCTGAAGATGCTTCTGTACTTGTTTTACCAAAAATACGTAAAGAACGTAAGGCTGCACATATTATCGCAGCTAACAAGGGTAAAGATATGAGTGCTATAGCATCTGATAATGGTGTAAGTATTTCTAATGCTTCTGCACTTACTGTTAAATCGCCAACTATTCCTGGTGCTGGTAGCGAGCCTGTTGTAGTAGGTACTGCTTACGGAATGGCTGCTGGAGCAACTTCAGGGTTGATTGAAGGAAACACCGGTGTGTTTAAAATTGAAATCGTGAAGAAAACAGAAGCTCCTAAGTTGGATAATTATAGTGTGTATGCCAATGCTTTGAAAACAGGAGCAGCTAGTCGAGTGAACACTGCGGTATACAACGCGTTGAAAGAAGGTTCTGAAATTGAAGATAAAAGAGCTACGTTCTACTAGTAGTAATTTTAAGATTTATATAAAAAAAGAGCATCCAATTTGGATGCTCTTTTTTTATAGTATCATTTTTGAGTAGGGGAGAATAGTATGGTATCCTTTTTCCTTGAAGTAAGACATATCTTTTTCCGTCCCAGTAGCTAAAACAAAGTCTCCGCCCCAAGCTCCTAAACTTTTAATAGTTCTAGGGTAATCAGTGAAAAGCGAATTTTTGATAGTAGGAATTTGAAGTGTTTTTGATAAAATAGCCTCGTGCTCGTTCAATAAACCCTCAAACTTGGTTATTTCGGTGCACTTTTGAATATTATCTGTTATAGCGTCTACTTTGGTTATGAAAGCCTCTTTATCAAATTCTAAACTTCTATAGCTATTAATGGCATCTCTACTGTTCTTTTTCTGGTTTAGATAAACAAAGAACAGCTCGTCTTTAAAAGATGGGTTAAAATGAACTTCATCAACTATTGGCTCAAAGTTATTTCTTTGATAGGTAATGGCAGAGTTATGCGTTGCGCATGCAATATCATATCCGCTACCGCCAAAAGTGGACTCTAATAATTGATACGGATTAACGCCTGCCCAAGTTGACATATTGGCTATTAAGGTAGAAGAGGTGCCCAGTCCCCAAGCCATAGGGAAGGTAACTTTAGTTTCGATAATACTGTTTTCTGTAATCTTGGATAAGAATTCAGGATTAAGCTTGTTGGTTTCTGTCAATATTTGCTTCAATCGATCGGATGTAGCTTCGTCAGTGGTTGTAACGGTTTTAAAATCTGATTTAGAAAATTCGGCATAAAACCAAGTATCGTCATTTTCATCAACGCCAAACCAGTGAATTGTCTCTGTATTCTTATTTCTAAGTTTTAAAGACTGTCCAAATTTCGTTGGTAATGCTAGTCCTTTTGCGCCATCAAGAATGGCATATTCACCTGTCAATAGTAATTTTCCGTTGCTGTAAAATTCCTTTGTCATAGCTTAAAGATTTACTTTCTAATAATACTTAATTGACTTTCCACAGCGTGGTGCGTAACCTGGTTGGTTTTAAAATGTTCCACCAATGTGGCTTTTTCATTTTCGTTGGCACCAAGTTGGTTTAAGATATTTAAAAGATGCATTTTCATGTGCCCTTTTTGAATTCCTGTAGTAACCAAAGAGCTTACTGCGGCAAAGTTTTGTGCTAGTCCCGCAACGGCAACTATTTGCATGAGTTCTTTAGCCGATGGTCGCTGCAACATTTCTAAATTTAGCTTCACAAGAGGATGCAAATTCGTAAGTCCGCCAACGGTACCTAATGCTAAAGGCAGCTCTATCCAAAATTTAAAATTTCCATCTTCAATTTTTGCATTGGTTAAGCTTCTGTATTGCCCGTCTTTACAAGCATATGCATGTACACCGGCTTCAACGGCTCTAAAGTCGTTTCCCGTAGCCAGTACTACCGCGTCAATACCGTTCATGATACCTTTATTGTGCGTCACCGCACGATAGGGTTCCACTTGGGCAATTTTGATCGCCTGTATTATTTTTTCTGCAGTGTGTTGCGGGGTCAATTCTGCCGATAGATTTAAATCTTCTACCGGGCAATTTACTTCTGCTCTAACAGTACAGTTGGGAACATAGTTAGAAAGTATGCTCATTACTATTTCTACATCTTTTTCTTGTGTAGAAAATGCATCGAACTGGGTGGCTTCTTTTTTTAATGTTGTTGCAAATTGCTCCAAACAACTGTTAATGAAATTAGCGCCCATGGCATCCTTAGTTTCAAAAGTAGCGTGCAATTGAAAATAGTGGTCCAGCTCATCGGTTTTATCCTTTAGAACGATGTCTGTAATACCACCACCTCTTTTTTCCATGCTAGTAGTCAAAGAAGCACTTTCTTCTAGTAAAAGAGGTTTTAAATACGTAAAAAACGACTCTAGTTTTTCAGTATCCCCTTTGAAGATGAAATGAACCTGACCTACTTTTTCAGTACCTAGTATTTCTGCTTTGAATCCGCCTCGTTTTAACCAGAATTTAGCAGCTTTACTTGCTGCTGCAATTACAGAACTCTCCTCTATGGCCATAGGTATGGCGTATAGCGTATCGTTGATTAAAAAATTGGGTGCAATGCCTTGTGGTACGTATAAGTTTGTGATAGTATTTTCAATAAACTCATCATGCAATTGCTGAACACTTTTATCTTGGTTCCAATACGTTTGCAGAATTTTCTTTGATTGGGCTGAGTTTTGCGTAAAATTCTCTGTAACCCAGTCTATTTTTTCCTCTTTCGTTAGTTTGGAAAAACCACTTATCGGTTTGGTCATTTAGGTATAACTTTCTACTAATATTCAATGTTGTGTACACGTGAAGATCATTAAAAATGCAGCACATTGTAACAGTGGTAAAGATACGCATATTGGCAAGAATCTTTTTGAAACCTTGAAAGCGTTAAAAGCACTTTCTTTTTTGCTCTAAAGCGTGTTTTTTTGAGGAAATTGTGGTAAACTTGAGAGATTTAACAAAATTCACTTATTTATGCGAAAAACACACTTAATTGCGTTGATTTTACTTTCATTCAGCGTATTTACTTGGGCACAGGAGAAAACAATACAAGTTTCAGATATTTATCAAGGAGCTTTTAGAACAGAAGGAATGGATGCCCTTAGATCCATGAAGAACGGCACCCAGTACACGGTTCTTAATACAAACAGATTCAGCCAAATTACTACGGTTGACAAATATGATTATAAAACATTAGAAAAAGTAAGTACCGTAGTTTCGTCTGCAGATTTAGCTGACATTACTTCCTTCTCTTCATATGACTTTAGTTCAGATGAAAAACAGCTGCTATTGTCTACGGAAGTAGAGCCAATATTCAGAAGATCGAAACTTGGTATATATTATGTCTATGATATAGCTACAAAAGAGGTGGTAAAAGTTAGTGATGACAAAATTCAAGAACCATTATTATCCCCAGATGGTAGTAAAGTTGCGTATGTAAAAAGCAATAACATTTATATTTTTGATCTTTCTACGGGCAAAACTAAACAGGTTACTGAAGATGGAGTAAAAAATAAAATAATCAATGGTGTTACCGATTGGGTGTATGAAGAAGAGTTTGCATTTGTTCGTGCTTTTGAATGGAATGCAGATGGTTCTAAAATAGCTTTTTTACGTTTTGATGAAACCAATGTTCCAGAATTTTCAATGGACGTATATGGCACAGGGTTGTATCAACAGCCACACGTTTTTAAATATCCAAAAGCAGGTGAAAATAATTCTATAGTTACATTGCATCTATTAGACGTTGCAAGCGGGTCAATTACTTCGGTTGATTTAAAAGATGCTTATTACGTACCAAGAATTAAATGGAAAAACCATAAAGATTATTTAAGTGTTCAGACCCTGAACAGACATCAAGATCAATTAACAATGTATACGGTCAATGCTAAAAAGGGCGAAGTTTCTGTATTGTTGGCAGAAAAGGATGACGCTTATGTTGACGTTACCGATAATTTGACTTTTTTAGAAGATGATAGCTTTATCTGGACAAGTGAAAAAGATGGTTATAACCATATCTACTTATATGGGGAAGACGGTAGTTTAATGAACCAAATTACAAAAGGTGATTGGGAAGTAACCAAGTACTATGGTTACGACCAAAATGAAGATAAAATATACTACCAATCTACAGAGAACGGTTCTATTAACCGTGGCATTTACAATATTAGTAGTGGAGGTGATGATAAAAAAGGTTTGGCAGTAAGTAAAGGAACGAACAACGCTTCTTTTAGCACAGATTTCACCTATTTTATTAATACGTTTTCAAGTGCAGATACTCCGCCGGTATACACGTTGCATCAAGCCATTAACGGTAAGAAGGTAAAAGATATAAAAGACAATAATCAATTATTAGAGAGATTAGAAGGTTATGCTGTCAGCCCTAAAGAGTTCTCAACTATTTCTATAAATGGCAATGATCTTAATATGTACATGATCAAGCCAAAAGATTTTGACCCTTCAAAAAAATATCCGTTGTTTATGTATCAGTACAGTGGTCCTGGTTCACAAAATGTGAGTAACAGCTGGATGGGCGCTAACGACTACTGGCATCAAGGTTTAGTAGCTGAAGGCTATATAGTTGCTTGTGTAGATGGTAGAGGAACCGGATTTAAAGGAAGGGATTTCAAGAAAGTTACACAGAAAGAATTAGGTAAATATGAAGTAGAAGATCAAATAGCCGCTGCTAAAAAACTGAGTGAATTACCATATATAGATGCAGATAGAACAGGTATTTGGGGTTGGAGCTATGGTGGCTTTATGTCTACAAACTGTATTTTAAAAGGTAACGATACATTTGAAATGGCTATTGCGGTTGCTCCGGTAACTTCATGGGCTTTTTATGACACTATCTATACAGAGCGTTACATGCAAACGCCGCAAGAAAACCCAAGTGGTTATGATGACAACTCACCATTTAATTATCCGCAGTTATTAGAAGGAGATTATTTGTTGATACATGGTACAGGTGATGATAATGTACATGTACAGAATTCTATGAGAATGATCGAAGCATTAATTCAAGCGGACAAGCAATTTGATTGGGGAATCTACCCAGACAAAAATCACGGCATTTATGGTGGAAATACAAGAATTCACCTTTTCAACAAAATGACCAATTTCATAAAAGAAAAACTTTAATCAAACTAACATCTATATGACTGAAAGTACTGAATTTTCAGACCAAAAGCAGGTTTTTGGACACCCGCAGGGTTTATTTTATTTATTCTTTGCAGAGTTGTGGGAGCGTTTTAGCTTCTACGGTATGCGAGCGTTGCTGACGCTTTACATGATAGACGTAATCTTCAAGGCATTAGCAGAAAGAGATTACGCCACGGCAGCTGTATACTCCTCTTACGGATCTTTGGTATATGCATCGACCGTAATCGGGGGGAAATTGTCCGATAAGATTCTAGGAATGCGAAATTCCATTTTCTTAGGAGGAATTTTAATGTCTATAGGTCACTTTGTTCTTGCTATTGAAAACAACATGGCCTTCTTTTTGGCGCTATCATTGATTATTGTGGGTAACGGTTTTTTTAAGCCAAATATTTCCACGTTCGTGGGTACCTTGTATGAGAAGGGCGATCCTAAAAAAGATTCAGGATTCACCATTTTTTATATGGGTATTAATATTGGTGGTTGGGTAGCTCCTTTGTTGTGTGGGTGGCTAGCGGCAACTTATGGATGGCACTATGGCTTTGGTTTGGCAGGTATTGGTATGTTAACCGGTTTGATCGTATTCTGGAGAGGTATTCAAACCAATGTTTTTGGAGAAAGGGGATTACCACCTAATGAGCATGTATTGGAGAAAAAAGTACTTGGTGTAAAACAAGGTGTTTTGGTGCCTGTACTTGCTGTATTGGCAGCGCCATTAATAGCACTGTTATTATCATCTTATAAAGCTATTGCTACAGATGGGCTGTTCGCAGATCAGAATATCGTTAATGTAATTTTTACAGGTATTGGTATAGCGGTATTGGCATATTTGGCATATGAGATGTTCAAGGCAAATGTTAAGGAGAGAAAAGAACTATTCGTAGCTGTATTGCTAACTTTTTTCATGACTATATTCTGGGGTTTCCATGAATTATCCGGTAGTGTTATTACACTGTTTGCAGCTAGAAATATTGACTTGGATGGTATTATGTCTGCGGCACAAACCAATTCACTGAACTCCATGTTCATTATAATATTGGCTATTCCTATCTCAATGATGTGGACTTGGTTGAGCAAGAAAAACTGGAATCCTAGAACTCCGTATAAATTTGGTTTGGGATTACTTTTTGCCGGTATCAGTTTTTACGTTTTAGCATTAAGTGGGGGTAGCGCCAATGAAAGCGGTTTTGTTCCTTTTACATATCTTTTGTTAATGTATTTCCTATTGTCGGTTGGTGAGTTGTTTATGTCTCCTGTCGGTCTTTCTAAAATGACAGATTTGGCACCGGCGAGATTAATCGCCTTTATAATGGGTGTTTGGTTTTTATCATCAGCATTTGCATTTCAGATAGTTGGTTTTATCGGTAAACAATTAGCCATTGAAAGTACGGATGGCGATGTTAACGGTTTTGCAACTTTAACGGTTTATACAGATGGTTTTATGCTGATTGCAAAATATGCTTTAGGTGCAGGTGCTATTGTTCTTTTGGCTTCACCGATAATTAAAAAGTTAATGGGTAAAGTGCATTAATCTTTAATCACTGAAAATAATAAGCTCCCTTTTCACCAGTATAGTGAAAAGGGATTTTATTTTTTATGCAGGTAGCTTTCCAACGTTCAATATAGCTTTTGTAATTACTGCCATCTGCAATAATTTCCTTGGGTTGAATACTGTCAATTAGCCTGCCTAAATTGATTTTTGGTGATTGTGTCAATAAGATTTTATGGGATGATGACTTCGGATAAATTCCTGTGCTATCTATGATCAGTACCGATTCATCTTTGAAGGCATAGCTATTTTTTAAGGTATCATAACGAATAGAATCTATACGTTCTGCAGTGATATAATCTGAAATAAGATAATCAGGTGTATTATCAGGGTTTGTTAGGATAGTTAGGTCATTTCCGCTCTTGTTCAAAATAAGGCTCTTTCTCGTTTGATGCATCACTAATACTTCCAACTTGTTATGAGCTTCATATTCCTTAAAGATGGTATAACCTTGAAAACATAGAATACTTAGTAAAAAGAAAACTACGCGTTTGTAATTGAATTTGGTAAAAAGTTCTACGCCCATTATCAGCACAAATACACTTAATAATAGCTGAATAAAGTCAAAAGAAATAGCACTGAAAATAAAATTTTCTTGTTTTGCTACCCAAGCAATAATGCTGTTCATTAAACTAATGATTTTGTTATAAAACCATACTAATTGAGTAGGGAGCCAATTTAATAGTGAGAGTGCAATCACTAAAATACCCATACCTAGAATCAATCCTAAAGCGGGCACAATTATTAAATTTGAAATAAAGAACAGTCCCGGAAACTGATGAAAATAAAATAAGCTGATTGGCAGAACACCTAATTGTGCGGCGATACTAACACATAGCAATTGCCAAAAATATCGTACAACCTTATTCTTCGGAAACCATAGTTCTTTAAGTAAGGGGAAAATCCAAAGTATGGCGAAAACCGCAGCATAGCTCATCTGAAACCCCACTTGGAACAACAAATTCGGATTGATGAATAACAGAATAAATAATATGGAAAGCGCAAGTATATTGAAGGTGTTACTGGGTCTGTTTAAATACAATGCATAAGCTACAAAGGTAAACATCGTAGTTGCGCGAATAATACTTGCAGACAAACCTGCGATAAAGGCAAAGCCCCATAAAAAGAGAACCGATAGAACTAAAATTAGGGTTCGCCCATTAGAAATGTTTTTTAGCGGACTCAATAAAAACTGAATGACTAAAAGTAGAATACCAATGTGTAAACCGGATACTGCTAAAATATGTACGGCACCCGCTTTCTGATAATTGGTGTATGTTTCTTCTGATATATCTGAACGCTGACCAAGTAATAGCGCTTTTATGACTCCCAATTCATCTGCTCCGAAATTCTCTTTATCAAGTTTTTCAATGATATGATTTCGTGCCCTTGCGGCGATTCCTAAAAGAGTAGTTTGTGAATTTTTAATTTTAACAAGTTGATTATGTTCTATTCGTATACTATGATACACACCTAGATTCTCTAGATATTTTTTATAATCAAATTGATGCGGATTTAAAGGAGAAGAAATAGCTTTTGCTTCGGTTCGAGTTACAAATTCATCATCTAAAGCGAAATTTAAACTTACCGAATCTTTGGGTATGGTGAGAAGTATAGTACCACTTAATTGTTCATTGTCTATACTTTTTACTGTGGCAAAATAGCGGGTAGAAAACTGATTAGGTTTTAGAACCTCTTTGATTTTTAGCGTCCATAATTCGTTTTTGGTACTTTGATGCTTACTGAAGTGATTAGTATTGTTTATGGGTTGTGCGGCAGTGTAACTGTAGGTGCCTAATGATATAAATGTAAGTGCGGCAATGGCTCCGAATAAAACCGATTTTGTATTTTTTTCAAAAAAGAAAATTGCGGCAAGTATTAGAAATAGAAATACTGTGAAGAGAAGCGTATGTAATAAGTTAAAGGAGAAATAATGACCTATTAAGATGCCAACAATGAGTAAAAGCGTTAATCTAATAGGAATAAACGCTAAGAGCTTCATGCTATAATATTCTTGTAGCCTTTACGAATGCTTGGTTCCAGAATCCGTCTCTTAATGAGGAAACAGTAACACCACGAGATGTTGATGCATGAATAAATGTAATTTCGTCATTATCGGTACCTACCACCATGCCAACATGGTTTATTCGTTTTGATCCTCTAGAGGTTTTAAAAAATAGCAAGTCGCCCTTTTCAACATTCTTAACGGTTACCCTACGACCTTCTCGAGCCATGTTGTAAGATACTCTAGGTAGTTGTACATCATGTTCTCCAAAAGAAACATATAGTAGACCAGAGCAATCCATTCCTTTCTTGGTTGTACCACCAAATTTATACCGCGTACCCGAAAATGATAGGGCTGTGTTAATGATCTCATCTGCTTTTGTATGCGTTGAATAAACTGTATTATGTTCTTCAGTTCTTGTAACACCGGTAACATTACCTGTTCTGGCATTATTTGCGGCAGCAACGGAAATCTTACGTTCCTTGTCAGAAGTAGTTGTTTTTTTGACTCCGCAACTGGCTAAAAAGCAAATGATTATAAAGTATGGTAAAATGCGCATAAAATAGAGTGTACCCTGTAGTACGTCTAACTCCAAAATTATAGAATTATTTTTTAAAAAGAATATTGCTATGAGATTTTAGCATTTGCAATGATTAGAGCAGCGGCTTCGGCACTGGCTCCAGATCCACCCAATTTCGCAATCAACTCACCATATTCGATCAATTGTTTACGTCTAGCTTCACCATCTAAAATTAAGGTCAGTTCCTTTTTTAGGTTCTGCTTGGTGAAATCATCTTGTATTAATTCTTTTACAACTTCTTTTTGCATAATCAGGTTGACCAATGAGATGTATTCTAGGGTAATAATACGTTTTGCAATTTGGTAAGAAATCCAATTTGCTTTGTAACAAACTACCTGTGGTACTTTGAATAAAGCAGTTTCTAAAGTAGCTGTACCACTGGTAACTAAGGCGGCAGTTGATATGGAAAGTAAGTCGTAAGTTTTGTTTTGAATGAATTTCACATTCGCATTGTTGAGAAAAGCGGCATAAAATTCATTATCCAAACTTGGTGCACCTGCAATAACAAATTCATATTCAGAAAAGTCATTAGTCAAAGAAAGCATGAGCGATAACATTTTTTGTACCTCTTGTTTACGACTGCCGGGCAGTAATGCTATAATGGGTTTGTTCGGGTCAATACCATTAGCTGATCTGAATAGCGTTTCGTTTAGTTCTGGTCTGTTATTAATGGCGTCTAATAGAGGGTGCCCAACAAAGTTGACCGGGTAATTGTGTTTCTTTTCGTAAAATTCCTTCTCAAAAGGTAGGATCACGTACATATGGTCTACGGTAGCTTTTATCTTAGCTATTCTACCTTCTCTAGATGCCCAAATCTGAGGTGAAATATAATAGTTGGTCAAGAAATTATGTTCTTTGGCCCATTTAGCAATACGTAAATTAAATCCGGAATAATCAATGAAAATAATAGCATCAGGATTGAATGCGGCAATATCTTGTTTGCAAAATTTAATGTTTTTAAAAATGGCGTTCAGGTTTAGAATTACCTCTATGAAGCCCATGAAAGCCAATTCTTTATAGTGTTTGGCTAAAGTTCCGCCGGCTTGCTGCATTAAGTCGCCACCCCAGCATCTAATGTCTGCATTGTTGTCCTGTTGTTTTAGAGCTTTAATTAAATTAGAGCCATGAAGATCACCAGAAGCTTCGCCTGCAATAATATAGTACTTCATGTTAAAATACTTTGTAGTAAAGAATCACGAATGCCGTTAAAATGGTAGCAATCAAAACCCCTTTAGCCCTGTTGTCTCTTTTTATTCTGAGAAATCCGAAAAAAGCCACAAGGTTAAGAATGGCACCCAATGCTAGAAGACTGCCAACATGTTCTTGCCTAACGGCAGCCTCAAAGGTTTCTAAAATCCCCAGGTCAGAGAATATTAAAATATATAACAATGTGCCAATGGCGTTTGCGATAATGCCTACAATAAAACCTATTAGAATTTCTTTTTTGGTATTCATCTAAAATGTTTGAGCGAAATATTTTAATCTTTTTTTTGGGAAATCACTAAAATTCCCAGGTGTTCAATTCTTGAATGACGTGGTGGGCGGTTAAATCGAATTGGGTGGGTACAACAGAAATATAACCGTTGGCAAGTGCCCATTCGTCGGTATCTTCACCTTTATCCAATAACTCGAACTCACCGGTCAGCCAATAGTAATCTTTGCCCATGGGGTTGGTGCGTTTGTCAAATTTCTCTTTCCAATTGGCTTTTGCCTGTCTGCAAATTTTAATCCCTTTAAGCTCCTCTTTTTTTAGTTTAGGTATATTGACGTTCAAAACGGTGCCTTTTGGAATTCCGTTTTCTAAAGCTGTAGTGACAATTTCATGAATAAAATCTTGAGCTTGAGAAAAATCAGCATTCCAACTATAATCACATAAAGAAAAACCAATAGCGGGAACACCTTCTATACCGGCCTCAACAGCAGCACTCATGGTGCCTGAGTATATTACGTTGATAGAAGAATTTGAACCGTGGTTAATACCGCTGACACAGATATCGGGTCTTTTGGGTAGTATTTCTTGAAGTGCCAGTTTTACACAGTCTGCAGGGGTACCACTACAACTATATTCATCTATATTTTTATTATCGAGATCAATTTTCATTTTTTTTGAAAATAGTGCTGTATCTAGCGTAATAGCATGCCCCATACCAGATTGCGGGCTATCGGGCGCTACCACGACAACGTCGCCAATTTTCTTCATAATGGAGACTAGCATTCGTAAACCGGGTGCCGTAATGCCGTCATCATTTGTAACTAAAATCAATGGTTTTTCCATAACGTATACTTTCTGTAGTAAAAATACGTTTTTAAATATGATAAGTCCGAAATGCCGTTTAACAAAAAATTAGTTCTAAGCAGATTTAATTGGCATGGTTTTTTCTTTACCTTAGAGGTTTAAGTAGCTATAGTTGCTGCTCTTAACCCTCAAATTCGGAGATATTGAAAAGGAAAGTAAAAGATAATTTTATGAAAAGAAATTTGGCCTACGTACTGTTATTGATGCTTGCAGCAGTAGCATCGTGCAGTTTTACGAATAAGACATTTGAAAATGATGACAAAGATAAGTTGCTGTTAGATTTGATAACCTATGTATTGGAAAAAGGACATTATGAGCCAAAAGCCCTAAACGATGATTTTTCTGTACATGTATTCGAAGATTTTATTGACGTTATCGATCCTACTAAAAGATATTTTATAGCATCTGATATTGCTGAGTTTGAAAAGTATAAGTATCAAATAGATGATGAAATCAAAAATACAGATATCACTTTCTTTAATGTGGTATATGAAAGATTGATGGAGCGAATGGAAGATGCCAAAGTTATTTACAAAGAAGTGCTTGAAATTCCGTTTGATTATTCAGAGAATGAAAGCATCAGCATTAAATATGACGAAGAACCTTTTGCTGCAAATCGTAAAGAATTAAAAGAACGTTGGAGAAAGCAGTTGAAATATGCAACTTTAGGTAATTATGATTCTAAGATTTCTCATATGGAGAAAGAAGTTGTTTCAACTAAAAAGCATGAAAACGGCGAAACGGTAGAGGTGTTGGATAATGTTAAATTAAATGATGACCATGACCATAGCGCACATACACCTATAGAGGCAGAATTAGAGTCTAGAGAATCAACTGAAAAAACATTAGATGAATTCTTTGATTTTGTTCAAGATTTAGAGCGTAAAGATTGGTTTGTACAGTATATCAATACCATTGTAGATGAGTTTGATCCACATACATTTTATTTCGCTCCAGAAGAAAAGGAGAAGTTTGATACCAGTATGTCAGGTAAATTTGAAGGTATTGGAGCAAGACTTCAGAAAAAATCCGAAGGTGCAAAAATTGTTGAGATAATTTCTGGAGGACCGGTATGGAGAGATCAGAGATTGGAAGTTGGTGATGAGATCATAAAAGTTGGTCAGAATGGAGAAGAGCCAATCAATATTGTAGGTATGCGTTTAGACGATGCCATTAAATTGATAAAAGGTGCCCAAGGTACTATTGTTGATCTTACAGTTAGAAAAGTAGATGGTTCTTTAGATGTTGTTTCTTTAACAAGAGATGTTGTAGAATTAGAAGAGTCTTACGCTAAATCTGCCAACATAATTAAAGGTGAAGAGAAATTCGGAATTATCAATCTTCCAAAGTTTTATGTTGATTTCAATGATTACAGCGAAAGAAATGCAGCAACTGATGTAGCCAAAGAAGTAGAGCGTTTAAAAGAAGAAGGCATGGAAGGTCTTATCTTAGATTTACGTGATAATGGTGGTGGGTCTTTGAAGACTGTTGTTGAAATGGCAGGTTTGTTTATTAAAGATGGCCCGATCGTTCAGGTACAATCTAAGGATAAAGGTAAAGATGTATATGATGATAAGGATGAAAGAATTCAGTGGGATGGTCCATTAGTAATTCTTGTAAACGAACTATCTGCTTCTGCTTCTGAAATTTTAGCGGCTGCAATGCAAGATTACAAAAGAGCTATTGTAATAGGTAGCAAGCAAACGTTTGGTAAAGGAACGGTACAAAACGTTATTCCTTTGAACAATATGTTGCGTAGTAATGAGCATGGAGATTTAGGTGCTATTAAGATTACAACTCAAAAGTTCTATAGAATAAACGGTGGATCTACACAGTTAGAAGGTGTTAAGAGTGATATTGTTGTGCCAGACAGATATAGTTATATTGATTTGGGCGAAAGAGATCAGTCAAATCCCTTAGGATGGGATAAAATAACACCTGCAGAATATAATGCTTGGGACGGTTATATCAATTATGAGAAAACCATTGCCAATAGCGAGAAGAGAATGGCTGCTAGTGCACAGATAAAGTTGATAGAAGAAAATGCCAAGTGGCTAAAGGGCGAGCAAGATGAAACTGAAATTTCCTTAAACTATAATACCTATAAAGAAGAAAAAGAGAAGGATAAAGCACAGTCTGATTACTTTAAAAAATTAACGGATTATGATTCTAAGCTTACATTCAAATCTTTAGGTTACGAAGAACAATTGTTTACTAAAGATTCTGTACTACGTGAAAAGCGTAATAGATGGCATAAAAATTTAGCCAAGGATGTTTATGTTGAAGAAGCGGTAAACGTTTTGGAAGATTTAAAGATGAGTAACATTAAGCAAGGGAAATTGGCAAGTGTAAAGAACTAAAAATTTTTCTCTATGTTTTAAAAATAATATATTAATGAATTAATTAAAAAGCCTAAGAAGAATTTCTTCTTAGGCTTTTTGTTTGCTTTTATTTTCTGATAATTTTATTTCATACAGTCAACGGTGATCAACATATTTATGAAGCCTAAGCTGTGCTATTGTAAAATGTTTATTGATATGTTAGGTATATAGTATGTAGAATGCTAAGCCTTTATATGGCGTGTATTGGTTTAAATAGTTTAATATAAATTGTGGATCAATGATTTCTTGAACGAAGAACTTAAATAATAAGGTGATGAGTTATACGATATTTATAAAAGTAGCGCAGGTCTAAATCAAATAAATCATAGCGCTTGGTTTGGATATTTAAATCAGTAGATGCTTTGTTGCTTTTTTAAATAGCATATTTATAAGCTTGTGAACTCATTACTAGAACGAGCGTTGATTACTATTTAAATAGTTGATTTTATCTGTGATAACATGTTAATATTTAATGATACTGAGTGGTCTTATGTCTATCGGATTGATATTTAATAGATACGAACCCATAGCCTCATTCGTTCATTCTAATATCTCATTTGTGAGTCTCTATTTCGATATGAATAAGATGATAAATAGAGTAATAAATAAAAGCCGCTACATGGTTTATGTAGCGGCTCGGTAGTTAAATAATTGAGTTAAGAGTATTAAACGAATTTTGTTTTACCAAATTCCGAAAGCTCATTACTTACATTCCTTATCTTTTTACTTTGTATGTAGGTTACGAATAAAAGTACAATACAAATTACAGCAGAAGCACCATTACCGTCCTTTACGGCTAAATGAGCCATTGCTCCTAAAAAGTAATTCATAAAGAAACCTGCATATACCCATTCCAAAGACCAGTGGGATTTATTGAATATAATCATGATAATGCCCAGAGATTGAAATATACCTAATACATGTATAAGATAAACCGGATAGCCTAACTTGATAAATGTTTCGACAATTACTTCGTAATTGATTATGGAATTAATGATTGATCCAATAACTGCAGTAGCAAAAAGACCTAAAGCGATGTAATAAAATGTTTTTTGAGAATTCATAATAAGTAGGGTTTAATGTTATGATGTCTCAAAGGTACGTTCACCAATGAACTTTTTTCTGTGCTCATAGGTGAACGGTAAATTACTGTAGTTGAACCGAATAACACTTCGGATGAACAGCTATTTGTTAAGTTGAAAGCTTATCTGCATGCAATTGTCTAAGTTTGGCCAACTTAGGGTTGATTACAACTTGGCAATATCCTTGTTCAGAATTGTTCTTATAATAATCTTGATGATACTCTTCTGCATCATAGAAAATACCTAAAGGACTTAATTCGGTTACTATTAGCTTCTCATATACTGCCTGCATTTCATGCAATACTACTTTTGCTTTTTGCTTTTGTTCGTCATTATGAAAATAAATAACAGAACGGTATTGAGTACCAGTATCAGCTCCCTGCCTGTTTAAAGAAGTAGGGTCATGTGTAGTCATGAAGATAATTAAGATATCTTCATAGGAAATGATACTAGGGTCAAAAGTGACCTGTACTACTTCTGCATGTCCCGTTAAACCAGAACAGATTTCTCTGTAGGTAGGTCTCCCCGGTGCTTTACCTCCAGTATATCCAGAAACTACTTTGTGTATGCCCTTTACCTCTTGAAATACCGCTTCGGTACACCAAAAGCAACCACCACCAACTGTAGCGATTTCTAAATTTGAATTAGCCATTCGATTCCTCCTTTTCTAATTGCATAGATTCTGAATTAATGCAGTAACGTAATCCACTAGGTTCTGGTCCGTCAGGGAATATATGGCCCAAATGAGCATCGCATGTATTGCACATGACTTCTACTCGTACCATTCCAAAAGAAGTATCTTTATGGTATTTTATAGCATTTTCTTTTATAGGTTGTGTAAAACTGGGCCAGCCAGTACCAGATTCGAATTTTATAGTAGAATCAAAAAGAGGTGTGCCACAACAAATACATTCATATTTACCAGCTTCGTGAGCAGTGCAAAGCGCGCCGGAATGCGGGGCTTCAGTACCTTTTTTTCGAGTAACTCTAAACTGTTCAGGTGTCAAGATCTCTTTCCATTCCTGTTCGGTTTTTTCAACTCGTCTATCAGGTTCAGGGTTACCGTTCACTGAAAAATGAATTATATCTCTCCAAGTTAACATCATAATTTTCCTTTCGTTTAGACTTTGTTTGCTAGGTTTATTGGTCGGTAATTTGCCTTATATCTTACAAAATTAGGTAATTTTGGCGTATGGCATACCGCAAAAAAAATGGATCTCTATATAGTATTTTAATTCTTGTCTGTATTATAGGTTTTTGGCTGTTTGAAAACTTTTATACTCCCGCTACATATTCCAATAGCAACGATGAAGTTACTACTAATGATTTCCCCAAAGAGCTCTTGCCATCGTCTACAACGGGCGAGATTGTAAATCATGAGTTTTTTACATTATCGTATAATGAACCTTATGAGCAAGCAGAGTGGGTAGCGTATACGTTAAGTAAAAGCCATCTAACTTATGATGATAGAAAGCGACCGTATTTTATAGAGGATCCGTTTGTTTCGTCTAAATCTGCCGATTGGCGAAATTATAAGGGCTCAGGTTATGATCGTGGACATTTAGTGCCTGCCGGTGATCGTAGGTTTTCTTTGCAAGCATACAATGAAACATTTTATACAAGTAATATAAGTCCGCAAGACAGAGAGTTTAATGCAGGTATTTGGAACGACCTAGAGCAGCAAACAAGACGCTGGGCGAAGCAATATGGAACTTTATATATATTTACTGGCGGAGTGTTGGAAAGTGGTCTGGAAGAGATTGGACAAGAGGATGTTGACGTGCCAGATGCTTTTTATAAGATTATAGCCCGTAAAAAGGGAGATAAGGTTTATACTTTATCTTTTTTAATGCCGAATAAACCCCAGTTTACATCTTTACGTAATTTCGTAGTATCAATTGATGAGATAGAAAAAGAAACAGGAATCGACTTTTTTGCCGAGCTAACGGAAAAACAACAAAGGGCTTTTGAAGCGAGTAAAAACACCGTGGGGTGGAAGTTTTAGAAACTTTCCTTTAGTCTATTCGTATCTAACCTTAAAAAAATAAAGAGTAGAATTGTAAAGAATAAGAGTCCAGATCCGCCATAACTAAAGAAGGGCAAGGGAATACCAATAGTAGGTAGAATACCGATTACCATGCCTATGTTAATGAAATAGTGAATCAGAAGTATGGAAATAACTCCGTATCCATACATTCTAGCGAAAGCATTTTTCTGTCGTTCTGCTAAAGAAATTAACCGCAGAAACAATACGGTGAATAGAATAATTACTGTTGCCGTTCCTAAAAATCCCCATTCTTCACCAACGGTACTAAATATATAATCGGTATGCTGTTCAGGTACAAAATCTCCTTTTGTTCGTGTTCCTTCTAAAAATCCTTTTCCGAAGAAACCGCCAGATTCAATTGCCTTTTCAGATTGATACGTGTTGTAACCAATCGATTTTCTTATCTGTTCCAGTTTTTTGGGATCTTTCTCTAAACGTAACCATAAACCAAAGCGATCCCTATGACGTTGCTCGAATACGTTATTGAAAACGAAATTTACCGAAAGCGAGAATAGAATAACAGCAACACTAATTAGACTAAGCGGTATTACCGGAATTTTTAATGACTTACGTTTTAAAGTATATAATAGAATAATCATTAATGCCAAACCGATTATAAGCCATACGGTACCAAACATTAGGGTAATGACGAATATTAGTATAAGACTTAATAGAATAACCAAATAGTACAATGGTAGCCCTTCTCTAAAAATCACAAAAATCATGGCAAAGAATACTAGTGCACTACCCGGATCGGGTTGAGGTATAATAAGAATGGCAGGTACAAGTATAATTAGAAGCGCATAGAACTGGTCTTTTCTTCGTTTGATATCTGTTTGAATGTCGCTAAGATATTTAGCAAGTGCAAGAGCAGTAGCTACTTTTGCAAGTTCGGAAGGTTGTAAATTAAAAAAGCCAAGGTCATACCAAGAAGTTGCACCGGCAATTGTTTTACCAAAAACAAAGAGCCCCAATAGCGAAAGCATGGATATGAGATAGAGTAAACTTGAAAACCGTTCGTAAAAATTTACTTCTAATGCGAGTACTATGACTATGGTAACTAGGCTGACCCCGATAAAAAAGAGTTGTTTGCCGTATAAAGTACTAAAGTCAAAAATAGAACTATGCTCATCGGTAAAGGTACTAGAGTATATATTGATCCAGCCAATAAGTACAAGTGCTAAATAGATAAAAACACTTAGCCAATCAATTCTTTTTAAAACACTTTTACCAGACACGCTCGTTAATTTTGAACTCCTCCCCACTGTAGGGTTTCGCGTATTCTGCTTCTAAAGTTTTTTCAAACATTCTTTTTTCAAGTGTCTTTAAGGTGATTTCACCTTTCAGATACTTTTCAATCATAAGGGTTGCAATATGTCCGGCATATCTAGATCCAAAATATCCATTTTCTATATATACCGCAATTGCAATCTTAGGATCGTCAACTGGTGCGAATGCTACAAATACCGAGTGATCTGTCAATTGCGTACGTACGCCATCAATTTTAGTGAAATTTTCTGCGGTTCCTGTTTTTCCAGCCACTTCAATACCTGGAATTTGTAACCATCTTGCAGTACCACTTACATAAACATCAGCCATACCTTGTACTACAGGTTCAAAGTGTTTTGGGTCTATTGTAGTGTGTTTGGCTTCGGTAAATTTAGGTTCGGTGATATCCTTGCCTTCTATTTTCTTTAAGATATGCGGAGTAAAATAATGACCTCTATTGGCAATAGCTGCCGTCATATTCGCTAACTGAACTGGTGTAGCCAATATTTCGCCTTGTCCGATAGCATTAGAAATAATGTAAGAAGAACTCCATCTATTATCTCCGTACCATTTGTCGTAGTATTCTTTGCTGGGTATACGTCCTTTTTGTCCAAACGGTAGATCGTAACCTAAATAATCACCTAGACCAAAGCTTCGCATGTGTTTTTCCCACACATCCATGCCTTCATCTGTAGTTTCAAATTTTTCATATATTTTTCTGAACGCTCCTGCAAAATAAGCGTTACAAGACTGTGATATTCCTTTGTTCAAGTTTCGTAAACCACCACCACAGTGACAACCTCTTTTTTTCTTGCCCACGTAAAATCCGTGGTAACATTGTATGGTTGTATTTTCATCTAGAACACCTTCTTGTAAAGCGATTAAAGCATTTAAGGTTTTAAATGGAGAACCAGGTGGTTGTTGTGCGTGAATAGATCTATCCCAAGTTGGGTTTGCTATGGTGTCGTTATAAAGTTTCGTGTAATTTTTAGAACGTTCGCGACCTACTAGCAAAGCTGGGTCGTATGTTGGTCCTGAAATCATAGAAAGAATTTCACCGGTTGCTGGTTCAATGGCGACAATACCTCCTCTTTTTCCGTTCATCAATAGCTCGCCATATTCCTGTAGCGTTTTATCTATGGTAATACTTATTTGTTTTCCTTGCTCAGGTAAGGTGTCTATGGTTCCGTTTTTATATGGTCCAATATCCCTGTTGAATCGATCTTTCTGAATGTACTGAACACCTTTTCTGCCTCTTAATAGGTCTTCGTAATAGCGTTCAACTCCCGTTCTTCCTTTTAATTCGCCTTGAACATAGTATTTATTGACCGCTAAATCACCTTCGTTTACTTCACTAATGTAGCCTAAAACATTTGCCGCGCTAGCAGTATCGTAATAGCGTAAAGATCGCTTTTGAATGTAAAAGCCTTTGTATTTACGCATTTTCTCTTGTAGCTTGGCGTAATCTTGTTTTGATAGTTGAGGTACCAATACAGAGGGTAGTCTTGGAGAATATACCCTTGCTTTTTTAAGTTTTTTGACGAATTTTTCTTTGTCAATTCCTAATAACCCACAAAACTCTAAAGTATCTAAAGGTTTAACTTCTCTTGGGATTACCATGACATCATATGCGGGGTCGTTACCAACTAAAAGATGACCGTTACGATCATAAATATAGCCGCGTTCAGGATAATCGTAAATAGCTTTAATTGCCGGATCCTCTAAAACTTGCTCTGCAGAAAAACTAAAAATTTGCAAATAGGACAGCCTTCCCAAAAATGTAATGGCGATGACAATTATAATTGATGATAAAAGAATTTTTCTCATTCTTTTTTACTGCTGAATAATGTACTGAACAACATTCCTAAAATCAATGTGGCAATGCCTACTATAATCGTTTTTTGTAAAATTAACAGGCTATTTGAAAAGCTGAAAATTTCTAACGTAAAGTATACCAAATGATGTATTATAATCAATAACGCTAAAAATGTGAATTGTTGTGCCTTGGTACTGTTGTTTAACTTAAAACTTTGAAATTCATAATTGACACCAAAAACAAAGCGCATAATGGTTGGTCGTAAATAAGCTATGGTAACGGTAGCGGCCGCATTGATTGCTAAGGTATCAGAAAAAATATCTACGCAAAGACCTAAGAAAAAGCATAGAATTATAAAGGTAGTTCTATTTTGTTTGATAGGATACCAATAAAGGAAAAGAATATAAATCAACGGATTTATATAGCCAAAGAAATTCAGTTTATTGAATACTAACACTTGCAGTAGTACCAATAAAATAAATCGGAGCACAATTAAAAATGAAGTGTTGTTAATCATTGGCTTCTGTTTCTGCTTCTAATTCTAAAACTTCTTTACGATTTAAATTTTTAATGATATAAATAGTACCAATATTGGTCATGTCATTAAAGAGTTCTACATCTATAAAATAAAAACTTTTTGAGTTGTCTAAATCAAATCTTTTAATAGTGCCAATAGGAATGTTTTCAGGGAATATGCTACTCATGGCTCCAGTGACAATGGTGTCACCAATTGTTAGAGGTACCAATCTCGGGATGTCAATTAATTGAACAACATTATAATCTGTAGTGTTTTCCCAAACTAAAGAACCAAAGTGATTGGAGTTTTTGATTTTTGCGTTAATGTTAGACTTATCGCTCAATATACTTTGTACTGTAGAAAAGTTGTCTGAGGTATTTTCTACGATGCCAAGAATACCCTTATCCGTAATAACCCCCATATCTTGAACAATACTATCATTTTCACCTTTATTGATAGTAATATAGTTGCGCTGGTCGGCATAGCTATTATTGATTACACGCCCTCTTATAACTTCGTAGTCTACAGAAGTTGAATCTATAAGAGCCGGTGAAAGTACCAAGTTGTTAAATAGCTTATCTCTAAGTCTTTTGTTTTCTTCAACAAGCTTATTGTTTTCTTCTCTTAAGCCAAAATAAGAAGTTATATCATCGGAAAAAGTATAGATGCTTCCTGTGATATAATTAGATGAATTTAAAAATTTAGATTGGTGGTACGAATGCGACTGAAACGTAAAAATGCAGGAAATCAATAATAGAAAAAGGTAAAGTAAGAATATCTTATACCTAATTAAAAAATTTATGATCTGTTGCATTCACCCCTATATTTTTACTCGATAATAGTGTTTTAAACAAGACTGCCTTTAGATAAATTGTTTCTAGACAAGCCCAGAAATTCTATCGATAATCATTAATAAATGGCTCTTAAATTTTATCCAAGGCTATCAATATTAGGTAAGAAGCTGTTGGTTAAAACAAGCTTCTTACTTAATTAGTATGCTCTTGTAGCGTTCTAAGTTTTTAAGTGCGATACCGGTACCACGCACTACGGCACGTAATGGATCTTCGGCAATGTAAACTGGTAAGTCGGTTTTTTGAGATAACCTTCTGTCCAATCCACGTAGCATAGAGCCACCTCCTGCAAGGTAGATACCAGTATTGTAAATATCGGCAGCTAATTCTGGGGGAGTTTGAGATAATGTTTCCATAACCGCATCTTCAACACGCAGAATAGATTTATCTAAAGCCTTCGCTATTTCTCTATAAGATATTTGAACTTGTTTTGGTTTTCCTGTCAGTAGATCACGTCCCTGTACAGATTTCTCATCTGGTGGAGATTGTAAATCTTCTGTTGCAGAACCTATTTCAATCTTAATTGCTTCAGCCGTACTTTCACCAACGTATAAGTTGTGCTGTGTACGCATGTAATAAATGATGTCGTTTGTAAATACGTCACCTGCAATCTTTACGGATTTGTCACAAACGATACCGCCTAATGCAATAACCGCAATCTCGGTAGTACCACCACCTATATCAACGATCATATTTCCTTTTGGTTGCATAATGTCCAAACCGATACCAATAGCTGCAGCCATTGGTTCATGAATAAGATACACCTCTTTACCGTTTACACGTTCTGCGGATTCTTTTACCGCACGCATTTCAACTTCAGTAATACCAGAAGGAATACAGATGACCAAACGCAATGCTGGCGGAAACCATTTTTTCTTTAATGCAGGAATATTCTTGATGAACATCATCAACATCT
>JAHDDP010000048.1 GCA_020629285.1 Maribacter sp.
TTTGTCCAATTCCCATATTAAATTGTTATAAAATGCCAAAAAGAAAAGATTTAAATTCCATTTTACTAATAGGATCAGGTCCTATTGTTATCGGTCAAGCATGTGAATTCGATTATGCAGGTAGTCAATCTCTACGTTCGTTACGTGAAGATGGTATAGAGACTATTTTAATTAATAGTAATCCTGCAACGATTATGACAGATCCTTCAATGGCTGATCATGTTTACTTAAAACCATTGACTACAAAATCAATTTTAGAGATTTTGAAAGCACACCCTCAGATTGACGCGGTTTTACCAACTATGGGAGGTCAGACGGCATTGAATCTTTGTATTGAAGCGGATAAAAAAGGAATTTGGGAAGATTTCGGAGTAGAATTGATAGGTGTTGATATCGATGCTATTAACATTACTGAAGATAGAGAGCAATTTAGAGAACTAATGTTGAAAATAGGTGTTGGCATGGCACCACAGGCAACAGCGACATCTTTCTTAAAAGGTAAAGAGATAGCTCAAGAGTTTGGTTTTCCATTAGTAATACGAGCTTCATATACATTAGGAGGTGCAGGAGCGTCAATTGTTTATAAACCAGAAGATTTTGATGAGCAGTTGAGTTATGGTCTGGAGATTTCCCCAATTCATGAGGTGATGATCGATAAAGCCCTTATGGGGTGGAAAGAATATGAGTTAGAGCTTCTTAGGGATAAAAATGATAATGTTGTTATTATATGTGCTATTGAGAATATGGATCCAATGGGTATCCATACCGGAGACTCTATAACAGTAGCCCCGGCAATGACCCTCTCTGATAGGACTTACCAAAAAATGCGTGATATGGCTATACATATGATGCGTAGTATAGGTGATTTTGAAGGAGGATGTAATGTACAGTTTGCAGTTAGTCCGGACGAAGAAGAGGAAATTATAGCAATTGAAATAAACCCTAGAGTTTCTAGATCATCGGCATTGGCTTCAAAAGCGACTGGTTATCCTATCGCAAAAGTGGCGACTAAATTGGCTATTGGTTATACGCTTGACGAGTTGGATAATCAAATCACAAAATCAACATCGGCATTATTTGAACCGACGTTAGATTATGTAATTGTAAAAATACCACGTTGGAACTTTGATAAATTTGAAGGTTCTGACCGCACTTTAGGTTTACAGATGAAATCTGTAGGTGAAGTAATGGGAATAGGGCGTTCTTTTCAAGAGGCACTTCATAAAGCGACACAATCCTTAGAGATCAAACGTAATGGTTTAGGTGCCGATGGTAAAGGTTATAAGAATTACGAGCAAATCATTAGCAAGCTTACTGTACCAAGTTGGGATCGTGTTTTCGTTATTTATGATGCTATACAAATGGGAATTCCTTTAAGTCGCATACATGAAATCACCAAGATAGATATGTGGTTCTTAAAGCAATATGAAGAGCTCAACTTCTTGGAAAAAGAGATTTCTAAGTATACGATTGCCACACTTTCAAAAGACTTATTGTTAGAAGCAAAACAAAAAGGTTTTGCGGATAGACAAATTGCCCATATGGTAGATTGTTACGAAAGTGAAGTGTATAACAAACGTACCGAACTTAACATTAATAGAGTCTATAAATTGGTAGATACTTGTGCTGCGGAATTTAAGGCAATGACACCATACTATTACTCTACTTTTGAAGAAGAAATAGAGAAACCAGATGGTACGCGATATGTAGAAAATGATAGTATAGTAACAGATAAAAAGAAAATTGTAGTTCTTGGGTCTGGACCTAACAGAATTGGTCAGGGTATTGAATTTGATTACTGTTGTGTACATGGAGTATTGGCTGCTGCTGAGTGTGGTTATGAGACTATTATGATCAACTGTAACCCAGAAACGGTTTCTACCGATTTTGATACAGCAGACAAATTATATTTTGAACCAGTTTTCTGGGAACATATTTATGATATTATACGCCATGAAAAACCAGAGGGAGTAATTGTTCAGTTAGGTGGGCAAACTGCGCTTAAATTAGCAGAAAAGCTTTCTAAATATGGTATAAAAATTATAGGAACAAGTTTTGAAGCTTTAGATCTAGCGGAAGACAGAGGTAATTTTTCTGATCTTTTAAAGGAAAATAATATTCCTTTCCCTCAATTCGGTGTTGCAGAAACTGCAGATGAGGCACTGACGCTTTCAGATGAATTGGATTTTCCACTTTTAGTAAGACCGTCATACGTATTAGGTGGTCAGGGAATGAAAATTGTAATTAATAAAGAAGAGTTAGAGGAACATGTAGTTGATCTTCTTAGAAAAATACCGAACAATAAGTTGTTGTTGGACCATTATTTAGATGGGGCCATTGAAGCGGAAGCTGATGCTATTTGCGACGGAGAAGATGTGTATATTATTGGTATTATGGAGCATATTGAACCTTGTGGAATTCACTCCGGAGATTCTAATGCAACTTTACCACCTTTTAATCTAGGTGAATTTGTAATGCAACAGATTAAAGATCATACTAAGAAAATTGCTTTGGCTTTAAACACCGTAGGTCTTATCAATATACAGTTCGCTGTTAAAGATGATATCGTTTACATTATTGAAGCGAACCCTAGGGCATCTCGTACGGTTCCTTTTATAGCAAAGGCGTACAAAGAACCTTATGTAAATTATGCGACTAAGGTGATGTTAGGTGAGAAGAAAGTTAAAGATTTTAATTTCAATCCTCAATTAGAAGGATTTGCAATTAAGCAACCGGTATTCTCTTTCAACAAATTCCCTAATGTAAATAAGAATTTAGGTCCTGAAATGAAAAGTACAGGAGAAAGCATTTTATTTATTGATAGCTTAAAAGATGATGAGTTTTATAACCTTTATGCTAGACGTAAAATGTATTTAAGTAAATAGTCCGGTAATAGGACTTATATTATAAGTAGGAGGGAAACTTTAATGATATTAGAGTTTCCCTTCTGCGTATAATCTCCTTATTTCTTTTTTATCAAATTTACCTACACTGGTCTTTGGTACTTCATCAATAAACTTATAGTTCTCAGGAATTTGATAATTGGCAAAGTCTTTAGTTAAATATTTTTTTAGTTCTTCAACAGATACATGATTATCAGTATCAGCCAAAACTAATGTAGCCAAAGGTCTTTCTGACCATTTTTTATCAGGTATGGCAATTACGGCAGCTTCTCTAATTTTTGGGTGAGACATTAAAGCTAATTCCAGGGCAACACTAGAAATCCATTCACCACCACTTTTAATCAAATCTTTTGTGCGATCGGTTATTTCCATATATCCATTTTCATCAATGGTACTAACATCACCTGTTCTAAACCAACCGTCTTTGGTGAAATTGTCTCTGCTATGGGTCTTAAAGTAAGACTTGATAACCCAGGCACCTTTTACCTGTAATTCTCCCATCGTTTTACCATCTCGTGGTGCTACTTTTCCGTCATCGCCAACAATTCGCATTTCAATACCTGGAAATTCAATTCCCTGTTTGGCTCGTATTTTAATTTGTTCTTGTTCACTTAGGCTTTCATGTTTTTTCTGAAGTCTACTGGCGGTGCCAAGCGGAGAGGTTTCTGTCATCCCCCAAGCTTGCACCCCTTTTATACCAAAATCTTTTTCAAAGTTTTCTATAAGACTTGCCGACAATGCTGAACCGCCAACTAAATATTCTTGTAAAGCCAATTTCTTCTTTGGCGGATTTTTTTTCATTTCCTCATAAACGCCCCTCCAAATAGAAGGTACGCCGTTGGCCTTATTTATATTTTCGCTTTCTAGAATTCTAATAATAGCATCTGGTCTTAAGTGTAAAGAGGGCATGACCATATCAGAACCTGTTAAAAGACACATGTAAGGAAAACCCCAGGCCATGACATGAAACTGAGGAACAATGAGTAGTATAATATCTCTGTTGCTATAATTCCCCGCATTAGGTGTAAGAATGGTCATTGCGTGTAAATACGTAGACCTGTGGGAATATAGCACGCCTTTAGGCATGCCCGTGGTACCACTGGTATAGCACATACCGCTTGCATCATTTTCATTTAGTTCAGGCCATTCTATAGATTCTAATTGCTCTCCAATTAAATCTTCATAATGTATAATATTTGGTAGACTTGTAGTAAAACCTTTTGGGGCATTGATGATTATGAACTTTTCAACGGTCTCTAATTTGGGTGCAATTTTTTCTAAAAGGGGGACCAAGGTAGCATCAACAAAAATGACCTTATCTTCAGAATGATTGATGATAAATTCTGTTTGTTGAGATGATAATCTGATGTTTATGGTATGACAGACCGCTCCAATACCAGGAATTCCATAATACAGTTCCACATGCTGATAGTGATTCCAAGCAAAAGTACCTACCATATCGCCTTTTGTTATACCGAGTTTATTCCTCAATGCATTGGCAAGCTGACAGCAGCGTTTGTATAACTGACCGTAGGTATATTCATGCCGGCTTCCATCTGGTAGATAAGAGATTAATTTTTTGTCAGGAAAAGCACTCCTTGCATAATTTAATATGGTAGTTGTGGTTAGTGGGTAATCCATTATTAATCCGTTCATAAAAGCATGCTTTAAGTTATAATAATTGCTTGACCAATAAATTTAATGAATTTAAAATGAGAAATCATCACTATTTTAACATTATATATAACGAATGTATTATAGTTCGCTCATAATGTGGTGTATACTCTTTTAGATTAAAAAATAATTTTATCAGATAATCCATAACTACTGTTTATCTGTAAACTTGTTTCGAAGAAATAAATTTCTAGAGATTGAAAAAAGTAGTATTCATTGTAGTCGCTTTATTATTGGTATTCTTAGGATCGACCTATTTGTCATTATCTAGTACTGATAAAACATTTGATACTTGTGAAATTATAGGGGCTGCTGATATTAATGAGATTAATTTTGAAGAGTATGACTCTGTAGTTGTTGCGGCAAGTACTTTATATGAGGGAAATAATTTAAAAAACGTAATGCAGGGCGAGCAGTATAGAAAGGCATGGTCTGCACCTGTTAGCGTTCCTATTTTGTACTTAAATGATATATCTGGTAATGTAAAGGTTTTGGAAGAAGGTGGCGGTAAACAAACTCACTCTTTAAAACTGCAAAAGGATGATGGTACTTTAATGACATTGCGTAGTGTCTCTAAAGACCCTTCGCCTTTAGTGCCAAAAGTAGCTAAGACATTGGGTATAGAAAATATTGTTGTGGATGGTATTTCTGCACAACACCCTTATGCTGCATTGGTGGTAGCAAAACTTTCGGAAAAAGCAAAAATTCTAAACACAAAGCCTAAGTTGGTATTTGTGCCAAAGCAGGAGCAGTTATCAGATTATAATACTAAATATGCGAACAGGCTTTTTCTCTTAGAATATGAAACCAAGGGAAATGCAAACTGGTTGAACATTAAAAATGTTGATTCCTTAATGGATACAGAAGAGTTACAGGAGTTGAAAATTAAGTATCCGAACAGAGTTAGTATTAATGCAAGTTCTTTGGTTAGAGCACGTTTATTTGATTTGTTGATAGGTGATTGGGATCGTCATGCCAAACAATGGGGTTGGGCAATAGAGCATGTTGGGGATTCTATAAATGCAATTCCGTTACCATGTGATCGAGATAATGCCTTTTTTAATTTAGAAGGTGTTTTACCAACTATAATTTCTAATAACGCATTTCTGCCAGAAGTGCAATCTTTTGAAAAAGAAATAGATTTTTTGTCCGGTCTTATTTCTCCATTTGATATTTATTTTATGCAAGATATTCCACAATCTGTATTTAAGGAAGAGGCTAAAAAATTACAGCAATTGTTGACTGATGAGGCTATAGCGTCATCTTTCACTGTATGGCCAGATGAGATTTATAAATTGGATGGAAAAGAACTCATTACTAAAATTAAAAGCAGACGAGACCATCTTATAGACTATGCCATCTTATTTCAACAAGAATTAGTAGAAAGTGAAGTATTGACCAAAGCTTTAAAAGGGTCTGAAGATGTGAAGATGACCGAAGCTCAAATGACATGTTTTAATTGTATTGGCGAGTAGTCTTCGCATAAAATTTTAAAAAGCAACAAACTTGAAGTTATGAATGAAACTACCGTAGCAGCAGCTGAAAAATATATAAAAAATTTGTTGTCTGAACAGATGAACAAGAACTTTCTATTTCATAGTCAAGGGTATGCAAATAAAACCGTCAACAAAGCCAAAAAGATATTGGAATTTTCAACTGATGAAAGTATAAAGACAAATAATGTACTATTGGCAATATGGTTTCTTCATTCAGGTTATGCTATAGATTACGATAATCATATTCAAGAAAGTATACATTTGGCTACTAGTTTTCTAAAAGAAAACAATTGTAAACAAAAAGATATCGATGTTGTAGTTCAATTAATAGAAAGTGCATGGAAAAATGATACACCTATCAATGATGCCGAAGCAATTGTAAAAGATGTATGTACCTGGTTTTACGCATCTGAAGATTTTGAAGAGCTACTTCAATTATTGCGACTGGAATTGGAGAATTTCAATGACACAAATCCTGATTTAGATACATGGAGATTAATTTATTTAGAAAAGCTTAGAATAGAGCATCGATATTATACTGAATTTGCGAAAGAAAATTGGCAAGAGCAGAAAGAAGAAAATATCTTATCGTTAATATCTAGATTACAGAAAGCTGAAAAAACAGAAAAAAAAGAAATTTTAAAGGCTAGGTTAAAAGATGAGAGTCCACAAAGGGCTATTCAGTCCTTATATCGTATAGAGCTTAGAAATCATATTAAATTGAGTGATATTGCTGACACCAAGGCGAATATACTATTGTCTGTAAATGCAATTATAATTTCGTTGTTATTGGCAAATTTGATACCAAAATTAGATTCGCCTTCAAATTCATATCTTATTTATCCAACGGTAATATTTGTTCTATTTAGCATCACTTCAATGATTATGTCAGTACTGGCAACAAGACCAAAGGTGGATAACACAAATGTTGTAGTAGATGAAATTAAGAAGAAGGATACCAATTTCTTGTTCTTCGGAAATTTTCATAGTATGGAGCTGGCAGACTTTAAATCGAAGCTAAGGGATATTATAAAAAGCAAAGAATCTATTTATGACTCTTTGAGTATGGATTTGTATTATCTGGGGAAAGTATTACAAGAGAAGTATAGGTTATTACGGTGGACGTATACCGTATTTCTAATTGGTGTAATTTTATCTGTTATAGCATTTGGTTTTGCACTAAAATATTACGGTATGGAAGATGAACTTTTAGATGCTGTAACACCTCTGCCAAAATAACCGATTTATTCCTAATTATACCAAACTGCGTATTTTTTGCGGCGAAGCTCAAGCGCCAGCTGCTTTTCCATTTTTAATGCTTCAGCTCTTGATTTTATAGGGTCTAGGTGGTTAAATAGGCTTCCCCGTAAATACAAACCGTACTTCTGTACAATTTTAGAAGAAATGTTGTGCCCTTTTTTGCTTAAAGTACCGTACTTATGTTGTTTAAAACGTTCTTTTGGTGTTTTACTGGTCATACCAACATATAAACATTCTAATACTCCGTTGAACTGCGGATTAGCTTCCCGAAATTTTTTGTTTTCGGTGAACACTTTTTTAGACAATTCAATAACATAAATAGAATACATGTAGGCTAGTGTGATAATAAGACTTTAGTTCTGTTTAGTAGTAAAAGCTATTCTTCGATAATCTCAATTCCTTCTGTAGTAAAAGAAAAGGCTTGAGCACCTAAACCGCCAACCATTACAGCTTGAAACAATGGGTTCAATCGTTTTTTGGAATACCAATCAATTAAAAAATTAGCGCCACTACCACCAGAAGTATCTTGTTGTTCAATAACATAATCTATAGATTCCATTGGGGTTAGGTAAATAGGGGAGTCAATATAACTTCGTACCAAATCACCTTCCGTATTATAATAGTCAATTTTACTAACGAACAAACTATCCTTTAAGCTGGTATTTCTAATGCTCAAAGTAGCGGTAAGCAAGGTTCTTGAATCTCTGGTCTGATTGTAAATATCAGAATATATAGGAACATATACTTGTCTGGTAAGAGAATCATTTAAAGTAGCATTTGCCGTTCTGTCTAAAGTATGATTATCCAGTATTTCTACAGGAACCTCTTCTTTAGATTTTTGCTTACAAGATAGTATTGTAGTTGTGAAAACAGCTAAAAGGCAAATGCTACTAAAAGATATATGTAATTTTCTCAAATGATATTATTTAATCTTCCCATTCTGTATGAAAAATACCTTCACGATCCAAACGCTCATAAGTATGAGATCCAAAGTAATCTCGTTGCGCCTGAATAAGGTTTAGTGGTAATTTACTTGACGTATACGCATCAAAATAGGTAAGTGAATTTGATAGACCAGGTAACGGAATACCGTTTTTAGCCCCAAATGCAACCAATTCTCTTGCAGCACCTACCGTTTCTTTTACCTTATCTACAAAATTTGGAGAAAGTAATAGATTTGGCAATGTAGGTTCAGCTTTAAAAGCCTCTGTAATATCTGCTAATAAACCGGCACGTATAATACAACCTGCTCTCCATATTTTAGCGATTTCAGAAATATCTAAGTCGTAACCATACTCTCTAGAGGCATCTGCTAATTGGTGCAGACCTTGAGAATAGGTGATTATAAACGAGAAGTATAATGCCTTTTCTGTTAGAGCTTCTAACTTCTCCTTATCCATATGCGCTACAGTTGGTCTGTCATATAGGGCATCGGCCTTAATTCTTTCGTCTTTTAAAGCAGATAGTTCACGCATGCTAACAGCCACATCTATAGAGGGAACAGGAATACCAAGGTCCATTGCATTTTGGCTTGTCCATTTACCGGTTCCTTTTTGTTTTGCTTTATCTAATATCTGATCAACTAAGCTACCTTCTGTTAAATCATCTTTTTGTTCGAAAATTTCAGAAGTAATTTCAACTAAGAAAGATTGTAGTCTTCCTGAATTCCATTTTGCGAAGGTGTTGTGTAATTCATCGTTATTATAATCTCCTCCTTTTTTGAGAACATCATAAATTTCAGAAGTCAACTGCATTAATCCGTATTCTATACCATTGTGAACCATTTTTACGTAGTTGCCGGCAGATTTTGGACCTAAATAAGCAACACATGGTTCGCCGTTATATTTAGCGGATACAGCTTCAAAAATTGGTTTAATATGCTCGTAAGCAGATTTTGAACCACCTGGCATAATACTAGGTCCTTTACGGGCACCTTTTGCACCACCGGAAACCCCTGCTCCAAAAAAGTTGATACCTCTCTCTTGTAAGTAAGATTCTCTTCTGTCCGTATCGGTAAAGAAAGAGTTACCGCCGTCTATTATTATATCTCCCTTGTCAATATGCGGTAACAGAGATTCTATAACGGCGTCTACAATTTTCCCAGCAGGCACCAAAAGCATTATTTTACGTGGTTGCTTAAGGTTCTTTACAAACGTTTTTATGTTGCTAGATGCACTTACCTTATCTAAATCTCCTCCTAAAGTCTTTAAAGTCTCTACTTTTTCATCATCTAAATCATATCCGTAGGCAGAGAATCCGTTGTCGGCCACATTGAGGATAAAATTTTGTCCCATTACTCCAAGACCTACTAAACCAAAATCGTACATAAATTGAATGTTTTATAATTAGAATACATCAAAATGTTACAATTTTTAATTATTTATTGTCAGTAACATAATGTGAATCAAAAATAATTTAAAATATTGACTTTAAATCCAAATTGTATCTTAATAACGCCCGATAATGGCTTACTTTTTAAGATATTTGAAGAATAAAGAATATCAACCTATAATGAAAAAGACAGAAAATCATATGCTCGTAATCTTTGGGGCATCTGGAGATTTAACGGCAAGAAAACTTATACCGGCTATATTTAATTTATATAAGGGAAATGACTTACCTGATAATTTTGTGGTGTTGGGTGTAAGTAGGAGTGATTTAGGCGATTTAAAATTTAGGAATAAGGTAGTTTTAGAAAGCCCTTATTTGGAAAAGGAGCGTGAAGAATTTGATGCGGATTATATTCAGAAGTTTTCTGATAAGCTTTTTTATGAAGATTTGGGTTCTGATTACGATATATCGTACGAGCGTTTAGAAAAGCGTATTTCAGATTTAGATCAAAAATATGGTACGCAAGGCAACCACATGTTTTACTTGTCTACACCACCAAGTTTATATGAACCGATAGCAAAAAATTTGTCTGATCAGGGTTTAAATGATGAAACTACCGGTTGGAGAAGAATTATTGTTGAAAAACCATTCGGTTATAGCTTAGAATCAGCTAAAGAACTAAATGATGGTTTGCACACCTATTTTGAAGAGGGTCAGATATTTAGGATCGATCATTATCTAGGAAAAGAAACAGTGCAAAATTTATTGGTAACTCGTTTTGCCAATAGCATTTTTGAGCCACTTTGGAACCGAAATTATATTCACCATGTAGAGATAACAAATGCCGAAAGTGTAGGTGTTGAAAAAAGGGGTGGCTATTATGATAAATCTGGTGCGTTAAGAGATATGTTTCAGAGTCATTTATTGCAGATTGTTGCGCTAATCGTAATGGAGCCTCCGTTAAGTGCCGATGCAGAAGAAATTCGTAATGAGAAATTGAAGGCATTGAAGTCCCTCAAGATAATGAACGATGAAAAGACACTTTATGAAAATACCATTAGAGCTCAATATGTAGCTTCTAAAATAGAAGGTAAAGAAGTAAAAGGATACCGCGAAGAAGACGGAGTCGATAAAAATTCAACCACAGAAACCTTTGCGGCAGTTAAGTTCTTTGTAGATAATTGGCGTTGGGCAGATGTTCCTTTTTATGTGAGAACGGCAAAACGCATGCCTACTAAAGTAACCGAGGTGGTCATACATTTTAAAACACCGCATCATCAAATTTTTAAAGAATCTGGTATCAGCAATAAGGATAACAAGTTGGTCATTCGTATTCAACCAGATGAAGGTATTCTAATTAAGTTCGGAGTAAAAGTTCCGGGGCAGGGGTTTGAGGTTGAGCGAGCAAATATGGATTTCTACTATTCTAGTTTAACAGAAAAAAATGTAATGGAAGCTTATGAGCGTTTGTTGTTAGATGCAATGCAAGGCGATGCTACTTTATACGCAAGAGCTGATGAAGTAGAGGCTGCTTGGGCATTTGTTGATCCAATTTTAGATTATTGGAATAACGGTAAGGATGTTAAAATGTACGGTTATGCGGCCGGAGTTTGGGGACCAGAGAATGCTAACGAGCTAATTGAAGGTGTAGGCGAGTGGAGAAATCCTTGCGAGAATTTGGCAGATGAATCTGGTTACTGTGTTATTTGCTAGTTGTTAAGTTAATTAAAGTATTTAGTTAAGATGGAATTAAAAGTTTATCAAAATAAAGTAAAGGTTGCTGAAGAGTTTTCTAAGTATTTGATTGAAAAATCGGGTACTCAGAAAGCTTTTCATATTGCCTTATCCGGTGGCAGTACCCCTAAAATTGTATTTGATGTTCTAGCGGAGGAATTTGCTGATGATGTAGATTGGAAGAACATTCATTTATATTGGGGAGACGAAAGATGTGTAGCACCTACCGATGATGAAAGTAACTATAAAATGACCGTAGAACATCTTATTTCTAAGGTCGATATACCAGAAGAAAATATTCATAGAATAAAAGGTGAAGATGATCCAAAAACGGAAGCTAAGCGTTATGGCGAGCTATTGGATAAAGAATTGCCTAAAGAATTAGGTCTACCTCAATTCGATTTAGTGATTCTTGGTATGGGAGACGATGGGCACACGGCATCAATATTCCCTCATGAAATTAATCTTTGGGTTTCTCCAGATAATTGTGAGGTGGCCATTCACCCAGAATCCGGTCAAAGACGAGTATCTCTTACGGGTAGAATCATAAACAATGCTAAAACTGTTGCTTTCTTGGTAACAGGGGAAAGTAAGGCTGAAAAAGTGAAAATAATAGTGGATAGGGAAGAGGGATATTTAGATTATCCGGCAAGCCACGTAGCACCTAAAACAAAAGACTTGGTCTGGTTTTTAGATGCTGCTGCGGCAAAGCTTCTTACTTCATTTCAATCTTGATATTTTCAGATTCCAATTCCTTAATGTATTCTTCTGAATTAAAGGATTTAGATTCAAATTTGGTATCTCTTTCTTGAGCCTCTAGTTTACGGTATTTACTACGAGCAAATCTTCTAATACCTTGGTCGTCAGAAATAATTAAACCTGGTACGGGAACATTTCTACCATCTGTTCCCTTTGCCACCATGGTAAAGTACGACGAGTTACAGTGCTTTTTAGTGCCAGATGTAATATTCTCTGATTCTACACGAACACCAACTACCATAGAAGTTCTACCCGTATAGTTTATACTAGCTTTCAAGGTTACTAGTTCGCCAACTTCAATAGGGTTTAAAAAGTTTACTCGATTAACGGAAGCGGTTACACAATACTGTTGAGAGTGTTTAGAAGCACATGCAAAGGCAATTTGATCCATAAGGTTCAATATATACCCGCCATGCACTTTTCCTCCAAAATTGGAGTGGGAAGGTAGCATTAACTCTGTGATAGAAACTCTAGACGCTTTTACACTTTTAAATTTTTCCATGGTCTTTCTATTTCTTTCTTAATTTCTAAAATGAGGTGATTTTTCTGCATGTACCTCGGTAACAAAGTATTTAGTGTCACCCAACCAAAAGAAAGTTGCATAACGTTCTACGTAACTTACTTTTACGTATTGACCTTGATATTCCTGTAACTTTTCAATTACATCTTTGTCTTTATCCAATACTGAAAAAGAGAATATTTGAGCGCCTGAAATACCTTGGCTTATTTCGCCTTCCCAAGTTTTAGCTATAACTCCTTTACGGCTTATTTTAATAAGTTCTCCTGAACGTACACCTTCACTAAAGGAAACAAAGTATATAAAGGCATAATACAGCGCACCGATAACTACGACGCTTAATAAAAGTAATGATACTATCTTTTTCATATGTTTAGTTTTAATATATAATTAATGGATGGTTTTATAATTTTAATTTAGGTTCTTCTTCGAAATCGTCATTTTCAACGGCACGTTTAATTAGGGATTCCGGAATGGATTTTTTCGCTTTCGCACCCATTTTTTTAAGCTTTTCTATACTAGTGATAATATTACCGCGCCCATCGACCAATTTGTTCATTGCGCCACGGTATTCATCTTTAGCATCGTCCATCTTTTTGCCTACTTTCATTAAGTCGCCAACAAAGCCTTCGAATTTATCATAAAGAGCACCAGCTTGCCGCGCTATTTCAATAGCATTTCGCTGTTGCTTCTCATTATTCCACATACTATCAATTGTGCGCAAGGTAGCAAGAAGTGTTGAAGGAGTAACAATAATAATATTCTGCTCAAAAGCTTTATTGTATAAAGAACTATCTTGATTGATGGCAATTGCAAATGCAGGTTCAATGGGTACGAACATTAAAACAAAATCCGGACTCTCCATTTCATATAAATCTTCATATTTTTTGGCGGATAGTTGATCTACATGCCTTCTTAATGAGTTTAGGTGGTCTTTTAAATACTTCTCTTTAAAATCATCTTCAGCATTTACATAACGCTCGTAATCGGTTAAGGATACTTTAGAATCCACCACCATTTTTTTGCCATCTGGTAAGTTTATGATAACATCTGGCAATACACGGCTACCATCTTCACGAGTAAAACTTTGTTGCACGTTGTATTCGCGGTCCTTTTCCAAACCCGATTTCTCTAATACGCGCTCCAATACAAGCTCGCCCCAATTACCTTGCATTTTACTGTCACCTTTTAATGCTTTAGTCAGGTTCTCTGCTTCTTGAGTAATTTTTATATTCTGGGTCTGTAGATTAAGTAACTGCTCTTTTAAGGCAGAATGGATACTGATGTTTTCTTTTTGACTTTCTTCAACCTTCTTTTCAAAAAGAAGAATTTTTTCATTTAACGGAGTAAGAATGTCTTTGATGTTTTTCTCGTTTCGTTCTGTAAATTTTAAGCTTTTTTCTTCCAGTATTTTATTGGCAAGATTTTCGAATTCCTTAGTGAATTTCTCTTGAAGCTTTTCAACTTCCTCTTTCTGCTCTCTATTCTTAAGCTGTAAATTTTCTATATCCGATTGATAACGAACTATTTGGTTGCCTAACTGTTCTTTGTCTGACTGTAGTTGTACTTTTTGTGTCTCGCTATCTTTTAATCTATCTTGAAAAACAGAAAGGTTATTGAGCATTTGCTGCTCTCTTTCTTCTAATGTGCTTTGCCTAGATTTTGTTTTTAAAAGCTGAATATAATTACCTAAAAAATATCCAATGGCAAGGCAGAGGATACCGATGATCAAGTAAATATAAATTTCGTTCATTAATGTATTGGAATATTCTCAGGTAAAGATACTTGTTTGGGCAGTAAAGATTAAAAGAGGTGGTCTGTTTTTAATTAACATACCTAATTGAATTTCTTATAAATGATGAAATAACTACTTTTTAATTCTAAAAGAACCGGTATTTGCATCAAAAGAAATGGTGTCTTTAGGAAATAGGGTATCAAAATTTTTGTTCTCTATTAATTTACAAGGCTCATCAAATGCATTTTCTCTTCCGTCTAAAATCAACATTTTGTCACATAATTGAATAGCAAGTTCAATTTCATGACTTGTGAATAATATTACTTTATTGGTTTTATGGGCAATAGTTTTTAACAGCTTTAAAATTTGAACTTTGTGGTATAAATCTAAGTGAGTAGTGGGCTCGTCTAACAAAATAATATCGGTATTTTGAATTAAAGCTCTGGCTATAAGTACACGTTGCAACTGTCCGTCACTCAGTTGAAAACATTTTTTATCTAGAAAAGGTTCTAATTCTAAAAGGTCAATACTGTTATTTATGATAGAAATATCATCGTCGGTCAATTTACCTAGCCAATTGGTGTATGGTTGTCTGCCTAAAGCCAATAGCTCATAAATAGATAAATTTTTTGATGCAATAGATTCGGTAAGAACTACACTTATTTTAGATGCTAATTGTATTTCATTATAAGTAGATAAATCTTTTCCCTCAATTAATATAGAACCGGAAATTTTTGGTTGAAAATTGCCTAAAGTGCGTAATAAAGTAGATTTTCCAATTCCGTTGATACCAACAATAGCCGCTAGTTCTCCTTTAATCAATTCAAAAGAAATGTTGGAAACAATAACTTTGTCATCATACCCAACGGTTAATTGATTGATTGAAAGTGTGCTATGTTTTGTGCTTGTAGTGATGATGTCAGTTTAAAGTTAGAATATCATTTTTCTTTTACGAACCAATAACCAAATTACCACCGGAGCTCCAAAAATACTAGTAATGGCATTTATTGGTAAAACACTCACCGAGCCAGGTAGTTGAGCAATGGTGTCGCATAGTAACATTAAAATGGCGCCACAGCAAAGTACGGCAGGAATTTGAATTTTATGATCTGTAGTATTGAATATTTGTTTGCTAATATGTGGCACGGCTAAGCCTACAAAGGCAATAGGTCCGGCAAAGGCGGTAATAGATCCTGCGAGTAACCCTGTAGCTACTATGATGATGTACCGGGATTTTTTCAACCCTATCCCTAGACTCTTGGCATAATTTTCACCAAGTAAAAAAGCATTTAGTGGTTTTATGGATATGATGCTGAGAAAAATACCTGTTATCGCACAGAGCGCAATTATCAATAATTGCATCCATGATAAATTACCTAGGCTGCCAAAAGACCAAAAAATGTATTGTTGCAATTTTTCAGCTTTAGAGAAATAAGAAAGTACGCTAACAATAGCAGCGGTAATACTGCCAAACATAAGCCCTATAATCAGTAAAGCCATGGTATCTTTTACTTTTGCCGCAACCAAAAGCACTAATGATAATACCAAAAAGCTACCAAGACTAGATGCAATCGCCAAGTAAATATCATTGAAGGTCGAAAAGGTGAATACGCCAGAAAACAGCGATGTCCCCATAATTAATAGGGCTGCACCCAGGCTAGCACCAGAGCTAATACCAAGTACATAGGGTCCGGCTAAAGGATTTCTAAAGAGGGTTTGCATTAACAATCCGCTAAGTGAGAGACCGCCACCGACCAATATGGCTGTTATGGCTTTTGGTAGTCTATATTCCCAAATGATATAATAAGAAGAATCTTCAGTAACCGTTCCAAATAATGCTTGTATTGTCTTAATAAACGAAATGTTTACAGAACCCAAACATATATTGATAACAAAGCATAGAAGCAATACTGCCAGCAAGGTTATAAAATGAAAGCTATATGTAGATTGCTTTGACAATTATAGTAATGGTTTAAAAAAATAAGGTACATAATCGGGTAATAATCCAGGATGTAAAATATGGATTAAATCTTTTAATACAAGGTCTGGTCTTTGTGGGGCTAATTCATAATACAAAGTGCCACCAGTTTCTCCTTTTGTATTTGCGGTTGTAAATACTTTTTTATTCTTAAAAGCATCAAACTGTGTATAATGCTGACTTGATGCTTCCATTTCTTTGTAAGTGGCTAATTGTGCAGGTCCGATCCAGTAATCGGCATGTTTACCCACATCAAGAACACTCTCCCAGCTTAAAGAAAGACTTCCGTTTTCATCTGTAGCGCTCCAAAGGTAATCTGCATTGGCATCTTTTAGAAAATTCGCAGCCCAGCTTTTTCCGCCAGGTAAATACCAGATATCATTGAACATGGCTCCGCTCAAAACCGTAGGCTTATTTTCAACTTCAGCAGCTAGTTTTTTTGTTTCTAGGTAAGAAGTTTCAATTTTATTAAAAATAATATCGGCTTTTTTGGTTTTATTAAAAAAAGGAGCAAAGAATTTGATCCATTCCGCTTTTCCTAAGGGCGTTTCTTCTACCCAATCGCCGTTATATATTACCGGAATATGAGCACGTTGTATAGTTTCATAGGTGCTGTTACCGTCATTGATTGCAAAGCCGAAGATCAAGTCTGGCTGCAGTGCAAGAACAGCTTCGGTATTTAAACTTTCATTGATGCCTAATTCTTTTATTTTTCCGGCATCAATTAATTTTCGTGCAGCTAAAGAAGAAATGTACTTGGTATCTGGAAAGCCAATAAGTTGATGTAAAACTCCCAATTCCTCTAAAGCTGGAATATGAGTTGTAGAGGTCACCACAATATGTTCTACAGGAGTTGCAATTATGGCATCATAATCATTTTTGTTTAAGGTGATGCTTGCTTGTATTTCTTTAGGAACCAAAGCATATGTGTGTGTAGTCTCTGCATTTGCCCAAGGTTTTAAGACCTTAATGATAGTAATACCATTGCTTTGGGTTTCAATTTTAAAACCATTGGCATATTCTATAGAAGTACTGCTATCATTGGCATTATTGAAAATTGTTTCTTTTTTCTTCTGCTTGCATCCGCATAACAAAAGAAGGGAACCTATAAAAAGTAAGCGTTTAAACATGGTGGTAGTTCGTCTATTTTTCAAAAGTAGTATTATAAAAGTTTACGTAGAAAGATTAAACTAAATGTTTACTTTCGCCGTGAATTTTGGTTCTCGTTACTTTTTGTAATGAGATTAAAAGGGAATCTAGTGAAAATCTAGAGCTGTTCCCGCAACTGTAAGTTTATTTCGAACCTATCTATTGGCAATTAGATTTTGTTTGATACTTCTTTTTAAGAAGGTACTATTTTCTTCAAAGTCACTTTGGGATCCAAACCGGTTTGGAAAACATGGGAAGGCAGAATAGTATTAAACAAGTCAGGAGACCTGCCTTATTCAAACGAACATTGTTAAACTTTCGGGATAAAGGTTTGCGTATGGATACAGACATACTACGCTCCCGTTTATGAATTTAAACGAATGAAAAATTATTTATTGTGGCCTGCGGTCACTGTATTGTTATGTGCAAAGGTAGGAGCACAGCAAGAGCAAGATTCTACAAAAACGTTACAATTAGATGAGGTTGTCGTTAGTGATTCGCGTTTTGAATTAAAGCGTGAAAATTCGGGTAAGACCGTAATTACCATTTCTCAAAAAGAATTGGAACAAAATCAGCGACGTACAGTTGCTGAAATTATCAACACTAAAAGCGGAATTGAAATTAACGGTACCAGAAGTTATGCTGGTCAGAACCTTTCCACCTTTGTTAGGGGGGGTAATAATCGTCAAGTACTGGTTATTATCGATGGTATTCAAGTATCTGACCCATCGAGCACAAGTGCAGAGTATGATTTAAGATTATTGAACGCTGCTCAAATTGAAAGTATCGAAATTTTAAAAGGCGCAGCGAGCACGCTTTATGGAAATTCAGCAGCAACGGCAGTAATTAATATTACGACGAAGAAAGCGAAGAAAGAAGGTCTTGCACTTGATTTTATTTCAAGTTTTGGAACCAACCAAACGGAAGATGATCAGAATTATAATATTTCTGATATTTCGAATACGGTAAACTTAACAGCTAAGCATGGAAAATTATCAGTTTTAGCATCTGGAGGACATCAATTTGCAGATGGATTATCGGCTGCAATAGGTACGGAGTCAGACGAACTTTCTAGAATAGATGGTAACTTAAAAGTAGGGTATCAATTTTCTGAACGCTTTGAGATAAACGCATCGGCCTTCTATAATAAATTGAATAGCGATTTTGATAACGGTTTTCCTATTGAAGATGCTGATTACTATTTTACTAGTGAGCAGTCGCGTTTTGGATTAAGTTCTAAATTTGGGTATGAAAACGGAAGTATTAATGTAAATACAGCGTATAATCAGATTACGAGATCGTTCGAATCTAGCTTTCCGGCAACTTACGACTCACAATCTTATGTATTAGATGTTTTTAACAAGTACACGTTTTCAGATAACATTCATACCATAGTTGGTGTAAATTATATAGACAATCAAACTTTGTTTAGCGAGGAATACGATTCTAATACGGTAGATCCTTATTTAAATGCGGTATACGTAGGCGAGCAGGGAATTAGTGTAAATGCTGGTGTTCGATTAAACAATCACAGCGAATACGGTTCTAATTTCATTTATAATATTAATCCGTCATACAGAATTAGTATTAATGATGGGTATTTAAAGTTTATGGGTAGTTATGCAACTTCATATATAGCACCTAACTTATCGCAGTTATATGGTCCGTTTGGGGCGAACCCTGGTTTAGATCCAGAAGAAGATACTACTTTAGAAGGAGGTATTGAATTTAAAATTTCAGATGCGTTTACCATTAATGCACTCTATTTTAATAGAACCGAAGAAGACAGAATTGATTTTGTTACAATTGATTTTACAACTTTTGAAAGTCAGTATAGGAATTCTGCTGAAACCGCACATTTCGATGGGGTAGAAGTAGGCTTTAATTCAGAACTGGTTAAAGGGCTAACTTTTAATGCTAATTATACTTATACGAATTCAAAAGAAGATTTGACATTGAGAGTACCTAAAAGTAAAATTAACGCTAACATGGGGTATACTATAAAAGAGAAGACATTTGTCGGACTCTCTTATCAGTACGTATCCGATCGAACAGATACTGATTTTGCTACATTTTCAAACGTAACTTTAGATAGTTTTAGTTTGACTAATTTACAATTGAGGCATCAGTTTTGTACAAATTTAATAGCGTTTTTAGCTGTGGATAATATTTTAAACGAAGAATATACTGAAGTGGTTTCTTTTACTACGAAGGGTAGAAATGTTCGACTTGGGTTTAAGTTGAGTTTGTAATTAAAAAAAAGGACAGCCGATTGGCTGTCCTTTTTTCTTTTATGATTTGGTGTATTTTAGAACTCTAAATCATAAACAGTATCATCAACCATTTTATCGCTCATAAGGCTATTTTCTTTAGAGCTGCTAAATATATTGATAGGGTATTGTACTGTAAAGTCACGTTTACCTGTAGTCCCCGTAATAACCTCTATCGCTTTAGCTAACAAAGGCTCGTTTAATTCACCTAAAATTCCAAGATTACTGTAATCTTCTTTTAACTCATAATCTGGCTGTAGACCGCTTGTAAAGTCAAAAAAACCATCGGCATTTTCGTTTCTACCTATTAAAGGTTGAATTGCCCATTGGTTATCAGGATTAATTTCGTTCACTCTAGATGGAGTGTACAAGTATGAATTATCACGATCATCGACTAGGGTAGTGGAGAATTCATTTTTTCCTCTAGTAACATCACCAATTTGAATGACGTCCATATAAGGTTCTAAACTATTTATCAATAATTCGCTTGCAGATGCGGAACTTGATGAGGTTAGTACATACAGTTTGGATAAACCTAATGAATTTATAGTTTCTCCGTTAACCTTATCGGCAAAATAAATCTCTAATTGGCTATCGTTGAATTGCTCTTGAAGCTTATCGTTATAGCGCTTTCTTAAAAATAAATCAGACGTATTGGTACCGTAAATCATACTAGCCAATAAGCGTGTAGTATTTACTGATCCACCTGGGTTATAACGTAAATCCATTACCAAATTGGTAATGCCTGCAGATTTTAAATCTTTAATAGCAGAATATAAATCATCATCATACTCATTAGTAAATTGATTGTATAAAATGTAACCGATATTCTCACCACCAATTGTAAATGATTTAGAAAGTAGTACGGGGTTTTCGGCTAAACCTTCTTCTTTGGTAAGCGTAATTTCTACATCGTTAGGTGTAAAGTTACCATTATCGAAATCTGCCATATTTAAGGTGTAAGTATCATTTTCACCAAAGAGTAAACTAATATAATTAGATGTAGTCAGCGTCTGTCCGTCAACTCCTGTAAAAAGGTCTCCACGTTGAATCTCTACCGTTGCAGCGTTTGAATTTGGAATAATATAGCGAACAAAACCAAAAATCTCGTCACTGTCTTGAAACTGAACAAGACCAAATTCCAATCCGTTACTCTTAGAAATCCCTGCAAGTGAATTAGTTAGTTCACGGTAATCTTCGTTATAAAAACTGAATCTATCTTCTATATACTGTAATTTACTTTCAAAGAAAGCGGCAGGGTCATCTTCAGAATCAAGAAATGCGGTATATTCAGCTCTTCCTGTGTCTGTATTTGCAAAACGGTCATCTGCCAAATCATCTATATTGGCTTGCCAGAAATACCAAAAGTTCATGGCTTTCCACATAAAATCTTGCACTTCAACATCAGCAGAGCCATCAGGATCTACGGAATTCGGTAAAGATAAATCATCATCTTTAGAGCAAGAGAATGCTATTGCAGCAACTAATAATACTAATATCTTCTTCATAGTTAGGGAAACTGAAATATTTTAAATTTATTTCTCTTCAGTTACAGGAATTTTAGAAATAGGTACGCTGTTATTTAAAAGTAATGAAGTATTTCTTGGGTCGAAAAGCTTAGAACTGGAAACTAAGTTCGCAGGAATGACTACTTCAAAATTCCTTTTTGCGCCATTTCCATTTATTTCTTGAATAGCTCTAGCCAGCAATGGTTCGTTTTCATCTCCAAGTACACCTAAGTTAGTAACATCTTCACCTAGTTCAATATCTGGTACCAAACCATCTACATAATCAGAGAAACCAGCACTATTTTCAACTTGACTTATAATTGGCTGCAAGCCCCATTGAACATTAGGGTTGATGTTTTCTACTCTCTCAGGATCATAAACATTACCACCTTCTGGGTCGTCAACAAATAGAACTGAACCTTGGTTTTTGCCAACAGTAGTACCGCCAATATGAATAACATTCATGTAAGGTGCTAAACCTACCATTACCAATTCACTCGCTGAAGCAGAACTTTCAGTGGCAATGATGTAAACAGTACTAAGGTTTAATGTGTTTAGAGGTGCATCAGAATTTCCATCAAAAGTTCCTGTGGTATTAACAAAGTAATTCTCTGTAGAACTGGCGTCGAACTGCGCCTGTAATTTTGCGTTATAAACTGTTTTATACAATAAGTCTGAGGTATTAGTCCCTTTTATTAAACTTGCCAAAACAGCAGCCGTTGAACCTCTACCGCCAGGGTTGTATCTTAAATCTAACACCATTTCATTAACACCTTGTGATAAAAAGTCAGCGAAAATAGCGTTCAAAGCATCTTCAGAGCCTGATACAAATTGGTTATACATTAAATAACCAATTTTTTTATCTCCAGAGGTTATAACATTACTTACGTGAATGGGGTCTTCAACCAAGCCTTCAGATTTGGTCAAAGTAACTTTTCTGTCACTCGGGCTAATGCCACCGTCAACAATTTCAGCCATATTCAAGGCATAGGTGTCATTGTCGCCAAAAAGTAATTCAATATAATTATCTACCGTTATTGTTTGGCCGTCAACACCAATAAACAAGTCACCTCTTTCAATGTCTTGATTAGATGCATCAGAATTTTTTACGATATATTCCACAAAGCCAAATAAATCATCAGTACCGCTTATACGACCTAACCCAAATTGTAATCCGTTACTTTTAGATACTCCCGCAGAACTATTAACTAATTCGGTATAGTCATCACTATAAAAGGTAAATCGGTCTTCAGAAAACAATAGTTTATTCTCTAAAAAGGCTTCGGGGTCTTCATTTTCTGATAAATATTCTTCATACGCCGTCTGTGTATCAAAACGATCGTCTGCCAAATCTGGCACATCACCCTGCCAGAAATAATATAAATTTAAGGTTTGCCAAAAAAAGTTTTGGACTTCGATATCTACTTCTGCGATTTCTTCTTCTTCGGGAGTTTCAATTTCTTCTTCTTCAATAATAGTGTCATCATCATTATTACAAGAAGTAACAATAACTCCTAAACAAAGGAGGGACAAGAAAAATTTCTTCATAGCTTCTTTTTAAATTATAATTCAAGGTTATAAATACTCAAAATTATGGAGTATCGATTATTATGCTGAAAATAAACGTTTAATTAAGTACGTATATAATTAGTATAAGGATGTTAAATTTACTTACAAGTCAAAGAAATAAAAATTAATTGTAACAAAAATCGTTCAGTATCGTCTTCTTTTTGTAAACCGATAAGAAAGTTTACGAACAGCCAAACCAAAATGAAACAAGCGGAGTTTTTAAATACTGTATTACCATTTAAGGATAAGTTGTTCCGTATGGCCAAAAGATTATTGGTGTCTACGGAAGAAGCAGAAGATGCAACACAAGAGATATTAATTAAGTTGTGGTCCAAAAAGAATAAGATGGAGAGCTATAAAAATGTAGAAGCGTTTGCCATGACCATGACCAAGAACTTTTGTTTGGATAGGTTAAAATCTAAGCAAGCCGGTAATTTGAAATTGGTACATACAAATTATACGGATGCTAGTACATCTCTTCAAGGTCAGTTAGAAGCAAAAGATAGCATCAATTGGGTAGAACGAATTATGGAAGAATTACCTGAACAACAAAAAATGGTATTACAATTAAGGGATGTGGAACAGTATGAATATGAAGAAATAGAAAAATTGTTGGATATGAAACCAACGGCCATACGGGTAGCTTTATCAAGAGCTAGAAAAACCGTTAGGGAAAAATTAATGGAAAAGCATAATTATGGAATTGCATAACATAGAAAAATTAATAGAAAAGTATTTTGAAGCAACTACAACGGTTGCTGAGGAAGAAACGCTTAGAACGTATTTTTCAGGGGATGATATTGCTCCTCATTTAGAGCAACACGCACCTTTGTTCAATTACTTTACAAAAGCAAAAGAAGAACGCTTTACAAAGCAGGTGCCATTAAAACCTAGAAAAAATTATTTGAAATGGGTATCCGTTGCAGCAATAGCAGTCTTTATGGTAGGGTTATATTTTTATCGACCAACACCGGCTCCGGTTACTTTAGCAGATGAGTATACACCAGAGGAGATAGCATCTGCAAAAGAGGCATTAGCCTTATTGGCAATGAATTTCAATAAAGGTACAGAACAATTAAACCATTTAGAGGAATTTGAAAAAACAACGAATAAATTTTTAACGAAAAATAATTAAAATGAAAAAGATATTAGTATTGACACTTTTGGTGTTAGCCCCTGTAATCACTAATGCTCAAGATATATTTGAGAAATATGAGGATAATGATAAGGTAACCTTTGTTGCCATGCAGCCAAAAATGTTTCAAATGTTGGGTAAAATGAGCGTAAGTTCAGACGATCCGGAGGCAAAGGAATTTTTTGAGCTCGTTAACTCTATTACAAGTTTTAAAGTAATAACTACTGAAGACGCCGCAATTTCAAAAGACGTGGATAGTTGGGTAACGAACAGACTTAAAAGCTCATCTTTTGAAGAGCTTATGAGGGTTAGAGATGGTAGTTCTAATGTGAAGTTTTATGTTAAAGAAGGTAAGGATAGTGATCATGTAAAAGAACTTTTAATGTTCGTAACCGGTTTAAAGGATATGGATATAGATGTCAATGGTAAGAAATTGGAAACGGTATTATTATCCTTGACCGGGGATATAAATTTAAGATCGGTATCCAAATTGACCGAAAAAATGGATTTACCAGGTGGCGATCAATTGGGCAAAGCCGCGCAAAAAGGTAATTAAATATATAAGATAGAGTCTATTTTATTTTATGCACTCTTTAAAATTAAAATCAATTCATCAATCGCCAAAAACCAAAATTAGGTAGCGGCACTAAAATCAACAATCATGAGAAAAGTAGCAGTAGTATTTTTAATGGCAATTTTACCCGCATTGGGTTTTTCACAATCTGTATTTGATAAATATGAAGATATGGATAATGTAGGGTCTGTAATCGTAAACAAAGGTATGATAGACCTTGTTTCCAAATTTGGAGGAATGAGTGATGACGCCGAGGCTAAAGAATTTATGGAAATAGCCAGCGGATTAAGAAACGTAAAGGTTTTTATGACCGAAGATTCATCAGTTTCTGCAGATATGTCTTCAACGGTTAAAAGATACCTTAAATCTTCTAAATTGGAGGAGTTAATGCGTGTTAAAGATGAAGATGTCAACGTAAAGTTTTATGTAAAAGACGGTAAAAAGAAAGATCATGTATCAGAATTATTAATGTTTGTTAGTGGTTTGGAAAATGTAGAAGTAGGGCGTAATGGAAGAAAGCTGGAAACGGTTTTAGTGAGCCTTACCGGTGATATCGATTTAAATAAAATAGGAACGCTGACCAGTAAAATGGATTTGCCTAAAGATTTGAACAAGGCATCGGGAAAATAATACAGATTTATAAAGGTCTTCTATGGAAAGGAGGCCTTTTTCTAATTTTAAAAACATAGTATGAAAAATGTATATTGGGCAATAATGGTGGTAATCGGTTTAGCCATAACATCATGCTCTTCAGAACAGAGTCTACAGCAATATTATATTGCAAATGCAGAGAACCCTAATTTTATGTCTTTTGATTTGCCTTCTAGCCTATTAAATTTGGAAACAGCGAATTTGACCGAGTCTGAAAAAGAGGCGGCGTCATCATTAAAGAAATTAAACATTTTAGCATTTCAGAAAAAACCTGAAAACGAGGCAGATTATCTAGTTCAGAAAAATGCGATAAAATCTATACTTAAAGGTGATGATTTCAGTGAGTTAATGAAAATGAATACACCATTTGGAAAAGCCACTATACAATTAAAAGGCGATGATGACTATATTGATGAAC
>JAHDDP010000049.1 GCA_020629285.1 Maribacter sp.
CTTCTGCATCAAAGAAATAGACATCATCTGTCTTTAACATTGATTCAAATTTTGTTATTGGCTTGTTCGGTCTCTCGTTAGATTCTAACGCCATAGGCACTATTTGGTTTTACAAGATATTTTAAAAGTAAGTGATTGTAAGGTGTTTCAGCCACATTGCTAATCGATATTATTAACAAATTAGTTAACAACGTTGATTTACATACTATTAAGAAGTGCCAAGATTATAGCACAACCATCTTTGATTTCTTTTTCTGAAATGGTTAATGGCGGGGAAATTCTTACCGCTCTATTTTCAAATAATAACCAAAAAAGAATAAGATTTTTCTCTTTTGCTTTCAATACCAATTCATTGGCTGTTTCGGGAGTATCCATTATTAAGGCAAGCATTAATCCCTTACCTCTAATTTCTTTTATCTTCGGATGTTTTAATAACGACTTAAAAAGCGTTTCTTTAATTAAAGTGTCAGCAATTAAAGTCGAGTTTAACAGCACGTTTAATGTAGCCAAGCTAGATGCCGCAATTACCGGATTACCGCCAAAAGTAGTTATATGACCCATTTTAGGATTCTCACTTAGCGAATGCATAATTTCTTTACTGGCTGTAAAAGCACCAACGGGTAAGCCAGATGCCATACCTTTGCCGATAACTAAAATATCAGGGATGCAGTTAAAATGTTCAAATGCAAATAGCTTTCCTGTTCTGCCAAAACCGGGCTGTATTTCATCAAGTATCAAAAGCGCTCCCATTTCTTTGCAACGCGCTTTTACTTTCTTTAAATAGTCTTTTGTTGGAAGTATAAAACCAGCGCCACCTTGAATAGTCTCTAAAATAACACAGGCAGTTTTAGAGGTTATTTTCTTTAAATCTTCTTCGTTATTGAAACTGATATGATAAATATCTGGTAATAAAGGTCTAAAAACACTTTTGCGTTCTTCAAAATCCATAAGACTTAAACTACCCATGGTATTACCATGATAGGCGGATTTAGCTGCAATAATTTCTGAACGACCAGTATATCTGCGCGCCAATTTTAACGCACCTTCAATAGCTTCTGTTCCAGAATTAACCAAGTAGGTTACCTCTAGAGGTTCAGGTAAATTATCCGCAAGCAATTTAGTGTATATGGTTGCTGGTGATTGTGCATATTCGCCATACACCATTACGTGCATATATTTATCTACTTGCTTTTTTATTGCATCTACCACATCTGGGTGACAATGACCAAGAGTACATGCCGATACTCCGGCAACAAAATCTAAATGTGCACTACCATTGGTGTCATAAATATAACTGCCGCTGGCATAGGAAACTTCCATGCCTAAAGGGTAGGGAGAAGTCTGTGCTTGATATTTTAGAAAGTCTTTGTTCATGTGAAATAGCTATTTCACCTTTTTAGGCTTTACAGACTTTTTAGGGTCTGTTGCTTTATCTTGTGTAGGAATATTATTGACCGGGTCAGATTCGTTTTGACTTCGTTGTTGCTCCTCAGCGTCAATATCTATTGGGTTATCAATGCCATTGATAACTACAAGTTTTAGGTTATTATCATCTTCATCAAAAATATCATCCTTAGTTAATATGCGTTCATCTCCACGCCATACAAAGCCTTTTAATATTCTGCTGTTCTCAGGCAAATCTTTCTCAGGGAATATATCTCCATCGGGATCGGTATAGAATGTTAGGTCTTCTATATCGTTCTCTGCCATGGTGATTCTTATTTTGCTACAAACCGTTTTATCTATCCCTATAAGCTCGTCATCATCATTGTACATATAATAAACGACCTCGGTATTTTTTATTAAGTCTATGAGTTTTAATTCGTTTTCAATGAATTTTCCGTATAAATTAATTCCCTTGGCTTGGTTATATCCGGTCATGCTAACACTGTCCAAAGAAATAATAAAGGCATTGTTCAATACTTTTAAAGAGTCTAGTTTTTCAGTTTCTAGGTTTGATTTTAGGTGAATGCTGTCACCCGTCATTTGGTTGGCACCGTTCCAGATAATAGGATTCTTAATTAATTGGGTAATACCCGTTTTTTGTTCTGAATGTATGCTATCACATTTACCGCTTAAATCTGTTTTATAGAATTTAGCATTTCTAAAAGCTCGTAGAATTCTATCTTCTGGTTTTCCGGTGACCATTAATGTGTCTCCATGAACATATAGAGAATCTCTTTCTTGAACAGAAATAGAAACAGCTCTTCTTGTTGCAAATACTGAATCTTTAGCTTTAAATACCTCGGCATAGTGCGCTCTTATAATACCATTGTTTATAGTATCTGTAACGGTAATGTTGTTAGTGGCAGATGCAAACTCTTCAGCTTTATTAAAGTAAACACTATCACCTTCTATAATTCTGTTGTTATAATCTATACGAGTGTTTTTAATGCCATAGCCGGTTTCTACTTTAGTGTCATAAAACCCTCTTTCACAATATATTTTGTACGTTTCTCCGTTTATAGTTGACGGACCGTACATATAAGCGTTTTTAGAATTCGTGTAATAGTCTAATTGTTCTGAGTCTAAAGTATATTCAGGGTTTTTAACATGTACGCTGTCTAAGAACTGATATTTTTTAAGTTCCATAAAATACTTACCAATTTTGCTGGTCAACGTATTTGCTGAATCTACTACAGTACCGTTATCTTGATAAAAAGCTTCTTGCTTTTCGCGATCTAAACGTAAGGTATCCGTTCTTAAGGTCATATCAGAATTAGTCAATACAACATTACCCCATGCTTTAGCCAACTTTACATCACCTAAGTAGTTGATTTTTTTACTGGTCATTTCAACAGAATCTCCCTGCTTTAGAATGACATTGCCAATAGCTTCCAGTCTATTCTCTAATTGGTAATAAATAGCAACATCGCACCACAGATCGGCACCTTGGTGTTCAAATTGAACTTGACGGGTATCTTTACTAAAAATAGAGGCACCTGGATATTCGGCTTCGTTTTTAGTAAAATTGGCACCGTAGACTATATTAATTTGTTTGGGTTCTTCTTCGGTAGTATTCTGCTGGGAATAGCCAAAAAGAGAACATGCTAAGCATAAAAGAACTACTGGATAAATCTTTTTCAACCTAAAAATTTTTTCAAAAATAGGACATTTTAAAAGAGCCTTGTCATGGTTAAGATACTTTTGGGATTTTACACCTAAAAGTTTCTTTATTCTTTTAGTGTCCTTTAAGTGATAAACAGTACTAATGCTTTGGTTTAAGTGGTTTTAAGTATTCCTCTGATATATCCTAAAGATTCTGATAAGCCATAAATAGCGTGGTCGGCATCTTTTTCGTATTCAATGGCTACAACGCCAGTATACTTCATGTTCTTTAATGCTGTAAGTATTGCCGGTAAATCTATTTTGCCATGACCTAAGACTGTTTTATCACCTTCTTCAATAGGTGCGTCAATATCCTTGATATGCACATCGAATAATTTATCTTGATATTTAATTAATTCTTCTGCAGGATCTAAACCTAATCTAAAGGTGTGACCTACGTCTATACATAAGCCTATTCTATCATCTAACCCTTTTATTCGATCATAAACACTTTGCGGAGAAGGAAAAATTTTATCTTCTGGTCCGTGATTATGAATAGCCAATTTAATATTTGTTTTTTTTACTTTTTCTTCCACCTGAGGTAGTAAATGATGCTCGGGTGCTCCAATAATCATTGGTAAACCAGCATTTTCGGCGTAATTAAAATATGTCTCCACATCTTCAGGGGTTTTCATATAAATTACTCCACCGCCATATAGGTTTAAACCTCTGGCTTTAACTTTTTCGTGTATATCGATCAGCTCTTTCTTGCTAGCATTATAGGGTAAATGAAAACTTTTAAAAGCAACATCTTTTATTTTTAGACGCGTTGTTATATCAATTAGTTCATCTAAGCTATATTTTCTTAGGGTGAAAGATGCTAAACCGATATGAAGTTGATGGTCTGTGTACTTTATGTCGGTATTATTAGTTTGACCAGATTTGAATGATGCGGTACCTAGTGCCAAAACACCTAAACCGCTCGTTTTAATGAAGTTTTTTCTTGATAAAGCCATGCTTTTAATTAAAATGTGGTGTCTTTTGTTCTAAGGTTATATTTAGAAATTTCTGTATTCTCCTTCTAAAAATGAATTGGCTTCATCTTCGGCAAATTTTGCGTTCTCACTATCCCAATGTAATGTTTGGTTAGGGAATCTACCGGCGATTACACCTAATAAAATGGTTTCCGTTAGCCTAGATGCATAAGAGAAAGGAGCGGTAGTTTTATCTGTTCCCAAACAAGCATCTACAAACTGATGGTAATGTTTTGGTCCTTCCAAATCATAATCTCTTATAGGTTTTGCCATATTATTGGCTTTTTCTACCGCCTCTATTTCTGCAGAAATATCTACATATTTGCCATCTACAATTTTTTTGGGTAGTTGCATGAAATGCGGTAGCAATAATCTTCCTTTTTCACCAATGAACATGGCACCTTGATCTGGTAATGCACCTTCATCTGCTGTCTTTGTTTCTAAGGACATCTTGTCTTCCATGGATTCCTCGGTAGTACCTTCAGTAGTTGCCATATTTTCAGCCCCTGGTAATATTAAATCTTCATGGTCTTTTGGTGCTCCCGGACCATCATACCAAACCCATTTTAAAGTTTCCGTAGTATATTCTGTTTGTGGAAATTCATAAGTAACGACGTTGTTTTGTGGAAAACCGAATCCATTCGGTTCCCTACATTCATTTTTAATCGTTTTTGGAACTTGAAGAGCCAATGCGTTATACGGAGTATCAAAAATATGTACGCCCATGTCACCTAATGTCCCACAACCATAATCAACTAACTTTCTCCAGTTGCCTGGGTGATAGAAGCCTTCCTTATAAGGTCTTTCTGCCGAAGTTCCTAGCCAAAGGTTCCAATCTAATGATGTTGGTATCGGGTCAGATCCAGTAGGTTCAGCTCCGTCATAACCCCAATCTTTTGGTGACCATGCACGAACCGTATGTACTTTACCTATGATACCGGATTGTATTAATAACGTTGCCAATTTGTAGTCATAGAACGAATGTACCTGAATTCCCATTTGAGTGACCAATCCTTTTTCTTCGGCCAGCTTTTTCATCGCCCTTGCTTCAGATACATAATGGGTCAATGGTTTCTGGCAATACACAGGCTTGTCCATTTCCATAGCCATCATAGAAGCTGGTGCATGGGTGTGATCTGGTGTAGAAACAATAACGGCATCGATCTCATCGCCCATTTCTTTTAACATCACTCTATAGTCGGTATATGTTTTTGCATTAGGATGAAGTTCTTTTGCAGCTGCTAAATTGTTTGCATCAACATCGCATAATGCGGTGACATCAACCTTGCTGTGAGATGAAATGGCTTCTAAATCTTCGGCTCCCATATTGCCAACACCAATGTGTGCAGTTTTTAACCTTGTCAATTTTTTGACTTCTTTTTTACAAGACCAAAGTCCAGATGGAAGTAATACAAATGTTGATAATGTAGCTGCGTTTTTTAGAAAGTCTCTTTTGTTCATTGGTGTGGTGGTTAAAGTTTTTTGATTTTTATGTTTCTGAACCAAATAGGGCTAGAATGATCTTGAAAACCGATATAGCCGGTTTTAAACTTGCCGTAATCTTTGCTGTTTTTCCATTTATCGGAATTCTTTCTTTCGTACCAGGCCTCATCCCATGGAACAAAGGAAACTACTTTTTTACCGTTCAACCAATGTTCTACCTGGTCTGGGGTAAAGATTATTCTTGTGGTGTTCCATTCGCCAACAGGGTGCAAAATTTTTTCTTCGGGGTCTGCAGCATGCATGGCATAATCAGATGCGGTCTGTTGTAACGGTTTAAGCTCTTCCGGGTTGTCCGTATATCCTAAACTTAAATTGTAATCTGTAAGGTCGTGAATGTTTGCATAGTTTTCGTCATCTATCAACTGGTATTCAGGAGCAACTTCCGGAGGGCTATCGTACCCTTCTTTTAAGTGGTAGAAAATACCACTATTACCACCTTTTGGTAGTTTCCACTCTACATAGAGTTCAAAATTATCAAATTCTTCAGCTCCATAAATAATATCGGTACCTCCTTCATAATCTTGTTCTTTGCCCAATTCGGTATCAAATTGTAACTCTCCGTCTTTTGCAATCCAGCCTGGTGGTAGTTCTTTACCATTATATGCTCGCCAACCCTTGGTAGTCTTACCGTCAAAAAGGGTGATCCATTTATTTTCAATTTGTTTGACGGTAGCAGTTTGTTCCTCATCTTTCTGCTTTGTTTCTGTTTTGCAAGCTGTTGTCAACACAAGCAATAAGAGCAATGTAGTGTAAATAATTCTTTTCATTTTTTAAGGCTAAAGCGAAGTTGTTGTTGATGGTCAAAATCTAAATTTTACACCTTCTTGAAAATACAAAAAAAAAGAATGGCGATAAAGGTATTTCCCTATATCGCCATTCTTGAAAGTTGAACAACCTGTTACGGCCGTTAAATGTTTATCTTAAAATTGTCTGAGTTCTATCTGGACCCACTGAAACAATTTTGATAGGAACTTCTAGTTCTTTTTCTAGAAAGTCAATGTAATCGTTAAGTTCTTTGGGCAGTTGGTCTGCTGAAGTCATTTTGGTCAAATCTTCTTTCCATCCGGCCATTTCAGAATAGACGGGAGTAACGTTCTCCGCTTCAATGTTGTAAGGGAAATGTTCTATTTGCTCTCCTTTGTAATTGTATGCCGTACAAACTTTTAGTTTCTTGAAACCACTAAGTACATCACCTTTCATCATCATTAGTTCAGTAACACCATTTACACGAACTGCGTATTTTAATGCAACTAGATCTAACCAACCGCAACGTCTTGGTCTACCTGTAGTAGCTCCAAATTCGTTACCTACACGGCCCATAGTTTCACCATCTTCATCAAATAGTTCTGTAGGGAAAGGGCCACTGCCCACCCTTGTAGTATACGCTTTAAAAATACCTTTAACGGCACCTATTTGGTTTGGTGCAACGCCTAAACCTGTACATGCGCCGGCTGCCGTAGTATTTGAGGAGGTAACAAATGGGTATGTACCAAAGTCAATATCCAATAAAGATCCTTGGGCTCCTTCTGCCAATATTTTTTTACCTGCCTTTTGGGCCTGGTACAAATATTCTTCACTATCGATAAAAGTTAATTTCTTCAATTCTTCCACAGCTTTAAAAAAGTCTGTTTCCAATTCCGCAAGATCATATTGTATGTCTACATCGTAAAAATTGATCATTGCTTCATGCTTGTTTGCCAAGCTTCGGTATTTTTCTTTCCAATCGCTTAATTCCAAATCGCCGATACGCATACCGTTTCTACCAGTTTTGTCCATGTACGTAGGACCTATTCCTTTTAGCGTAGAACCAATTTTTGCTTTTCCTTTTGATGCTTCCGATGCAGCATCCAATAAGCGGTGTGTAGGTAATATTAAGTGTGCCTTTCTAGAAATGAAAAGTTTAGCGTTTACATCTAAATTAAATTTCTTTAATGCATCTAACTCTTTTTTAAAGATAACCGGGTCAATTACAACACCGTTACCGACTACGTTTACCGCATTTTTATGAAATATTCCAGAAGGAATAGTGTGCAAAACGTGTTTTATTCCATCAAATTCCAAGGTATGGCCTGCATTTGGGCCACCTTGAAAACGTGCAATAATGTCGTAATCTTGAGTTAATACATCAACAATTTTTCCTTTTCCTTCGTCACCCCATTGTAGGCCTAACAATAAATCTACTGCCATTTAAATATTATATACTTGGTTAGTTCTATTTTATTTCTTTTTTACCTGCATCTTTTGCAGGGGTATTTTTGGTCCCATAAAAATATAGGGAGTGTGTGTTTATCGTAATATCGAAAACCTCTTCAATAGTTTTCTTTATAGATTGGATCCTAGGGTCGCAAAACTCCATTACCTCACCCGTATCGGTTAAGATAACATGATCGTGCTGGCGATCAAAATACGATTTTTCGTACTGTGCTTGATTTTTGCCAAATTGATGTTTACGTACCAATTTGCAATCTAAAAGAAGTTCAATGGTATTGTAGAGTGTAGCCCTACTAACGCGATAGTTTTTGTTCTTCATTTTAATATAGAGCGATTCTATATCAAAATGCTCATCACTTTCATAAATTTCTTGAAGTATGGCGTAGCGTTCAGGTGTTTTTCTATGTCCTTTGTCCTCTAAAAAGGTGGTGAAGACGTTTTTTACTATTTCTTGATTTTTATCAGAAGACATATTTACTGCATTAATACACAAAGGTACAGTTAAATTTTAATTTCCTTTTTCTAAATACGAGTAACTTTATCAATACCGTTGATGTTCATAAGATTATCGGTCAATTTTTTCAATACAGCTTTGTTTTTGACCACTACGGTAATCTTACCTTTAAAGGTGCCACCATCAGTGCTGAAATTTAAATTACGCATATTTACGTGCATAATATCAGATATAACTTCTGTAATATCATTTACAAGTCCTAAGTTATCAATACCGGTCATAACAATGTCAGCTTGGTATTCTTGTTGCGATGAATCTATCCATTTTGCACTAATAATACGGTAGGCATAGTTTGACTGTAATGAAATAGCATTTGGACAATTTTTTTTGTGGACCTTAATTCCTTCAGAAACACTTACAAAGCCAAATACTTCATCACCAGGTATAGGATTACAACATTGGGATAGCTTGTATTCTAGTTTTTCTTCTTCTTTGCCAAAAACAAGCATGTCATACTTAGAAGTGATTTCATCCTTGTTGATATCTTCTTGTGTTGGCGATTTGCGCATTCTGTTCTTAAAGAAACTGATGAATGCATTACTGTAAGAAGATGCAAAGTCTTTGATCATAGTATTGTCAATAGAGCCTATACCAACTCTATAAAACAAATCTAGACTTGTTTTTAATTTGAAGAAGGAGACCATTTTATTAATGGAGTCTTCGTTGAGCGAAATTTTCTGAGACTTTAATTTTCTGCGTAAAATCTCTTTTCCATCTTCGGCAACTGCTTTTTTCTCTTCTCTTAAAACAGATTTAATTTTTGCCCTGGCTCTAGCGGTAGTGGCATAGTCTAACCAGTTTTGATTTGGTTTTGCTTGATCAGAGGTAATAATCTCCACTTGATCTCCGCTTGAAAGTGTGGTGTTCAAAGGAACGAGTTTACCATTGACCTTAGCGCCTCTGGTACGCATACCAACTTCTGTATGTATGTTAAAAGAAAAATCTAGTGGTGTTGCACCTTTGGGCAAAGACCTTAATTCTCCTTTAGGGGTAAAAACAAATATTTCTTTAGAATAAAGGTTAAGTTTAAACTCTTCTACAAAATCAACTGCATTGGTATTTGCATTCTCCAAGGCTTCTTGTAGTTTGTTTAACCACACTTCTATACCTTGTTCTTTTTGATCGCCGTGTTTGTATTTAAAATGCGCAGCATACCCTTTTTCAGCTATTTCGTGCATGCGTTCACTTCTGATCTGCACTTCTACCCATTTCCCTTTTGGTCCCATAACGGTAATGTGCAAGGCTTCATAGCCTGTTGACTTAGGCGAGGATATCCAATCTCTTAATCTAACGGGGTTCGGGGTAAAGTGATCTGTAACTATGGAATATATTTTCCAAGCTAGAAACTTTTCGTTCTGCGGGTCAGATTTGTAAATAATTCTAATGGCAAATTTATCGTAGATTTCCTCAAAAGTGACATTTTGGGCAATCATCTTTTTGCGCATAGAGAAGATAGACTTCATCCTCCCTTTTATGATGTAATTGAGACCTTCTTTTTTAAGTGAATTGTCTATTGTGCCAGAAAATGCATCAATGTAAGCTTGTTGGTCTTCTTTACTATCTTCTATTTTATCTTTAATAGAGTTGTAAACTTCTGGCTCTGTATATTTTAAACTTAAATCTTCTAATTCTGTTTTAATATTATATAGACCGATTCTATGGGCAAGCGGAGCATAGATATACAATGTTTCTGATGCAATCTTTACTTGCTTGTGCTCTGGCATAGAATCCATGGTGAGCATGTTGTGATATCGATCGGCAATCTTAATAATAATTACACGTACATCGTCATTTAAGGTCAAGAGCATTTTTCTGAAATTCTCTGCTTGCTGAGAGATATTCATGTCTTTCTTTAAATGCGAAATTTTAGTGAGTCCGTCAACAATACGCGCTACGGTTTCACCGAACATACGGTCAATATCGTCTAAAGTGTACTCGGTGTCCTCAACTACATCATGTAATAGGGCAGAGGCTATGGAAACGGCATCAAGTCCAATTTCAGAAGCTACTATTTTGGCTACTGCTATTGGATGAAAAATATAAGCTTCGCCAGATTTTCTTCGTTGCGTTTTGTGCGCATCAACAGCGACCTCAAAAGCGCTTCGTATTAGTTTTTTATCATCATCTGTCAATGTTTGATAACTAATTCGGAGTAACTCTTTGTACTCTTGAGCTATAAGCTTATTTTCCTCTTCTATCGCTGCCTGTGTCATACTAGATTAAAAATAAGATAATCTTATATGATGCACAACAAAAATTATGCCTTTAAATTACGTATGCGATCGATTAACGGTGGGTGAGAATAGTGCATAAATACATATGCTGGGTGCGGCGTAAGGTTGCTAAGACTGTTTTTTGATAGCTTTTTTAAAGAGGTGACCAATGGTAAGGCTGCATATGTGTCTTTTGCATAGTCATCTGCCTGGTACTCGAATTTTCTTGAAAAATGATTCATTAACAAGCCCGTTATTTCTGAAATGGGACTATATAATATTCCAAAACCTATTAAGGCTGCGTGAAAACTAGGTCTGTCTACTCCAATTGCCAACGAAACTTCTGGGTTATTAATAAATAACGATAGTAACAATAGCATTAATCCTGTAAGTAGAATTGAAGTTGCTAGATTATATATGATATGTTTTCTTTTATAATGACCTATTTCATGTGCCAATACGGCTACAATCTCTTCTTCCTCCAAATCATTAATTAAAGTGTCATATAAGGTTACTCGCTTTTCCTTACCAAATCCTGAAAAATAGGCGTTTGCTTTTGTTGATCGTTTAGAGCCGTTAATTACAAATATGTTTTGTAGATCAAAACCTACTTGTGCAGCGTAGTTTTCAATTTTTTCTTTTAAACTACCAGCTTCCAAAGGTTCTTGCTTATTAAACAATGGTACAATTAGCTTGCTGTAAAATACATTCATGAACAACGTGAATGCTGCAACCAATGCCCACGTATACAGCCAAAAGTTGGTGCCTGCCCATTGAAAAAACCAAATGACCAAAGATAGAATTCCACCACCTACAATTATGGTCATTGCCCATTGCTTTAATTTATCTAAAAAGAAAGTCGATATCGTTGTTTTATTAAAACCAAATCTTTCTTCGATTACAAATGTTTGGTAGTATGAAAAAGGAATATTGATAATATCGCTTCCGATCATAATGATACCGAAGAAAACCAATGCTTGTACGATAATGTTATCACTCTGGTTTTGTGCAATGTTATCGACAAAGGCAAATCCGCCAAACAATAAAAAGGTTAGAATCAATAACAATGAAAAAACCGATGTAAAAACACCAAATTTATAATTGGTGAGTTTGTAGGCTTGAGATTTTTCATATTCCTCTGTATTATAAACATCACTTAAATCCTCAGGTATAGGGTCTTTAAATCGCTGTGCGTTTAAGTAATTCATTACCGTAGCAAGTATAAACTCCGCTATCAAAATGAAAAGGATACAATAAAAGACGAATGTATTATCCATATAGTGTAGTTGCAAACGAAAACGGTACTATAAAAAGTATATGTTTTACTGGTTTATTTTTCGCTGACGTTTGGCTTCAAAGATAAGTATTGCCGCAGAGACCGAAACATTCATGGAATCTATCTCACCTTCCATGGGTATAATAATGTTTTGGGTAGCATTTTTTAACCACTCGTCACTTAATCCAGAATGCTCCGTACCTACTACTATTGCTGTAGGTTCAGTGAAATTGACCGTTGTATAATCTTTGGATGCCGACAATGCGGCGCAAAATATTTGAAATCCTTCTTTTTTAAGATAGGATATAATTTCTGAGGTGTTTCCCATTCTAATATTCCTAGAAAAAATACACCCTACGCTAGATCTTATAATATTAGGATTGTAAAGATCTGTCTTTGGGTTGGCTATTAAAACGGCATCTAAATTTGCGGCATCCGCCGTTCTTAATAAAGCGCCTATATTTCCTGGTTTTTCAGGTGCTTCCGCTATTAATATCAATGGATTTTCAGTATTGAACTTTAATGAAGAAAGTTCATGATCTTTACTCTTTGCAATAGCAATGATGCCTTCTGTAGTATCTCTATAAGCCAATTTTTTATATACGTCTAAAGTGACGGATATAAGTTGGTCAGCACTGAAATCTTGTGTTATATTGGTGTTTTCTAAAATATTTTCGCAGTATAGTACGGTGTCTATATGATAACCGGCATTGCTTGCAATCTGTAATTCACGCAATCCTTCTAAAACAAAAAGGCCTGTTTTTTTACGCTCTCTAGATTTTTCTTTTAAAACTAAAACCTTCTTTATCAAAGGGTTTTGAGCGCTACTAATGTGTTTAGTTGTTTGCATGAAATACAAAAATAGTTCAATTTAGTAAGTCTGCTATAGTTTATCGACTAACCGGTTGCAAAAAAACAATAAATAATCAATCGACATTATGAATAAATTTTACCTTTTAGTTTTGGTCTTGGCAATATTTTCGTGCAAAGAAGCTCCTAAGAAAGAAGTGGTTACCAAGGTTGTTGAAGAAATGACAACGCAAGTAGATTTAGATAAATATCCAACGGAATTGAATAAAGTATTTGAAGCTCATGGCGGATTAAATGCTTGGAAGGGATACAAAACATTGAATTTTGAAATGCCTAATGAGAAGTTCAATGAAATACAAACTATTGACCTTCATAAAAGATATGACAAAATTATAACTCCAGACTATTCAATTGGATATAACGGTTCTGAAGTTTGGCTTTTAGATAACACGGGCAACTATGAAGGCAAGCCAAAATTCTATCATAATTTAATGTTCTACTTCTACGCAATGCCATTTGTTTTGTCCGATGACGGAATAAAATATGAAGAAGTGGATGCTTTGGTTTATGACGGTGTTTCTTACCCAGGATATAAAATTTCATATAACAGTGGAGTAGGTGCCTCTTCTACAGATGAGTACTATATTCACTATGATGCAAAAACCTATGAGATGAGATGGTTGGGTTATACTATGACCTATTTTAGTGGAGAACCATCTGATAAAATAAGCTGGATAAACTATGCCGATTGGGTAAAGGTAGATGAGGTATTGTTGCCAAAGTCAATTACATGGCATAAGGTAGAAGAGGGTGCAATTAAAGAGGCAGCTAAGACCGTAAACTTTGAAAATGCTAGTTTGTCTACAACAGCTAAGCCAAAGGAGTTTTTTACTAAACCTGACAATGCCATAATTGTAGAGTAAGGCATTTCTCAAAATCATATATTTTTTTTAAAATAGGTGCCATTTTTATGGCACCTTATTTTTTATACCTAACTTGGAATTTATCTAATTTTGGAAGGATATGAACGTACTTTTTTTTGGTATAACAAAAGATATTGTCGGTGGTTCAGAAATCAGTATTTCTGATGTTGCTAAACCCTTGAATGTTGCAGAGCTTAAAAAAAGATTAATTGATTCTTATCCTGAATTTTCAAAATTAAACTCATTGGCCGTTGCCGTTAATAGCGAATATGCCGATGATAGTGTAATATTGACCGGTAATGAAGAAATTGCCATTATACCACCAGTAAGCGGAGGCTAATGAAGAAAGTAATTGAGATAGTCGATGAAATTGATACGGCTAAGGTGTATGCTGAGTTAAGCGATGCCAATAGCGGGGGAATCTGTGTTTTTGTAGGTGCCGTACGTGAGTTTACAAATAACGAAGAAGTAGTTGCTTTGGAGTTTGAAACTTATAAAACGATGGCGCTTAAAGAAATGGAGAAAATTGCCGACACCGCAATGCAAAAATGGTCATTGAATAAAGTGGTCATGAGACATGCGGTTGGTGAAAAGGGTGTTGAAGAACCCGTTGTGGTTGTAGGAGCATCATCTGCACATAGAGATGCGTGTTTTGAAGCCTGTAGATATCTGATCGATACTCTTAAAGAAACTGTTCCTATCTGGAAGAAAGAGAAGTTTAAGAATAAGACCGTGTGGGTTTCGGCACATCCGTGATTTTTGGAAGAGAGCGGTTAGAAGAAAGAGAAAAGAATAAAGAAAAGAGATAATAGAGTAAAGAAAATAGCAAATAGAGAAGAGAAGTTAGAGAATGGAGGATAGAAAATTTGAACTTGAACTTGTTTTTGTATTTGTTTTTTGAACTTGAACTTGAACTTGATTTTTGAGTTTGAACTTGTATTTAAAATATGTTAGTAGACAACCATAATAGAGCAATTAACTACTTGAGATTGGCGGTTACAGACCGTTGCAATCTTCGTTGTAATTATTGTATGCCAGAGGAGGGAATCAATTTTGCTAAAAATGACAAATTGTTTACCATTGATGAGTTGGTGAAATTGAGTGAGATTGTGGTTTCTCAAGGTATAGACAAAATACGTATTACTGGTGGCGAACCTTTTGTTCGAAAAGATTTAATGGTATTGCTGAGAAGCTTATCAAAGTTAGAGGGACTTAATGATATATCCGTTACTACAAATGCGACTTTAATTGGTCCGTATATTGATGAGTTGAAAGAACTGGGCATTAAGAATATTAATGTGAGTATGGATGCCATTAATCGTGAGGTTTTTGAGCGTATTACACGCCGGGATCATTATGATGTGGTGTATAATAATATGATTCGCTTAATAACCGAAGGATTTAATGTCCGTATTAATTTTATTGCTTTAGATGGTCAAAATACAGATGATATTCTACCTATGTTAGAGCTTACAAAACACTATAATGTATCAGTTCGGTATTTAGAAGAAATGCCTTTTAATGGTGGGTCTAAAGAATTTCAAACTATTAAATGGGATTTTAAGACCATACTTGAACATATTAGAAGTGAGCAGCCAGATTATTATAAATTAGAATCACCAAAAACATCAACTTCCATTAATTATAAGATTCCTGGTTACAAAGGCACGTTCGGGGTTATTCCTTCTTTTAGTAGAACTTTTTGTGGTAGTTGTAATCGGTTAAGAATTTCAGCGACCGGTGATGTTATCACTTGTTTGTATGCCAAAGCAAGTGCGAATTTAAGAGATATTATGAGAGCTGATGATGTGGAAGAAAATATCAAAAAAGAAATTTTAAAAGCAGTAGGCAGTCGTGCTAAAACTGGTTTTGAAGCACAAGAAAAATATAAAGACGTATTTAGTAATTCAATGACTTCAATAGGAGGATAATGCAAAAGAAATTATCACATATAGATGAATCTGGGAATGCTACTATGGTAGACGTTTCTCAAAAAACAGCTTCAGTACGTACCGCAATTGCTAGTGGTACTATAAAATTTCCATCAGAAGTTTTTAAATCACTATCTGATCAAGATTTTGTGGGCAAAAAAGGAAGTATTGTACAAACAGCTGTTATTGCTGGAATACAAGGTGTAAAGAAAACATCGGAATTAATACCCTTATGCCATCAAATAAATCTGTCTAAAATTAATGTTGAAATTGAACCGGCATTAGATTCGTTTCAGATTATTTGCACTGTAAAGTGCAATGAAAAAACAGGAGTGGAAATGGAAGCCTTAACCGGTGTTTCTATAGCTGCCTTAACTATTTATGATATGTGTAAGGCTCTTTCGCAAGATATTGTAATTGGTGCAATTCAGTTAGAACAAAAAACAGGAGGGAAGAATGATTTCCAAAGATAACATATACGGTTTAGTACTTTCAGGTGGAAAAAGTACTAGAATGGGAGAGGATAAAGGTTTAATTACGTATCATAATCTTCCGCAACGTGAGCATTTATACCATTTGTTGAATGAAGTCTGTGACCAAACTTTTCTAAGTATTCGTAAAGATCAAGAGAAAGAAATTTCAGATTCATTTAAAACTATAGTGGATAATAATGAATTTCGTGGACCATATAATGGATTGCTATCAGCACATAAAGCTCATCCAGAAGTTGCTTGGTTAGTTCTGGCTTGCGATTTACCGTTAATGGATAAAAAGGCACTTCAAGAATTAATAGCAGCAAGAAACTCAGATAAAATAGCAAGTGCTTTTGCCGATGTTGATGATCCTTTACCAGAGCCACTTTGTGCTATTTGGGAACCTGAAGCTTTACAAAAGTCCGTTGCATATTTAGAAGCGGGTAATGGTTCTTGCCCTAGAAAATTTCTGATAAATTCAGATGTCAACTTGGTGTTTCCAAAAGAGAAAGAGGTATTGCTCAATGCGAATTCTAGAGCAGAGTATGAAGAAGCGCTACTAAAAATAGCACCATGAACGAGGAACGTTACCTAAGACAAATAACTTTAGACGGATTTGGAACTGAAGGTCAACAAAAATTAAATCAGGCAAAAGTACTTGTAGTAGGTGCTGGCGGATTAGGAATTCCTGTCTTAACCTATTTGAACGCTATGGGTGTTGGTACTTTGGGTATTGTTGATGCTGATGTAGTTTCGTTGTCTAATCTTCATCGTCAAGTTTTATTTACTGAGACTATGGTAGGCACTTCCAAAGTTGAGGCGATAAAGAAACAGTTGTCAGCTCAGAATTCTACAACCAATATTGAGATTTACAAGTCTTATTTAACAACCGCCAACGCACTTGATATTATTAAAGATTATGATATAGTTGTAGATGCTACAGATAATTTTCCCACTAGATATTTGATTAATGATGCCTGTGTAATAGCTAACAAACCCTTTGTTTATGGAGCGCTACACGCTTTTGAAGGTCAAGTAAGTGTTTTTAATTACAAAGGCGGACCAACATACCGTTGCTTGTTCCCAACCATGCCGGCGGCAGATGCAGTACCTAATTGTAATGAAAATGGTGTGCTAGGTATTTTGCCAGGTATTATTGGTAATCTACAAGCTTTAGAAGTGGTAAAGGTTATTGCGGAAATAGGTGAGGTGTTATCAGGTGTTTTATTACTGTTTGATACGCTTAGCCAGCGTATGCAACGAATGAAATTTAAATTACAGGCTGGTAATAATGAGATTAAATCACTTGCTACTAGTTATGAGTTTGATTGTGAACTTCCGCTAAAATCAATTGAGTCCGGTAAACTTCAAAAATTACTTTCAAGTAACTCAATTGAACTTATAGATGTACGAACTGATAAAGAGTTTCAGAGGCAACATTTAAAAGACGCCAAGCATATACCATTGGGTGAAATAATTGATAGGGTCGCTGAGGTTAATCTAGAGAAAACGGTTTATGTAATTTGCCAGTCCGGTATTCGTAGCAAAAAAGCAATAGTAATATTGCAAGAATTATTTCCGGGTAAAGACTTTGTTAATGTTACGGGTGGTATGAACCAGATGAAAAATTATGTTGATACCAATTGAGCAACTAATTATACTATGCATTGGTTTTTTTATCATTGCTACACTTTATTCTTCTGTAGGTTTTGGTGGTGGCTCTAGCTATTTGGCTTTGTTAACGCTATTTCTAACTAGTTTTTTTGAGATTAGATCAATTGCATTGGTTTGTAATTTAGTAGTTGTTTCCGGTAGTACGTTTCTGTATTTTAAAAATGATCATGCAAAGTGGAAAGATTTTTTACCCTTTGTTTTGGCAAGTATTCCGTTGGCATATATAGGAGCTACATTTCGTTTAGAAGAGCGTGTGTTTTTTATGATTTTGGGATGTTCTCTTATATCATCAGCATTGTTCTTGGCAGTTCAGACCTTTAATATAAACCAATCTAAAAATGAGGTTGAAGATTATCCTAATTATTTAAGTTATGTATTAGGAGCGGGAATTGGGTTCTTGTCTGGATTAGTAGGGATTGGTGGAGGAATTTTTCTTGCTCCGATTTTAAATCATTTACGATGGAATAAAGCCATCAAAATAGCCGCTCTAGCAAGTTTCTTCATTTTGGTAAATTCTGTATCAGGTTTATTTGGGTTGATAACCAGTAATTCATTGTCATTACCATGGCTAGAAACTATTTGCTTGGTTGTAGCAGTTCTTCTTGGCGGACAGTTAGGTATTCGCATCAGTCTTAAAAAACTTTCGGCAAACGGTATTAAAAGGGTTACTGCTTTGTTGGTGTTTGTAGTGGGTATTAGAGTCTTGTTGGTAAATGGACTCGGGTTATTTTAGAAGTTTAAAATAATTAGCTACAATTCTTCAAGGCTATAGTTTGTAATAGTTTTACCTTTAATTCTATGATTACATTTAAAGAAGCATTTCAGAAAGTGTTGGATCATCCTCTTGATTTGGGAACGAAGAATGTTTCACTTTTAAATAGTTTAAATAGAATATTGGCTGAAGATATTTATGCAGATAGGGATTTTCCTCCATTTGATCGGGCAACCAAAGATGGCATTGCAATTCAGTTCTCAGATTTTGTGAATAATGGTCATTCTTTTGCAGTTGAAGGAGTTGCTGCCGCTGGTGAAGTTCAACAAATTTTAAAAGATAAAAGTAATTGTTTGGAAGTGATGACGGGTGCTGTAGTGCCTGAAAATTGTGATACTGTTGTTATGTATGAACACATCACTATCGCAGATAACAAGGTTACAATTAAAGAGAAGGTCAAAAAAGGTCAGAATATACATTATCAAGGTAGTGATGAAAAGGCTGGTGCGCTTCTATTATCGAAAGGAAAAAAAATTACTCCAGCGGAAATCGGAGTGATGGCTACGGTTGGGAAAGCTATGGTTGAGGTTATGGGTAATCCTAAAATTTGCACTATTGCTACTGGTAATGAATTGGTAGAGGTAGAGGATATTCCCAAACCACATCAAATTAGAAAATCTAATATGCTAACAATTGAAGCAGCATTAATGAATTCTAAAATTGAAGCGAGTTCCCTTCATTTGTTAGATGATAAAGCAATTATTAAAAATGAATTGGAAAAAGCATTAACTGAAAACGATGTACTTTTGTTAAGTGGCGGAGTTTCAAAAGGAAAATTTGATTTTATTCCGGAAGTAATGGAATCATTGGGTGTGGAGAAAGTTTTTCATAGAGTATTGCAAAGACCAGGTAAGCCATTTTGGTTTGGAATTCACTCAAAATTGAAAACGGTTATTTTTTCTTTTCCAGGGAATCCGGTTTCTACATTTGCCAATTATCATCTCTATTTTTTACCATGGTTGCAGGTCTCTTGGGGACTACCATTAGAAAATTCGTATATTAAGCTAAGTGTGGCAATTAAAATAACACAGCCGTTAACCCGTTTTATTCAGGTGGGTACTGAAATAAAAGAAGGTATATCTTGGGCAACGCCCGTAGTCGAAAATGGATCGGGAGATTTAACAAGTTTAGCAAAAGCTGACGGTTTTGTCTGTCTAGAACCAAGAAGTACGGATTATGAGGTAGGGGAGGTTGTGCCATTTGTAAGAACCAGATAGTAATCAATTAATTTTTTCTATATGAATCCAGTAGTAAAGAATATTTTGGCGATCATAGCCGGAGTAGTTGTTGGTAGTATTGTAAATATGGGAATTATTATGATTAGTGGTTCCATAATTCCACCACCTGAGGGTGGTGATATAACAACAATGGAAGGACTAAAGGCCACCATGCATTTATTTGAACCCAAGCATTTTATTTTTCCTTTTCTTGCCCATGCTTTGGGAACTTTAGTAGGTGCCATCGTCGCAACTAAAATTGCGGCAACCAGAAAAATGGTAATGGCTTTGATTATTGGCTTGTTTTTTCTAATTGGTGGTACTGCAAATATTGCTATGTTGGGCGGTCCAATGTGGTTTACCGCTTTAGATATTATTGTGGCTTATATGCCAATGGCATATCTAGGATATATGCTTGGTAAGAAATAATTACAACATTTTTGTAAATAACAAAGAGGCTGTCTACAATTGTAGACAGCCTCTTTTGATATATCAACTTATAAAAATCACTATTCTCCTTCGTACTTGCCCATATAGCGTTTCCAAAGCTCAGTTTGGTGTGTTTCTAATGAAACTGTTCTACCATCAATAAAAACATGTGTTAATTGATTTCCGGCCATTTCTAAAGCATCACCTTCAGATATGAAAAGTGTGGCACTTTTGCCATTCTCTAATGTTCCATAAAGATCATCTATACCTAAAATCTTGGCAGTATTACCTGTTAATAATTGAACGGCTATTTCTTTGTCTAAACCTTGCTGTGCTGCTTGACCTGCATAGAAAGGTAGGTTTCTAGTTTGAAAGTTCGCTGCATCTGAATTTTGAATTCCTACTAATAAACCCGCATCTACTAACAACTTTGGTAATTTATAAGGTAAATCATAGTCATCATCATCAAATACAGGTAGGTTGTGTGTGTACTGAACCAAAACAGGAATGTTATTGCTCTTTAAAAACTCAGGAATTTTATAGGCATGATAACCTCCAATTAATACGACTTCTTTGGCGCCATTAGACTTTAAAGTGTTGATTGCATCTATGATTTGCTTTTCATCATCGGCATGCACATATAATTTTTGGCTACCATCAAATACTCCTTGCATTGCTGCGTAAGCTGGATTTACTTCTTTAGGGGTAGATTTACCATATGCAGCGGAAGTCTTCAAAAATGTAACTACTGCTTCTGTTTGTGCAGCATAATCTTTGTTGGGGTGATACCCTGGGTCTTCGCCAGCCCACCAACGACCTTGCTTAAAAGTTGCAGGCCAGTTTAAATGAATACCATCATCTACTTTAATAGCGGCATCTTCCCAGTTCCAAGCATCAAACTGTACAATACTTGATGTACCTGAGATTCTACCACCAGACGGTGCAATTTGTCCGATCAAAACTCCATTAGGGCGCATGCTTTCTACCACTTTAGATTCTGCATTGTAAGCAATTAAACTTCTTACATGTGGTATGAAATCTCCTATCTCATCTTCATCCTTAGATGCTCTTACGGCATCGATTTCAACAAGACCTAAAGTTTTTGCAGGGGCAATGAAGCCTGGATAAACATGTTTGCCCGTAGCATCTATTACTTTACCTTTTCTGGCAATTCTCATTTTAGAGTCGCCTACGAAAGTAATTTTACCATCTTCAAACATGATAAGTGAGTTTTCAATAACTTCCCCATTACCTAAATGCGCGGTGGCACCTTCAATAGTAATAGCTTCGGTTTGTTTAGAACCGGGTGTTTGTTGTGCCAAAGCTGGCAGGACCAACGCTAAGGCTATGATTATGGTTATAAATTTTTTCATTTGTATTGTTTTATATTTTAAGAAATGCAGTTTGTTGATTTAAAGGCTTTCACAAGTGAAGTCTCTTTTTACACTCTGTTTAGGACCTTGAGTTTTTTTACCACTACTTTTCTCTTTAAGCATCATGGTGACCAACTCATTTCTTTCTTTTTTGATTTTCTCACGGTTTTTCTTGTCCGTTTCTAAATCAAAATAAGTAACACCTTCAATCATTGTTTTTTCTGCTTTCGTATAAATAGATAGTGGACTACCAGACCATAACACCAAATCTGCATCTTTACCTTCTTTAATACTACCTACACGATTATCTAGATGTAAAAGCTTAGCAGGATTGATAGTAACCATTTTCCAAGCTTCTAATTCTGTCATGCCACCATACTTCATAGTTTTTGCAGCTTCTTGATTTAATCTTCTGATCATTTCGCGGTCATCACTATTAATTGCCGTAATAACACCTTGCTGTTGCATGATAGCAGCATTGTAAGGTATAGCGTCGTTTACTTCGAATTTGTATGCCCACCAGTCACTAAATGTACCGGCACCAACACCATGTTCCGCCATTTTATCGGCTACTTTATACCCTTCTAAGATATGAGTGAAGGTATTGATTCTGAAGCCAAAGTGTTCAGCAACTTTCATCATCATATTGATCTCGCTTTGTACGTAAGAGTGACAAGAAATAAATCGTTCTCCGTTTATGATTTCAGCCAATACTTCCATTTCCTCATCATAACGATATGGCTCACCATTTTTCTTTTTGGTGTCATACTCTTTTGCCCTTTGAAAATAGTTCATGTATAACTGTTCAACACCCATACGTGTCTGTGGGAAACGGGAGAAGCTGCCCCAGTTACTTTGCTTTACATTTTCACCAAGTGCGAATTTGATGAACTTAGGTGAGTTGTCATATATTAATCCGTCTGCTTCTTCGCCCCATTTTAATTTCAATATGGCAGATCTACCACCAATTGGGTTTGCAGAACCATGTAGTAATTGTAGTGATGTAACACCACCTGCAAGAGAGCGATAAATACCCATATGTTCTGGGTCTACCACATCTTCCATTTTTACTTCGGCAGAACTGTTTTGACCCGCTTCGTTTACGGCTAAAGCTGCAATATGACTATGTTCGTCAATGATACCAGCAGTTAAATGTTTGCCTGTAGCATCAATAACTGTTGCGCCACCAGCGTTTAAATCTTTTCCTATTTTGACAATTTTTCCGTTTTTAACAAGAACATCGGTATTTTCTAAGATACCAGCATCTTCGCTTGTCCATACCGTAGCATTTTTGAACAATGTGTTTTGTGCTTTTGGTTTTGATGCGTATCCGTACCCTACATTAGGGAAGGTAACCGGCATTACTTTTATTGTTTTGTCCTTGTCTTTTTTCTCAGCTTCTTTTTCTGTGAAAGATTTGGATTTGGTTGCCGTGAATTGCGACTCTGTACCATCAGGTAATACCAAACGACCTGTTAGATTGTCCGATGCTTTAGTAACTGCACCTATCATTCTATATGTTTTTTCACCTTTATCTGTCGCAAATGACATAGTTACCCAATTGTCATTATATGCTATTTTAGAAGACAATTTTGAAGTGTCTTGTTTTACCTCGATTTTAGGTTTAGAGATTTCTCCTGTTATAGAAACATCATAAGATTTTCCTTGAACGGTTAAGTTGTAATCTCCACGAATGTCTTTTGAATCCATTGAATTAACAACACTTTTTGTGCCTTGAACCCAGTTTTCATATAGTGTAGTAGATTTATCAAAAACATCACCTGAAGTAATTAAGAAGTTGGCAAGAGCACCTGTTTTTAAAGAACCTATTTCATTTGATTTCCCTAATATTTGCGCAGGTATGATGGTTAAAGCTTCTAATGCTTTGGTAGAGGAAAGTCCGTATTCAATGGCTTTCATCAACTTCGCTTTAAATTTAGTAGGTGATTTTAAATCATGGGTAGTCAGTGAAAACTGAATTCCGTTTTCTGCCAATACCTTTGGGTTAGAAGGAGCTTGGTTCCAATAACGCATATCTTGTAGAGAAACATACCCTACGGCATACGGATTAGAAACATCGTAAGCATCTGGAAAGTTAATTGGTAAAATGAATTTTGCATTGGTAGCTTTTATTTCTTCAATGCGCTCAAATTCATTACCGCCACCTAAAATGGTGTATTGTATACCATTGGCATCTCCAATCTTATCGGCACGTAAATCATGGGATTTATCTTTTGCTTCAAAAATCTGGACCAAACTTTTATTCTCATTAAGTGCTTCTAAAGAAAGGTCAGTAGTAGACGCATTGCCTTTAGCATACCAGTCGGCATCACTATACATTTGTCTCAACAGCGCCAATGTTCCCATTAATGAACCAGGATAAGATTGTCCTTTGGCAATACTCCTGCTTAAAGAAAAATACTGTGCAGAACGGTCATCTAGAATTCTGTTTGCATTAGTTCCGTTTCCATTTAGAGCAATAAGCACACCGGTACCTCTGGCAATACCATCTTGAATGTGAGAGTTAACGACACCAAAACCAGCTTCACGAAGTATTTTGGCTTCCTTGTCATCATAAGTGAATTTTTCAATTGCTTTGTTTTCTGGCATGATATGGTCGTTCCAGTAATAGCCTTCTCTAGAAGGTTCGTATTGGGTAGATCTGCCTCCGCCCGGTTTCTTCTTTGCTTGCTCTACGCCAAATTTAGAGTACACATCAATGAAGGAAGGGTAAATAGATTTTCCATCTAAATCGATAACAACAGCATTTTTTGGAATGCTAACGGAACTTGAAGCGCTAACTACTTTACCGTGTTGAATTAATAATGTTCCCTTTTCAATTACTTGTGTAGGGGTTACAAAGATTTTTGCATTCGTAAAAGCCGTGTAGTTGTTATTGTTGACTTTTACCCCAGCGTTTTCTGGGAAATAATCTTGTGCAGTTAATAATGAGCCATACCCGAGTAGGCATAGCGCAAAAAATAGTTTTTTCATTATGTTTGGTTTGAATTAGTGTTTTAAAAATACTCGGATTCTACAGTAAATTCGGTCTGTTTCACTTTTCTTTAACAATTGAATTGGCAGTAATTGAGAATAGCCATTATTTTCTTAAAATATTAAAGGAAAGATTAATATATCGCTTTAGGATCACGAAGTTCCAAACCTATTTTAAAGTTGATGATCTTTGTGATAGGCTACTAAAAAGAGTACTACAGCGCTATAACTTTTAATTCCTTCTTTTTGATTATTAGCTTTTAGGAATGTATCAAATACAGATTTAAATACTGGTTCCATAGGGTTTTCATAAGAGTTCCAAAAAATTGCCATTTCTTGAAAGTTGCTTTTAACACCAGCGTTTAGCTGAAGCATTAATCTGTCGAAATCTTTTTTGTCCGATCGTCTAATATCATTTAGACAATAGCCTAAGCCATAGGCATAAGCTGCATATTTAAAATAGTCATCTTCGTTATTAGAAGTAACCAAATAACCTATAAAGTTTGTTTCGTTTTCTGCGGAATATCCCAACTGATGACCAACTTCATGACCTGCAACAAAGGGAAATCTAAAGTTGGGCAGTAAATCGTTTACTTGAGCTTCGTTGGAAAACGGATTTAAATATCCGGCGTATCCCATATATGTTAAGCCGGTACTGAATAATGATTTTTTAATGCTTGGTCTATCGTAAGCTAAAAATGGATGTATCGTTTTTAAATGGTCGTAACCTTGAATTGTTTTATTAAAAATCTCTTTTTGAGAATAGGGAATTTTCACTGCTAAACTTGAGTCATTTGTGATAGTTACCTGTGTTTCGTTCGTTTTTTGAATTAACCGTTCTGTGAATTCAAGTAAGTCTTGATAATCTTTATTAGGTGTTAATTCCAGTTTTTTAGCTAGCGGTTCCCTATAATAATTTAAACCCCACATCACATGAAATGTGAAATAAGCAACAGAGAGTACCATGGCTACATTTTGTAAAAATTTCAGTTTATTTCGCCAAATGTATT
>JAHDDP010000143.1 GCA_020629285.1 Maribacter sp.
CTGCGTAAGAATCATAATTTAAATACTTGCATAGCTCATTTATCGTATGTTCGTTTTGTGCTCCTACACCTTCTTTTCCTTCAAGATATTTATCATAAAGTCTTTCTATCGTTTTAGCACTAAGCGAGATTGATTCCGCAATAAGATTACTAAGCGCATGTTTTGAATCTTTTGAACATTCCCTTTCCGCTTTCTGAAATACTTTCTCAACTATTTCCTTGATAATTGCCTCTTTCATATTACTAAAATTACAATTTAATTTTCACTGCACACTTTTAAAAAACCTCACTAACCGCTACTCTCATTGGTGTCGAATACTTGTCGAAAACATGACGCAACTATGTCGAGCCATCATCCATCCACATCTCTTTTCTTTGTTTCAGATTGATTTAGGGCTATGCATTGCTACCAAAGTCCAATAATAAATCAGTCTCTCGGAAATCTAAAATGCGGTCGGTGATTAGCCCGATTGAGAAGTAGCTAGGCACTACCGCATTTGGATTTTCACTTCTCAAACTTGGGAGACGTCCCTTCATTTTTATGTGCGATTTGCATCGCAAAAATTCACTGATTTCTAAATCGGACAGCCACTGGCATGTCCAAAAATCTTAAACAAAATGAAGAAGATTTATATCGTTTTATTTACCGTACTACTCAATACCATCTTTATATCATGTGACCCACAAGACCTATCTGAGAATGAAGTTGAACTTCAAGCCTGCTGTGGAGATGGTGGAGATATCCCACCTCCTCCACCGCCACCAGATTTACCGGTCAATTAATACCAATAGAATTGGGATGACTTATAAACAGCTCATCCCATTCTTATTTTATTTGCACTAATTAAAACTAAAATTTAAAACCACAGGTAAATGATCCGATAGCGCTCTAGCACTACTAAGGTTTTCACAAGATTTCACAAAATCAATTACATAACTACTCTTCAATACAATTTTATTTGAATAGAAAATATTGTCAATGGGGTAATTTAAATAGCCATTGGTTGAACAGTTTTTTTTTAATGTGGTTTTAGCATCTATAACCGATGCATTGTAGCCTTGAGCTCTTAACCCCATAAAAACTTCTTTCTTTTGATCCACATTAAAATCACCTGCCAAAATAATAGGATGCTTAAAATCATCTGAATCAAGATATTCCGTTATCGCCAATATCTCTCGCTCCGGATTTTTATCATGCGGCCTTGAGTGAAAATTAATTACAGATAGTTTACGACCATTAATATAAAAATCAAGAAAGAAGGGTTCTCTATCAACAAGAGAATCCAATTTGGAAATCAACGCTCCCCTTTTCTTTATTTTAATGTTCTTTGTCTTCCATAGAAATGCATAACGCTCGGTAACGTATTTAGGACTATTGGTTGGGTTACTATACACATAATCCCACTTTGCCCCTTTTCTATTTAGGTCATCCGCAAGTTTGGCAACCGCTTGTGCCCCGCCATAACCTGCTACCACTTCTTGTAGAGCAACTATATCAGCATCACGAAGTATTTCAGCCATTCTATCTAACTCTTCACTGTTTTTGGTTTTACCAAAATCTTGAATGTTCCAAGAAATCAGGCTGATATTTTCTTGGGAATAAACTGTAAAATGAAATAGTGTTAATAGTAATAAAAAGGTCTTTCTAAGCATGGTAGATTTTAATAAAAACGAAAATAATACAAATAGATTTTGCCCGTTTACGGGATTCCGTAAAACAAACTTCCACGGTTTAAATACATTTACTCCCTACCATTCAACAACATTATTTAGTTATATAACACATGACTAACAAAAACATTAGAAAAGCAGCTTTATTAAGAAAGCGAAAACTGGCAATCAATTTAATGATCAACTCCTTGAGAATCATATTTAGATTTCTAAAACTACTGTTTAATGGCAATAAAATGGAATGTAGCAGTTTTCAACCAGATGTTAAATTTTGTATTGAAGGTACCATCAACCAATTACGTTGGAATGTTAATAATTCTATTTTTATTACCATAAACAATTCATCACAGCTCTTTTTTCATAGTGGTCAATTACTCTTTAAGGTAAAAAAGGATCAAACAAATTTTCTACTTACATCATACGGGCTTAAAGGAAAAACTAAGCTTTTCACTTCTATTAAGGTTATTACCTTAAATAAAAAAGACCTTTCGAATATTGAACCAAGACTTAAAAAGACAGCAATCCATAAAATAGATTTTGACTTAAATAAAAAAATACTTAATAAAACTATTTCATTTCAGCATAGAGAACAGCCTATTCCATTTAAGCAAATTCAAATAAAAACAGACCAATCCGGTTTCCTTCAAAACACATTAATTAAAATTAATTCTACAAGTTCAAAAGAAGAATTATCAGAATTAAAATTATTACTAGAGCCAAACCTTAAATAAACAAATAAACCAAAACACCAATTATGAAAAGAGAATATTACACTAGCCCCAAACCAGGCTTTATAATGCGAAGTTTATGGAAAGCAGCAGGTTCAGATGGTTATATCTTAAAAAGAAGCACATATTCTGACCAAGTTAAATATGCTTGTTTAGGAGGCATTGTCGTAGCAACAGGCTTTATGGCAGCGGTAGCAGGTGGCTATGCCATTTATACCATATTTGAACCAAAAGGCTCCGCTCTTGATGGCGGAACGCATACCCAAACAGCAATAATGGCAAGTGTTTTTGGTATTATCTGGGGGCTTATCATATTTAATATTGACAGATTTATAGTAGCTGCAACTGGTAAAGGTGACGGTACTGAAGCTATTACTTGGGGAGAATTTGTGAATTCTGTACCTAGAATTATTATGGGACTTGTTATTGCTATCACAATTTC
>JAHDDP010000050.1 GCA_020629285.1 Maribacter sp.
AGAGTGATATGAAATACAAAGCCAACACACCAGACGAATATATTGCCCAATTACCCCTAGACCGCAAAGAGGTTATTGAAAAGCTAAGAGGTATTATTTTACAAAATTTACCCAATGGTTTTAAAGAGCAATTAAGTTATGGCATGTTGGGCTATGTAGTGCCACATTCTTTATATCCGGCAGGGTATCATGTACAAGCAGAACTACCGTTGCCTTTTATAAATTTGGCTTCACAGAAGAATTTTATCGCACTTTATCACTCCGGCATATATGCAGACCCTGCTATAATGAACTGGTTCAAGAACGAATACCCTATTCATTGCAAACGCAAGCTAGATATGGGCAAAAGTTGTGTTCGTTTTAAAAGTATGGATGATATTCCGTACGAGCTCATTGCAGAACTGTGCACTAAAATGACTCCCCAAGAATGGATTAGTTTATACGAGAATAATATCAAAAAATAGATAGCTATGAAAAATAGAGTAACAGGCTTAGGCGGATTCTTCTTTAAAACAAAAGACCCTGACCATTCTAAAAATTGGTATAACAAACATTTAGGACTGAATACAGATCAATATGGCTGTACATTTTGGTGGAAAGACAAAGAAGGCAACGACTGCTCAACACAATGGAGCCCAATGAACGCAGACACAGAATATTTCAAGCCTAGCCAATCAAGTTTCATGATGAACTTTAGGGTTGAAAACCTAGTTGAGCTATTGGAAGTCCTCAAGAAAGAAGGAGTTACTGTTGTTGGTTATATCCAAGAATTTGAATATGGAAAATTTGGATGGATTTTGGACCCAGACGGAAACAAGCTAGAACTTTGGGAACCAATTGATAAAGCATTTCTATGATGTTTAAATAATCGCTACATTTAACTCTTAATAATAACCACCAAACAACAAAAAAATGTCAGACGAGAATAAAGACTTTGGAGATAAGGCAGAAGATGCTTTTGACAGTGCTAAAGAATCAGCAAAAGAGTTTTCTAATGATGCTAAGAAAGCCTTTGAAAACAGTAATTTAGACAATGGAAAATCTGTTGCTATAATTTCGCATATAACCTTTATAGGATGGATAGTTGCTCTTATTATGAACAATGGCAATAAAACTGAATTAGGTAGTTATTACATAAGGCAAACTCTAGGAATATGGATTTTGACTCTTATATTAAGCTGGATACCTATTGTTGGTTGCTTTGCTTTTATAATATGCCTGGTTTTAGTTGTAATGAGTTTAATCAATGCTATGAACGAAAAAGAAGTTCCAACACCCGTGTTAGGTGAGTATTTCCAAGATTGGTTTAAAAGTTTATAAAAACTGTGCCAGATAAAACCTTATCTGGCTTTTTTTATATATTTCATTATCGTAATATAGCAATATATAAATACAAAATGGGAATTACTAAAACACAAATTTTCAATACAGAGCAGAATAAGTTAGCGGTCATTTTCAAGGTACTGTCCAACCCAGCACGTATTGCAATTCTACAATATATAAGCGAGCAAGATGCATGTATTTGCAATGACATCGTTGATGAAATAGGTTTAGCACAACCTACTATTTCTCAGCATTTAAAAGAATTAAAAAGTATAGATTTAATTAGAGGTGAAATTGAAGGTAAGAAAGTATGTTATTGTATTAATCTACAAAAATGGACAGCGATACAAGCACTATTAAATTCTTTCTTCGACGCCACTAAAAGCAATTGTTATTAAAAGAACTTTATATGAATGATATAACAATAAGAACTATGCTGCCCACAGATTGGGAATTCGTTGCTAATATTTACAAAGAAGGCATTGATACTGGTATAGCCACTTTTGAAACCAATGTTCCCACTTTTGAAACTTGGGACAAAGCACATATGAGCAACTGCCGTTTTGTAGCTGAAAGTGATAATGAAATATTAGGTTGGGTTGCACTCTCCCCTGTTTCCAACAGATGCGTGTATGGCGGAGTGGCAGAAATAAGCGTCTATATTTCTAAAAAAAGCAGAGGTAAAGGTCTGGGTAAATTATTATTACAACATGTAATAAGCGCAAGTGAAAAAGAAGGTATTTGGACGCTACAATCTGGCGTATTCCCTACAAACTATGGCAGTATCAAAGTTCACGAAACCTCTGGCTTTAGAATGATCGGCAAACGTGAACGTATTGGAAAACTACACGGAAAGTGGGTAGATAATGTACTTTTTGAACGACGTAGTAGTATTGTTGGCGTCGATTAAATTTGCCCTTCTATCTCTGAATTTTGAGATTCCAATAACTTCCGTTCCAATTCTGCCTGAAATTCTTCCATTACAGGTTTTACAGTACTCTCTGGTAAATCGGCTATCTTAATATACATTAATCCGTCTACCGAATTATTGAATAATGGGTCAACGTTGAACGCGACTACTTTTGCATTTTGCTTAATATACTTTTTGATTAAAACCGGTAAACGAAGACTTCCTGGTTCTACCTCATCTATTAATCTATCAAACTTGTTTAAATCGGCTTGCGTTTCATCAAAAACGAACTCTTTATCAGCATCTTTCAATTTCACTTTAAATTCCTTCTTAGGCCTAATGTACTGAGCAACATATGGATCCCAATAGTTAGACTTCATAAACTCTATCATCAATGATTTAGAAAAGTTAGAAAATTGGTTACTGATACTAACACCTCCAATTAAATACTTATGCTCAGGAAACCGCAATGTAGTATGCACAATCCCTTTCCAAAGTAAAAATAAAGGCATTGGTTTTTGTTGGTATTCTTTGGTAATATAAGCACGACCCATTTCTATGGAATTTTGCATCATGCCATACAATTCTGGCTCTACCCTAAAGAGATCTTGAACATAAAAACCGTTTATACCGTGTTCAGGAAAAATCTCTGAACCCATACCCATCCTATAGGCGCCAACAATACATTTTGCTAGATTATCCCAAAGAAAAAGATGGTGGTAATAACTATCAAAGCTATCTAAGTCAATGGCTTTATTAGTCCCTTCGCCTATTGCTCTAAAAGTTACTTCGCGCTGTCTCCCAATTTCTTTTAAGATGAACGGCATGTCTTTTTCTTTCGCTAAAAAAACCTCGTAATTCTTACTTTGAAGCAAGCGGCAATCTTTTTCCCTAAGCTTTTCTATTTCCCCTTCCATCACCTCTTTACGTACAGCCTCGGCAATCTTTTTGGGCTGTTTAGGTATTTTAAGCGATGTAGGTATTTGATCTATTAAACGCTCTTTCTCGTATGCATTAGACAACATGTAGGTTTTACGACGCAACAGGTCTGTATACTCCTCTAAACTTTCAATCTCTTTTTGGGCATTTACAGAAATTGGCTGCCCTATTCTCACTTTAATAGGTCTATTTCTTTGAGAGAATACTTGTGACGGAATCATTGCCGTACGTAAAGAATCGCCTAATTTAGATATGCGATAAAACAAAGAACTATTCTTCGCATGAAAATAAATAGGAACTACAGGTACATTTGCCTTTCTGATCAATTTTATAGCTGCTTCTTCCCAAGGTTTATCTACAATGAGTTTACCGTCTTTATAAGTAGAGACTTCACCAGCAGGAAAAACCCCTAATACGTGACCTTCTTTTAAATGTTCTAAAGTCTTTTTAAAACCGGCTAAATTACTTCTAGCATCTTTATGATCGCCAAATGGATTTACTGGTAAAATAAAGGGTTTTAACGGCACCATTCTTTCTAAAAGAAAGTTGGCCATTATTTTATAATCCGGTCGCTGCTTTACCATTAATTTGAAAAGCAAAATACCATCTATGGCTCCTAAAGGATGATTACTAATAGTAACGTACGGACCTTCTTTGGGCAACCGTTTAAAGTCTTCTTCAGGAATTTCGTAATCAATTTCAAAATGTTCTAGAATTGCATTGGCATAATCCTCGCCTTTTAAGTGGGCAATAGTATCATAATATCTATTAATACCAGATAATCTCGTAACCTTCAACAACACCCAACCAATAAAAGTACCAAACACTCCGTATTTAGAGAGGTTGATAGCCTTGGCAACTTCCTTCGCGGTAACTAAACCCATAAATCATCATCGATTAGACTGTAAATATAGGAAAATAGCCCTTGCAGGTACCTATTAAAATTATTGCAATGACGTTGAATTACTTGACTACTAGCTGAACAGTTTCCTTACCGCGTTGTTCCAATAACAACTCATGTCCGTTCTGTAATGATTCTAGCGCTTTTGTATTAAAGTGCCTAATGGTATACAAGGATACATTTTCATGATGTGCCACTTTAAACTTACTTTTCAATTGTTGTAAAAGTTTCTCTAAGCCTCCGAATTTATTATCGACACAAACAGAAAAACTAATAGCGGAATTCTGGATTAAGTCTACCTTAATTTTATGCTGATGAAACAATTTAAAAAGTTCGCTGATACTATCTTCAACTATGAAAGAGAAATCTAGCGAAGATAATTTCATCAATACCTGATTCTTCTTCACGATGAAACAAGGAACTTTTGGTTCTATACCAACTCCCTTACCTACCGTTGTTCCTTTTCCTTTAGGATTAACGAAAGATTTTACATGAAGCGGAATCTCTTTACGTTGCAACGGTTGTAATGTTTTTGGGTGAATTACCGATGCACCGTAGAATGCCAATTCAATAGCTTCTCTGTAAGAGATATTATTAAGCAATTGGGTTTCCTCAAAATATCTTGGATCTGCATTTAAAACGCCAGGTACATCTTTCCAAATAGTTACAGAATCCGCATTTAAACAATACGCCAGTATAGCTGCGGAATAATCCGATCCTTCACGACCTAATGTCGTAGTAAAGTTATTATCATCACTACCTAAGAAACCCTGTGTTATGTTCAACACCTTTTGGTCAATTTTAGTAACGTTCTCTTGTGTACGCTCCCAATCTACAGTGGTATCTCTATAATTACTATCGGTTTTAATGAAGTTTCGTACATCTAACCAATTATTTGTAATACCAACTTCTTTAAAGTATGCACTAATTATGGTGGTAGAAAGTAACTCTCCGTAACCAACAATTTGATCGTAAACAAAGTTATAATTAGGCGATTTGTTCCAAACTAAAAATCCGTTAATCTCATCGATTAATACTTTTATTTCTTTATAAATGGCGTGCTGTGCATTAGGAAATAATTCTGAAACAATATTATGATGGTAATCTACCAACTCTGCTACTTTAGAAGGTATTTCTTGTTTATCGTTAAAATAAGCGTTTATAATATCTTCCATGGCATTGGTTGTTTTCCCCATTGCCGAAACAACCAATAGCGTATTTTCATACCCTACTTCTTGCAAAACCTTCACTACATTTTTAACAGCATCTGCATCTTTAACAGATGCTCCTCCAAATTTAAAAACCCTCATACTCAATATCTATCTAAATTTTTTGTTCTTTTTTAATTAAGCCAATGCGCTTAAGTACTCCTTTATACCGGTTTCATCCAATTGAACCACATCCCAATCTCTCATGACATTAGCCCCTTTACTTTCATAGAAACCAATCGCAGGCTCGTTCCAATCCAATACCTCCCAACATATTCTCTTCACCCCTAAATCATTACCATATTTAACCACCTCGTTTAGCAGTGCCGTACCTAAACCCGAACCACGCATTTCTTTAGTGACGATTAAATCCTCTAAATGTATTACAGGTCCTTTCCAAGTAGAATATCTTGGGTATACTAAAGCCATACCAACAATTTTATCACTCTTTTCTGCAACAAAACAATGAAACAACTTCTGTTTACCAAATCCGTCTTCCTCCAAATCTTGCACACTTACCTCTACTGCATCATTTTCCTTCTCAAAAATGGCTAATTCTTGAATTAATTGAAGCACTTGCTTCATATCTTCTCTCTGGGCAACTCTAATTGTATAATCCATAATTGTTACAAATAAAACACAAAGTTATAAATTTAAAAAATGTAATTAAAATGAAAATGAAACGTTTAACAAAATACACGATATTTGTATAAACCATAAACTAAAAAATGTCTCCAAAAAGAAATCAGACCCTAGGGGAGTTTATTATTGAAAATCAAGATTCATTTCAATACTCTTCAGGTGAATTATCAAAACTTATCAATGCTATTAGATTAGCCGCCAAAGTAGTTAACCACGAAGTTAGCAAAGCAGGACTAATCGATATTTTAGGCGGAGTTGGTGAAACCAACGTACAAGGCGAAGACCAGCAGAAACTTGATTTATTCGCGAATGACAAATTCATTCAAACATTAAAAAATAGAGAAATTGTCTGTGGTATAGCCTCTGAAGAAGAAGATAGCTTCATCAGTATTAACAGTAATGATGAAAACCATCAAAACAAATATGTAGTTCTTATAGATCCTTTAGATGGTTCTTCTAATATTGATGTAAACGTTTCCGTAGGTACTATTTTTTCTATTTACAGACGTGTAACTCCAGTAGGTACACCAGTAACTATGGAAGATTTTCTTCAACCTGGCAACAAACAAGTTGCGGCAGGGTATGTTGTTTATGGCACCTCTACCATGTTGGTTTATACAACAGGTGATGGTGTAAACGGCTTTACATTGAACCCGGCATTAGGTACGTTCTATCTATCTCACCCTAACATGCAATTTCCTGAAAATGGTAGAATTTATTCTGTAAATGAAGGTAATTACGTGCATTTTCATCAAGGTGTAAAAGATTATATCAAGTATTGCCAAATGGAAGAAGATGACAGACCTTATACTTCTAGGTACATAGGATCTTTAGTATCTGACTTTCATAGAAACATGATCAAAGGAGGTATTTACATGTACCCAAAGAGTAGTGTTACAGAGAGTGGTAAACTTAGGTTATTGTATGAGTGTAACCCAATGGCTTTTTTAGCCGAACAAGCAAACGGTTTAGCCATTGGCGGTAAAAACCGAATCATGGATATTGAACCAACAGAGCTTCATCAACGGGTTCCGTTTTTCTGTGGAAGCAAAAACATGGTAGAGAAACTACAAGAATTTTTAGATAAATATCATTAATAAAAAAAGGGAGCTAAACGCTCCCTTTTTTTTTATTTTATACTTTCGGTATTTATTTATTTAGAAGATATAAATAATCTTCAAAATCGAACTTACCTCCAAATATTGCTACAGAACGCTCAATAATTTCATCAGCTTTCTCCCCTGTAAAACCAAGACCAATAGCATATCTCTTAATTAAAATTCTCTCTTCATCATCAATTTCGTGATCAGAGTATACAATTCTAAATAAGTCATATAAACGCTCTAATCTTTTTTCAGAATTTGGTGTAGAATCTATTGGGTATTTATTTTCTTTCTTAAATACCTCTTTATATTCAGACTCGGTAATATCTAACTTACTAGCGAAACGGTCTAATAATATTTTTTCTTCTGTACTAATTTCACCATCGATAGACGCTAAAGTTGCTAAAGCGGCAAAGTGAGCCAAATTTCTTCTATGCTCCCCACTTGTATATAAATCTGCAAAAGACATATTTTATTTTTTAATTATTTGAGCAAATATAATTTTTTTAGAGGTCATAGTTTCGTTTGTCATCAACTTTGTTTGTAATCTAAATGTGTAACTTGACATTGCTATGAAAACTCCGCTATTACAATTTACAAACAATGGCATTTATTGTGAAGAAGCCAATGTATATTTAGATCCATGGAAACCCGTTGACCATGCCATAATATCGCACGGTCATGCAGACCATAGTAGATATGGTCATAAAAAGTATATAACACATCATAGAAATGTTCCTATTATTCTTCACAGATTAGGTGAAATCAATGTTACAGGAAAAGAATGGGGAGAAACATTTGTCATCAATAATGTAACTTTTAGTTTGCACCCAGCTGGTCATATAATTGGTTCATCGCAAATACGTGTAGAACATAAAGGTGAGGTTTGGGTGTTTACAGGCGATTACAAAACTGAAAATGATGGCATTTCCACTCCGTATGAGCCTATAAAATGCAACACATTTATAACGGAATGTACTTTTGGACTACCTGCATTTAAATGGACGCCACAAGCAGAAGTGCTAGAGAACATAAATAATTGGTGGGCAGAAAATAAAGATGAAGGCAAAACCTCTATACTTTTTGGCTATAGTTTAGGTAAGGCGCAGCGTCTATTAAAATATTTAAATACGGACATTGGTGAAATTTACACCCATGGCGCCATTGAAAATATGACAGAGGTATTGCGCCCTCTTGTAGATTTTCCAAAAACGACTTTGATTACCAGGGAAACAAAAAAAGAGCAATTACTGGGCAATATTGTATTAGCACCGCCAAGTGCACATGGCAGTACGTGGATCAGAAAAATGGTCCCTTATGTTACCGCCTCCGCAAGCGGATGGATGACCTTTAGAGGAGCTCGCAGAAGAAGAGCCATAGATAAAGGTTTTGTATTAAGTGATCATTGCGATTGGCCTGGACTTCTACAAAGTATTGAAGCAACAGGAGCGGAAAAAATTATCTGCACACACGGGTACACAGATATATTCTCCAAATATTTACGAGAACAAGGTTATGATGCACGAACTGAAGCTACACAATACGGTGAAGAAGAAAACGAAACCGCACTGGCTTCAAAATCTACTGCAGCCATATGAAAAATTTCGCCCAGCTCATAAAGACACTAGATAGCACCAATAAAACGACGGTTAAGGTACAGGCATTGACCAATTACTTTTTAAAAGCCAACGATGCCGATAAGGTATGGACAATAGCTATTTTATCTCATAGAAGACCACCAAGACCTGTCAACACCACTCTTTTAAGAACTTGGGCTTCAGAATTGGCAAATATACCTTTGTGGTTATTTGAAGAGAGTTATCATATTGTAGGTGATTTAGCCGAGACCATAGCATTGGTCATACCTGCAGCAAATCAGTCATCAGATAAAAGCCTAACGGTATTTCTACAAGAAATGATCGCCTTAAAAAAGAAGACGGATGAAGAAAAGAAAACGTATTTGTATGAAAACTGGAAAGTATTAAACTACTATGAACGTTTTGTATTTACAAAATTGATAACTGGCGGATTCAGAATTGGTGTAAGTCAAAAATTAATGACCCGGGCATTAGCCAAAGCTACCGAAATAGATGAAGATATATTAGCCTATAAACTCATGGGAAATTGGGACCCCAACACTATTTCGTTTAAGCAATTGGTACTTGAAGAAAATGAAAGTGATTATCTATCTAAACCCTACCCATTTTATTTAGCCTATGCAATAGAAGGTGAAGTTTCTGACTTAGGCGATATTCATGACTGGTCTGCTGAACATAAATGGGATGGTATCCGCTCACAAGTTATCCTAAGAAATGATGAACTTTTTGTGTGGAGCCGTGGTGAAGAATTGGTAACGGATAAGTATCCGGAATTTGAAAAATTTATCAGCGTAATTCCCAATGGTACTGTTATAGATGGCGAAATTCTTCCTTATCCTAATGGAACAATTGGAACATTTAACGATTTACAAACCCGTATTGGGCGTAAGAATGTAACCGCGGCACTTATGAAAAAAGTACCTGTTATTTTAAAAGCCTATGACATTTTAGAATGGGAAGGAAAAGACATTCGACAGTTACCTTTTATGGAGCGCAGGGAGATTTTAGAGAAAATGTTTAACGATATCACCAAACGTAGCCAAAACGAAATACCGCTTCACATTTCTGAAACAATGCATTTTAAATCATGGGATGAGTTGGCACAAGAAAGAGACCGCTCTCGTGAAATGCATAGCGAGGGATTGATGCTAAAAAGAAAAGATTCTCCTTATTTAGTAGGAAGAAAAAAGGGTGACTGGTGGAAATGGAAAGTTGACCCGTTAACTATTGACGCCGTACTTACATATGCTATGCGAGGGCATGGAAGGCGCAGCAATCTCTTTACAGATTATACCTTTGCCCTTTGGAAAGACAACGAGGAAGGAGAAAAAGAACTGGTAACTTTTGCAAAGGCTTATTCCGGATTAACAGATGCGGAATTCAGAAAGCTTGATGCCTGGATAAAGAAAAATACCCTAGAAAGATTTGGACCTGTAAGAAGTGTTACACCTCATCATGTTTTTGAAATCGCTTTTGAAGGTATAGCTTTATCTAAGCGACATAAAAGCGGAATAGCCACTCGTTTCCCAAGAATGTTACGATGGCGAAAAGACAAGAACATTCATGAAGCGAATACGCTTGAGGATTTGAAGAACTTAATTCCGAGCGAAGCGAAGGAATCTGTTGAATAAAAAACTAATAGTTAATCTACATCTGTTGATTTCACAAACCCAAATAAAATGAAAGGATATGTCTATATAACAACCAATAAAAATAAAACAGTTCTTTATGTTGGAGCTACAGGTGACATTAAAAGAAGAATGAATGAACATAAAAACAGAATATACCCAAATGCTTTCACCAAGAAATACAATTGCGATATACTAGTTTATTTTGAGGAATTTGAAAATGTGGAAGATGCATTTAAAAGAGAATTGAAATTAAAAGCTGGCAATCGGAAAAAAAAGGAAGAGTTAATAAACTCAATGAATCCTGAATGGGGTGATCTTTCTATTAATTGGTTAGACGATAATTTTCAACTTCGGAACAAAAAATAAAATTCAAGAATAAATTAAACAGATTGCTTCGCTTTGCTCGCAATGGTAAAAAGACAAGAACTTTACGATATAGCAGAAAATTGGTTTCAAGAACAAGATTGGAAACCGTTCAAGTTTCAAAAAGATACTTGGAAGGCATTTCTACAGGGTAAAAACGGACTCCTAAATGCACCAACAGGTAGTGGTAAAACATATGCATTGTGGTTTCCTATCGTATTGAATTACATTAAAAACAATCCCGATTATAAGACTAAGTATAAAAAGGGATTAAAAGCAATTTGGATTACTCCGCTGCGTGCGTTATCCCAAGAAATCAAACAATCCGCAGAACGCATTACTTTAGATTTAGGCACCCAAATGACTGTTGGTATTCGATCTGGTGATACCACCACGAAAGAGCGCGCTAAGCAAAAAAAGCAAATGCCAGATTTGCTGATTACCACTCCCGAAAGCCTGCAGCTACTTTTAGCATCAAAAGGTTATGAGAAAATTTTCAAAGACTGTTCGGCAATTGTCGTTGATGAGTGGCACGAGATTCTTGGTACCAAACGGGGTGTACAAATGGAGCTTGCACTATCTCGCTTAAAAAATGTCTCACCACAATTACGCATTTGGGGAATCTCCGCAACTATAGGTAATTTAGAACAAGCACGAGATGTGCTACTAGGTATTGAATCTCAAACTCTTGAAAATTCCGTTCTTATAAAAGCCAAAATCAATAAAAAGATTACGGTAAAAAGCATCATTCCTAAAAAGATGGAAACCTTTCCTTGGCGTGGGCATTTAGGGCTACATTTATTAGAAGATGTAATACCTATTATCAATAATAGCAAAACCACTCTACTATTTACAAATACTAGAAGTCAGTGCGAAATTTGGTTTCAGAAAATACTGGAAAAACACCCTGAATATGCAGGTGAAATGGCAATGCATCACGGTAGTATAAATAAAGAAACACGGGTTTGGGTAGAAAATGCCATTAGAAATGAGCAGCTAAAAGCGGTTGTGTGCACCTCTAGTTTAGACTTAGGCGTAGATTTTGCTCCGGTAGAAACGGTGATACAAATTGGCGGTCCAAAAGGGGTTGCCCGTTTTTTACAACGTGCTGGGCGTAGCGGTCACAGACCTGGTAAGGAAAGTGTTATCTATTTTCTGCCCACGCATGCCATTGAGCTTATAGAGGCATCGGCATTGCAAAAAGCAGTAAAGCAGAATACCGTTGAAGACCGCATGCCCTACCTCAACAGTTATGATGTGCTCTTGCAGTATTTAACCACTTTGGCGATTTCTGACGGATTCTATCCTAAAGAAATTTATCAAGAAATAAAGCAGACATTTTGCTACCAAGCACTTACTGAAGAAAAGTGGCAATGGTTATTGAATTTTTTGGTGATGGGCAGCCAGAGTTTACAGAGTTATGACGAGTATAAAAAAGTAGAAATTGAAGAAGATGGCAAGTTCAAGGTGAATAATCGCGGTGTTGCGATGCGTCACCGTTTTCAAATAGGGACTATAGTTGGTGATGTAAATTTATCCGTCAAGTACCAAAAAGGAGGCTACATTGGATCTATAGAAGAGTTCTTTATTTCTAAACTAAATAGAGGTGATGTTTTTACGTTTGCGGGCAGAAACCTAGAATTCATTCGGATAAAGGAAATGACCGTTCAGGTAAAAAACTCGAACAAAAAAACCAATAAGATTTCTAGTTGGATGGGGAGCCGACTAACACTATCCGCTCAAATGTCCGAGTTACTTAGAAACGAATTATACAGTTCTGGTGAACCTATAAAAAATCAATCTGCAGAAATACGGGCATTGAAACCTCTTTTTGACCGACAACAAAGAGATAGTATTGTACCCAAACCATCGGAATTTTTAATTGAAACCTTTAAAACTCGCGATGGCTACCACCACCTCTTCTACCCTTTTGAAGGTCGTTTTGTTCACGAAGCCATGGGCAGCTTACTGGGCTATCGTATTAGTTTGCTCTCCCCTATTACTTTTTCATTAGCATTTAATGATTACGGTTTTGAACTTTTATCAGACCAGCCCATTGATATTCAACAAGTTTTGGATAATGATCTGTTTACGACAGATTATATGTTAGATGATTTGCAAAAAAGCTTAAATGCTACCGAAATGGCACGTCGAAGGTTTAGGGATGTTGCCATTATTAGTGGAATGGTCTTTACCGGCTACCCTAAAAAGGGAATAAAAATGAAGCATTTACAAAGTAGTTCTCAATTGCTATTCGATGTATTTAGAGATTATGAGCCAGACAATTTGTTATTTCAACAAGCTTTTACCGAGACTTTTGAACACCAATTAGAAGAAGGTCGTTTACGATTGTCCTTAGAGCGAATTGCAACACAAGAAATCGTTTGGAAGGCGTGCGATCAACCCACACCATTTTCTTTCCCTTTAATTACCGAACGTGTGGGACGCGAAAAATTATCGAGCGAAAAATTGGCTGATCGAATTAAAAAGATGGCTGCACTATTGATGAAGAAATAAAAAACCTTACCCTTAAGCCCCAAAGGTGAAATTTCTGTTCTTGAGGTCAAAATGAATTTTAAATCCGGACTTTCTTGTAATTTTGCATTAATGACCCATTCCATCACCCTTCATAATCAAACTTTTGAAATGCATTTCTCTGGCGCATTGTGCTGGTCAGAAAATTCAATGCTATTGATCAGCGATGTACATTTAGGCAAGGTTTCTCATTTTAGAAAATATGGCGCTGCAGTACCGCAACAAGCCGTAAAGCAAAATTTTGACGCTTTAACTGAAGTTGTAGACTATTTTAAACCTAAAACAATTATTTTTTTAGGTGATTTATTCCATTCCTCATTAAATATAGAATGGGCAATTTTTGAAGAATGGGTAAAAACCATATCAGCTGAAATTATTCTTGTAAGCGGCAATCATGATATTATATCGCCATTAAAATATGAAGCTTTATCAATAAAGGTAATCCCCGAACTGATAATCGATTCTTTTTTATTGACCCACCACCCAGAAGAACGGGAAGGTCTTTTTAATTTTTCGGGACACATACATCCCGCCATTAAATTAAGTGGATTAGGTAGGCAATCGGTTCGATTGCCTTGCTTTTATAAAACCGACCATCAGATGATCGTACCGGCATTTGGTGAATTTACGGGCACCTACACTTTAGAACCTTGTGATGGTTGTGAGGTCTATGCTCTTTTAGGCGATGCAGTACTACCTGTTCCTATAAAAGAGGTGAAAAAGAAGCGTAAATACCGAAAATAGTTCGTTTAATGTGCTAAAGAGCATAACTTTATAAGATAACCGCTATAGTTTTACATTATGAAAAAGAAGCTATCCGTTCTCAACTTAGTCTCCGTTATTTTGATCATTCTAGTGAATTACATTTCACAGGCATTTTCTCTAAACGATACTACAATAGGTGAAATGAGCGCCAAGTACGCTAACTTGTTTACTCCTGCAGGATATGCTTTCGCCATTTGGGGTGTTATATTTTTGAGCCTACTGGCATATGGTATTTTTCAAGTAAAAAGAGCTTTTTTCAGTGATAACCCAAGTGATTTTATTGAACAAACAGGCTACTGGTTTGTCTTAGCGAATGTTTTAAACTGTTGTTGGGTAATTGCATTTATGTACAATTACACCGGACTTTCAGTTATAATTATGCTAGGTATTCTGCTGTCGCTCATCAAAATTATTCTGAACACAAACATGGAGCGATGGGATGCACCTATAGAAGTATTGGCTTTTGTTTGGTGGCCTATTTGTTTTTATAGTGGATGGATATCAGTTGCCACCATTGCCAATATATCAGCATATTTAAGCAAGCTAGATTGGAACGGGGGTATTTTATCTGAGCAAGCCTGGACGATAAATATGATAGTAGCGGCCACAATCATTAACCTATTAATGATATGGAAGAGAAACATGAGAGAATTTGCTCTTGTTGGCGTTTGGGCATTGACAGCCATTTTTGTAAGACATAATGGCTCTAATATGTACATTGCCTATTCAGCAATGGCAGGTGCTATTATTCTTTTTATCACCATTGCAGCACATGGAATAAAAAATCACAAAACTAGCCCGTTTAAAAAACTTCAAGATCGGTTACAGGAAAAATCCTAGACCATACTTTTTATATCATTTACCCAAGATGGATATGAGAAAATAGTGGACTTTATATCACTATCCGTCATTCCATTGTTAATTGCCATGGTAAAGATATTTATGGTCTCACCGGCATCTGGTCCTAATAAATGAGCACCAACAATCTCATTGGTACGTGCATTCAAAATAACTTTATAGGCGTATAAAGGTGTGTTTATTCTTTTGGCATTGAACCAATCTGTCGCTATTTCAAATTTGACATGAACATTTTTATATCTAGCTCTTGCCTCATCTTCAGAATAACCTACGGTTGCCAAATTTGGCAATGTAAATACCACTGAAGGTATCACAGGGACTTCCAATTCTTTCTTATTCCCGTTTAAAATATTTTCAGCCACCACATAACCTTGCCTACCCGAGAGCGGAGTTAGCGGTAAATTCTTATCAGATACATCGCCACAAGCATATACATTAGGGTTACTTTTACTTTGCAAAAAGCTATTGGTTTCAAAACCTTTATCGCTAAAATCAACATTGCCTTTTTCAAGATCTAAAGCCGCTAATGCTGGTACACGACCGGCAGTATTATAAAATACATTAGCTTCTATCGTCTTTTCTACACCTTTAATTTTATACGTCAGCGTACGTAATTTTCGCTTCTTTTTCAAAGAAATCGGTGTTGCTTCAAAAATGAATTTTATACCTAATGACTCAGAATATTTTCTAAGCTCTTTTACTAAATCTTCATCAAACGCATGTAAAGGTCTTTTACCGGTATCTATAACAGTTACTTCGGCTCCAGCTCTTGCCGCCATGTGAGCGAACTCCATTCCTATATACCCTGCACCCACAAATACAACTTTAGAAGGAAGCTTCTTGAGATTTAAAAAATCGTCACTATTCTTAAAATGCTTTGCCCCGGGTATTGTTAGTGTTCTTGGTATTTGCCCCGTTGCAATCACGATCTTTTTTGCAGTAATTTTTTTACCTTCTACTAACAGACTGTTTTTGTCTATAAATTTTGGAGATTGATGAAATAGAACTATCCCCTTTTCTTTTAAAATACGCTCGGTAGAAACGGGAATATTGGTCGTAAAATTTCGCTTATATTTCTGTAGTTGTTTCCAATTGATTTTAGCAGTTTTACTAATTCCCTTTCCTTTTAAATTTTCACTTAATTCGTATGCTTCCATGGCACCCAACAAAATTTTCTTTGGATCGCATCCTCTATTGGCACAGGTACCACCAAACTCACGGTTATCCGTTATTGCTACTTTCATACCGGCTTTTACACAAGCTTTCGCAACGGTTTGCCCCGCAATTCCGCTTCCTATTACAAAAACATCAAACTCCTTATCATCCATAAAACAGTACTTTTTATAATACTACACAATTTGCGACTTTTTACGGGCAATATGTAGCCCATTTGTGATAATAATGAGTGGTATCCATTTCTTAGGTATCCGTATATTTGCAAAAACTTAAACTGTTGAGTCATTCTTCAATACAACAACGGTATAGCCAGTCTCCCCAAATAGGGAAACTGCAAAACGCTATTTCCGATTCTGAAAATTCAGGCATTAAAAACGTTCAATTAAAAGGTCTTGTAGGGTCGTCGTTATCCTTTGTACTCTCAACCATCTTTCAATCAGAAGATCGCCCGTTTTTGGCAATCTTCAATGATAAAGAAGAGGCTGCGTATTATTTAAACGATTTGGAACGACTAATTGGTGAAGATAAAGTTCTTTTTTATCCAGGTAGTTATAGAAGACCTTATCAAATTGAAGAGACAGACAATGCCAATGTACTATTACGTGCAGAGGTGTTGAACAGAATAAATTCAAGAAAAAAACCCGCGGTAATAGTCACTTACCCAGATGCACTTTTTGAAAAAGTAGTTACCAGAAAAGAGTTGGATAAGAATACCCTGAAAATGAAATTGGGGGATACACTTTCATTAGATTTTTTGAACGAGATTTTATTTGAATATAAATTTAGGCGTGTCGATTTTATTACCGAACCAGGTGAGTTTTCTGTTCGTGGGGGTATTGTAGATGTATATTCTTTCTCTCATTACGAACCCTATAGAATTGAGTTTTTTGGTGATGAAATTGATAGTATTAGAACTTTTGACGTAGAAACACAGCTATCTAAAGAAAAGGTAAAGTCAATTACCATTGTGCCCAACATGGCAGATAAATTTTTAATTGACAAAAGACAGAGCTTTTTAACCTATGTATCGTCTAACACCTTAGTTTTCGCTAAGAATACAGACTTTTTATTTGACAGGTTAGATGATTTCTTTGAAAAGGCGAAAGAAGCTTTTACAAAATTGTCAAAAGACATTAAACATGCCGAGCCTGAAGAATTATTCATGGGCGGCAAAGAGTTTAACGAGCAATTATCTGGCTTTACACTTTTAACCCAAGATGCCAAGCGCGACGCTCCCAACCTAGTTGAATTTCATTCAAAACCTCAACCATCTTTCAATAAAAAGTTCGATTTATTAATCGATAATTTAAACGGATATAAAGACAAAGGCTACACCAATTATATCTTTTGTGCCAGTGAGCAGCAAGCCAAACGTTTTCATGACATTTTTGAAGAAGTAAACAAACAGGTTCACTACCAAATTATAGTCTCTCCGTTATTTCAAGGTTTTATTGATGATAACCAAAAAGTGGTTTGTTATACCGATCACCAAATTTTTGAGCGTTATCATAAATTCCATTTAAAGAACGGCTACGCAAAAAAGCAAGCAATTACTTTAAAAGAGCTGAACAAGCTTGAAATTGGTGATTACGTTACCCACATTGATCACGGCATAGGTAAATTTGGAGGCTTACAAAAGATAGACGTTGAAGGTAAAAAGCAAGAAGCCATAAAATTAATGTATGGCGAACGTGATATTCTGTATGTAAGCATACATTCATTACACAAAATTTCCAAGTTCAATGGTAAAGACGGTGCACCACCAAAAATTTACAAATTGGGCTCAGGTGCGTGGAAGAAAATTAAGGACAAGACCAAGTCACGCGTCAAAAAAATTGCCTTTAACCTTATTAAAATTTACGCAAAACGTAGACTGGAAAAGGGTTTTCAATATAGTCCGGACAGTTACTTGCAAAATGAACTAGAGGCTTCTTTTATTTATGAGGACACCCCGCACCAAAGCACCGCTACCGAAGATGTAAAAAGAGACATGGAGAGTGAGCGACCTATGGATCGTTTAATATGTGGCGATGTAGGTTTTGGAAAAACAGAGATTGCCATACGTGCAGCATTTAAAGCTGTAGACAATGGTAAGCAAGTAGCAGTTTTAGTACCTACAACCATATTGGCATTTCAGCATCATCGAACTTTTGCCGAGCGTTTAAAGGACATGCCGGTAACGGTAGATTATCTGAACAGATTTAGAACGGCAAAAGAGAAAAAAGACACCATACAGCGATTAAGTGAAGGTAAAGTCGATATTATTATTGGCACCCATCAATTGGTCAATAAAAATGTTAAGTTCAAAGATCTTGGACTTTTAATTGTTGATGAGGAGCAAAAATTTGGGGTTGCGGTAAAAGACAAATTAAAGTCCATTAAAGAAAATGTAGATGTATTGACCTTAACGGCAACACCTATCCCAAGAACCCTTCAATTCAGTTTAATGGCGGCTCGTGACCTTTCTACAATTACTACTGCCCCACCAAATAGATATCCTATAGAAAGTCAGGTAGTACGTTTTAATGAAGAAGTTATTAGAGATGCGGTCAGTTATGAAATTGAACGTGGCGGTCAGGTTTTCTTTATTCACAATCGTATTGAAAATATTAAGGAAGTTGCCGGTATGATCCAAAGATTGGTGCCAGATGCCAAAGTAGGTATTGGTCACGGTCAAATGGAAGGTAAAAAACTAGAAGCTTTAATGCTTGGCTTTATGAATAGCGAGTTTGATGTTCTAGTTTCAACCACTATTATAGAAAGTGGACTGGATGTTACCAATGCGAATACTATTTTCATTAATAATGCGAATAATTTTGGGTTGAGTGATTTACACCAAATGCGTGGGCGTGTGGGTCGTGGAAATAAAAAGGCATTTTGTTACTTTATTACTCCGCCGTACGAAGTAATGACAAGCGATGCCCGTAAAAGAATTGAAGCATTAGAGCAGTTTACGGAATTGGGCAGCGGATTCAATATAGCCATGAAAGATTTAGAGATTCGTGGTGCGGGAGATTTATTGGGTGGAGAACAAAGCGGATTCATCAACGAAATTGGGTTTGAAACATATCAAAAAATACTAGCAGAAGCTATAGATGAGTTAAAAGAAAATGAATTTAAAGACTTATATGAAGAAGTGGAAGGCAAACATGAGAAGGTCTTTGTAAAAGAAACACAGATAGATTCTGACTTTGAGTTGCTCTTTCCTGATGACTACATCAATAATATTACCGAAAGACTAACGTTATATACAGAGTTGAATCAAGTAAAAGACGAAGCAGCGCTTCAAAAATTCGAAGCTCAATTGTTGGATCGTTTCGGCGAATTACCGGAAGAAGCTCAAGATCTATTGAATTCCGTCCGCATAAAATGGATAGCAAACAGTATTGGTCTAGAGAAAATAATAATGAAGCAAGGTAAAATGATCGGGTACTTTATAAGCGATCAACAATCGGCATTTTATCAAACTGCAACATTTACAAGAGTATTACAATACGTGCAGTCACATGCACAGCAATGTAAAATAAAAGAAAAAAAGACCCGTAACGGTTTAAGATTGTTATTAGTATTTGAAAATATACGATCGGTAGACAGGGCATATTTGGCATTGAAACCATTTGAAATTAAAGAAAAAACAACTGCATAATATGGAGTTCGATATACCAGAAAAATTAGCGATTGTACATCTTATTGATTCAGTTATTGTAGCTGATGGCGAGGTTCATACAGGCGAAATAAATGCCTTAAGCAAATTGATGCCTATTATTGATTTTGACAGTAATTTTTTAATACAAGCGCGTACCATTGATATTGACCAAAGTGTACATATACTTAAGGGAATGTCCGAGGCTAAAAAAATTAGACTAGCAGAAATTCTAGAAGATGTAGCGATATCCGACGGATATATACATCAAAAAGAAAGTGATGTAATCCGTCATGTATTCTCAGAAATAGGAGTATCTAAAAAAGCGTAGTTTTTTCTTAACTGTGGCAGTCCTGCCACATTGTTCTTCATAAAGTTTACCAAGTTAAACAACTTCTGTATCTTAACGGTTGAATTTAAACATACTGTTTTGAGCGAAATAATAGTTTCTTCTAAAGAAATGAAATCTGTTTTAGAGTCTTTGTTCATTAAACACTCTTTCTCAAAAGATCAAGCTGCACTACTGGCTAAAATTCATACCGAAAGCACTTTAGATGGTATTTACTCCCACGGAATAAATAGAGTACCCGTATTTATAGATTATGTCAAAAAAGGCTTAATCAAGACAGACGTCATAGCAACCAAAACAGCTTCAATGGGGAGCATGGAAAGATGGGACGGTAATCTAGGATCAGGAGTATTGAACGCCCTAAAATGTACAGACCAAGCAATAGCCTTGGCAAAAACTCACGGAATGGGTTTAGTTGCCCTCAAAAACACCAATCATTGGATGCGTGGTGGAACATATGGTTGGCGAGCAGCGGAACAAGGTTGTATTTCAATACTATTTACCAATACCATACCCAATATGCCAGCTTGGGGAGGAAAAGAGAACAGATTAGGTAACAATCCGTTAGTCATCTCCATCCCTAGAAAAGAAGGTCACATTGTTTTAGATATGGCACTCTCACAGTTCTCTTTTGGAAAAATGCAAAGCTTGGATTTGAAAAATGAAGAACTTCCATTTCATGGGGGCTGGGATAAAAACAATACACTGACCAAGCAACCTAAAGACATTATAGAAACTGGTCGTGCATTGCCGGTTGGGTATTGGAAAGGCTCTGCCCTCTCAATGGTATTGGATATGTTGGCTACTTTATTATCCGCAGGGAATTCAACCTACAAAATTGGACTCAAGAAAAATGAAACAGCACTTTCACAAGTATTTATGTGTATTGACCCAAGAACGTTTTCTGACCAAGGGCTTCAAGAAAATCTGCTAAATGAAATTATTCAATTTACACATGACGGACCTTCAATGAGTAAAGGAGAAAGCACATTTTACCCAGGTGAGCGCACATTGACGACTAGAAAAAAATCTAGACTAGAAGGTATGAAAGTAAATAATAAAATCTGGGAAGAAATCCTCATGTTATTAGATGAAACAAAATCATAAAGACCAACTATACCCGAAAATTGTGTAAAATCTATTGAACAGTTCTTGATTTTATTTATATAAATTAAGAAAGGACTTACAAAAAATCAAACAACGCTGTATATAGCGCACATTCTATAAAATTTAAAAGTTGAGGTATTCTATTACAGTGAATAAGTAGACGTTAAAATCTATGTTATATACTATTGTTTTTTATATCTTTCAGCTCCTAAAATTATAGCATGGAGTTTGAAGAATTTGTAAAAGCAGCCTTTGTAAAGATGATTTATGAAGTTATAGAAGCAGATGGTGAAGTTCACCCTGGTGAAATAGAAGTTTTAAACAAATTAAAAGATATACTTGGTTTTGACGATGCCTTTTTAGAACGTGCAAAGTTGTTGGCGTATGACAATGCAATAGTTACACTTTACAACTTACCTCATGAGCAAAAAAAAGCTTTAGCAGACATTCTTGATGAAGTTGCCATTTCTGATGGTGCTATTCATAAAAAAGAAATGGATCTTATTATAGAAACCTATATAAATATAGGACTAGGGGAAGAAACAGAGTAAGCAAAAGTATGATAGAGTATACAAAAGAAGAGAAATTAGCTGTAGTGAAAATGGTAGACTATGTTATTCTAGCGGATAGCAAAGTAGACCCTGCAGAAATGCGTTATTTAACGCAACTAATGGACCGTTTTTCTTTTGATAGTTTCTTTATAGGTCAAGCAAGAAATTTAAATAAGGAAAAAGCTTTTAAAATTCTTAGTTTAATGTCTTTGCCTAAAAAAAGAGAACTAGCCAAACTTCTAGACGAAGTTGCTATTTCTGACGGATTTGTACACGACAAAGAGCTTCTAAAAATAGCAGAAGCCCTTGGCCATATGGAAATTAAAAAAGAATTTTCATAAGCTTTTCAAAAATAAAGCACTCAATTGCTTTCTGAATATTACTTTTATTGTCTTTATAGTATTCTTCATAACATCAATACTTTATAAAGGATACTATTCATATTGGTCCGATAATTGTTTTTAAAATTATATGAAAGTTCTCTTTAGTATTTGCCTCTTATTTATTTCATTAAGTTCTATAGCCCAAGGTTCCATTGCCGGAAACTTCTCTCCTCCTAAAGATTTTAAATGGTTGATTGCCTATGAGCTAACACCCAATGGTGAACGTTATAGCGTTGACACTGCCGTTAGAGACGGTTCATTTGAACTGGAAATGCCTTTAACCGCACAAGCAGGTATGTATAGATTGGTATATGCAGTACCACAGGATGAGTTTTATATCGATGTCATTTACAATAAGAAAGAAGATGTAAAATTCAATTTCAATCTTCAAGATGGCTTGACCATTACCAATTCTGAAGAGAATAAATGGTACCACGAGTACTTCTCTAAAATAACCGCTGCGCAGGATAAGCTTATAGAATTCTACGAAACCCAAAATGAACCTAATAGGGAATACAATAGCATTATAAAAGAGCTAAACACGATACAAACCTCTTTTGAAGAAAAACACGCTACTACCATTGCCCATAAATTTATAAAAGCGAATAGAAGCTATATACCTTCAGAATTTGAAGATTTAGAAACATTTCTAAAAAATAAAAAACAACATCATTTTGATCATTTAGCAATTACCGACCCTATTCTCCAAGGCTCTAATTTCTTAATAGATAAATTCTCGAGCTATGTTTTCTCAGCATTACCAACAGATATTACCACAAAGGAACAATTAGCAATTGAGGTCAATAAAAATGTAAAAACTACGGCAGAATTTATAAAAACTACTCCAATAGGTTTTCAAGAAAGGGCTATGCATCAATTATGGAAAATAGCTGATGTAAATAGCATGCCCAATGTTCAAGATTATATTTTTAAAAACCATTTGAAGAAATTAGCAATAACCAACAATAATCAAAAATTGGTTGATGAAATAGAAATGGCATCACGATTGAGAATTGGAGCCATTTCTCCAGATATTACATGGCAGGCAAATGGCAAAAAGCATTCTCTTTTAACCATCGAGCCAGCAGAAAATTATCTTCTGGTTTTTTGGAGCAGTACATGCTCTCACTGTTTAAAAGAGCTTCCTCAACTTCATAAAGAAGTACAAGATTACGAAAACCTAAAAGTAATAGCTGTAGGTCTAGAAGATGATGACGTAAATTGGAAAGAAGTTTCTAAAACTTTGCCAAGCTTTAACCACGCCATAGCATTAGGTAGATGGGAAAGTGATTATGCACGTACATTTGGCATACAAAGCACACCTACCTATTTTATACTAGATAGCGAAAAACGATTTTTAGCTAAACCGGAATCTGATAAAGAAGTTGTAGAATTTCTAGAAAATTAAAGCGACTTTAAATCTTTTATCGTTTTAAACGCCATATCTACTTGCTCATCATTTACTAAAATGGTGAACTCATTGGTTGTAGAAATAACTTCATATAGAACGATACCTTCCCAAGCTAACCTTTGAAAGATAAAATAATAGATACCAGGCACGGAAACATTCTCAGCTGGTAACTTTACAGTGATAGATGAAAGCTCTTCGGCCTTTTGAGTACACTTTTCATCTTTAAACAGTCTTTCAACTGTTTTATCCATAATATTACTAATTACAATATTGATTTCGTTTACACCACGACTAGAGGTATAGAAAACATCTTGATTATTATTGATCTCTTCAAGCAATTTAGCTTGGTGTACCAATATTTTATCTGAAGCTAAAAAAGTATAGTCGGTTAAAGAAGACCGTACGGTTATCTCACCTATATTCTTTAACACTTTTAGAATTTTGTGTGTAGCTCTAAACTCTAGGTCGTCAGAAAGACGTTTCAACGCCATAACTATTGCGCCATTACGTATGTCTTTACCTAATTCATGTTCAATCTCTGGTTTTACTATTCTAGATAGTGATGTAAGATTGATGATGCCTTGTGCTAGAGCACTTTGTAAAAATGGCTTTTTCTTGATGTACTCTTCAACGACTGATGATATTGTTTTCATTTTACTGTATGGTTGTTGTGCAAATATAACAACTTGTTACAAATAAAACAAAATGTTTTTTAATAAATCTACCAATTTAGTAGAATATTTAGAAATGATAAAAGGCAGATTCTAAATGTTCTAGCTCAAATTTGCTCTTGTTCTTTAGTATTGTAATGATATCAAATCGCACTTCTACATCAAGATTATTATCGGTTACATAGTGGTCAGCAGCCATAACCAAAAGCTTAATTTTTTTAGGTGTAACTGTTTCGGCAATGTTCTCTATGAAATCTGAACTTCTAGAACGCACCTCCACGATAGCTAAAGTATCTTCTTTTCTTGCGATAATATCTATTTCAGCTTTAAGATATCTATAGTTTTTATAGTTGATAGCATATCCTTTCTTTTTAAGATAATCTACTGCTATCTTTTCCCCTTCTTTTCCAAATTCATTGTGTTTTCCCATGATATAGTTAATAGATTATGCAATTCATCGAAAATATAGGAATTACAACGCCTTTTTGTCAATAAATTTCGTTATTTGAAATCTAATAACCGAAAATAGATAGTTTAAAATACTATACCTAATTTCCTAGCGTTTAGCATAGAAGCCCCAACTCTACGAACGTAATACAAATGCCTATTTAAGATATGGAATATTTCATTAATTGTAATACTTCTACTCTTGCTCCGTACACAGCTAA
>JAHDDP010000051.1 GCA_020629285.1 Maribacter sp.
AAGTTATGAACGCGTATGTTTTTCCTGGGCAAGGTGCTCAATTTGTTGGAATGGGATTAGATTTATATGAAAAATACCCTATTGCAAAAGAGTTGTTTCTTAAGGCAAACGATATATTGGGCTTTGAGATTACTGAGGTAATGTTTAGAGGTACTGCCGAAGGTTTAAAAGAGACCAAGGTTACCCAGCCTGCTATTTTCTTACATTCTGTTATTTTGAGTAAAGTAATGGGTGATGCATTTAAACCAGATATGGTTGCGGGTCATTCATTAGGAGAGTTTTCTGCTCTTGTTGCAAATAACACTCTTAGTTTTGAAGACGGATTAAAATTAGTGTCGCAACGTGCTTTGGCAATGCAGAAGGCATGTGAACTTAAACCATCGACAATGGCTGCCGTTTTAGGATTGGAAGACGTTGTGGTAGAAAAAGTATGTGCGGAAATTTCAGGAATTGTGGTTGCTGCAAATTATAACTGTCCGGGTCAATTGGTAATTTCCGGTGAAATATCGGCAGTAGAAGAAGCTTGTGAAAAATTAAAAGAGGCAGGAGCAAGACGTGCTTTGATGCTTCCCGTGGGTGGCGCTTTCCACTCACCTCTAATGGAACCTGCTAGAGAGGAGTTAGCTGCTGCAATAGCAAATACTACCTTCTCTACGCCCAGTTGCCCTATCTATCAAAATGTACCAACAACTGCAGTGAATAGTGCAGATGAGATTAAAAAGAATTTGATGCTGCAATTGACAGCTCCTGTAAAATGGACTCAGAGTGTACAGCAAATGGTAAAAGATGGAGCTACATTTTTTACTGAAATAGGTCCTGGTAAGGTGTTACAAGGGTTAGTAAGAAAAATTGAACCTAGCGTTACTACGCAAGCCCCAGAGTTAACAGACTAACCATTGTTTCCTTAATATTACCATTTAACCTATAAATCCTTTTTTCAACTGTTTGTGAGGGGTTTACCTTGATTTTTTTGTAATATTGAGACCCTCATTTTTGGTTATGGATTTAGAACATCCTTAAGCCTTATGGTTGGGAATGATAAAGAATGCTATGAAAGTAAGTATATATAATAATTTTTTGACTCGTAATATTAGCAGGAGTCTAAAGAAATTCCTTTTTGTTTTTGGATTCCTTTTTTTAGGTGCTTTTTCCCAGAGTGCTTATGCTCAAAACGTGACTATTGAGAAAATAAACGATGCTCTTGAAGAAGATGAAGTATCTGGTAGTTTTAGAATTAATGTTATTAATCCAGGATTTGGAGCTGGTAATGTAACAGTAAAATATAATGTTTTATTAACCAGTACGGCTATTTCAAATATCGATTATCAAGAGTTAAATGAAGAAATTGATATATCTTATAATTTCGCTGGGGTAGGTAGTGCGACTGTAGATATTTTGGTCGATGATGATAACCTCGTTGAAGGTGAAGAAACTATTACTATCGAATTGGTTGAAGATGAGCCTAACTATTTTATAGGAGTAGATAGTGAGGTTACCATTAATATTGAGGACAATGATTTTGGTGAAGTTTCCGTAATAGCGAATAGACCAGAAACAGAAGAAGGTGCTGCAACAGCTGCCGATTATGGTAGGTTCAGAGTTGAATTAAGTGAGCGAAATAATACAGGAGAAAGTGTTGTTGTCGATTACACTTTAACCGGCACAGCAGGTTTGGGTGCTGGTCAGGATTTTACAATTACTGGAAATGCTACTATAGCGGATGGAGCGATTGCTTCAAATATAAATGTAATACCTAATGATGATGACTTAGTTGAGGTTGACGAAACAATTATTATCGTGCTGGATGATGTAAATAGCGAGTCATATTCAATTGGTACTCCAGATACAGATACGGTTACCATAATTGACAATGATATTTTTGAAGCTTCTATTGAATCTACAACTGCGACAGCCAGAGAAAGCCCTTTAACTGAAGGTGTTTTTACCGTAGATGTAGATAAGGTCAATGCGACCGGGGCACCTCTTGAAATTGAATATACGGTTAGTGGTACGGCAGATGAGGGAGATGATTTTTCAGCTCTATCAGGTACGGTTCTTATTGAAGAGGGTGAAAGTACAGGTGTTATCACACTTACACCAATTAATGATACCGATATTGAAAGTAACGAAACAGTGGTGTTAACTTTGGTAAATGGTCCTGATTATACGGTTGGCGGTCCAGATAGTGCTACGGTGATAATCGTAAGTGACGATACCAATGTTGCACAAATTACTGCGTCAGATGGTACGGCTGCCGAAAGTAATGGTGCTGTTTCTTCTGGAGAATTTACGGTTAGCTTAAGTGCTCCTAATAATACAGGAGGTCCGATTATAGTTAATTATGCAATAAGTGGTACAGCTGATAATGAAACAGATTTTGATGAAATAAATGAAAATGCCGTAACTATTTTAGATGGTGAGCAAGATGCTGTCATAGAAATTTTACCTGTAAATGATGTAGTTCAGGAAGGAACAGAAACCGTTATAATTACATTGTCTACTGGTACAGGTTATATATTAGGTTCTGGACCTACACGAACGGCAACTGTTCAAATAAACGATAACGATCAAGCCACTTTAACAATCTCTGATAATTCTTTAAATGAAGACGATCCAGATGGTGAAATGGAATTTGATGTTGTTCTTGATTTAGCAGTTGTTGGTGGTACAACAGTGGCATATTCCTTTTTTGATGATACAGCAACAGGTGGTGGTACAGATTATACGGGAACTAACGGTTCGCTGACTTTTACAGGAACAGCTAACGAAATCCAAACAATTACAGTGCCTATTAACAACGATGCTGTTCTTGAAAATACAGAAACTTTTACGGTTCAATTAGGGTTGCCCACTAATAACGTGCAACGTGCAGATGGTGGCACGGCAACGGGAACAATTCAAGATGATGATAATTGTGTTGCAGCTCCAACATTAGATACTACGGTTTCAAATATCTATTGTGTAGAAGAGGCTGGAGATGATTTTTCTGCCAACTTATTTGATTTTACAAATAGTACGGCTCCTGCAGGTACGGTTTTGACTTGGAGTAGAGTTTCCAATCCTTTAAATACAAATTCTCACTTGACGACTGCAGAAGCCCAAGATGTAGATTTACCGGCTTCGTACTATGGTTTTTTCTATGATGAGACTAATGATTGTGCAAGTGGTACGATTGAAGTGCAAATAGTTAGAAATGTGTTGCCGCAATTAACTGTTATTAATGATAATGAACGTTGTGGTCCTGGTACTTTATTGTTAAGTGTTGAACCAACTGATGGCGCATCTGTTAATTGGTATGATTCTTTAGACGCGGTTACGCCGATTGCTATGGGCGAAACATTTACTACACCTTCTTTAAACGCTACTGCTACGTATTTTGTGGAAGCAACCGAAAATGAGTGTACAACTGAGAGACAACCGGTTGTGGCGAGAATTGGTTCTCAAGCTTCTACTGGCACGGCAACAAACGGTTCTATATGTAATGTGGCTGCGAACGGACTTACATCTATTGATTTAGATTCGAGACTTAATGGAGCTGATCCCGGAGTGTGGATTTTTGTTTCAGGTCCTGAAACCAGTGTTGATATCAGTTCCACTAATGTGGTAGAATTTGAAGGTGCAACTTCTGGTGCTTATGTATTTAGCTATACAACAACAAATTCTACGGCACCTTGCGAAAACCCTACGGTAGAAGTAATTATTAACGTTAGTGACTGTGAAACCGATGATGATGAAGACGGACTTTTAGGTGGCCAAGAAGTAATTTTGGGTACAGATTCTAATGATGCTGATACCGATGGCGATGGAATAAATGATGGTGATGAAGTTGGTGATGATATAGATAATCCTTTAGATGAAGATGGCGACGGTATCATAGATGCCCTAGAATCAAATACTGCAGATGCCGATGAAGATGGAGTAAGCGATCAAGAAGATCCTGCAAATAATAATCCGTGTTTGCCCAATCGTTTTAATGGGAATTGTGATACCGATGGTGACGGAATTTCAGATTTAGACGAACAAACAAATGGTTCTGATCCAGATGATCCTTGTGATCCAGTGGCTACGCCTAATTGCGATGACCCTATTGATTTAGAAATATTGAAGTCTGTTGATAATATGGATGCCTTGATTGGTGATACCATTATTTTTAAGATATTAATTACCAATTTATCTGACAGAACTGCAAGAGCTATTGTTGTTGGTGATCTTTTAGAATTAGGTTTTGATTTTGTTGCTGCAGATGCTCCAGAGGCTACTGAATATGATGAGGTATCAGGTAAATGGACTATTTCAGAACTTGCAGCGGGCATTTCTTTGGAACTATCTATTACCGTAGTGGTTGCAGAGCAAGGACCTTATACGAACACTGCCGTTTTACTTGAATCTATTCCTTCAGATAATAATCCTGAAAATGATGAAGCTACTGTAGAATTGAGTACAGAGGCGCCAGAAGGGGTTGATCTAAGGATTGAGAAAGAAGCTCGACCAGATACCGCATTGGTAGGCGATGAGGTAGAGTTTATTATTCGTGTAACTAATATTTCGGAATCAGATGTGGTGACGGATATCATTGTGAATGATTTGATATCAATTGAAAACGGATTTGAATTTGTTTCTGCAGAATCAGACTTCAACGGTACTTATGATGAATCTTCTGGTAATTGGAATATTCCTACGCTAAATAGGGAAGAAACCGCTACATTGATAATAAGGGCAAGGGTTCCTGCAATTGGTACTTATACGAATACGGCAAATATAGTAACGTCAACACCAAGAGATGGTAATACTGAAAACAACGAAGCAACTGTAGAAGTTGAAGTGATTCAGAAAAGTTTAGCTGATCCAGGATTCCTTTTTAATCAATTCTCGCCAAACGGTAATAATCAGAATGAAGTTCTTCGTATTAATAGAACTATGACTGATTCAGAAACGGGTGTGCAAGTAGATGTTAATTTGCAGTACAAAATTAAAATTTACGATCGTTATGGGAACCTTGTTTTTGAAACTGAAAAAGTAAATGATGTTGATGTCTGGGACGGAACTTATGAAGGTAAAGAATCGCCAAAGGGAACTTATTTTTATATCATGAATTATAGTATTAATAATCAACCTGCAGTTTTGGATAAAGGTTGGATACAGCTTATTAGATAAAATAAATTATGGATTATAACTTTAATAAATCAAGTTATACTATTGCTTTGGTACTATTTTCTCTGTTAGGCTTTAATGCATTTTCACAGAAAGAACCGCAGTACACACAGTACATGTACAATATCGGTAGTTTTAACCCGGCTTATGTTGGTACGGTTGAGAACCCAGAGTTTTCTGGGTTGTACAGAGCCCAATGGATAGATATTCCCGGTGCTCCTAGAACATTTCGTTTTGGTGCCAATCTACCTTTTCAAAATGAAAAAGTAGGTTTGGGTATCAACATCGTAAATGATGAATTAGGTCCCGCTACACAGACTTACGCTGATATTTCTTATTCATACCAAATAATGGTCACCGACGAAACGAAATTGTCTTTTGGTATTGATGCCGGTGGTTCGTTCTTAAATGTTGATTTTTCTAAAGGTACTTTTGAGAATCCTGGCGAAAATCTTAGTGATGAAATGATCACTAAATTTTACCCAACTGTTGGTGCCGGTGCATTCCTTTACTCAGAAGATTGGTATTTAGGTGCTTCGGTTCCTAATTTTTTGACAGAAGGTATTTATAATGATGAGATAGCCTCTGTAGTAGAAGATAAGATTCAATTTAACTTTATAGGAGGTTACGTTTTTGAACTATCGGATAATTTGAAATTTAAACCAGCTTTTTTAGTGAATACTATTTCCGGTTCGCCGGTAAATGTGAACCTATCCAGTAATTTCTTGATTTCTGATGTGGTTACTGCGGGTGTTTCTTATCGTTTAGATAATGCATTTAGTGGTTTAGCAGGTTTTCAGATTTCAAATACCTTGTTTGCGGGGTATTCATATGATTATAATACTAACTTACTTGGAGACTTCAATAACGGATCTCATGAAATCATACTTAAATTCTATTTAGGTAGAAAAGGTCCTTCAAAATCTAAAGGTAGTAGTGATAAGAATGCAAAAGGTAAACCTAAACAAGTAGATTCGCCTAGATTCTTTTAAAGTGAACGATAATGAGATTTAAATTAATCATAGTATTGCTAGTTTTTGTACCATTCTTAGGTACGGCTCAAGACAAGAAGTCTAAAGCCGATAACCTCTTTTATGGTTATCAATATGAAAAAGCCATTGCAGCATATAAGAGTGAAATGCAAAAAGATTCATTGACCAATCATCAATTGCTGAACCTTGCAGATTCTTATTTTAGTACAGGTAGTTATGATAGCGCATCTGAGCTTTATTTAAAGGTCAATAAGAATGATACCATTATGTCTGTCAATAGGTTTAATAAAATGTTGCAGAGCCTTTCTAAGAACTCTGAGAGGGATAGGGTAAAAATGTTCTTAAAGTCAAAAGCCGACAAATTATCTCCTGAACTTTTGGAAAATGCCGAGTTTAATTACAGCTTAATGGAAATTCCTTCAAATACAGATAACAGCGTAATACGTGATTTAGGCGTAAATAGCGCTCAGGGAGATTTTTCTCCTACGTTTTATAAGAACGGAATATTGTTTAGTAGTAGTAGAGGACGAAACAGTAAAAATGTATACGAGCCTACGGGTGAATCTTATTTAGATATCTATTTTGCAAGACTAAGCTCAAATAACAACTTGGTAGATGTGGAAACTTTTAAGGAAATTCCAGCGACGGACTTTCATAAATCTACACCATATTATTCTGATAAACTAGAAACGTTTTTTTACATCCTTTCCAATGAAGAAGATGGTGAGCTTAGATATGATGAAAATGGTAAAAATGCATTAGCAATAGGCACACTTACAAAAAATAACAGGTTCAGGTTTATATTAAAAGATTTAAGCACATCATTTTACTATCCTTTCTTTGATGATGCTACGGAGCGTTTATATTTCGCTGCAAATTTTGATGATAGTTATGGTGGTACGGATTTATATTATGTATATACTAATAACGGACAGATAATGTCTGCGCCTATTAATTTAGGACCTAGAATAAACTCACCAGGAAACGAGATTGCTCCATACGTTTTTGACGGAAGTCTGTACTTTTCTTCGGATATTTTCTATGGGCTTGGTGGAATGGATATATATAAATCTAATATGTTGCCTAATGATGCTTACACCATACCGGTAAACCTTGGTGAAGGAATTAATTCAAAAGCAGATGATTTCGGATTTATTATTCAAAATGTTGAAAATACAGGATTGTCAGGATTCTTTGCATCAAATAGAGCTGGTGGAAAAGGTGGAGACGACCTTTATGGTTTTCAGCTAAAAAATGCACCAGGTTTAAAAACATTTGCTTTAGGTGGTAAAGTGGTTAATCTTAGAAATAAGGTTGGGTTAAAAGGAGCTCAAGTGAGACTACTGAATCAACAAGGAGATGTTTTGAAAGAAGTTATTGCAGGTAATGACGGTAGCTTTAGAGTAGAAGTTCCATGGATGTCTCAAGTGACTATACAAGCAATGAGTGATGGGTATTCTATTTTCTCAACTACATACTCTGAAGAAGGGATGGAGGAAATTCAAAACACGTCCTATAACATGGGGCTTGCAAGAATGGAAGACTTGGTAACTCAACGAGAAGATAAAACGGTTATAAAACTTAATAAGTTCTATTTCGATAAAGGAAAATCCGTTATTAACGCTCAAGTTGAAACTGAATTGAATAAAGTGGTAGATGCTGTTATGCGTTTTCCGCAGATGAGGTTGAGAATACAATCCTATACCGATACAAGAGGTAGTACGTCGTCTAACAAAAGGTTGTCGCAGGCAAGAGCTGACGTAATTAAGAATTATCTTTTAAGTAATGGATTAAATTCAAATAACATTATTGAGGCAACTGGTTATGGTGAAGAAAACATTGTAAATAATTGTGTTAATGGTGCTTACTGTTTAGATTTTCTTCATAAACAGAATGAACGTACCTTGTTCGTTGTTGAATAAACCGAGTTTTGTTTCTATGCTATTAGATAATAATGATATAGAAATAGTACAGCGCGAAACATGACAAGAATAAAATTCCAGCATAGGTAAGGATTCTCAATTTCTTACCTGGTTGAAATTTAGGTTCTAATTCGGTACTGGTCACATTCTTTAAATTCATGTATCCGATAACAGGTGCAACAACAAAAGAAACAAATGTTGCTAGAGCTACCAGATTACCCATATTGGCACTAAATGCTGCTATCACAACAAAATTGATCAGGGTCAAAATCAATACTCCAACTGCGAAAGCTGCTTTGGTAGTGTACCATTTACTTTTTGGTTTCAATAAAGAAATAATATCTAAACTTACTCTAGCTAAAGCATCATGTGCTGTCATGCAAGTGCTGAACATAGTGGCAAACGCAGAAATGGCAATAAATAGATATGCCCATGACCCTATGTGTTGGGTAAACAAGCGTACTACTTGATCGGCAAAACTCACGGCATTATTGCTAAGCTGTATGTTGGTGCCGTATAAGGTGTACCATCCTATAACCATAAAGAAAATAGCTAGTACAGCAGTAATGGTATATCCGATATTAAATTCTTGTAACGATTCTTTTAAGCTGGGCTTATCTTGAGTTTTCCATTTTTCTATACTCCATAAACTGATCCAACTAGATGCTTCTACACTAGTAGGCATCCATCCTATTAATCCTATTAAAAATAATATGCCTACTTCATTGAAAATGGGTAATGGTTTAAAGTCCGGAATATGGCTTACAGGTCCTTTTGCTACAACTAAAATTGTTGTAACCAGTAAGGCAACAAATAGTACGCTAACAACGAATTTTAAGCTAATTTCCAAAAGTTTGTATTTTCCAAATATTAGTAGTGCGCTTATGATTAAAAATAAACTTAATGCGACCATTGCTATAGAGCTATGACCAATATCGAACAAATTAATAAAGAGACCAGCCGTAACCGTATACAAAGCTGCTAAGATGGTGAAAGTGGTTACAAAGGTAATTATGGCATAAAACCAGAGATAGCCTTTACCGCGGTTTAAATAGCCTTCTATTAAGGTTTTGTTCGTGACGTTGGTATAGCGAACTCCAAATTCAAAAAAAGGGTATTTTAAAACGTTTGCTAAAATGATGGGGATAACCATTAGCCAACCATATTGTGCTCCTGCTTTAGTGGATAGAACAAGATGAGATGTGCCTATCGCCATACTGGCGAACAAAAGTCCAGGTCCTAAATTTTTTAGAATTGTTTTAAAATGGAGCATTATAATCCGGTTTGGTTGGTGCTGTTAAATGTAATCTATTTAATGCTACTTATTTTATCTCAATTGTGGTGCCGTAAAATTTAGGCTGTGTATTAAGAATCATGTCTATAAATACTTTTACACGGGCAAGGTATTCTCTTATTTGAACTTTTAGACCTTGGCTTGTAGAAACGTCTTTTGCATTAAACCCTATAGCATTTAATCCTTTCTGTTTGGCAATATATATAGCTCTTTCATTATGGAACTTTTGCGAGATTACGGTAACATTGTCTAAGCCGAATATAAATTTTGCCCTAAACATGGAATCTAGGGTTCTGAAACCTGCATAGTCCAAGAATATAACTTTTTCTGGTATTCCCGCTTTTACCAAATCTTTTTTAAAGGTATCTGGTTCGTTATAATAGATGCTGCCATTGTCCCCGCTAACCAATATAAATTTAATCTTACCGGCATTGTAAAGTGCTTTGGTTGCATTTATTCGGTAGGTGTAGTATGGGTTGGGAGAACCGTCTGTTAATCTGTTAGAGGTCCCTAAAACAAGACCGACACGATTACTTGGAATTGAGGATATATCGGAATAAGTTTTTTCTTCTGCAGTGCTAGAAATAATACTATTGCAGACAAATATCATTAGAACTAATGCTAATAGTAATAAGCCCGATATTTTTAATATTTTTTTCAGCATGCACTTATAATGAAAACTAAAGTTAATGAATAACTGAAGACTTCGATTTGAAATGTATATAAAATAAAAAACCCCTGAAATCAATTGATTTCAGGGGTTTGTGGTACTCGAGGCGGGACTTGAACCCGCACGCCCCAAAGAGCACAGGATTTTAAGTCCGGCGTGTCTACCAATTCCACCACTCGAGCAAACTTAGCATTAAAAAAATGTTGACGGGCAACATTTTTTTGAGCGAAAAACGGGATTCGAACCCGCGACCTCCACCTTGGCAAGGTGATGCTCTACCCCTGAGCTACTTTCGCAAATTTTAAAGAACGTGCATCTCTTAAAAGATGCGGGTGCAAATTTAATACAATTCTGTAAAAACCAAAGTAAAAATGTGCAAAAGAATTAAAATAATTACGAAGTTGCTTTTTTGTCCTTGGTTAACAGCCTTTTAATCTCATTTAATTTCATTAAAGCTTCTACCGGTGTAAGCGTATCTATGTCTAAATGCGTAATTTCTTCCTTGATTTCTTCCAATAACGGGTCATCTAAATTAAAAAAGCTGAGTTGCATTTCATCAGCATCACTTTTAAGTTTATCGCCAACATCTTCGCTAACATGTTTGTTTTCCAACTTTTTCAAAATCTTGTTTGCTTTCTGAATTACTTGTTGGGGCATGCCCGCCATTTTGGCCACATGAATACCAAAACTGTGCTCACTACCACCTGGAACCAATTTTCTTAGAAATAAGACAGTGTCTTTTAGCTCTTTAATGGCAACATTATAATTTTTAATGCGATTAAAGGTATTGGTCATTTCATTGAGCTCATGATAATGTGTGGCAAACATGGTCTTTGCTCTTGCCGGGTGTTCGTGTAGGTATTCTGAAATTGCCCATGCAATGGAAATACCATCATAGGTACTTGTACCTCTACCGATTTCATCTAAGAGAACCAGACTGCGTTCAGATAGGTTGTTAAGAATAGATGCTGTTTCGTTCATTTCTACCATAAAAGTAGATTCTCCCATGGAAATATTATCACTGGCGCCTACACGTGTAAATATTTTATCTACAACACCAATTTTAGCAGTTTCAGCGGGTACAAAACTACCCATTTGCGCTAGTAAAACTATTAATGCCGTTTGTCTTAATAAGGCAGATTTACCACTCATATTAGGACCGGTAATCATTATAAATTGTTGATTGGAACGGTCTAATTGTAAGTCGTTGGCAATATATTGCTCACCTAATGGTAATTGTTTTTCTATAACAGGGTGTCTTCCATCTGTTATTTCCAAATCTGTGGAATCGTTTAAAGACGGACAATTGTATGCGTTTCCTTTTGCCAATTGAGCAAAACCGCAAAGGCAATCTAGCTGAGCTATTAAGTATGCGTTATTTTGAACCGGGGCAATGTATTCTTGCATCCATACCACCAGTTGTGAAAATAGTTGTTGCTCCAAGGTTGAGATACGATCTTCGGCACCTAGAATTTTTGCTTCATATTCTTTAAGCTCATCGGTAATATAACGCTCGGCATTGACCAAGGTTTGTTTACGGGTCCAGGTTTCTGGAACTTTATCTTTATGGGTGTTTCTAACTTCTATATAATAGCCAAATACATTATTAGATGCTATTTTTAGGGAGGTAATACCTGTTGCGGCAGTTTCCCTTTCTAACATATTGTTCAGGTAATTTTTACCCGATGTCGCCAAGCCTCTTAATTCGTCTAGCTCTTCTGAAAAACCTTCGGCAATGGTGCTACCTTTTAAAATGTTAACGGGTGCCTCTTCGCTAAGCATTTCTTTTATTTTAGCTCGTAATAAATCGCACGACTGTATTTGGTCTCCCGTTAAGGCTAACGATTCGTTTTTAGAAGAGGTGGCTAATTGTTTAATAGGAATTAAAGCTTCTAGAGAATTTTTTAATTGAACTACTTCTTTCGGGTTGACTTTGCCTGTAGCGACTTTAGAAATCAATCGTTCTAAATCGCCCATTTGTTTAATATGATGTTGAAATTTTTCTAGTATAACTTCTTCATCATATAGAAAGGAAACAATTTGCTGTCTCCTTTTAATTTTTTCTAAATTTTTAAGAGGTAAGGCAAGCCATCTTTTGATCATACGCCCACCCATGGGTGAGATGGTTTTGTCAATAACATCTAAAAGTGTTACTGCATTGACGTTGGTTGAATGGTAAAGTTCCAAGTTTTTAATGGTGAACCTATCCATCCATATATAATCATCTTCCGCAATACGTTGCAGTTTTGATATATGCTGCAATTGGCGATGTTGGGTTTCACCTAAGTAATGCAAAACTACGCCAGATGCTATGATGCCACAGGTTAAATGATCAACACCAAAACCTTTAAGAGTGTTAGTGTTAAAATGTGATGTAAGATTTTCTAAAGCATAATCTTCTTGAAAAACCCAATCCTCTAAATAAAATAGGTGGTGATTTTTACCGAAGACCTCTAAGAATTCTTTTTTATGCGCTTTGGATATTAATACTTCATTAGGTGAGAAATTCTGAAGTAATTTGTCAATCTGTTCTTCACTACCTTCTGAGGTTAAAAACTCACCTGTTGAAATATCTACGAACGAAATTCCTATTTTCTTTCTTCCAAAGTGAACGGCACAAAGAAAATTATTTGTTTTAGAGTTTAAGATGTCATCGTTCATTGCCACTCCTGGGGTAACCAATTCGGTAACACCTCTTTTGACAATGGTTTTGGTCTGCTTAGGGTCCTCTAACTGATCACAAATAGCAACTCGCTGACCTGCTTTTACCAATTTAGGTAAATAGGTATTTAAAGAATGATGCGGAAAACCAGCTAACTCGGTTCTTTCGCCACCATTATTTCTGTTGGTTAAAATAATACCTAATATGCGTGAAGCCTTTACTGCATCTTCACCAAAAGTTTCATAGAAATCACCTACGCGAAACAGTAATAATGCATCAGGATACTTGGTCTTGATGTTGTTATATTGCTTCATTAAAGGAGTTACCTTTTTTGTCTTGCTTTTATCCGCCACTTTATCTTTATCTCATTAATTTTGCTCCTTCACGAAAGTATAATTTAATCTCTGGAAATTAAATCATTGTTGATATTTCAGGATAAGTTTATAACCTTTTCAAGCTAATGAAAATTGAATTATAAAGTATGAGAAAATTAAGAAATGAGGAGTTGGATAGAATTGATGTGGAAGGGTATAAGCTTGCCGGAAAATCTCCTGTAATAATTGTTCTTGATAATATAAGGAGTTTAAATAATATTGGTTCTGTTTTTAGAACCGCGGATGCTTTTTTGGTAGAAAAAATATACTTGTGCGGCATTACCGCTACGCCACCTCATAAAGATATCCATAAAACTGCTTTAGGAGCTACGGATAGTGTTGACTGGGAGCATGTAGCAGATACTGTTGAATTGGTAACTAGGCTTAAAGAAGATGGATATCATATTATTTCTGTTGAACAGGCAGAAAATGCAACGCAGCTAAATGACTATGCGCCAGCAAAAGATAAAAAGCAAGTGCTTATTTTTGGAAATGAGGTTAAGGGTGTTGCTCAGAACGTAGTTTCTGCTAGTGATGAGGTTTTGGAAATTCCGCAATTTGGCACCAAACATTCTTTGAATATCTCAGTGAGTGTTGGCGTTGTAGTTTGGGATTGTTGGAGTAAGTTGAACGCATAAAAAAAACCTGGTCGTAGACCAGGTTTTTTAGTATAGTTTGAGTTAGTTAGTTGCACGTATGCTTCCACAATAAAAGATTTTCTTTTCATTTACGCAAGAAATAATTTAATTTATTATCGTTATAAGTTGGCTAGGGCGAAGTCTTCGATCTTGGTTAAAATGGTTTCGTAATCTTTTGAGTGCCTCACGAAATCTAGCTCGCTAACATCTATAATCAATTGATTTTCTTTAGGGTATGTCTTTAAAAAGTCGAAATAACCCCGGTTAATTTTTTCTAGATAGGTAAGCTCTATATTTTGCTCGTAATCTCTGCCACGTTGCCTTATTTGTTGTAATAATCTTTCTGTGGTTTGGTACAGATAAACGTAGACTTTTGGCTTTTTAACTTCCTTGTACATAAAGTTGAATACCTTTCTGTATAAATCAAATTCGTTTTGTTGTAGCGTAACCTTGGCAAAAATCAACGATTTAAAAATGTCATAATCGCTCACCATAAAACTCTTAAATAAATCTAATTGATTGGTGTCTTCTGTAAATTGTTGATATCGATCTGCTAAAAACGACATTTCCAAAGGAAAGGCATACCTAGCCTGGTCTTCATAAAAATTAGGTAAAAACGGATTTTCGGCAAATCGTTCTAAAATCAATTTTGCATTGAAATCTTCTGAAATCTTAGTGGCCAATGTTGTTTTGCCTGCACCGATATTACCTTCTATAGCAACATATTGTAGGCTAGCAAAAAATGTATGTCTACTTTTAAAAAGTCTTTTTATTTGTTTGGTTATAGTGCTTTTGTCTTTACATTCTTGCAGTAAATTTCTAGTGTCTTTGTTGAATATGGGGTGATAGAATTGCGGAGTGATATCTGCAAGCGGTTTTAAAATAAACTTTCTGTCTTGCATTTTAGGGTGTGGAACCGTTAAGTTCTCTGTCTTGATAATATCTTTTTCGTAATAGATAATATCAATGTCTAAAGTTCTACTTTGGTAATTGTCACTTTCGTTTCTTTCTCTTCCAAAATGTGTCTCTATAGCTAATAGCTTGTCCAATAAATCCTCTGGAGTAAGTAATGTTTGCAATTCTAAACAGGCATTTAAGAAATCTTCTCCTTCAAAACCCCATGACGGAGTTTCGTAGACAGCGGAAACTTGCCTGACTTCACCGGCTATTTTGCCGATTTCGAAAATGGCTTTTTGCAATAACAATTGGCGATTGCCTAGATTACTGCCTATAGATAAGAATGCTGTTTTGTATACTCCCATAATATTAGGACAAAATAACTAAAACATATTCACATTAGTTATCTTTGTTTACTATTAAAATAAAGATTTAAATGAATTTTTTAAGAAATTTTCTTGCTTCCATTTTAGGTTCCTTGTTTGCTTTTGGGATCATGTTTGTTATGTTTTTAATTTTTGTAAGTCTTGTCAGTAGTGGTGAAGACACCGTTGCTGTTGAGGATAACTCTGTACTTGAATTACAATTGCAAAGACAGATTTCAGATTATACGGGTAGTAATGAGTTGGATCCATTTGCAGGTATTTTTGAGGAGTCGCAAGGGTTAGATGAAATAATACAGGCTATTGAAGTAGCAAAAAATGATGATCGTATTAAAGGGATCAGTATCAATAACAATTTCATTATTGCGGGTTTAGCTCAAACGCAAGCTATTAGAAAATCATTGGAAGATTTTAAGGCTGAGGGAAAATTCATATACGCGTATGCAGATATTTTTATGCAGCGCGATTATTACTTGGCCAGTGTTGCCGATTCAATTTTTATTAATCCAGTAGGGGTTTTAGATTTTAAAGGTTTGTCAACAGAGGTGCTTTATTACAAAGAGCTTCAAGAGAAATCTGGAATTAAGATGGAGGTTATACGTCATGGTAAGTATAAAAGTGCAGTTGAACCATATCTTGAGAATAACATGAGTGAAGCCAACAGAAGCCAATTGACTTCATTGCTTCAATCGCTTTGGAATTCTATGATCGTAGATATTTCAAAAACACGTTCTATATCTGAATCTGATTTAAATATCATAGCGGATACTTTAGGCGGTAGAAACCCTGAATATGCCAAGCGTTCTGGTTTAATTGATGATGTGGTTTTTTATGATGAGTATGAGGGTAAAATTGCAAGTGCGCTTAATATCAAGAAAGATGAAGACGTCAATTTTACCAAGTTAGATGACTATGTAAAATATTCGAATAAAAAGAAATTGAAATCTGGTGACGATAAAATCGCAATTGTATTTGCACAAGGTGAAATTTTATATGGTGAAGGTGGTCCTAATATAATAGGTCAAGGTATTATCAACGAAGCGTTGATTAAAGCTCGTGAAGACGAAGATGTAAAGGCGATCGTATTGCGGGTAAATTCTCCAGGTGGTAGTGCTTTAACTTCAGATATTATTTGGAGAGAGGTTGCGCTAGCCAAGAAAGTGAAACCTGTAATAGTATCTATGGGTAACGTAGCCGCATCTGGTGGTTATTACATTGCTGCCGGTGCAGATAAGATTTTTGCAGAGCCAACGACAATAACGGGGTCAATAGGTGTATTCGGTACAGTGCCTAATATGACCGAGTTGGCAGATAATGTCGGAATTAATGCTGAACAGGTAGGTACCAATAAAAATGCTGTAGACTATTCTCTTTTTGAGCCAATGCAAGAAAGCTTTAAAAATCAAATTCAAGAAAGTATAGAGGAAACTTACCAAACATTTCTAGGAAGAGTGTCAGAAGGTAGAAATATGACAATGGCACAAGTGGATAGTGTCGCCCAAGGTAGGGTTTGGAGTGGTACTGAAGCTTTGAGGGTCGGTCTGGTCGATGAACTAGGTAATTTAGATGATGCAATCAATGCAGCCGCAGAGATGGCTGAATTGGGTACTTACGGTATTAAGAAGTTCCCTAAGTACAAAAGTGGATTCGAACGTTTTATGGAAGATTTAGAAGGAGCTAGTCTACAAATAAAAGAGAACATACTAAAAGATGAAATAGGGGATGAGGCATATAAGGTGTTAAAAGAACTACAGTCTTTTAAAGAACAAAAAGGGATACAGGCTAGAATGCCGTTTGCATTAGATATTAAATAATATATGACCTTAAAAGATAGAAAATTAGCTCAGCGTATTTATCTGTATTTGGGGGCTTTGTTTATCACTTCCTTAGTGGTTTCAAATCTTATATTTCAAAAGTTTTTTTATTGGAATCCCTTCGGGGATTTCACTGTTTATGGGGTTTCTCTTTTTGAGGTTTCCGTAGGTATTTTGCCTTATCCCATAACCTTTTTGATTACGGATATAATATCAGAGATATATGGAAGGAAAATGGCTAACCAGATTGTTACCGCTGGTATATTCGCTTCCTTCTTTTCAATGGGTATTATTTTGTTGGCAGATATTGCGCCTGCAATTCCTTCTTCACCCATAAATGATGAAACTTTTACACAAATTTTTTCGCTTTCGCCAATTGCGGTCTTGGCTTCGATGATCGCCTATTTGTTAGCGCAATACGTTGATGTGGCTATATATCATTTTTGGAAAAAATTGACCAAAGGGAAATATTTATGGATTCGTAACAATTTTTCAACATTCTTGTCGCAATTTCTTGATACGTTTACCGTTGTGGGGTTATTATGTGTTTTTAAGGTGTTACCGTGGGATCTTTTTTTTGGTCTTGTAGTAAGCGGATTTATTTTTAAGATTTTTATAGCATTTATAGACACCCCTTTTTTATATTTCTTCGTATATGTATTGAGAAAGCGCTTTAATTTAAAGCCAGACGAAGAATTGGATTTAGATATTTTAGAATAAGAAAATTAAAGAAATCAGTATAAAAGTATACCATGGGTAAGAAAATATTGAAAATTGTTGGGGTATTGTTAGTGTTGGTCATAGTTGTTTTAATCGCAGCTCCTTTCTTTTTGGAAGCCAAAATAGGCGAGATTATTAAAAACAATGTCAACCAGAATGTAAATGCAACGTTAGATTTTTCTGAGGCTAATTTAAGTTTGGTAAGTAGTTTTCCTAATGCTGAAGTAGATTTTAAAAATGTTGTTCTATTGAATAAAGCTCCTTTTGAAGGTGATACATTGTTTAAGGCTGAAAATTTAGACTTAACCATGGGTATCATGCAATTGTTTAAAAGCGAGGGAGACGCCATAGCAATAAATAATATCAATTTAGACGGTGCATTCATTAATGTAGTGGTGGATGAAGAAGAGAACGCTAACTATGACATAGCTTTGCCGACCGATGCTTCTGCTACGGTAGAAGAGGAGGCTGGTGCTACAGATGGTTTTAATCTAGATTTGCAGTCGTATGAAATTACGAATACACGAATATATTATACTGATAATTCAACGGGTATTGCTTTCAAATTAGATGGTTTTCAACATACAGGAACTGGCGATTTGTCTTTAGCTACTTCTGAGTTAGATACACACACCGATGCTTTTATTTCATTGGAAATGGATAGTGTAAACTATTTAAACAAGAATAAAATTAAGTTAGATGCCCTTATTGGTATTGATTTAAATGAGAATAAATACTCCTTTTTAAAAAACGAGGCATTACTAAATCAATTGCCTTTGGTTTTCGATGGTTTTATTAAATTAAATGAAACCAATCAAGAAGTAGATCTAACCTTTAAAACGCCTTCTTCAGATTTTAAGAACTTCTTAGGGGTTATTCCAGAAGTGTATTCTAAGAATATAGAAGATGTTACTACTACTGGTGATTTTGCCGTAAATGGTAATTTTAAAGGTGTTGTAGATGAAACTCATATCCCAACTTTTCATATAGCGTTAAAATCTGATAATGCTTCGTTTAAGTATCCAGATTTACCAAAAGCGGTAAGCAATGTCTTTTTTGATATTCAGCTGGATAATAAAACTGGTATTGCGGAAGATACTTATGTGAACATCAATAAGGCTTCATTTAAGATAGATGAAGATAAATTTAACCTTACCTCCAATATTACGGAGTTAATGGGTAATACTAAGGTTAAAGCACATATGGATGGTGATATGAACTTAGCAAATATCTCTAAAGCTTATCCGGTGCCAGAAGAATATAATTTAAAAGGGATGTTGAAAGCGGATATTACTACTGCTTTTGATATGCAATCTGTAGAGAACGAGCAGTATGAAAAAACAAATACTACGGGAAATCTAGATTTGTCGGATTTTGAATATAACTCAGAAGAGCTTGCCAATCCTGTTAAGTTTAAAGCGGCGAGATTAACTTTTAACCCTAAAACAGTTACTTTGAATAATCTGAACGGTACTACGGGTACTACAGATTTTGATGCTACTGGAAGAATCAATAACCTGTTAGGATTCATGTTTAACGATGAAAAGGTGGAGGGTAACTTCAATTTAAAATCAAACTCTTTTGCTTTAAGTGATTTTATGATCGCTGAAACCGAGACTACATCAACTTCTGGTGAGGTTAATACAACAGGAAAAGGAACCGTTCAAGAAGAGAAGATAAAGATACCTTCTTTCTTAGATGCCACTATAAATGCAGATGCTAAAAAGGTGATTTACGATGATATTGTTTTAAGTGATGTTAAAGGGGTTTTAAAGATTAAAGATGAAACTGCTACCCTTGGTAATATGACGGCAGGTATGTTTGGTGGTAAAATTGCTTTTAATGGTGATGTGTCCACAAAAAATGAATCTCCGACTTTTAACATGAAGTTAGATTTAAATCAGTTGGGTATTCAAGAAACTTTTGCTTCGGTAGATTTGTTTCAAACAATTGCACCTATCGCTAAAATGTTGAATGGAAAATTAACCTCGGATATTTCTCTGTCAGGTAATTTAACTGATGATTTAATGCCTAATTTATTATCATTGACGGGAGAATTGTTTGCTGATTTAATGACTGAAGAAGTCAATACTGAAGAGGCACCAGTGTTAAATTCATTAGTTTCTAATTTGAATTTTATCGATTTGCAACAGCTCAACTTAAAGGATTTAAAAACATCGTTAACTTTTAATGACGGTATTGTTGTTGTAAAACCCTTCACATTAAATTATAAGGATATTGCCATTAATGTTGACGGTAGCCACTCATTTGATCAAAAACTGGATTATAAGGCCACGTTACAAGTGCCGGCAAAATATTTAGGGTCTGATATTACTAATTTAATTGCAAAAATTGACGATCCTTCTTTAGCTGATTTAACAATACCGGTAGTTGCTAATATTGGTGGTCTTTATAATAGCCCTAAGGTATCTACGGATATGACCACTGGTGTAAAGCAATTAACCACTAAGTTGATAGAAGTAGAAAAGCAAAAATTAATAACTAAGGGTACAGATAAGGCAAAAGACTTAATAGGTGGTTTAATTAGTGGAAATAAAACTACGACAGATTCTACTAGTAAAAAGACTACTGGTACTAAAACAGCTGCTAAAGATATTCTGGGAGGTATTTTATCTACTAAAAAAGATACCGCAAATACCAAAACGGTAAAGAAAGATTCTACACCTGTTAAAACCGAAGAAGCTGTAAAGGAAAAGGCAAAAGATATTTTAGGCGGCTTATTCGGTAAAAAGAAAAAAGATAGTACTAACTAATGGTCAAGCCCACATAAAACCCTTCGCTACCTCTTACGTTGAAAACGGTATTGTCTTCAAAAATCAGGTATTGCCCTTTAATACCTTTTAATTTGCCTTCAAATGTTGGTGTTTTAGTAAGGTTTAGGCTTTTAACTTTGGTTGGGTATTGTAGTACCGGAAATTTTAATTCCGTTTCTTGTTTAGAATCTAAATAATAGGGTAGTGCCTCTTCTGGTATATATTTCTTTAGTTTATCTCGCCATTCTTGAAGATTTTCATCGACAACGGTATTTGTAAGCATAGTGCGCCAGTTGGTTTTATCACCAACATGATCTTTTAAAGCAACTTCGGTAATGCCGGCTAAGTATCTGTTCGGCACCTCTACGATTTCTATAGCTTCATGAGCTCCTTGGTCAATCCAACGTGTTGGTATTTGCCCTTTTCTGGTAACTCCTACTTTTACATTACTAGAATTGGCCAGGTAAACAATGTGAGGTTGTAGTTGCACTTTCTTTTCATAAGCCAAATCTCTGTCTTCTTGATCTAAATGTGCTTTACTTAGCTCGGGTCTCATGATCCAATCTCCTGCAGATGGTATTTCAAAAAAACATGTTCGGCAAAATCCTTGTCTGTAAATAGGTCGGTCATTACCGCAATTTAAACACTGATGTTTAATGAATTCTATTTTCAAAGTTTTGTCCAGAACTTGATTTACATTTAGAAAATCAGATTCAAATAACATATAATATTGAATAGGATTTCCTATTTCTGTCTGCATTTTTCTAAGTACTCCCTCGTATTGCATTTAAATTTGGCTTATTGAATTATCAATTTGAAAATGATAGTGAGATACGCTATTTTTAACAATACAAAGATACCTATAAATGCCAATTACCCTATTTAATTCAATCGCCTCTTGGTTACTTAAAAAACGATATCATCAGATAGAACTTTTTTTAAAGTATCCTGATGAGGTTCAAGAAGAGGTATTATTGCAATTACTTGAATTTGCAGAAGATACAGAGGTTGGTAGAACTTATGATTTTGAGTCTATTGAGTCTTATAAAGTGTTTAAAGAACGATTGCCTATAGTGTCTTATGAAGAAGTTCAGCCTATTATCGAGCGCACCAGAAGAGGGGAGCAGAATCTTTTTTGGCCTACCAAAGTAAAGTTGTTCGCTAAAAGTAGTGGAACGACAGATGCCAAGAGTAAATTTATACCTGTTAGTGGAGAGGCGTTGGAAGATTGCCATTACAAATCAAGTAAAGATTTGTTATGCCTTTATTTGAACAATAATGAAAATTCTCAGCTTTTTACCGGTAAAAGTTTACGCTTGGGTGGTAGTAAAGAACTTTATGAAGATAATGGGTCTCTGTTTGGCGACCTATCGGCTATTTTGATTGACAATATGCCTTTATGGGCAGAATACAGTAGCACGCCCAGTAATAAGGTTTCTTTAATGAGCGAGTGGGAGAGTAAGCTTATGGCCATTATTCATGAAAGTGTTCAAGAGAATGTAACCAGTTTGGCAGGTGTACCTTCTTGGATGCTGGTTTTAATGAATAAAGTACTTGAAGAAACCGGTAAAGAAAATCTTTTTCAAGTTTGGGAAAATCTTGAAGTCTACTTTCATGGTGGTGTAAACTTTAACCCTTATAAAGAGCAGTATAAAAAAATATTACCGAAGAGTGATTTTAGATATTATGAAATCTATAATGCTTCTGAAGGGTTTTTTGCTATTCAAGATAGAAATGGTGCCGATGATCTGTTGTTGATGTTAGATTACGGAATTTTCTATGAGTTTATTCCAATGGATGTTTATGGTTCTTTTGAGGAAGAAGCAATACCCTTATGGGAAATTGAATTGAACAAGAACTACGCTATAGTAATTACTACCAATTCAGGATTATGGCGATATAAAATAGGGGATACCGTACGTTTTACTTCTAAAAGCCCTTATAGAATTAAAGTTACCGGTCGTACCAAACACCATATTAATGTTTTTGGGGAAGAGTTGATTATTGAGAATGCCGAAGAGGCATTGAAAATTGCATGCGCAAAAACCGAGGCAGAAATAATGGACTACACAGCCGGACCTGTTTTTATGGTCGGTAAGGAAAAAGGAGCACATGAATGGATTATGGAATTTAGAACTTTGCCAAAAGATTTTGATGCTTTTGTAGAGATATTCGATAATGCCCTGAAATCTCTAAATTCTGATTACGAAGCAAAAAGGCTTAATAACATTACCTTGAATATGCCAATAGTACATTGCGCACGTAAAAACCTATTCTATGATTGGTTAAAGAAAAATGACAAGCTTGGTGGTCAGCATAAAATTCCAAGACTTTCTAATAAAAGGGATTATTTAGAAGAACTTTTACTAATGAACAAGTAATTTGCTCTATACACACTAGATTTTAACCTAATCACAACAATTTTTTATATTTTCTCAATGCTTGCTATACATTTGTTTTCCTAGATATAGCTTACATTTTTACATGTTTATCGCATTCGTACGGTCATTATGATTTTTCTTAAGAAATGGACTACATCGATATTTTTAAACCTGTAAACAATTAAATGGCTGTAAATGGAGTTATTGTTTCAACTTGCTTAAGTAAAACTTAACCAATACTATAAATATTATTATTATGGCAGAGAGATTAGTAATTGTTTCCGATATGTGGGGTGCTAAAAAAGGACTATGGATAACTTCATACTTAGGGTATCTTCAACAGTATTTTGATATTACTTTTTATGATAGTCAACAACTCGCCAATTTAGATATACTAATACAAACAGAAGAAAACGTACATAATGCTTTTTTAGAGGGTGGTAGTGATACCGCAGTGTCTCATTTATTGAAAAAGGAAACTGAACCATGTTATTATCTTGCTTTTAGTACCGGTGCATCCATCGTTTGGGAAGCTGCCAAAAAAGGCTTGCCGGTAAAATCATTATATGGTGTTTCCCCAACAAGAATCCGTAAAAAGAACGATAGACCTAATATGCCATTTCAATTAGTATATGGAGCTAACGATGAGTTTAGACCAAGTGAGGAATGGGCAGATAAATTAGGTGTAGAAATGGAAGTTTTACCTAACTATGGCCATACACTATATACCGATGAGAAAATTATTCAAAAAGTATGTATGGACTTATTACAAAAAGTTACAAAGATCACACCTAAAGCAAAAAAGGTGGTTTGAAAATAGGATAACGATAAAGCATAAAAAAAGCGAAGATTTAAATCTTCGCTTTTTTTATGCTTTATATTTTATTGTAAACTTACGAAACTGCTTTCAGTTTTTTAATGGTATCATAAGACAGCATTTCTTCTGCATATGGTTTTGTGACCTTAAAATTAGTTTCCCCAGAACTAGGCATTTCAAACATGGCATCTGTAAAAATAGCTTCACACAATGAACGTAGTCCTCTGGCTCCAAGTTTGTATTCTATTGCTTTTTCTACAATATAATCCAATGCTTGATCTGTAATGGTAAAAGTGATATCGTCCATCGCAAACAATTTTTCGTATTGTTTGATAATGGCATTTTTTGGTTCCGTTAAAATTGCCCTAAGGGTTTTCTTGTCTAACGGGTTCATGTGCGTAAGTACTGGAAGTCTACCGATAATTTCTGGTATAAGACCAAAATCTTTCAAATCTTTTGGGATGATGTATTGTAATAAATTATCATCATCTAAAGTGCTGTCAGATTTTGAAGCGCTATAACCTACCGCTTGCATATTTAAACGCTTTGTTATTGCGCGCTCAATACCATCGAACGCTCCACCTGCAATAAATAAAATATTCTCGGTGTTTACTTCAATGAATTTTTGGTCGGGGTGTTTTCTGCCACCCTTTGGCGGTACATTTACGGTTGTTCCTTCTAACAACTTCAATAAACCTTGTTGAACTCCTTCTCCAGAAACATCCCTTGTTATAGAGGGGTTATCGCTTTTACGTGCAATCTTGTCTATTTCATCTATAAAAACAATACCTCTTTCAGCTTTTTCAAGATTGTAATCTGCAGCTTGTAATAGACGTGTAAGAATACTTTCTACATCTTCACCTACATAACCGGCTTCGGTCAATACGGTTGCATCAACAATCGCCAATGGTACATTAAGTAATTTGGCAATCGTTTTGGCCATTAAGGTCTTACCTGTACCGGTTTGACCGACCATTACGATATTACTTTTTTGAATTTCTACATCATCTTCTTGTGAAGATGGTTGTAGTAATCTTT
>JAHDDP010000052.1 GCA_020629285.1 Maribacter sp.
TCCCAATTAATTAGAAATACCACATGGAAGAAAAGAAATTTGATGTACAATCCATAATTGGCTTCGTGCTTATTTTTGGAATACTCATCTTCATGTTTTACCAAAATCAACCAACTCCAGAAGAGTTAGAGGCAGAAAAGGCAAAGCAAGAACAAGTAGAGGCTGCAAAGGCATCAGAAAATTCAGGAACAGAAACTGTCATCAATGATGTACCGCAATTAGATTTACAAGATTCTACTGCAGTTGCCAATTACCAAGGTAAACTTGGCGCATTTGGTTTTACAAAACCTTCTAATGACATTACTACTTTTGAGAATGAAGTGCTTTTATTAAAGATAAGTAATAAGGGTGGACAAATTGTAGAAGCGAAAATGAAACAATTTGTTACCTATGATTCTGTACCTGTATATTTAATAAAGGATGGTAATGCTTCTTTCGGATTGGATTTTGCCACTTCTGATAATAGAACGTTGAATACCCAAGATTTATATTTTGAGCCAACAATGTCAAATGACAATGGTAATAAGGTATTATCATTAAAAGCTAAGACATCTGGTAATCAATATTTAGAATATAGATATGTTATTAAGCCGAACGATTATTTAGTTGACTTTACAATCAAGTCTAAAGGTTTGGACAATGTTATTAGCACAAGTAAGCCGGTAACCTTAGATTGGAAATTGAAAGGTATTCGCCACTCTAAAAGTATTAAGTACGAAAACAGATACACGCGTTTAACCTATAATCATGAAGATGGTAAAATAAGCAAGCTTTCTGAAGGTAGTGATGATGACGAGACTGAAGAAGATGTAAAGTGGATTTCTTACAGACAACACTTTTTTAGCAGTATTCTAGCGGCAGACCAACCTTTTAAAAGTGGAGATTTAACTTCTGTTAATTTAGTAGAAGAGGAAAGCAAAACTTTCGGATTTACAAAAGAATATGCATCTGCAGTACCAGTAGAATTGGAAGGCGGAGAAATATCTAAAGATTTACACTGGTATTTTGGTCCTACCGATGTTGATACCTTATCTCAGTACGAAGATTTAGGTTTAGTAGATTCTATTCCTTTTGGTTGGGGTATTTTTGGGTGGATCAACCGTTATGTGTTTACACCTTTTTACGGGTTGATAAGCACGTATTTCCCTTACGGTATTGCTATTGTTATTATGACCATTCTAGTTCGTTTGGCAATGTCTCCTGTAACATACAAGTCGTATTTATCTCAAGCGAAGATGAAGGTATTGAAACCTGAAATTACCGAGCTTGGTGAAAAGTATAAGGACAATGCAATGAAAAAGCAGCAAGAAACCATGAAATTATATGGCAAGGCTGGTGTGAGTCCCATGAGTGGTTGTATACCTGCGGTTATACAAATGCCTATATTCTATGCGCTTTTTATGTTTTTTCCAACATCGTTTGCATTAAGACAAAAACCATTTTTGTGGGCAGATGATTTATCTTCATATGATACTATTTTTGAATGGACTACTAATATTCCTATCATTAGCACATTTTATGGAAATCATGTAAGCTTGTTTCCAATTTTAGCTTCCATTGCTATTTTCTTTTATATGATGATGACAACGGGGCAGAATATGCCAACACAACCAGGTATGCCCAACATGAAATTTATCATGTATTTAATGCCTTTCATGATGTTGATCTTTTTCAATAACTATGCGAGTGGTTTAAGTTTGTATTACTTTGTTTCTAATACCATTACAATAGGTATCATGCTGGTCATTAAGAATGTTATTCTCGATAATGATAAAATTCATGCCCAGATACAAGAGAACAAGAAGAAACCTAAAAAGGAGAACAAGTTTCAAAAGAAAATGCGTGAAATGATGGAGCAAGCAGAAGCGCAGAAGAAGAATTAAATAAACTTCATATACTCATAAAAAAATAAAAGCCCTTTCAATTTTGAAAGGGCTTTTGCCATTGGTTAAGGCTTGGTTTGGTAAGATTTGGGATGTCAAAGATGTAATTAATTTAAGGTTCTATAAAAAGTTAGTTGTCAAGGTTGGGTTATTGTATGTTAAAAGAGTGTATAATGATGTTAGCCATTTAAAGGCATAAAAAAACCTTCCTATTTGTAGGAAGGTTTTCTTTTGTGTTCAATTGAATCGTATTTATTATAGCGCATCAAGTGCTGCTTGTGGTAAAAGTACTTTGTTGATTACATGAACTACACCGTTACTAGCTTCAACATCTGCCATAACTACAGTAGCATTATCTGCACTTGCATCTTCAACATGTACAGTACCATCTTCTTTGATATTGATACCTATATTTTCACCTTGAAAAGTTGTAATAGACTGCCCGTTGCTTAAATCAGTTGAGAAGGCTGCAGTACCAGAAACAACATGATATGTAAGAATGGTTACCAATAGATTTTTTTCAGCTTCCGTATCAAAATCGGCCAAACTGTTGTAATCTTCACCTAAAGAATCTAATAAAGCAACAAAAGCATCGTTTGTTGGGGCGAATACCGTAAATGGTCCGTCACCACTTAACGTTTCTACCAGACCAGCATCTGCTTGGCCAAGAGCGTCTACTAATAAACTTAAATCGTCTGTTTCGACAGCAATCTCTACAATTGTTTTTAAACTCATTGCGGCTAACATATCTAAAACCTCTTGTGGCAAAATTACTTTATCAATAACGTGTACGACGCCATTAGTTGCTGCTACATCTGCCAAAGCAACATTTGCATTGGTTTCGGTTGCATCCATAATTTGAACACCATTGTCGGTTAATACTACTGTTACGTTTTCACCTTGAACGGTTTCAATAGCTTGCCCGTTGGTTAAGTCAGTTGAAAAGGCAGCAGTACCGGCAACTACGTGATAAGTTAATACTTTAGTTAAAAGTGCTTTCTCGTCTTCAGTATCAAAATCTGCAAGACTATTAAAATCATCACCTAATGTTTCTAGCAAAGCGGCAAAAGCAGCGTTTGTCGGTGCAAAAACGGTAAAAGGACCTTCACCGTTTAAAGTTTCTACCAAACCGGCGTCAGCTTGAACCAGGGCATCTACCAATAAACTTAAATCATCTGTCGCAACAGCGGTATCAACAATCGTTTTTAATTGTAGACTGGTAACGAAATCTATAGCCGCTTGTGGTAATAAGACTTTATCTATTGTATGTGCAATACCGTTAGATGCCATTATGTCTACACCTGTAATATTTGCGTCAGTATCAGAAGCATCGCCTATAACAAACGTGTCGCCAGAAGCTATAATTTCAACGCTATTATTTTCAAAAGCCGTAGCAACTTGCCCTGCAGCCAAATCAGTTGATTTTACTTCTGCTGCAACCACATGAAATAATAAGATATTCTTTAATAGCGCAATTTCTTCATCGGTATCAAAATCATCAAGACTATTGTAATCATCACCTAGAACCTCCAATAAAGCAACAAACGCATCGTCGGTAGGAGCAAAAACTGTAAAAGGACCGTCTGAACTAAGAGTTGCAACCAAATCAGCTTTTATTACTGCAGCTTCTAATAGCGATAATGGTTCGGTAGCTACTACTATATCAACTAAAGTTCCGTTTTCCTCAGGCATTTCTTCGCCATTTAAAGCGTCGATAATTGCTTGTGGCAACATTACTTTATCGATAACATGTACCACTCCGTTACTAGCTTCAACATCTGCAATAACAACCTTTGCATCTATTTCAGTAGCATCATCGATAAAAACGTCACCATCTATATTAATGGTCAAATCTTCACCTTGAACAGTAGTAACTGTCATTCCGTTACTAAGGTCAGAAGAACTTGCAGCAACACCCGATACTACATGATAGGTTAGAATAGAGGTTAAAATTGCTCTTTCTTCATCTGTATCAAAATCGGATAATGATTCAAAATCATCTAGTTGATTTAATAGGGCCGTAAAGGCATCATTTGTTGGGGCGAAAACGGTAAAAGGTCCGTCAGAACTCAATGTACCAACTAAATCGGTTCCTTCAGAATTATCTGCGGTAGTAAGTGCGGCAACCAATGAAGAAAGTGCATCTTCCGCTTGAGCGGTCTGAACAATATTCATTTCGTTAGCTGTCATAGGTTCCACATCATCATCGTCACTACAAGACCAAGTAACCAATGTGATGGTAAGCAGCAGTAAAAAATTTCGTAATCTCAACATTTTTTTCATAATTGTGTTTTTAAGGATTGTTTAATTAAATATGAAAGATGTTTAACTTTTAAATTGATAAAATGTATATATGGTAGTAAAACATCTACAAAATCAAAAATACTCTAGTTATTTAATGTTTAACTAATTTTTAAAAAAGTTTAACAAAATATTTTTAACTCAAAAAAATTTTAAGTAAAAATAAAATTGGCTGAGTATTGAATTTTACTAGGCTTATCGTTAAAGGTTTACACGAAAAGCAGTGTTTTAAAAAAATAGACTTTGAAATGAAATTTCGTAATTTTGTATCGACCAAGAAGAAGAAATGAAAAAAGTAGTAATAGGACTTTCTGGAGGAGTAGATTCAAGCGTAGCGGCATACCTTTTAAAGGAACAAGGTTATGATGTCATTGGTTTGTTTATGAAGAATTGGCATGATGATTCGGTAACGATATCAGAAGAATGTCCGTGGTTAGAAGACAGCAATGATGCGTTGATCGTTGCGGAGAAGTTAGGTATACCATTTCAAACAGTAGATTTAAGTACTGAGTATAAAGAGCGTATAGTTGATTATATGTTTAAGGAGTACGAGATGGGACGCACCCCAAATCCTGATGTGCTTTGTAATAGGGAAATCAAGTTTGATGTCTTTATGAAAATAGCTATGCAGCTTGGGGCAGATTACGTAGCTACCGGTCATTATTGTAGAAAGGGCACTATCAAAAATACAGACGGTACCGAAACCTACCAGTTGTTAGCGGGGAAAGATGGTAATAAAGATCAGTCTTATTTTTTATGTCAATTATCGCAAGAGCAATTATCAAAAACATTATTTCCAATAGGGGAGTTGACCAAGCCGCAGGTTAGGGAAATTGCAGCAAAGATGAATTTGATAACTGCTGATAAAAAAGATTCACAAGGTTTATGCTTTATAGGTAAGGTTAGATTGCCGGAGTTTTTACAACAACAGTTAAAACCAAAAACAGGTAAAATTGTTGAAGTTCCTGCTGGGTTCGAAGCTTACGAACGCGCAACACCTAATTTCAATGATAAAAACTCTGAATTAGAGTTTTACGCGGAGAAACCTGTATATCATTTAACAGACGGTAAGGTTGTTGGTGAGCATCAAGGTGCGCACTATTTTACCAAAGGGCAACGAAAAGGGCTGCACGTGGGTGGAACAAAAGAGCCTTTATTTGTAATAGATACCGATGTTAATGAGAATATTATTTATACAGGTCAGGGTAAAGCACACCCGGGGCTGTATAGACGAACTTTATTTGTAAAGGATGAAGAAATACATTGGGTACGTACGGATCTAGCCTTAGATATTGATGAGCAATTAGAAGTAAAAGCGCGTATTAGGTACCGTCAAGAACTTCAAGAAGCTACTATTTATAGAGTGGAAGGTGGTATGTACGTAGATTTCAAAGAAATGCAACCTGCAATTACCGAGGGCCAGTTTGTGGCTTGGTATTTAGATGATGATCTAATAGGATCTGGTGTTATATCTTAAATAGGAGCTTACATTTTAAGAGTTATAATGATATCTTTAAAATGAAAGTTTTTACGCGATAATCGAGATTTTTAAAATTTATCAAATACATGCAAAATAGAATTACCGAACTTTTTAATATAGAATTTCCAATTGTTCAAGGAGGAATGATTTGGACCAGCGGATGGAGACTAGCCAGTGCTGTATCAAATGCTGGAGGTTTGGGAGTTATTGGTGCCGGAAGCATGTACCCTGATGTTTTACGAGAGCATATTCAAAAATGCAAGAAAGCAACCTCAAAACCTTTTGGAGTAAACATTCCTATGTTGTATCCTGATATTGATAAGTTGATGGATATTATCATTGAAGAGGGTGTAAAAATTGTGTTTACTTCAGCAGGAAACCCTAAGACTTGGACCTCCTTTCTAAAAGAAAAGGGTGTTATCGTAGTGCATGTGGTAAGTAGCTTGAAATTTGCATTAAAAGCACAGGATGCCGGGGTAGATGCAATTGTAGCGGAAGGCTTTGAAGCAGGCGGTCATAATGGAAGAGATGAAACAACAACTTTGGTTTTGATTCCTGCAGTGAAAGAAAAAATAACTATTCCTTTAATTGCAGCAGGAGGTATTGCCAATGGTAGTGCCATGTTAGCAGCCATGGTTTTAGGTGCAGACGGAGTGCAAGCGGGCAGCCGATTTGTAGCTAGTGAAGAAGCATCGAATCATAGGAGTTTCAAAGAGGTAGTGGTCAATTCCAAAGAAGGGGATACGCAGTTGACATTAAAAGAATTAGCACCTGTTCGTTTAGTTAAAAACAAATTCTATAACGAAGTGCAAAAAGCATACGCTAACGGAGCAACTACCGATCAGTTGAAATCACTTTTAGGTAGAGGTCGTGCTAAAAAAGGTATGTTCTTAGGCGACTTAGAAGACGGCGAACTAGAAATTGGTCAAGTATCAGTGTTAATACATGACATTAAGCCTGCTGGTGAAATTGTTAAGGATATTATGAGGGAGTTTAATAATGCCAAAAATCAGGTTGCTATTTTTTGAAATTATTTAAGCACCTTTCTACAAGCATATCAATCGCATAGGTTTTATCATATTGCATATATGATGTATCAATTGCACGTGAAACTGACCATAACTGGCTCATTACATATTCTTCTCTTAACAATTTATCTTGTCTTAATTCTTCAATGTAAATTTCATCTAAATATTTTAGGTCTTCTAGTATAGAGTTCTCTTGTGTTACATTATCAAATTGAGCTAATATTCTCTTAATTTCTCGGGTGGATTTTTCGACAAGATTGAATTTCAATAGACTGTCGTTATTTGTTTTAAAATCAATAGCATCTATGAAAGCTTGATCGTTTTTATATGCGATAATTATACCCATTGATTTCTCACCTTTAGGCATTACCATTTCTTTTTGGGTTTGGTTACCAACATAGAACGTTTTAGAATCATTTGTTTTTAAACGATAAAGACTTTTTATTGAGGTAAACATGACATAGCCATATGTTCTGTCAAAGCTATTTCTATTTGAAACTAAAAATTCTAATGGTGCATATTCCCAATCTTTGGACATTGTTCCTCTGTCAATATTAATCCAACCAGTATTTGTAAGTTCAAAACCATATCCAGTCATTCGATAGGCTTCTCTTTTATTCAATAATTCTTTATAATTATTAACTAGTTCTTTAGCCTTTTTCGTTTTCTCATTATTAGCTTTGACGGCTTTGTTACGTTGCTTTGTTAATTCATTTTTAACCGATTGCAATCTATTTTCATAATAATTTTTTAAGAGCAATAAGTTTTTATCAGGAACCTTTATTTTAGTCCATTTTTGAGATGTAAATTTTTTAAAATCCTCTTGATAAATATTATCGTCTAATAAGCTAGCTGCAATACTGTCAAGTTCCCATAAATTCTTATCCAGGTTATGGGTATATATATCAATGATATCTGAACGGCATATTTTGAACATGACTTTAAGTCTTTCTTCAAATTGTTTTGTGGCAATTATTGTATTTTGAAACTGATTATTTTTTATTGTTTTAATTGCAGCAGGATCAACTCCATAGTTAACTGAATTGTCTAATTCTGAGTAGTGTGTTGAATCTAATTCTGTTTCATATTCTTTATCATGATAGGATTCGCTAACATTTGTATCTGGTATAGTTTCTTCTATAATTTCATTTCCAGTTTTAAAGTATAGGCTATAATATAAACTATCAACAAACTTTTCATTCACTTTCTGGTGATTAAGAAAAGGCATTTCTTTTTCTAAAGTTTCAACAAATCCGTCGGGTAAAAAGTCTAACGTAAACAAATCTAAGGGATTAAGATAATTTTCAATCGGAATTGGATTTACCCAATTCATATTCCCATTTTTATCTCGCAAGCCTTTATAAACTGACATTCCTGATTTTCTATCGTTAGTAGGTACTTCTACATATACTGGTTTTTCAGGATTCACAAATAGTTGTCTGCCTTTATTAGTTGCATTAAAATAAATCATTCCGTCAGTCTCTAAAAGCTTTCCGTTTGAAGTAGTTGTTAGATTACTTAAAACCATTTCATCTATGGTTAGGAATTCAGTAAGTTCGATTTTAATATTTTCTGTAATAATATTGTCTTCAGAATCTAAAAAACTTCCTTTTTGAAATACGATTATAGTACCGTTTTTACCCGAAATTACTCTATCTTTTTTAGCATCAATCTTAAAATATTGACTTGAAGTCATGGTTTCTGTAAATGGGTCTTCTTGATGAGTTTTAACTATTAAATCTGGTTTGGGATTGCATTGAAGAAAAGAAAATAACAAAAACGAAAAGCCTAAAACTAATAAAATACCTTTTTTCATAAGAGTGGTTTAAAAGTAGGTTTTAAGAGTTAAAAGTGCATTTGGAGTAACGTAACATTCTCAATTAACATGCCAAAAAAAAATATGTATCGACTTGGTAATTTAGAAAATGGTGAACTAGAAATAGGTCAAGTATCAGTGTTGATACATAACATAAAACCAGCTGGTGAAATTGTTAAACAGATGATGAGAGAATTTGAAAAGAGGAAAGCAGAACTTTCCTCTTTATAGATTATACTTCTTTATCTTCCCCTACGATAATTCGTTTTTTATTTTTTAGAGAGCCAAGATATTCTATAAGATCACGAAGTTCTCTTCTTGATATCATGCGTCCCATAGCGGGCATGGCAGACATGGAATTTTCTCTGCTGGCAATTCTCATTAAAGGAACCCTTAAAGGTTCAGCTTCAGATGTTCTCAGCAAAAGCTCTTTATCATTTTCTTCAATTAAAACCCCTTTGACTTTTTGTCCGTCTTTCAAGGTAATAGTAACGGTTCCATAACCAGGGGCCAATCTAGCACTTGGCTCTATTAAGGCTTCCAGTAATTGTTGTCTATTTAAAATAGAGCCAATATTATCTAATTTAGGGCCAACTTCACCACCGGATCCATTTACTGAATGGCAACGTACACATTGCGCCGTAGGATTGTTGTTGAAAACAGATCTCCCTGCCCACCAGTTTCCTCCATAGAGAGTTTCTTGGAAAGAATCAGCAGAAAACCCTGCTTTTTTAAGATGATCTAATTGTGCTATTAGTTCAGGATTTTCGGTCGCTTTCACCGATTCCATTAAATCTAATAATATGCCCTGCTTTAATTGATTTCTACTAGCTTTATTAATAAGGCTGGTAAGTATGGCATTACTTTTTTCATCTGGTAAGTCTCCAAGAACATTCAACATTCTTTGTTGCTCCGATACAGAACCTTTTTTAAATATGGGGTCAACAATATTCGGTAGTTTTTCTTTTGATACGTTTAATTGGCTCAATAAGCCAACTGCTGCAGTTCTTACCTGTTCGTTCTTATCTTTCATACCTATAGACATTGCAGTCTCCATTTTATTAAATTTTAATTGCCCCAAGGCATTTAAAACCGCAGTTCTAACTTCAGGTGATCTGTTCGATTTAAATATAGCATACAAATCATCATTGTAAGAGTTGATACCGATAGCACTGATAGTTTTTGAAATTCCAATTAATATTTCGGGATGACTCTCTTTAAGAAATGCTGGTATGTCTTTTTTTATCTTTTCTTCTAATTGTCCGTTTTCTCTTATGATTTCGCCTCTATATCTCCCGTCTACACGGTCTAAAAGTGAAGGATTGTTCCATGTGCCTAATGCGGCTAAGGCCTCACCACGTAAATCGCTAGAGACGTTTTTTCGTTTGGCAAAATTGATGAGAAATTCTAATTGTTCATCGCCACCTACACGTAGCGCGGCATTAATTGCTCTACGTAACAACGGTTCTGATTCAAATTTTTCGTTGTTCAGTGTAGCCGCTAGCGCAGGTAATGCAGCTTCAATAGAGAGGTCATCATTTATTGCTCTTGCAGTTTCGGTAACGATATATTCATCCTTATCAGAAAGGAATATGGATATTTTTGGATCCTGTAATTTTCTAAGAACCATAACAGCTGCAATTCTAAGACTTCTATTTTCACTATTGGCAAGCGCTAAAAGCGGTTCGGCATTTCCTATTCTGGCTAAGGCTAAAACAGCGGCATGTCTCAAATATAAATCTTGATCATTATTGGCTTCAATCATTGCCAATAATGGGTCAATGGCATTTTCATATTTTAATCTTCCTAAGGCTTGCGCCGCATAGAATTTTACACGGTCATTTTTATGGGTAGTTAGTGAAATAAGACTATCGGCAGCTTTTTCATAACGTAAATCTCCCAGTACTTTAACGCTTTGGGCTATAATTTCTGGATCTTCATCATGCAATAAATTTAGTAGGGGTTGAGCTTCATTTGCATCGTTTGCCGCAATTTGCCCAATACCCCAAATAGCATGTATACGTGCAAATTGGTTTTCTTCCTCTATTATTGCCTTTTCTAAAGCTCTGTAGCCCCAAAAGGTTCTTTTAGCAAGTTCAAACTGAGCTTTTTGTCTAATTCTCATATCGCCATATGATAGTAAGCTGACCAAACTATCAGTCTTTTCCTCCTCATAATTATGGGTCATTAACTGTTGTGTTCTTAGCCTTTCTTTGGCAAGATCATTGGTTTCTTCGGTAACGTCTAGTTTCCATACTCTACCGTAATTTTTAGTGCCCCAGCCGTTTACCCAATCGGCAAGATATAGTGCGCCATCTGGTCCAAAATCAATACCTGTAGGTAATACTCCCGATAGAATAGATTTGTCGCTTTTCAATTCAAACGAAGCGCCTTTTGGTTGTAGGTCGAACGACCAAATATGGGACCTGCTTGGGTCTCCTACAAATTCTACTAAGAAAAATTTGTCCATCCATTTTTTACCCAAAGCAGTGCCAGGATTATATATCATTCCGGTAGGTCCGTTATGAAAATTTTGGATGGGAGGCATAATGTAAGCGGCCTGACCTTCCCAATGAGGAGTGAACAATTTTTCATCCATCCATACATTATAGCCATTGTTCTTTGGGTCTGTATATTTTCCATATTGCCAATTTGCTCTCCATCCGGCATCAGAACCTTCGACTATATGAACCAAACGTTCGCTTTCGCCTTTGTGGTCACCGTCATTATCTGATGAAATTATATTTCCGTAAGCATCAAAAACAAACTCGTGTGTATTACGTAGACCATGGGCGAAAACCTCAAAATCTGTCCCATCAGGATTACATCTTACGATTACCCCTTCATTTGGATACTTATGGTTTTCACCATCTACGGTAGTGATATTTGCACCAATATCTCCTATACCCCAATATATCTTGCCATCAGGACCTTCAATAGCGCCAGACATTCCGTGACCGCTAAAACCAATGTGCACAGCAAAACCCTCTGCAACACTGGTTTTGTCATCTAATATTTTGTCACCGTTAGTATCCTTTAAGCGATACATACCAGGTCCTATACCAACAAAAACATCTTCATCGCGCACTAAAAGGGCGCCGGCGACATCATTGATTTCATCGTTGAAGTCAGTCATGATCTGTGTAGAAATATCTGCAATGCCATCATTGTCGGTATCTTGTAACATCCAAATTTCATCTTGCTCAACGGCAAGGTCGTGCCAGTCATGAATGCTGTCATTATTTAAATCTGGAAGCCACTCATTTTCCTCACTAAGTTCAGGAGCAAAAGTTTTATGCAGAAAAGCTCTTCTGTCTTCTACGGATTCTAGGGCGATAGATTCCGTCATCCAATCTCTATGTCCACGAATATCGAATTCCGAATTTTTGGCTCTATTAGAACGGGTAATGTATATGTTGCCTTTATTATCAATATCCAGCGCAATTGGATCTGGAGCCAAGGAATCTGAAGCCCAAAGACGTAGTTCAAGTCCATCTGCCACATCTGCCGTTAAAGTTTCTCTGGCAAGTTTTGCCATTTCAATAAGGTCGGTACTGTCTTGTTGTATGGTTAAAGGTATTTCAATTGGCTTTTTATTTATGCAAGAAGCGCAAAGAAGTAATAGGGATATGGTCCCTAGAAGGAATTTTTTAAAGAATGTCATTGTCGTCTGGTTAAATTGATACTTAAATTTAGCGAATAAAGTAGATAATGAAGGGAGAAAATGAATAGTTGCTAAACTATTAACCATTTATGGTATAGATTAATCAATTTGCATTTTAAACACAATTTATTTCAATGTTAAGAAAGTGTGTTCAAAAGTTCTTTTATATTTGATTACTTATCAAACCAATAATTATATGAATACTATAAAAACAGCTGCTTTCATTTTTTTGATGGCTTTCAATTTAAACCTACTACAAGCCCAAGAAGGTCATCCGTTAGAAGGAAAATGGAACTTGACCATTGATCAAGAAGGCAAAAAATTACCATCGTGGTTAGAAATTAGACATTCTGGTACCAATACTTTGATCGGTAGATTTACGTATGCGTTTGGTAGCGCAAGACCAGTTGCAGAGATTGAAAAGCATGGAGAATTATTTTCATTTGAAATTCCGCCACAGTGGGAGCCAGGAGCTGCCAATATGGAATTTGAAGGCAAAATAGAAGGAGAAGGTTTAGTAGGAACCATGATTTATGTAGATGGAAAAACGTATAATTGGACGGCTACAAAATCGCCAAAACTACCGTATTATGACAATTCCAAAGAGGGCAAGACCGTGAAGCTTTTTAATGGTAAAAACTTAAAAGGATGGGAGATGAAACCAGGAAATCAATGGGCGGTTTTAGATGGTATATTGACTAGCTCAAAACCCGGAGTAAACTTAGTGTCAGAAGAAAAATTCAAGGATTTTAAATTACATGCAGAATTTAGATACCCAGAAGGGAGTAACAGCGGTTTGTATTTACGTGGTCGCTACGAAGTTCAAATAGCGGATAATATAGGGTTAGAGCCTTCTTCAATTTATTTTGGAGGAATCTATGGTTTGCTTACACCAAATGAAAACGCGGCTATGAAAGCAGGGGAGTGGCAAACGTATGACATTACTTTAATAGGTAGAAGAGTAACGATTGTAGCAAATGGAAAAACGATAATTTCAAATCAGAATATTGAAGCAATGACAGGGGGCGCTCTGGATAATAATGAAGCAGAAGCCGGACCAATGATGATTCAAGGAGATCATGGTCCTGTAGAATTTAGAAAGTTAGAGATAACACCTTTGAGTAAAGGATAGATTTATAAGATATGTTTAATAAAAAAGCCTCCAATTTTGGAGGCTTTTTTATTCATTTTAGTTGATTTCAGTAATTATAGCCAAGGCTCTAACTTCTTCATCTTTATTCACAAATATTTCGACCAACTCAGGTAGTGGAGTGCCAAAACCTGCTAAGCGTGCAGATTCAGTTTCATCTTTAAGAATAGGTTCAATGTTATTTTCTTTTAATGCAAGTTCTACGCGTTGTGCTGCAATGCTATTGCCACCGAATACTTTTATATAATTTGAGTCCATTGAAATTTGTTTTAATTAATTGATTTTAAGAACATTATATTTTTTGAAATGAATAAATAGTTTCAAATTTGAATCTAATGATATATTTTAATTAACATTAATAGCCTGTTCTTGAATATCTTCTTGTTCTAATAAATTAGTGTTAATTGTAAAATAAAAGGTGCTACCTACATTTTCTTCTGACTCTACCCATATTTTACCTAAATGATGATCAATTATTTTCTTACTTCCGTAAAGCCCAATCCCTGAACCTTCGAATTTAGATTGATTATGTAGTTTATGAAACGCATTGAAAATATTTGCATGGTGCTCTTTTGGAATACCAATACCATTATCAGCAACACTAAAAAGAAATTCGTTCTCTCTTTTTTTGGATGCTATGGTTATAATAGGATCTTTGGTTTGTGGTCTAAATTTTAATGCATTGTGCAATAAGTTTTGAAATAGCATTCTTATATCATTTGGTCTCGCTGTAATTTTTGGTAGTTCACCAATATTTATAGTTGCATTTGTCTCTTTTATTTTTTCTGAAAGGTCATCTAGCACTAGTTGAACTATTTCTGAGGTATCAACGGTTTCCAACCCGCTAGAGTTTCCGATTTCGGCATATTTTAAAAGTCCTTCCACCAAGTTTGTCAGCCTTGTAGAGCTGCCTTGTAGATGTTTTAAGAAACTACTGAAATTCGCATAATTAGCTTTAGCATGTTGTTTTTCCAATTCTGTGGCAATAACATTGATGTTATTTAGTGGTCCCCTTAAATCATGAGTTACGATAAAGGTAAATTCTTCGATATGGCTGTTTTTTAATTCAAGCTCATTGTTTAGAACTTCCAATTTGCTGTTTTGAAGTTTTAGGTTGTTTTGCGCTTTTTTTAAATTTAGCTCACTTTTCTTCAATGCCTCAATATGATTTTCTAAATCTGTAGTGTACTTTCTTGTCTTATTTTGATCATAAATTCTAAATGTAAGCGATAACCAACCTAAACAGGCTAAAAAGGCAAAGATTTCATCAAAAGGTACATCGATTGTTCCTAGAATTGGTCCATATATAGAGATGTAAACGGTGGGTATTATAAATGCTAGAATATCAAAAGCGATAATTAAGTTTCTAATTTTTGGATTTCTTCTAAAACCTATAAATGCCAAAAAACCCATGGTGGCAAATGCTACGGCCTGACCGAAAAAACCTCCTATTAGAAATATTAAAGTCATGAACATTACCGGAGGAAACAATGTCATGTATATTCTAGTGGTATGATATAATTTTAAGCGGTTTAGTAAAAAGCCAATTGCAAAGCCAATAGCAACTATACCTGCTAAAATCTGTTCTAGTCGCGAATGGAATATCAACGTATATACGAAAACAACACAGGAGAAAACAGTTGATATTATAGTGATCAAGCCAAATTCATCTAAAAAATCTGTTGCTTTTGTATTCGTATTTTTAGATATGGAATTCAGTGTTGGCAAGTTGGTGGTTTTAGTATAAAACGACTTTTTTAAATGTAGCTACGTGGAGCTGTGTATTGTATACATTAGCTCTGATAGCTCTGATAGCTCTGATATGTTAAGGTATTATTTAAATTTTATCAAACATTGTAAAATACATGGGGAGAAATTGATTACTATATATTTTATCTAAATATAATAAAGTTGTTTTCATAAATTAATTAAATAAACATTTTTATTTAATGTCTTTTTGATTAAAATCAGTTGTTGTTTTTAAAAAGTTAACGGTACTTCCATAACCAGTATTTTAGATTTTCTATTTATTTTGAAATCAAAAGTATCAGTTTCCCAAATTCCAAATCCGTCACATTCATTTAATTTCTGATTTGCAATTTCTATTTCTCCATCTAGTACAAAAATATATACCCCGTTTTGTTTTTGTTTTAAATCATAAGAATCTGTTGTTCCAGATTCATAATCACCCAGATAAAACCAAGCATTTTGATGAATCCATACACCTGCATCATCGGCGTTAGGTGAAAGTACTTGATACAAGCTGTTCTTGGTAGCAATATCAGCAATAGAGATTTGGTCATAACGCGGGGTAACTTCTTCTTCATTTGGAATAATCCAAATCTGAAGGAACTTGACCTCTTGATTCTTGTTCTTGTTATACTCGCTATGTGAAATTCCCGTACCGGCACTCATTACTTGAACATCACCAGACTTTATAACAGTAGAATTACCCATATCATCCATATGTTGAAGATCACCTTCTAAAGGAATAGATATTATTTCCATATTTCTATGTGGGTGGGTTCCAAACCCGCGACCTGCAGCTACCGTATCATCATTTAATACACGTAATGCTCCAAAGTTCATTCGTTCTGGATTATGGTAATTTCCAAAACTAAAACTATGGTATGAGTTTAACCAACCGTGGTCTGCATGACCTCTGGTGTCAGATGTATGTATTATAGTTTTCATTTTCTTTATTTTTTTAGATAAATTTTTAGTCGTGATTTAGAGATGAAATATACTATGGTCTACTGCTTTAAAATTACAATAAAATACTTCGGTTTTTATTAATGCCTTTTGTTGGCAAACATACTTTTCTTTAAATAAAAACGTTATTCACAAAAATCCCCTCGTTAAATGAAATACGTAATTAGTTTAATTTTAGTATTCTTTTTTTATAGTTCTTACGCCCAAACAAGCGCTGATGCTGCCAAACATTTAGGTGCAGGTATAGTGATTGGTGGAGTAGGCGGATACGCAGCTAACAAGCTTTCTAATGGAAATACAGTTTGGCGATGGACAGGAGCGGTTGGCGGTGCTTTTGCTGCAGGTCTGGCAAAAGAGGCTATCTATGATTCTTCAAGAGGAGCAGATTGGGAAACAAGAGATGTTGTATTTACCACGTTAGGGGGAGTAATATCTGCTTTGGCTTTGGAAGTTTTTACTGGGAGCGGAAGTAATGGTAGAGGAAGTAATAGAAGAGGCAAAAGTTGTGGTTGCCTAGTTGCACAGATAGACCATACTAATCAAATTCAGTTACCCGTATTCGTAGAAAACGGAACTGGTGATATTTCTTCAGAATTACAGGCGGCTTATCTTCTTAGGTAGACTATAAAAGTCCCTTCGCTTTTATTTCTAAATATTTATTAATTGTATTAATGGTTAAATCCTCAGGTTTAGTTAAAATAGTCTGTATACCATACTTTCTTAGTTCATTTACTACTAATTGTTTTTCGTAGATAAATTTCTCTGCAATAGCCTGTTCGTAAACTTCAAGAGTACTATTTGGTTTCTCTCGTGCAAAAGAAAATAACTCTGTATTCTCAAAGAAAATGACCACCAATAAATGTTGTTTGGCTATTGCTTGTAAATAAGGTAATTGACGATGTAAAGCATCTAAGGTTTCAAAATTAGTGTATAATAATAGCAGGCTTCTTTGAGGTAAATGTCTTTTTGTATCAATATACAATCTACTAAAATCGCTCTCAACAAAATTGGTCTCCAGATTATATAGTGTTTCTAAAATAAGGTTCATTTGAGAACTTCTACGTTCGGCAACAACCCTGTTTTCAATTTTATTACTAAAAGCGAACATACCCGCTTTATCATTCTTTTTAAGTGCAATATTGCTTATGACCAAAGTGGCGTTGATGGCATAATCTAATAAGCTAAGGGACTTAAAAGGCATTTTCATTACCCTACCTTTGTCTATAATAGAATAAATAGGTTGCGATTTTTCGTCTTGAAATTGGTTGACCATTAACTGACCTCTTTTTGCCGTTGCCTTCCAATTTATATTACGAATATCATCACCTTGTATGTAATCTTTAATTTGTTCAAACTCCATCGTATGGCCAATACGTCGAATTTTTTTAATTCCGAATTCAAATAAGCGATTGCTAAAAGCTAAAAGGTCATATTTACGAAGTTGTAAAAAGGATGGATAAACAGGTACTTCTTTATCTTGGTCAAATGTATATTTCTTAGCCAAAAACCCAATGGGGGATGTAGCGAATACGTTTAAATTTCCAAAACTATAAACTCCTCGTTCAACAGGTCTTACATTATAATTATAAAACTTTTGTTCTCCTGATTTTAATACGCTATGAAAATTAAAATCGCGTTTTTGAAATTGGAAAGGAAGTTCATCTATGATGTTTACATGGCTTGTAAATAGGTATTGATTAGTAACCTTGATTTTGATTTTATTTTCATCACCATTAGAAAGTTTGTCAGGTACGATTCTATCGGCAATTATGGTTGCTTTAGATAAAAATAAAAGGATAATGTCTACAATTGTAAGGGCTAAAAATAGATAAAAGAGAAGCTTGGCTACAAAAGATACATTTTCAAAAATATAGGATATTAAAAAGCACAAGATGATTACTGTCAAAGCCAGAAAGAATCTTTTTTGAAGAAATATATTTTTGAAAACCTTTTTCACGATGATTATCTTGGAATTTCTATAGTTTGAATAAGGTCTTTAATCATCTTCTCAGCAGTATAACCTTCCATTTCCCTTTCAGGGGTCAAGATAATTCTATGTCTTAGAATAGGGCCTACTACTTTTTTAATATCATCGGGAGTAATAAAATCTCTTCCGTTAATGGCTGCAACGGCTTTAGAAGCATCTAAAATGGCTATTGAAGCTCTTGGCGATGCACCTAAATATAAATTAGCATTTGTTCTAGTATTGTTCACGATAGCGGCAATATACTTGAGTAAATTATCTTCAACGATAATATCTTTTATCACTAATTGATAAGCTGCGATCTGTTCGGCTGAAAGAACGGAATCTATTAGTGCTTCAACGTTCTTATTTTTCTGTTGGTGTTTGTTTTCAAGTATCTGTATTTCTTCTTCTAAAGTTGGGTAGTGTACATTTATCTTAAATAGAAAACGGTCTAATTGAGCTTCCGGTAGTCTATATGTGCCTTCTTGCTCAACAGGGTTTTGTGTAGCAAAGACTAAAAATGGAGGCTGCATTTCAAATTCATTTCCATCAATAGTAATCTGTCGTTCCGCCATAGCTTCAAAAAGAGCGGCTTGGGTTTTGGCAGGTGCTCGGTTTATCTCATCAATTAGAATAATATTAGAGAATATAGGACCTTTTTTAAATTCAAATTCCGAAGTTTTTACATTAAAAATGGAAGTACCCAAAATATCACTTGGCATTAAATCTGGCGTAAACTGAATTCTACTAAAATCTACGTTCATTGTTTTTGCCAAAAGCTTTGCGGTCACTGTTTTGGCAACACCAGGTACGCCTTCAATAAGTGAATGCCCATTTGCTAAAATAGAAACAATCAGTAACTCGATCATATCTTGTTGACCTATAATTACTTTTCCTAATTCAGATTTAACCTTGGCTACAGATTCTTGTAATTTAGAGAGATCAATGCGCGAATTAAATTCTACGTTGTTTTCATCCTGTGTATTATCTTCCATAAGATTGTTTAAATGTATTTATTTTCTGAACTAGGGTTAAAGAATCCTGTTCAGTATGTACCGTTTTGTTTTTTAGATTAAGTATGAGTTCAATTAAAGCTTTTGTTTCTTCTTTAGGTTTACCTGCTTTAGCACTTAATTGGGTTATTAGATTCTCATCTAAAACTGAAGTGTTTAGGTAGTATTTATTTCTAATGTGCGTTAAAAAATAAGTTATCTTTTTATTGTTCAAATTAGTATAATCTCTATATTGATAATATAGTGATCCCACAGTTTTTGCAAATTCTACAGAAGAGTTTTCTAAAGGTTTAATAATAGGTATGATTCGCTGTTCTCGTTTTGCTTTAAATATTACAAAAAGCAGCAGACCTATGACAAGTAAGTAATAACTCCATTTTAATGCAGGCTGGTTTAATATAAAACGCATTGGTGAAGTAATAACTTTTCTGCCGGATTTCTTGTAATCGTCCCAATACAAAAGTTTGTCGTTTAGGTAGGAAAAACTTTGAACACTGTAATTACTATTATCACCCAAAACGTAATAATTGGTATAGGCAACTGGTAAGGTATTTATCAAGAAATTTCCTTTGCCAAAAGTTGTTTTGATAAAGTTGGGTTGAACCTTAATTTCATCTTCGTTATTTTTTAAAAAGGTAGAAGACTTAAACTGTAGGTGTCCTAGAATTTCTGTTTTTAAGGTATCTACACTTGCAAAATAACTAGGGTCAACACCTCTTGTAAAATAGAAATGTTCTTGTTCAAAATTTTGATTGGTAAACGAAGCTTTTACAGAATCTTCTTGAATGTCATATTGTTGTCTGATTTCAATATTCAATGTATCGGCTAATTGACCTGTAAGATTGTTGCTAGCTATAAAAACTTGATTGCCGTCAGCTACATATTTTAAAACTTGATTAGTCTCTTGCTCATCTAAATAGACAAAATCGTTGATGATTAAATAATTGGAGCGTATGGAGCTATCTCGTTTAATTAGAATATCGTACATGCTATTTTCGACAGATTTAATTTCGTTGTTCGAAAATATGTTTGGTAGTTCGTTATAAAGAACAAAACAGCCAAACGGAATTTTAGAAACCGATGTGTAAGACGGTCTCCAATTTATGGGTCTAGGACGCACAATTTCTGTCACGATGATACCAATTAGCACCGCAATCAAAAGCCCAAGTATTATTTTAGAACGCTTACCCAAGTTATGTTTGAATTTGTTTGTTGATCGATTCAAAATCCAAAACCGATTTCGTGTATTTATTATTATCTATAGTCTGCTCGCCATACCATATGTAATCGTATAGGTATGCTATTTGCTTAAACCCCTTTTGTATTTCTGGCTGTTCTATTTCAGAAAGGTAGTCAGAGTTTGTTTTGTCAAAATGCCATTCTATAATATCACTTTTAGATAACTTTTGTAATGTGAGTAGGAACTGGTAGCGTATAGCCAGTCTATAATCCTTACTCTCAATTGCCTTGGTCAGTAACTTATTAATGTCAATACCCTCTATATGCTCTTCTGTTAAGTTGATGTCGTTAATGGTCTTTGCTTTTTTCTGAAAAAGTGAATTAAAATTTTCGTTGATTAGCACCTTAACGATGAGGTAAATAGCAAGAATTACCAGTAAAAAATAAATGAGATATTCAATGATTTGTAATACTTGCGGTGAAATGTTAATACCAAAAACATTACTCAATCCTTGTCCCACCCAATTTATGAATCGCGCCAGCAAGTTTTGAGATTCTCCTGTTTTAAATGTATAATTAAACTCATCACCAGTATATTTTTTTGACAAATCTTCTTCATTGGTCCTAATGTTCAACATTGACAACGAATCAATTTTTATGATACTATCATTTGAACCCTGGGCAAATGTGCAGAGAATGGTTAATTGGAAGAATGTGATGAGAAAAATATACTTCAATTTAATCGTTTTGACCTATTTGTTCTATGGTAGCTCTAGTATTTTCGTTGTATGTTTTTTCATAAAGGGCATAATATAAGACACCATTTACAAATTGACTAAGGCATTGACCGTACACCGCAATTATCAGTACAATACACGTGCCTAAGGTGTATACAATTGTAGAAACTATGGAATGCGAATAGTCTACGTTATTTTCAACAACATGAAAGGTGTAAATGCCTATGATAATACCAGGTACTATTAAAGCGATCATTAGTAAAATACCTAATAAGAGACCTAAGATAAAGTTGACACCTACAGATTTCCAGAAGTTAGTGGTTACTAATTTCCAACCTTCACCTAAAGCTTCTGTTACTCCTCTTTTCTTTTGTAGCATGTCAAAAAAAGAAACCCCTACCCAGGCGGTTAAAAAGAATTGAACTATATATTGCCCAATAAACCCCACAATTGGGATAATAGCCAAAATAATGGCGGCAATGAGAAACACAAAATAAATAGGAATAAGTAATAATACGAATAAAAAGATATTTCCAAATTGACTTTTTGCCAATTGCCAAACCACTTTTTTATCAACGTTTTTATCCCTAGTCTCAACGTATTTAATCATGTAACTAGTAGATAACGAATAGTTCAAGAAAGCGACACCTAAAAAAATAATGACGAATAAAAAGCCGCCAATGCCTAAGTAGATAAAATAGTCTTGTTCAAACTCTGTGCCATTAGCAAAAGAATTACTGCTAGATTCTTGTGCGATCATCCCTAAAAAGCCAGATACCAATAAGTAACTAGTAATTAATAGACCTATTAAAAAAACACCATTGTAGCTTATAAAAACATTTGTAAAGTTTTTAATATTTTGTTTAAAAAAGTCGAAATAAACGGATACTATTCCGCCAAAATCACGGTTTACCCGTAACGGTATGTAATTGTCTTTCATGTTGGTTGTTGAGTATGATCGGGTATGCGATATAATAAAATATGATTAAGAATAAAGAAGCACCTATAATAAGAAATGCCAACCAATTTGGCATACCTGTGTATCGTGTAATAAAACCTTCAATAAAGCCGGCAATGATAAAAAACGGAATAGTGCTGACAACAACTTTTAGTCCATCTTTTGCACCTTTCATAAAGGAAACACGTCTAGAGTACGTTTTGGGAAATAGTATGCTATTGCCCATTATTAAGCCAGCGCACCCCGCAATGATAATAACAGAAATTTCTATGGTACCATGTAGCCATATTTGTTTATTAGCTTCAAAGAAAACCCCTTTTGTATAAAAGAAGGTGATGAATGCACCAAGCATTACTCCGTTACTGAAAAGAATATAGCCAGTGCCTATACTGGTTATTACACCAAAAGCAAATGCAAGAAATGCAACTCTTATATTGTTGATAGTAATACCTAGGAATGAGCCAATTTCACTACCTCCTTTATAGATGGCGGCAGGGTCACCGTTGGCAATATTATTTAGGGTTTCGTTTATGTATGCATCACCTAAAATTAAACGAACAAAGGTAGAGTCGTTCAAAGCAGATAATGAACCAATGGCAGAAGCTATTATAAATATTAAGAATGCGATACCTAATGTGTAATGATATTGCTTAAAAAAAAGAGGGAATTCATAAAGCCAAAAGCTAAGAATTCGGTTTTTGTTTTCTTTTTTATTCTTATAAATTTTTTGATGAGCCTGAGAAGCTAATTCATTTAAATACAATAAAGTCTTACTTTCTGCGTAATACGTTTGCGCGTAGGCTAAATCATTGGTCAGTTGAATGTAGCCATTGGCAAGTTCATCTGGGTTTGAAGTAGCACCAAGGTTGACAGCTTTTTCAAATGCTATCCATTTTTCCTTATTTTGCTTTACAAAAGCGGCTTCGCGCATAAACTATATTTACCTTGTTAAATTTAAGACTTAATGAATAACCTTCAAATCAATACAACGCAAAATGTTAACCTTAATTATACTATTGTTGGTATTGGTGAGCGAATTGTGGCATTTTTTATAGATGTATTTATATTATATCTCTATTATATTCTGGTCGATTTAATTGGCGATGCAGTGGGTTATGTTTATAATGATGGATGGACACAGAGAGGTGTTGTGGGCTTAATTTCTTTACCAGCAATGTTTTACAGTTTATTGATGCATATTATATTTAATGGAAGAACTGTTGGTAAAATGATTATGAAGATGCGGGTAGTATCAGTTGATGGTTCGCCGGTAAACTGGAGCAATTATTTAATTCGTTGGATGCTTCGTTTGGTAGATATTTGGATTTTTGTAGGCTCTATAGGTATACTTTCTATTTTATTTTCAGAAAAAAGACAACGCTTGGGTGATGCCGCAGCTGGTACTGTGGTTATAAGTACTAAAAACAAAACAAAAGTTTCTCATACCATTTTAGAAGAAGTAGAGGATACGTATATGCCCACATTTGTCAACGTTACCATGTTGACCGATAAAGATGTAAGACTGATCAAAGAAACCTTTGGTATAGCTAAAAAAAGTAGTGATTTTAAAACACTAAAAGCACTTAGAGATAAAGTAGATAGTATATTGCAGTCCAATTCAGAATTGTATGATATTCCATATTTGGATACCGTGCTAAAAGATTATAATTACTTTACCCAAAAGATATAATCAATGTTTTATTCTATCATTGATATTTTAGGAACTATCGCATTTGCCATTTCAGGAGTTTTGGTTGCTATGGATAAAAAGCTAGATGCATTTGGTGTCTTTATCATTGCATTTGTAACAGCCGTTGGTGGAGGCACTTTGCGTGATCTATTAATTGGTATTAGACCTGTTGGTTGGTTGAACGCACCTCTGCATTTGTTGATTATTGTAGTTACCGTTCTGTTGGCGGTTATTTTTGTAAAGCAATTGAAATATATTAGAAAGTCACTATTTCTTTTTGATACTATAGGTATAGGTTTGTACACCATGGTGGGTATTGAAAAAGGTTTAGCCGCAGATTTACCGATTGTTATGTGTATTGCTTTAGGTACGATCACAGCTTGTTTTGGTGGTGTAATTAGAGATATTCTATGTAATGAAATACCGGTAATATTTAGGAAGGAAATTTATGCAACGGTATGTATTTTGGGCGGATTGGTTTATTTTCTTTTAATTCAACTTCCAATACAAAATACCATAGCCTATTCTATGGCAATTGTAACTATTATCATTATGAGGATATTGGCAGTACGTTTTAAAATTTCGCTCCCAAATATTTATCGCAAAGAAATATAGGTTTTTTTAAAATATTTGGCGAAGCCAAATAATGGTGCTTCAACGAACAACGAACAACGAACAACGAACAACGAACAACGAACAACGAACAACGA
>JAHDDP010000053.1 GCA_020629285.1 Maribacter sp.
AATGAAATCAAAAAAAATGAAAAAACAAGCATTTTTATTTTTTTTACGATAATTAACATTTTTTAAGTAAATCAATCCTAAAATAGTACAAAATAAAATATAAATAACTTATTTTCAATTGATTATACAACTCACTAGCAACTCATAAAAATGAAAAAATCTTACTTAAAATTGCTACAATCGTCTCTATTTTTATTTTTCGGCGTTAGTTTGGTTTCATACGGTCAAATTCCGTCCGGAGTCTATATAGATACCATTCAAAATAATGGTTCCAAAACGGTGTATCAGGTAAAGGTAAACGATGATTATTTCATCTATAATGCATATGAAATTGAACCCGCAAAATTCTTAAAAACCGTTGGCGGATTTTATCAAGTTGAAAATACAGCATCAAATACCTTATTGGTTGCGTTGTTGGAATTCAATTCGAATTTTAAGAACGATACTTTAAGACAATTATCAATCCCAATAGAAATGGACGGTGAAAATCTAAAAATGAATTGGAATCAAAAACTGACATTAACACCACTTGATACTACAAAACAAGATTTAGAAGGTGCTTGGCTTTTTGCAACTAGAGGACCGGATACCGGGCAAGAAAGAAGAGGTGAAGAAAATTCAAGAAAAACAATGAAGCTTTTAATGGATAATACATTTCAATGGATAGCCTATGACACCGAATCTTTTCGATTTTCAGGAACTGGTGGCGGCACCTACTCATCAGTAAATGGCATCTATAAAGAACACATAGCATTTTTCTCTAAAGACAATACTAGAGTTGGAGCACAATTAGAATTCAATTATAAGCTAGAAGCGGATGACTGGCATCATACAGGTAAAAACAGCAAAGGCGAACCCATGTATGAAATATGGAGCAAAAGATTATTGACAGAATAAGCAAGGTCAGCCAGCAAACATTTATAAAAACACAGTTGATTTAAATTCTGATAGCATGAATATTAGAAAGAGAATATAAAAACGCTACAGTTCATCGAAAATAACATTACTAAAACATTAGCCTGCCTTGCTTTTTATAGATTAGCAGAAAACTCCTACATATGTCTAACTACATTAACCTTTTCGGATTTTTCGCCATTTGTTTAATCGTTGCCTTTTTATTGGTATTCTTTTTTAGTGAAAACAAGCATTAAATCAAAAGTCTAATACCATATTAAGAGATTGTTCATTACTATATAGAAATAGAAAAGCCGATTGACTAAATCGGCTTTATCAAACTAACTCAAACTATGAACGTATCCTCTTTAGAAGCACAGCAAAATTATAGTTCTAAGTCTGCTGAAAAGCGATGTAAACATCAAGCGTTTGTTATTAAATTGATATTTAGATTTAAAACGCGTACATATTATCAAAGGCTACTACTCGTACACCTCAACCACCATTTCTACCTCTACAGCCATGTTTCCTGGTAAAGAACCCATGCCTACCGCAGCGCGTGCATGCTTTCCATTATCACCAAAAACTTCTACCATTAAGTCTGAATAGCCATTGATCACTTTAGAATGATCTTTAAAATCTGGAGTGGAGTTAACCATACCATGAACGCTTACAATCCTTTTTACCTTATTAAGATTGCCTAATTCAGCTTTCAAAACCGATAACTGGTTAATACCTACTTCGCGTGCAGCTTGGTAACCTTGTTCTACTGTTAAACTATCGCCCAACTTTCCAACAATATTTTCTCCATTCGCTTGTTTTGGACCCTTACCTGCCAAGAATAACAAATTTCCCGTTCTTGCCGCATGTACATAATTTGCAACAGGCGTTCCTTGATCCCTAAGCTTTACATCTAAACTATCAAGCATAGCCTCTGGGTTATAATCTTCATTGGCAATTACAATAGAGCTTTTTTCATTTTCGGTTCTTGTGTTTACATCGGCACAACTTGTGAAAATAAAAGCAAAAAGAACATAAATAGCGTATTTCATATTGTATAATTAAAAGTGATTATTTAGACTACAAGTTAGCTAATTGTTCATAATCAGCACTATACTGTTCAAACCCATAAAGCGCTCATTGCATAAAAGACATTAAAAATTATATAAATGCAATTTTTTGTGCTTTATGTCGTAGTTAAGGTATCATTTTACTAAAAAAGCGTTGATATTATTTCATTTTTATTAGTTTAGCAAATTAACAAAACAACAACTAAATCAATTTAAATATGGAAAGTTCTACAGTAACTTCTAAAGTAAATGCGAATAGGCTCTTTTACGCCAGCTGTTTCGCTTTAATTACCACGGCATTCTCTTTTGCCATTGCGGCAGGTATATTAGACCAATTAAAAACGGAATTAGATCTAAGCGCAAGTCAAGCGGGACTTATAACCTCTATGTGGTTTTTAGGTTTTCCAATTGCTATGGTAATCGGTGGTTTGATCTATCATAAAGTAGGTGGCAAAGTCATTATGCAATTTGCATTCTTTGCACATGCCATTGGTATTTTGCTTTTGATTTTTTCAGGAAGTTATATGGGTCTTTTGGTTGCAAACCTTTTAATTGGACTCGGTAATGGCTGTACCGAAGCTGCTTGTAACCCTATGATCGCAGATGCTTACAAAGGTAACAGAATGAGTACGATGTTAAACAGGTTTCATATGTGGTTTCCCGGTGGTATTGCCATAGGTAGCTTACTATCTGGTTTTATGACAGATATGGGAATCATTGGTCAGAGCCAAGTATGGTTGTTGTTAATACCAGCGGTTATTTATGCATTTTTATTCTTTGGTCAAACGTGGCCTAAAGCTAAAATTGAAGAAGCTGCAACTATTAGCGGAAACTTAAAAGGTATGTTTACTCCGTTATTCTTGTTCATTGGAATATGTATGGCACTTACGGCAATTTCAGAATTTGGACCAAACCAATGGGTTGGACTTATTCTTTCTAAAAGTGGTGCCGAGCCTACATTAATTTTAGCCTTAACTGCCGGATTAATGGCAGTTGCACGTTTCTTTGGAGGTAGCATGGTAGCCAAATTCAACCAAACTGGTGTTCTTTTAGGTTCTGCAGTACTTGCAACAATAGGTATTTATTTATTTAGCACGCAAACAGGGGCAATGGCTTATGTTGCCGCTGTAATATTTGCATTGGGTGTTGCTTACTTCTGGCCAAATATGATTGGTCTAGCTGCTACAAAAACACCAAAAACAGGTGCCTTGGGTATGTCAATAATTGGAGCAATAGGGATGTTCTCATCTTCAATTTTTCAACCTATTATTGGTGGTTGGATCGATGCTGACAGATCAGCTGCAGAAGCACAAGGCTTTACAGGTGATGAATTAGAGCTAGTATCAGGTCAAGAAACCCTAGGCACTATGGTACTTTTCCCTGCTATACTTATAGTGCTATTTACCATTCTATATTTCTGGTTAAAAAATAAAGAGAGTAATGTAGAAGTTGCCGCTGCGTAACTTCTTATAATCATATAAAAAAAATGCCCAAGCAATGAAATTGCTCGGGCATTTTTAGTTTATCGTATTTTCAATTTATTCTAAAAGTATTTTTAACAACTGAATCGCCGCATCACTGATCTTTGTTCCCGGCCCAAAAACGGCAGTTGCGCCAGCTTCCTTTAGAAAATCATAATCTTGTTTCGGTATTACTCCGCCAACAATGACCATAATATCTTCACGACCGTAGCTTTTAAGTTCTTTAACTACTTCCGGCACCAAGGTTTTATGTCCGCCAGCAAGTGATGATATTCCTAAAATATGGACGTCATTTTCTACTGCCTGCTTAGCTGTTTCTTTTGGCGTTTGAAAAAGCGGACCTATATCTACATCGAACCCTAGATCGGCATAACCTGTAGCAACAACCTTAGCTCCACGATCATGACCATCTTGTCCCATTTTGGCAACCATAATACGTGGTCTACGCCCGTCTTGCTCTGCGAATTGATCTGCGAGTTCCTGTGCTTTCTTAAAACTACTATCTTCTTTAATTTCTCTTGAATACACGCCTGTGAATGAATTTATAATTGCTTTATGTCTGCCAAATACTTCTTCTAAAGCACTACTAATTTCTCCTAAAGTTGCTCTCTCTCTTGCCGCGTCTACTGCTAAAGCTAGTAAATTTTCTTCCGAGTCACTATCGTCCAATTTATTTTTAGCAGCAATGGTAAGTTCTTTCAGTTTTTGGACAACTACAGCTGTATTTCTTTTTGCTTTTACTTCTTTTAGTCGTTCTAATTGCTGCCTACGCACTTCTTTATTATCTACCTCTAGGATCTGAAGTTCATCTTCTTCACTCAATTGATATTTATTGACACCTACAATTACATCTTGCTGACTATCTATACGTGCCTGTTTTCTAGCGGCAGCTTCTTCAATTCTAGTTTTAGGGATACCTGTTTCAATAGCCTTTGTCATTCCGCCAAGATTCTCCACCTCTTGCATCAACTCCCAAGCTTTATGCACCAAATCATGCGTTAGTTTCTCTACATAATAACTACCTGCCCATGGGTCTACAGTTTTGGTCATTTTGGTTTCTTGTTGCAGGTAGATCTGTGTTTCCCTAGCAATACGTGCAGAGAAATCTGTAGGCAGCGCTATTGCCTCATCTAATGCATTGGTATGCAAACTCTGTGTACCTCCAAATACGGCAGCGGAAGCCTCTATAGTAGTTCTTGCCACATTATTAAACGGATCCTGTTCCGTAAGACTCCAACCACTAGTTTGACAATGCGTTCTCAACATTAACGATTTCTCGTTCTGTGGATTAAATTCTTTCACCACTTTTGCCCATAACATTCTTGCAGCACGCATTTTGGCGATCTCCATAAAGTGGTTCATCCCTATACCCCAGAAAAAGGAAAGTCGCGGTGCAAAATCGTCAATCTGTAATCCCGCTTTTATGCCCGTTCTAATATATTCCAAGCCGTCGGATAAGGTATACGCCAATTCTAAATGCGCAGGTGCACCAGCTTCATGCATATGATATCCTGAAATACTTATACTATTGAACTTAGGCATATGTTTACTCGTGTACTCAAAAATATCTGCTACCAGTTGCATAGAAGGTTTTGGCGGATAGATATAGGTATTACGCACCATAAATTCCTTTAAAATATCATTCTGTATGGTTCCAGATAACTTATCTAACGGTACACCTTGTTCTTCTGCCGCAACTATATAAAATGCCATGATAGGAAGTACTGCACCGTTCATGGTCATAGAAACCGACATTTCATTTAGTGGAATACCATCAAAGAGCACTTTCATATCTTCAACGGTATCTATGGCAACGCCTGCCTTACCAACATCACCGACCACACGTTCATGATCACTATCATAACCTCTGTGCGTAGGTAAATCAAAAGCAACGGACAAACCTTTCTGCCCTGCTTTTAAATTCTTTCTGTAAAATTCGTTGCTTTCTTTAGCAGTTGAAAATCCTGCATACTGTCTAATAGTCCATGGTCTCAACACATACATTGTTGAATAAGGACCACGTAAAAACGGTGGTATACCTGCTGCAAAATTTAGATGCTCAATATCATTGATATCCTCTTTTGTATAGCTTTTTTTCAACGGAATAGATTCCGCAGTAATAAACGGAGCGTCGTCAGATTCTCTATTACTATTTTTTTGCTCTTTGCTAAGCGATACCGAATTAGCTAAACTAATATGTTGTAAGTCTCTTCTACTCATGTGACAAACGGTTTTGCTCAAGTTCTTCTGCCAATCGTTTTTCTATAATAGGTGTAATCAGTGTTTTTCTTGGATTCTTTTTTAAAAACGGATATAATTCTAACTCCTGATTCATTTTATCGTCTTCATTTTGAAATGCATTCGTACCTACCAGAACAATCTTTTTTTCATTGAACTTCTCTTGTTGTTTATGTGCACCATCAGCAATTCTATTCTGAATGGTATGATTCTTTAATTGTTTTAAGAATCCGCCATCTTTTTCTATCGATTTGAATAAAATCAATGCTTTTTCTGCCAATTGACTGGTTATGGTTTCAATATAGTAACTACCCTCAGAAGGGTTTTCTACCATATCAAAATAACTTTCTTCTTTCAACAGAATAAGCTGGTTTAAAGCTATACGATCGGCAAATTCATTATCCTTTTTATAAACGGCGTTATAATTTAAATTGAACACCGTATCTGCCCCACCTAAAACTGCAGACATACATTCTGTAGTGGTTCTCAACATATTTACGTTATAATCATAAATAGTCTTGTTACGCTTGCTTGGCTCTGTTGTTATATGGCACGGAATGGAAATTTCATAAGCATTTGATAAAACTTCCCAAAGGTTACGCAATGCTTTAAGCTTTGCAATTTCAAAAAAGTAATTACCCCCGACCGCTACCTTAAAATCTATATTTTTTAATTTATAGAGAGAGTCTTTCTCTTCTAATATATTCAAGTATTCATTAGCATGAGACATGGCATATGCTAATTGTTGAACCATATCCGCTCCAGCATTTTCATAAAGCGAAACATCAACGCAAAGTAAATGTTCAATATCATTGGAAATTAAACCCCCAACCAAATCGATATCTGTAGACATTGTATCGTACCAATTACCTGACCTAGCCAAATTACCTATTGGGTCTATTTGAAGATGTACATTTTTTGATCGGGAAAACTTAACAAGTATTTTGTCTATATATTCTTTAGACAAAAATTGCATGTACAGATATACTTTTACAACATTAAAATCAATATTGTTCAAAATTACGGCAATATCAATGGATGTATCAGGAATTAGAAACCGTATAGCTTCAGCGCCTTTTTGAATACTTTTAAGCGCTTTCTCATTCGCCATTATGGCATTACCGGCATATATCATTTGCCCAATATTCCATGATGAGATTTGAGAAGTCTTCACCTTTACATTCTCTAAGTCATCCGCATGATAAAAAGGTTTTACCTTTATTCCTTCAGGAGAATTCCAAACAACCTCTTCATTATAATCTTTTCCCTTTAAATCATACTGAATTTTCTGTTTCCATTCTTTTTCAGAAATGGTCTTATAATTTTTAAACAAGGTTTCACCCTTCATACAAAACAGAGTTTAATTAAATAACGAGTTTTTTGATTATACTATTAAAACTGAATTTAACGCAATCTCTCAAAGATACAATAAGTAAACTGTGTTCTAGAATGAAGATTATTCTATCAATTCAGTTGCGTTAAGATTACGCACATTTTCGGTTTCAATTCTAGAAAGTTCTTTTAGCTCGTTCTTTTCGAACATAGTAGGTAAATCTTTTAATGGAGTACCAACAGGAGCTGCCCAATTGATGTAATCTTGAAAACGAATACCATCAATAGTTCTTTGATTATATGCGCTTCTAAAACGAACACCGCCATTATTGGTACTATAACTGTACGCTAAGTAATCAATAAAATGAGATTGTTTATGCACCCAATACATAAAAATATCATCATGATCTTTACCACCGCCTTCTTTACCAAAAGTGACTCTTACGATATCATAATCTTCACCTTTAATAACCGTTTCGCCCATAAGCTCTTTATGAACCGCCTTATCGTTTAACTTATGTGGCAGTGTTGCAAAATATATAACCGAGTTCAAAGCATTGCTATGAATTGAAACGTCTTTTTCAGAGAGGTCTACCAATTCATCATTAATAGTTCTACTAAAAGATCCATTGTTTAAATTATCTTCAATTCTATTACCAATACTATCCTTAAAATTTACACGATAAGCAGCACCATCAGTATTATTGAACATGTATATTTTATCTCTAAAAACAAACTCATAGTTTGCCTTATCATATTTGGCACCACCGTGAGCAACAATAGCGTTTTGAACTATAGCCTCTGCACTTAATTCTTGACTTTCTACTTTAGAATTCTGTTTTGAACTGGCTTCATCTTTTTTTGAAGTTTCTTTACAACTTACAATGTTTAAAACCACCAAAGCGATTACTATTTTAAGATACTTGATCATTTGTTCAGCATATAAATTAGGGTTGGACTTAACAGTAATTACCTCAACCATTCATTAAAATTAAATAGTCGATTGAAAAAGTAGTTACTAACGTATCAAATTTATTACTTAATTGAATGAATTTATAGTCTCTCTTCACAATAAACGTAATAACTGGCTGAAATATAGAAAGAGAAAAAAAGCGTTACAATTATATTATATCAACAAAAAACCGAACAACTATCATAATTTTAATAGCAATTCGGTTTTTAAATGTCACTGCCAAAACAAAGTAGGCAAGACATATTTATGATTATAAGCTCTTAGTTAACAATAAAAGCGTGGATCACACCTGGTAACCAAGCCAATAAAGTTAATACGATACTTATTAATAAAGTTGTACCAACACCGTGTTTCATAAATACAGCTAATGGTGGTAATAAAATATTTAAAATAATTGTTAGTATAGACATTTTCTTATTTTTTAGGTTCACTCAAAATTACTGTCATTAAGCCATTTAGCTTAACCCGTTTAAAATGAATGATAACTTAAAAAATAAAATACAGTTTTTACCCTGGGCTTAATTCTTTCTTTCTTCCAACAATTCTTCTATAATGGCTTTTAATCTTCCCAAACCAATAGGTTTGACAATATAATCTGATATAGCGCTTATATTTTTGGCTCTTTCGATATCTATAGGGTCTAATGAAGATGACACCATATAAATCGTAATCTTTTTACCTACCCTAGGTTTAATTTTTACATATTCTTCCATAAACTGAAATCCGTCCATTACCGGCATATCAATGTCAAGAAAAATTACATCAGGAAATACCGAGTCTTGATCAAGATTGTCAAGCATAAAATCTATAGCTTCTTCGCCATCTGAAAATGCCATGATTTCCATAGGCAATTTTGTTGATTTAAGTGTTTTGACCATGGTATACCTATAAATTAAGTCATCATCGACAATACAGGTTTTTAAAACATTATTCATAGCAAGTTTGATTATAAAATTATTGTAAAAGTTGTTCCAACATTGACCTCGCTATTAGCAGTTATAGTACCTCCCATAGCTTCTACCTGGGTCTTTGTCAAAAACAACCCAACGCCTTTAGCGTCTGGATGTCTGTGAAAAACCTTATTAAGTCCAAAAAGTTTGTGTCCGTGCTTTTTCATGTCAATACCCAAACCATTATCTTGGAATTTTAAAATAGTTTTTCCTTTCGCATAGTCAGAAGTAATCGATATTTCGGGGACTCTATCCTGAGATTTATATTTTATTGCATTACCTATCAGATTAAGAAAAATGCTTTCAATATAAATTTGATTGTAAATAATATTGGAAACAACTGAAAAATCTGCCTTGATATTGACATTGTTTTTTAAAATTTCGCCACCCAATATCTGTATGGTTCGGGTATGCACAGAATTTAAATCAATTTCAGTCAAATTCTCTGACGCATCACCAACTTTGGTTTTCAAGGCTTCTACAAGAGTGTTCAAAGTAGTTGTCAAGTGATCTATTACGTTACTGAACTTACCAAATATCTCTTTTTTCTCCTCTTCATCTTCGATATATTCGTAAATTTCTAAAAGCGAGTTTAGGTTTGCAACAGGAGCTCGTAAATTATGAGAAGTTATATGGGTGAAATCTGCCAATTGTTGATTTTGGAAAGAAAGTTTTTGAGTGAAAATTTCCAAATCTTCCTTAGCTGCAATTAGCTTTCTTTCTGCCTCTTTAGCTTCTGTAACGTCTTGGCATGTACCTATCATTTCCAATAATTCGCCCTTTTCGTTACAAAAAACTTTAGCCAAAATATCTATAGTTTTTATATTTCCAGAGAAAGTTTTTACCCTATGCGTTAATTTTTGGAAAATTTTTGTTTCGTTGGCATTTTCAAAATGTTTCAACACCATTTCTTTATCCTCATCGAGTATCATATCAAAATATAACTTGAACGTTATTTTGATAGGCTCTTTATCATAATCAAAAATAGAATACAAATTATCTGACCAAGAACCTATATCATTAATAGGATCCCATTTCCAATGACCGATTAAACTAATACGCTCAGCAAGGTTCAACAAATCGTTCTTTGTTCTCAATTCATCTTTTATGGATTTAATTTTAGTTATGTTGGTGGCAACCGAAATAAAACCCTCGTTTTCTGAATTTGAATTATTAATAGCGGTTATAGTAGCCAATACAGGTATTTTTTCGCCATTCTTTTTTTTGAATTGCCATTGCCTAGTATCATTAATGTCCGCATTTCTATAATTAAAATCGTTATCTAAAGTATTGCCTTTGAATTTTAAGGTTATTTCATCTCTAAACTTATCTAATTCATCTTGAAGTAAATATGTATTTGGTTTTTTTAAACCGATCATTTCTTTGGCACTATATCCAAGTAATTTTTCTGCACCACTGTTAAATCTGTTAATAACACCATCTTTGTCTGTAGTAATTACAGCAATGGATTTTGAATTAAATATTGCTTCTAATTCTTTGTTAGCTTTACTAAGTTTACGTTCAGATTCTTTAATTGCGGTAATATCTTGTACAATACCGAATACCTTGGTAACCAAGCCCTCTACATATTCTGCTTTTCCAATTGCCTTAATAAACTTAAGGTTACCTTTTGGAGTCCTAATCTTGAACTCCTCATTCATTTCTATACCCTTTTCGAGTAAATCGAGCATGCATTTTTCTAAAAAATCTCTTTTTTGTTCTTCTTCGATTAATTCTAATAAAATTTCTAAACTAGGGTTAAAATCTTTAGAAACATCATGAATTTCATAAAGCATATCACTCCAAAGAATTTGATTTGTATGAGTATTGATTTCCCATGTACCAATGCGTGCAATCTCACTGCAGTCACTTACAATAGTTTCAAATCGCTTTTTTTCGAGTTCTCTTTCTTTCTGCTCTGTAATATCGCCTGTATGCATAAGTAGCCCTCCTACTTCACCTTCCGTATTATACCATGGGCGTACATCCCAATAAATCCACTGTAAAGAACCGTCAGCTCTTTTAAAAGGGGCTTCCTCACAAACATTTATTTCACCTTTTAAACAATTTTGATGGTCTTTTTTCCAGTCATCGCCAATTTCTGGAAAAACATCATAATGGCATTGACCAATAACATTTTGTTCTTCAAGTTTATAGTCTTTTAACCAACATTTAGATACTGCTAAGTATATCATGTTCTTATCTAACATGGCAATGGCAGTTGGGGCTTGTTCTATAAAAATTTGGTGATACTTTTCCAGATACTCCGGATTATTGGGATATTGACTCAACTTATTAAATTTAACACGTATTTACGTTAAAAATAATAATAATTTACTTAAAAATATAACTATAAAAATATTACATCATATAGAATTACAGAATTGAAAATTTTTCTATTTCCCTATGTAGAATTCTATAATTCAACGCAATGTTTATTAATTCCTATTTTAATGTATATAGAAGTTACAAAGTGAATTATTTTTATAAAACATGAATTAAGTATTAAAATAATGTCTATGAGTGGGAATAGGCTAGGTTAGCTAGCTAAAAAAATTATTCGAGTTATAAAATTTTAAGTAGCCTTATCATTTTAATAGACTAGCAAAATTAAAGCTAGCGTTTACCAGATTGTCTTTACTATGCTCTATGGCTTCATTCAACGTAGAAACCCCTCTCACAATTGAGGCTACATAATCCAGTCCGAATTTTTGTTGTTGTGCCACGGTTATACTGACTGATCCGCAGAGTGCGGCAATAGGAATTTTTTTAAGTTTTGCAGATTTCACGACCCCATCTATTGTTTTACCGGAAAGTGTTTGTTCGTCTAATTGACCTTCGCCAGTAATGATCCAATCTGCACCATCAATGACCTTATCAAAATCTGCCAGTTCTTTTACTAGATTATTTCCTGAAATTAACTCCCCATTTAGAAAAACAAGAGCACCACCGCCTACTCCGCCAGCTGCACCGGCGCCACTTACTTTTTGTAAATCGATTTCATAGCGATTCTCAATAATTTCGGCAAAATTACATAGACCTTGATTCAGAAATATAATCTCATTTTCAGAAGCACCTTTTTGCGCACCATAAATATAAGCGGCACCTTGAAGCCCGTAAAAAGGATTGGTAACATCACATGCCACTTTTACGGTTATCTTGTCAAGCTGCGGGTGTTTATTGGAATCATCAATTGTTTTAACCTCAGAGAGATTTTTACCTACCGGTGACAATTCTTGTCCTTCCCCATCTAAAAATCGATATCCCAAAGCATTTGCCATGCCCATACCCCCATCGTTGGTAGCACTACCGCCAATACCTAAAATAATTTCAATAGCACCTTTTTCCAGTGCATCATAAATCAATTCTCCTGTACCCGAAGTTGTGGTTTCCATACAATTTCGCTCATCTTCTGAAAGCAATTTTAATCCTGATGCTTCTGCCATTTCAATGTAGGCGATTTTTGTTTCATCAGAATATAAGTAAGAAGCACTGATAGGCCTAAAAAGGGGGTCTTTTACCGTAACTGCAACCTTTTCTCCTTTTATATAATGTTTAGCGACTTCCATTGTACCATCACCACCATCTGCTAAAGGTCTTTTCAAAATTTCGGCATCGTTGAACACCATTCGGAGTCCTTCTTCCACGGCATCGCAAAATTCGAAACCGGTTAAGGAGCCTTTAAACTTATCTGGTGCTATTACAAATTTCATCGTTGTAAGATTAATTTAAAATATTTGGTAGTGCAACACTGAACGCTATAATGGCTACAAAATAGGCAATCAATATCATTACCTCTTTTTTACCTGAATAGTATTCTACTTTTAACCCTTCGTTTACCGTTCTTTTAACGGTGTAGCTAACCGCAAGTGCCACCAATACCGTTACCAAACAACCGAGAGCATTCCACCAGAACCAAAAGATCTGTGGTACATACAACCATAAATAAACATTGAACAAAACACCTGCCACTATACCAATATTTGCTCCAAGCGCATGTGTTTTCTTGGTCAGGATAGCCAAAATAAAGGCTGCCAAAATTGGACCGTAGAAAACCGAACTTATCTTATTGATCACTTCTATTACCGTACCCTCAATATTACCTGCAAAAAAGGCGAAGAACAAGCATACAAGTCCCCAAAATATGGACAATAGCTTAGAATAAGTCATGTATTTATTATCTGGCATGTTTGGATTGAACCTTTTCACAAAGTCTTCCATAGTTACTGCAGAAAGTGAATTTACCGTTGAGCTTAATGTAGACATAGCTGCTGACATAATAGCCACGATCAAAATTCCTATTACCCCGTTAGGTAAATATTTTATGATAAAAACCGGCACCATTAAATCTGCCTTCTTACCCGCTAGAGAGCCAATATTTGCCTGATAAACAGTTTCCATCTGTTCTTGAAAAGTTACATCTTGCAGTAATAATGTACCCAACACAAGCCCCATAATACAATAGGTCAATGTAAACGGAAAACGAAGTAATCCGTTTGCCATCATCAGTTTTTTAAGGTTAGACATGCTACTTGATGATAACAATCTTTGCGATTGGGTTTGATCTGTACCGTAGTAGGACGCATATAGAAAAAATCCGCCTATGACCATGGGCCAAAAACCAAATTCATCATTTCCATCGGCATTATTAAAGCCCCATTTACTAAAGTCTACCGCTGTAATTCTATCGGTATCCACATGAGTAAGAAAATTATCTACTCCACCAAGCTCACTAAAACCAAAATACAGACAAATGATAATACCTATAAATAGAATACTCATCTGAATTACATCTCCCCAGATAACCGCTTTCATTCCGCCTTGAAATGAATATACCATGGTGATAAGACCGATGATCAATATAGAAATCCAAAAATCCAGTCCAATGGTTGCCTGTAGAATTAGAGCCATAGTATACACCATAACCCCTGTTGCTACCGATCTGCTAATTTGAAATACAAAGCTTATCAAAAGACGGGAAGAGGAGTCAAATCTTTTCTCCAAATATTCATATACGCTAACAATGCCAGATTTATATAACGTAGGCAATACTGCAATGAGTAAAAAAGCCATTGCCAGGGGCACGCCAAACTCGTACGTTAGCCACTGCATGCCTCCACCATCTTTAAGACCAACGAATGCAGGTGCGGAAATAAAGCTTATAGCCGATAATTGCGTTGCCATTGCCGAAAGGCTTAGCGGTAGCCATGATGTTTTTCGACCACCCAAAAAGTAATCGCCACCAGAGTTGTTCTCTTTGAACATAAAGCCCAACCCTAAAAAGCCTGCTAAATAAACAACAATAATGATATAGTCAACGTAGTTCATACCTTAGTTTCTATTTTTTTTTGATTAAAAAGCCAACCACAACAATACCGAATAGGTAGAATACAATTAAAAAATAATCAATATAATTCATAACATATCAGTTTTAATCGGTATTCACCATATCAATATATAAAGCGGCGCTCCATGAGAAATTATTACCTCCGTATCCGGTAGGGTTCTCAATGCCTGTGTCTTTTCTACAGTCAAAGTATTCGTAAAACCCATATCTCTCGATCAGCTCAATACTATCGTTTTTAACTTGCTCTGCCACTTTTGAAAAACCATAGTTTTTAAGTCCAAGAAAAAGCAACCAGTTCATGTTGATCCAAACAGGACCTCTCCAATATTTTCTAGGGTTAAATCGATCGTTCGTTGGATCGAATGATGCACATAGGTATCTATCGTCTCCTCCAAATTTATCCATCATGGTATTCACCAGCACCTTGGCTTTTTCGGGCGAAGGAATATTTGCGAACAAAGGTGAAAAGGATGAAGACGTAATATGGCGAATAGCTTTTTCATTCCTTAGATCATAATGCACGTAGGCACCAAGTTCAACATCAAATAACTTCTCGTTAAAACTTGCGATACTCTTAGATTGCCATTGTAATAGGGTTTTAATCTTATCTTCATTACCCCCAATTAATTCATACAATTCAATTAAAGCTTGATTGGATTTAATTAGCATGGCGTTGAACAATGGATCTTGTACCAAAAAAGGAGACAACTCCGCTATTTTACCATCGTCATAATTATTCTGTTTAGCAATATCTATGATATACAGGTAATGATCATACTCCCTCTTAGAAGGACGCTGAGAAGCATCTACATGGGTGGTGTCTTTTCTAACGAAATTATATTCTGGGGGATTCATGGTATCCCAGATATCATCCCAAACAGGTGAGTTGTCAGTACCAGATTCCCAGTTGTGATAGATGTATACCAAACCTTCATCTTTGGGGTCTCTATTCTCATAGAAATACACGTGATTGTCAAAAACCTTATCGATTTCTTCTTTGATAAAGCTCAACATATCATCTTTATCTTCTGCAATACGATGCATTTCTTGCAACACAAAACCAGAAACAGGTGGTTGCGTCATACCTGTAGACCTATATTTTTTAGAGGACAAAGGGTGCAATTCAGATTGATGAAAATCTGCACCGGGAAAATATGAATCGTTATCCGTATGAAAAACGATATGCGGTATAAATCCGTTACCCCATTGAGAATCTAACAATGTTCTCATTTCCGTTTTTGCCTTTTCTACATCATAATGGGCAAAACCGATAGCGATAAAACCAGAATCCCACTTCCATTGGAAAGGATATAGCCCTGCGCTTGGTATGGTAAAACCTCCATCTTGAAAATTTGCATCTAATACTGCAATTGCCTTTTTATATAATTCTTGCTTCATATTATCTCATAAATAACCTTGGGGTCACCCCACTAGGCTTTAAATTGAAAAATAATTATCACTTCGACTCAAGCGTCGGAGCAATTAAATCTCGATTATCGAGTAAAAAAACACATTGGTAATTCTCCAACCACCAATGTGCTCATCATTTAAACTTAAACTAACAACACAAATTTTTAGAAATTGAAAGTAGCCGTTACGAACAATCTTCTAGGTAAAATTGGTCTACCTACAAAGAATTGAGATTCCGTTTGACCTGCTGAACCTGCTCTTGGGTTCCCTTCTGTAATTCCGTCACTATCAAATAGATTAAAGACCGATACCCCTAAACGAACCGAATTGTTGTTATCCTCTTTAGAGAATGTGTAACCGGCACCTAATCTGCCAATGGTAATAGCATCTAATTCTATATTATTGGTATCATCGGTAAACTTAGCACCAGTATAGTTGAATCCGAAGTTTGCATCGAAAGCAGCATTGTCATAGTACAAGCCTAAACCACCTAACAAGTTTGGTTGTCTAGCCAATTCATTACCAACATTAGCTTCTGTAGACGTACCGTTCACCAAATCAAAATCGGTATTTTTTGTAATCTCATGATTTTGGTAGGTAACATTACCACGAAGGTTTAAATATTGGGCAAGACTATAATCCCAAGTTCCTTCAATACCAATAGTTCTTGTATTTTGCTCTGCTCTTGTTTCATCTATTAACTGACCACCAACAATGGCTTGTCTAATAGAGATACGATCTTTAAGACCTACATAATAACCAGCAACAGAACCAGAAAATTTTTCGTTTCCAAATTTGGCACCCGCTTCAAATTGTATAATATTTTCAGCATCGTACGGGCTTTCAGAAATACCAGGTACAGGAGCAAAACCTCTTAATTGCGGAAAGAAATATCCTTTAGAAAAGTTAGCATATAAATTCGTTGTTTCAGTTAACTCATACAAACCAGCTAAAGACAATGCCCAAGCACTTGCGTTAACCTCTGTTCTTAAGAACGTACCATCTGCAGTTTGCACATCACTAAGTTCAGTGGTAATATCTGGAGTAGCATAAACCGTTTCGCTCATAATACCACCGCGACTGTTGATACCATCTGTATGTTCCCATCTGAAACCAACATCAAAACGCCATTTATCCAAGATCATCTCATCGGTAACGTATAACGCTAATCTATTTTGAGAAAGAAAGTTATTAGCAGTTTGCCCTATACGGTTGTATAATCCACCTTGAGAATATACTACATTACCACCACTAGCATCGGTATAATTTAAGTTTACCAATTGCGGATTATTATTGAACTCTGTCAACACTCTATATTGATAGTTAACATCTTCTGCCTCTGTACGAGCTATATAAGAACCTACGGTAATGTTATGATTACCACCATTTGCTGTTTCAATTGATTTTGTCAAATTGATTTCGCCAGAGTAATCTGTCATTGGGCGCAAACGATCTACATGAAGGTTATCAATTACCAAGTCGTTACCGTTAATTTGAGCACCAGACCCACTTTGGTAAGCTGCGGTATACCCTAAATTACCAGGAGCAATACTTTCTACATAATTATCTAATGTAATAGGATTTCCGTTAGTACCATTACCACCTACATAAAGTGCAAAATTGTGCTTGTAGTTGGCATATTTAATTTTAGATGTCAATTTAAGATCATCTTCAAATCTGTAATTAAAATCACCCATTATATAACCACCTGTAGTAGCAACACCATCAGCAATCGGACTGTTATATGTTCCGCCAGGTGTATTGAATGAAGTATTCGCTAAATCACCAGATAGCAATTGTTCAACTGGGTTACCGTCATTACCGTTTATACGCTCTCTGCTACCACCACTTAAAGGAATAGGAAGATAAAACTGAGCCTTATCGTCAATAAACTGTCCGCTTAAAGTAAAAGATCCGTTATCGAATTTCTTTTTGATGTTACCTCTAAATTGAACACCTTTTGTAGGTAAACCTACATCTATAGGACCTCTATCATGACGCACAAAACCTGTAAAAGCATAGTAGGTATTAGAATCTTCACCACCCAACTGACCACCAGAATAGAAATCGGTTTTAATTCTACCTTGGTTGGCAACTTCTATATTAATAATGTTACCCGGGTTGGTATCTCCCGTTTTACTGGTGTAGTTAATAATACCGGCAACAGAACCTGCACCATATAATACCGCTGCACCACCACGAACAAATTCAACACCTTTAAAACCTATATCAGGTCTAGCGTACACATCATGTGCAGAAGAGTTAAGACCGAAAGAACTGATCAAAGGCATACCGTCGTACTGCAAAGGGTTGAACACATACTGACCACCAGAAGGCAAACCTCTAACGAATATGTTACTTGCAGTTTCACCACCACCACCTTCAGCGGTAATACCCGGTACACTTCTAAGAATATCTGCTTGACTATTGGCAGAAAGCTTAGTGATTTCTTTCATCTTCACAGAGCTAATAGATAAAGGAGCCTGCTTTTGAGAACGAAATGTACTAGAAGCTGTTAATACAACTTCATCAAGTTGCTGACCACCTTCTTGCAGCACAACATTAACGGTTTGTGCCGTACCGTTTAAGTCTAATGATTTGTCAACTGATGTAAACCCTATATATGATACACGTAAAACCTGAGTACCTGTTAGGTCTGTTGAAAAAGAAAAATTACCATCAAAGTCTGATGTTGTACCCGATGTACTACCTGTAATTAAAATGTTAGCACCGAGAATTGGTTCTCCTGAACTGTCTGTTACGGTTCCTGAAATATCGGTCTGTGCAAAGGAGCCTGCACTGAATAGAAGTCCGATTACCGCAAAAATAATTTTCTTCATAATGTTTGAATTTTTTAAGTTGAGTCGATTTAAAATTATCAAATCGTTGATTGTGAGACCAAATTATGCGAATATGCTATTATAATCACAAAAAAATAATCAAATACTTATGCAAACGATACCGCAAACGTTTGCAATTTATTTTGTATTATTGATACACGCTTAATATCATCACAAATTACTCATTTTCAACCATGAGCAGAAAAAGAAATACCACTTTAAAAGAACTTTCTAAAGAACTTGGTTTATCCATTTCAACAGTTTCAAGAGCCCTTAACGATCACCCAGATATCAGTCTTGAAACTAAGAAGAAAGTGAAAAAATTAGCAAAGCAAATGAATTATGTTCCCAATTTATTTGCCAGAGGATTTCGCTCTCGTGAAACTCATATTCTTGGGGTAATCGTACCCAACATATCTCATTTATTTACCTCAACTATTTTGAAGGGAATTTTAGATGAAGCCGAACTGCGCGGTTATCGTGTGATTATATCAGAATCTAATAATGAAGAGACCAAGCAAGTAGAAATGTTGAATACCATGACACAGTTTGGGGTTGATGGCGTATTAATGTCATTGGCACGAAAAACAAAAGATGTAGAAGAAGTTTTAAAGATTTTAAATCGTATCCCTATTGTTTTGTTCGACAAGGTTTCCAGTAAAATACCCTGCACACAAGTAGTTATCAATGAAGAAGAGGCTGCATTTAATGCTGTAGAACATTTAATAGAACTTGGTAAGAAACGAATAGCTATTATTAAGGAAACCGAAAACTCATACAATTCAGAAAAAAGATTCGCTGGTTACTTAAGGGCATTAAATCAATATAACATACCGGTACGCGATAAGTTGATTCTAAGTACAGAAGATATCTCATTGGGCAATGGAAGACGATTGGCAAATATTCTAATAAGTATGAAGAAACGCCCCGATGCCATTTTTGCCATTACCGATAATGCTGCAATTGGGGCAATTAAAGCGCTACATAAATTCAACATTAAAATACCGGAAGAAATTGCCGTAGTAGGTTTCAGTAACTCCATTAACTCCACCATCGTGAGCCCTGCATTAACAACAGTAGATCAGCCAGGCGCCAAAATTGGACGCACCGCAGTTCGTTTCTTAATTCAAGAACTTGAAAACCCCACTAGCGATGTGATGACAAAAACCGTAGAAATCAAAACGAGTTTAATTGTACGAGATTCGTCATTAAATGCTTAAACCTTTTGCACCATGTTATAATGGAATATTACCATGTTTTTTCTTCGGCAAAGCCGCTACTTTGTTCTCAAGCAAAGTATAGGCTTTTATAAGTTTTCTCCTAGTGTCCTTAGGTAGAATTACCTCATCTATAAATCCTCTTTGGGCAGCACTATATGGGTTTGCAAATAATTTAGCGTATTCCGCTTCTTTTTCCGCCAGTTTCGCTTCTGGATCATCGGCAGCACTTATTTCTTTTCTAAAAATGATCTCACTTGCACCTTTGGCTCCCATTACCGCAATTTCTGCACCTGGCCAAGCATAATTTAAATCAGCACCAATATGTTTAGAATTCATAACATCGTATGCACCGCCGTATGCTTTTCTGGTAATTACGGTTACCTTAGGCACTGTTGCCTCACTTAAAGCATAAAGTAATTTTGCACCGTTGGTGATAATACCGTTCCATTCTTGATCGGTGCCCGGCAAGAATCCTGGAACATCTACCAAAACCAATAGCGGAATATTAAAACAATCGCAAAAGCGTGTAAAACGCGCTGCCTTTTTAGAGCTATCAACATCAAGAACACCTGCAAGACTAATGGGCTGATTGGCAACAATACCAATACTTTTACCACCTAACCTTGCAAAACCTACCACAATATTATCGGCATACGCTTCGTGAATTTCAAAGAATGAATCTTGATCTATAATTCCGTTGATAACGTTGCGCATATCATAAGGTTGATTTGCATTTTCAGGAACAATATCCTCAAGCACTTCTCTAACTTCATTGCCAAGCTCAAATGGAATATCGGTCGGTTTATCCTCGCAATTTTGGGGCATATAACTAATCATCTGCTTAATCTGATTGATACATTGAATATCGTTAGCTGCCGTAAGATGCGTTACACCAGATTTAGTTGCATGCGTTAATGCACCGCCGAGTTCTTCTGATGTTACTTCTTCGTTCGTTACCGTCTTCACCACATTTGGACCGGTAACGAACATATAACTAGAATTCTCTACCATTAAGGTAAAATCGGTCATTGCTGGAGAGTATACCGCCCCACCGGCACAAGGACCCATTATGGCAGAAATCTGAGGAATCACTCCCGATGCCATTACATTTTTATGGAAAATATCGGCATAGCCGCCTAATGAACGTACTCCCTCTTGAATTCGTGCTCCGCCACTATCGTTTAATCCAATCATTGGTACACCAATCTTCATGGCCATATCCATAATCTTACAGATTTTTTCGGCATGGGTTTCAGATAAAGCCCCACCAAAAACAGTAAAATCCTGTGCAAAAACACAAACTTGCCTACCGTTGATTGTACCATAACCCGTTACCACTCCGTCCCCATAAAAGACCTGCTTTTCCATACCAAAATCTTTAGTACGGTGGGTAACTAAAGCACCCATTTCTTCAAATGAGCCTTCATCAAGCAAAAAATGAATACGTTCATAAGCAGTTAACTTTCCTTTAGCGTGCTGTTTGTCAATACGTTCTTGACCACCACCCAATTTCGCCAATGCCAGTTTCTCTGCTAATATCTCTTTATTATCTTTCATTCTAATCGTTCAAAAAATCTTAATTGCCTTCTATATTCTACTCTTCTGCCAGTTAGAAGATACCTCAGACGGAATTTTTAATACTTTATCGTTATCCAAATACAATTTTAGAGCTGTTAAAGCTGCTATTCTTCTTTCTTCTGCATATTGCTTTTCTAAATGCTCTGGAGAATAGTAGTTTTTGACAAAATGCGTATCAAAATTACCTGATGTAAAAGCTTCATGCTCACACACAAATTTGCCAAATGACAAGGTTGTGGCAACGCCTTCTACTTTATAATTATCAATAGCTTTGATCATTAATTGTATAGCCTCTTCCCTATTCTTTCCGTAGGTAATCAACTTAGAAATCATGGGATCATAGTAAATGGGCACTTCCATACCTTCTTCAAACCCATCATCGACACGTATACCTTCACCAACCGGTGTTTTGTAGGTTGACAGCGTGCCAATACTAGGCATAAAATTAGCCAACGGATCTTCTGCATATACACGAACTTCAAGCGCATGACCTGTTATTTTTAAATCGTCTTGGGTAAAAGCTAACTCTTCACCTCGGGCTACTTTTATTTGCTGCTCTACCAAATCAATACCAGATATCAATTCGGACACGGGATGCTCTACTTGCAATCTCGTATTCATTTCCAAGAAGTAGAAATTCTTGTTTTCATCAAGTAAGAACTCTACCGTACCAGCACCAACGTAGTCACATGCTCTTGCTACTTTGATGGCAGCTTCGCCCATACGCTTTCTAATTTCCGGCGTTAGAACTGCTGAAGGAGCTTCTTCGACTACTTTTTGATGTCTTCTCTGCACACTGCATTCCCGTTCAAATAAATGAACTGTATTACCATGCGTATCGGCTAAAATTTGAATTTCTATATGCCTAGGTGAGCCTACGTACTTTTCTATAAAAACGGAACCATCACCAAAAGCAGCTAGTGCTTCGCCGATAGCTCTATCCATTTGTTCCGGAAGATCCTTTAAGTTCTCTACAACGCGCATTCCCTTACCACCACCACCTGCAGAAGCTTTTATTAAAATAGGAAATCCAATTTGCTTAGCTACTTTTTCAGCTAAAGCAACGTCAGTTATTGCCTCTTCAATACCTGGCACCATGGGGATGTCATAATCGCGAACTGCTTCTTTTGCCGCTAGTTTATTCCCCATCACTTTAATCGCATGGGGCTTAGGGCCGATAAATGTAATACCGTTATCTTCAACCATTTTTGCGAAAACGGCATTCTCGCTTAAAAAACCGTAACCTGGGTGAATACCTTCTGCACCGGTCACCTTTGCGGCATCTATAACTTTCTCCATGACCAAATAAGATTCCGATGATGGCGCTGGACCTAATAAAACGGCTTCATCAGCGAATTTTACGTGTGGCGAATGGCGGTCGACTTCCGAATAAACGGCAACTGTTTTGATACCCATTTTCTGGGCAGTCTTTATTATTCTTAAAGCTATTTCACCTCTATTGGCTATTAGTATTTTCTTCATTAAAACTTAATTTACTCGGTAATCGAGATTTAACTACATAACGATTTAGCATCCAAATTTTAAGAGCTTCCTCTTATCACTATCGTATTTTTCTACTCCATTTCAATAATCAACTGTCCTTTTTCTACGGTATCGTCTTTTTTAATTTCAATAGATTTTATGATACCCTCGCCTTGAGCAAGAATAATATTTTCCATTTTCATTGCCGACAAAACCAATAACGGAGTACCTTCTACAATCTCTTGCCCTACCTCTACCATTACATCTACAATTAAACCTGGCATTGGTGCTTTTACTTCGTTTAATTTCTGAGTAGTAACCGCAAGCAATCCCATTTTTTTGACTTGCTGATCATATTCATCTTCAATCTTTATGTCATATCTATTTCCGTTCACCGACAATGACATCGTCTTATTCAAAAAATCTGTACTTAGAATTTCTACCTCAAAAGCAGTATGATTATCTAAAACATGAAGTTTCTGAGTGCTAACAGAAATACTATCTAAAGAATCAGCATCACTGGTATTGAATTCTAATTCTTCTTCGTTTACGGTAATTAAATAGTTTGACATATAAAATCGAATAAAACAATATGAGTATTTCCCAAAGATATTGAAAAAGATTGGGCATGGAATTTAAACAGTTTTAATGAAAGACCTGTACCGTTGATTATTTAAATAATAGAAACACCTATTATTTAAAATGGTGTACCGAATAGGACACCGAATCTCAGTTGATACCACAAAAAATTGATTTTATTTAAAAAAGTAGAAGCTTCGGTCAGAACAATCCTAACCACTGTCAATATTGAACAAAAACAAAAAATCCAACCTAAATAAATAGATTGGATTTCGCTTTTTGCTCCCC
>JAHDDP010000144.1 GCA_020629285.1 Maribacter sp.
TCTCTCTCAACTGGAGGATATCCAAATTCATCCAAGAGTAGAATGAGTCCAACTTTTAAAGCTGCTTTAATATCATTTCGCTTGCTCCAATCAGGAAATTTTGCTTGACTATCTACAAGTTCTTTCACTTTCTTAGCTAACTCAATTAACTTGTCTTCTGGATACGTAAAATCATATTTAGCACACAACTCAAGAAGAATATCATAAAAAGCTTTTTCTTCAAAGTCTATTCCTAGTTCGTCACCCGCATTAAATTCTTCTCGAACTTGCATTATCATCTCTGTTAATGCTTCAGCCATTTCATCATAGACTTCACTTCGTAAGATATCATTTTCGCTTCTATCATTATATTTAGCTACCAGAGCATCCATTTTCTTAGTAAAATCGACACCTTTTACCTTATTTACTTTCTTCATTTCTCCAATAGCCCTTGCTAGTAGTTTTTGAAGTAGTTTAATTTTTGTGTTAGGTAATTTAATCTTGTCTATTTTGGCTAAATAGTCATCATCAAAAATATCTTGTTCAGCTTCAGAATTTTCACCTATTTTAAATATTTCTTCTACACCGTCACTTTGTAATGCATCTTTTATCATTTCACGCACTTTAGCGTTCATTTGTGCGGTGTCTGGTGCATCACCTTTTGTTAATTTGAAAACTATAGAACGAACTGCTAAATAGAAATGCGTATAATCTCTTTCCTTTTGCGTTAGCTTTTCACTTCCTGCACAAATGTCATAGGCCGCTTTTAAACGCTTTACTAAGCCCATAAAGCGAGTTTCAGCTTCTTTGGTTACTTGTGCAAATTCGGCAGCTTGATTTAAAGTATTTAATTGGTCTAATGCAGAGCCATTAAAGTATTTGCTATTATCAAACTTGTGAAAAAATTTACTTAATAGATCCAGGTGATTACGAACTATAATTAACGACGATGCTATATCTTCAAAATTATCTTGGTCGCCTTTCCCGTATTTGGCTAAAGCCATATTCATAGCTTTTTTAATACCAATATAATCCACTACTAAACCTTTATTTTTACCTGCAAACTTTCTGTTTACACGAGAAATAGTTTGAATTAAGTTATGTTGTTGAATAGGTTTGTAAATATAAATACTGTCTAAAAACGGAACATCAAAGCCAGTTAACCACATATCTACAACAATGGCAATTTTAAAGTTTGACTTTTCATTTTTAAATTGACGGTCTAACTCTTTTCGATACTCTTTTGTACCTAAAGCATCATACATTTCTTTAGGGTCGTCTTTACCACGCGTCATTATCATTTTAACACGTTCCATTGGTTTTATTTCTCGTTTGTCTTTATCGGTTAATTCTACTCCGTCTTCAGCCTGCTTAATTTCGGCCCATTCTGGTCTTAATGTTATTAGGTTTTTATACAATTCATAGGCAATTGGTCTGCTAGGACAAACAAATAGTGCTTTTTCTTTTACAGTAGCGCCTTCAATAATTCTGTTTTCATAATGGTTTACAAAATCTACTGCTATTTTTTTAAGCACGTCTGGGTCGCCCAAAATGGCATTCATATTTGCCGATTGCTTTTTACTTTCTTCTACTTGATATTCATTAGCTCCAGCTTCTTCTGCAACTTGATAATAGTCTTCAATTTTTTGTAATTCGCTATTGTTTAAAATTACTTTTGCCGCTCTTCCTTCATATACAATTCTTACTGTTATTTCATCTTTTACAGATTCTGTCATTGTATAAGAATCTACTACTTTACCAAAGACATCTAATGTTGCATCTATTGGTGTTCCTGTAAATCCAACAAAGGTTGCGTTAGGTAACGAATCGTGTAGATATTTAGCAAAACCATAGGTTTTTTTAACCCCTTTCTCGGTAACTTTTATTTTTTGGTCTAGATTGGTTTGACTTCTATGGGCTTCGTCACTTATACAAATGACATTGGTGCGTTCTGTGAGCAATTCTAAGTCTTCGGTAAACTTATGTATGGTAGTCAGAAATACACCGCCAGATTCGCATCCTTGCAGTAATTCTCGCAAATGGTCACGACTTTCTACACTTACAATGCCATTATCTCCAACATAGTTTTTGGCATTTGTAAATTGTGATGATAATTGATCGTCTAAATCTGTGCGATCTGTGATGAGGACAATGGTTGGATTCTCAAAATATTCGCTTTTCATTAATAAGCGCGTTAAGAATAGCATTGTAAAACTCTTTCCACAACCTGTAGCACCAAAATATGTCCCACCTTTGCCGTTTCCATCTGGTTTTTGAGCTAGTTTTATATTGTCATATAATGCTCTTGCCGCATAATATTGGGGATAACGACACACAATTTTTTCATCTTTTTTACTGCTATCTGGTAGGTAAATAAAATTGCGAATAATATCTAGTAAACGGTTTTTGTGTAACATTCCTTGAACAAGCGTAAACATAGAATCTATACCGTCTACATCTTTTGCCAACCCTGCAACGCGTCTCCAAGCATAATAAAACTCATAAGGCGCAAAAAATGAACCTGCTTTGTTATTTACACCGTCAGAAATTACACAAAAAGCATTGCAAATAAACAATTGTGGAATGTCTCTTTTATATCTGTTAGTAATTTGATCCCAAGCGTGCCAAACGGTTGCATCTTCTCGTATGGCAGTTTTAAATTCAAATACAACCAAAGGCAAACCGTTGATGTATAAAATACCATCTGGAAT
>JAHDDP010000054.1 GCA_020629285.1 Maribacter sp.
GCTCATCATCTCTACAATTTAAAATATCTACCTCAACAATTGTTGGAACAACATCGGTCGGCGGATTGATAGTAGGAACGTCAAATGTAGTCTGACAACCATTTCCATCAATAGCATAAACAGTAATATTTTGAGCAGAACCATCATCAATAATTTCAAAAGTATTCCCTGGCTGATAATTTTCAAAACCGGTGATACTATATTGATATCCTGAACCAACAGTACCTGCATCATCAACAGTCACTGTAATAATGGTTGAACTATATCTATTTGCACCTGGCTCACAAGCAAAATCTGCAGCACTAGCAGAAATACTAAATGCATCAGGATTTGTGATTGTGTGTACCGCAGATAGAACCTCACAGTTACGCGCCGTTACCACCTGTACTTGATAATCACCTGCTGGTAAATCTGAAAATGCACCCGTATTATTCCTAGTAACTTCTGTAGTCCCTGAAGTAACATCATTTAAGATGTAGGTAATTGGCGTATCTTGGTTTGTAAATGGAACCAATGCATTTGCCGGACCAACTACTACCTCTATAGACCCATCATTTTCATCTCTACAGCTAATATCAATTGCATCTTCTGAAACTATAGCTGGCTGTGCCGCTTGGTTTAAAATAATGTTAGATACCGTAGTTTCACAAAAACCAGCACCATCATTTACAATATTGTCAGTTATTAAAACTTCATATGTACCAGGAGCTAATCCTGTAAAAATTGGATTATTATTTTGTGTTATTGGACCAACTGCACTAGAATTATAATCTACACCTGTTAGCTCAAATTCAAAATCTCCACTACCACCAGTAGTTGAAATTGTAATTTGACCATCGGCATCATTACACGTACTATCTGCTGAAAATCTACCTGTTGCAGATAAGAAGTCATAAACCGTAGCAGTACCTTCACTAGTACAACCATTGGCATCTACTACATCTACTACATAATCACCAGGGCTACTAACAACATAAGTATACTCCCAAAAAGCACCAACTACGGTTGGCAATCTCTCATCACCACCTAAAGTAAATCTTGGTGTGTTAACAGAACTAGGTACTCTTACCGTAATATCAAATGCTGTTGAAGTAGGATCACATTGATTAACCACAGCAAATGTTGGAACCGGTAAATCTGGATCTAAAGAAATAATGGTAGCAATATCAAAAGAAGTACAACCACTTGCATCTCTTACATAAACATCATAAGTACCATCTGGTGCCGAGAAAGTCGTATCCGTTGTCCAACCCGTAGGAGCCAGACCACTGTCCATAAAGGCAAATTCATATGGACCACCAGAACCACCTCTACCCTGTACGGTTACTTGACCAAAAGCATTACAATTTGCAGGAACTTCCTGTAAGATATCAATATCAGGTAAATTCTGAAGTATGGTAACCGGAGCGGCATCTGTACATGTATCGGTTAAATTTTCAACCAATATCTGATAGTCGCCAGGTAATTCTGCATATGTAGCTGTGTAAGGCAATGCTGTAGTGGTAACAGAATTTTCAAGAACTATACTTGAGCCATCTGAATTATCTATTAAGGTAATTCTTAAATTATCACCAATGGTATAACCAATAATATCATAAGCTATTTCTCCATTTCTATTGGTATCACAAGCCCCAGGTGTTGAAACTGCCGTAACCTCTAAAGTGGAAGGCGAATCTACAGGTGGAATTTCCTGCTCATAGGTACAACCTGTACCAGTATCTAATACGACTACGGTATACGCTACTCCATACTGAATACCATCAGTAGTATTGCTAAACGTATGGTCATTTAAAGCCGGTGTATTATTTAATGCGTAAAAACTAGGCTGATCTAATAATCTAATTTCATATGAACCAGAACCTCCACTTACGCTTACCGCATATGTAAATGACGTATCATCACAATCTGCAGGTGCTGGTGGTGTTATTGGTGTAATTACCACTTCGTTAGAAGTAATAGAAACCGTATCTATATCCGTGCAGCCATTAGCATCAATTGTAATAACCGTATAATCTCCCGTTACCAAAAGTGGATGTAAAATTTGTACCGGTAAGGCAGAAGGATCAACATCTTCAATTCTAGTGATTTCTACCCCTGTATTATCTTCAATTACAAATGTATAATTAGCCGTACCGTCAGTTACAGCATCAATATTGATACCACCACTAACTGGTCCGCTACCTCCACAAACTGCCTGTTCTTCAGAAACCGTAGTTGCAGGTGGTGGTGTTGAATCTAACACAATATCAAATGTATCAGCTGGGGTTTCACAACCTCTAGCATCTCTAACCAAGTAAGAATAAGTACCTACAGTTAGGTTAGAGTATACCGTTTCCGATGCCCATCCCGTTCCATTGAAATTAACTTCGTAAGGTGGCACACCGCTTGTAGCATCTGGTATAATAGTTACCGAACCATTATTTGTTGAACTACAACTAACCGGTCTAGCAACATAAGATGCAGCAGCAATATTTTGAGGCGGGTTTAAAGTGATTGCAACAGACTCTGCTACACAACCACTACTTGTAGTATTATTATCGGTAATTCTGAAAACATAATCGCCAGGTACATTTGTATCATAATCAAAAGTATCGGTAGTTAGTGGCATAGCAGCTCCAAAAGTAGCACCACCATCAGAACTCACCTCATACTGTTTTGCTCCAGCACCAGAAGTATAGCCTCCATTAACACTTACTTCAATTCTACCATCAGCTCCACCACAAGGTATTTCCGCTGTAATACTTGTATTTACTCTCAATTGTGGAGCAATTGTCACTGAAATACTATCTGAACAGTCATTACCATCAACAACTTCAATCGTGTAATTACCAGGAGAAAGTCCGCCAAAAGTTGCAGTTGGTTGCAATGTACCCCCATTAATTCTATATTGATGCGAACCAATAGCTGCCGTACCTGCAGTAGAAGTTACTGCAACCGTAGCACCAGTACCTGCTACAAAACAGAAATCAGATGATGGTCCGTCCAAAGAAATGCTTGGAGCATCAATAGGGTTTAAATCGAATGAAAAAGTATCTGTACAACCTTCAGCATCTTCAACAGTTAACGTGTATGTTCCCGTTGCAGAAAGATTACCGAAATTTCTTCCGGATTTCGGACCGATTTGTGGACCAACAGGTTGCGTTAAAGTATATCTGTATGTACCCCAACCACCAGTTGCATTTGCTCTAACGGCTCCTAAATTTCCATTGGCACAGCTCATAGCTGTAACCGTAGAAGTAGATAAATCCAATATTGGAGCTTCATTAATATCCAATGAAATAGTATCTGTACATCCTGTATCAGCGTCGGTAACCGTAATTGTATATGTACCTGCTCCAGATAATGGCAAGTCAACTTCACGGTCACTTTGTGGAGCACTAGTGGTGCCTCCGTTAATATCGTACGTATAATTGTTTGCGAAACCGTCAACAATAAAAGTTCCGCTACCATCGGTAGCTCCATTACATACTCTTAGGTCTCCACCCGATTTAACTTGAACTCGAATAGAACTGATTTCAACAGGTCTAAAACCTTCAGTATAAGAACAACCATTTACATCGGTAATTTGAAAAATATATGCCTGAGAAGTCAATAAACCAACGAACGTATCATTAGTACCGTTATCAACATAAGCCGGACTAATTATTTCATATCTATTGATTGCAGCGTTGCTGGTTGGTGTCAATTGCACATCTGTAGTACCCGCGGCACAGCTAATATTGCTCTGGGCGAAATCTAAATCTGTAGGTGGATCAACATCTAAAATTTCTACCGAAGTAAGGTTTAAACGACAACCACCTGCGTCTTTAATTATAGGTGTATAGGTACCCGCAGCTAAGTCGGTATAAGAAGTCGTTGCTGAGAAACTAACCCCATCAATACTAAAAACATATCCACTACCTGACCCACCAGAAAACGGACCAACAAAATCAATCTGTCCGCCTACGTTTCCAGTACCAGAACATGTAACATCGGCAATTTTAGTAGCAGATCCCGTTAATGAACCAACAGTGTCTACCGTTACCGATGGCAAGGCTAAAGTACATTCAAATGCACCTTGTTGATACCTTACTTCAATATCATTATACGTACCTGCCGCAACTGAAATCTGTGGAGTGCTCACCCATGGATCAGATGCACTTTCTCTATAGGAAATATTGTAACCTCTACCATTATTGATAGTAAATTCTAATTTGGCACCACCGTTACTACACGTACCATCAACACCAGCAACAGTTACATCTGGCGGCAATAAATCTTCAACATCAGAAGAAGCGTTTATAATACAACCATTACTATCGGTAATTACAAAATCGTAAGTACCTGCAGTGCTAACTGTATACGTAGTAGTACCAGAATCTGTAGCGGCATCTCCAAAAGAAGGTTGTACCGTTCCCCCATTTACTGTAAATGTATAAGGCGCAGAACCACCTGACGTATTTAACGTAATATCTACACTAGAAATATCAGAACAGCCAAAACTACTATTCACCTCAGTTGATGCATCTAGAGCAGAAGCCCCTGCACCAATTGTCATTGGATCTCCATTAACATCTAAACTCTGCCTTGGAGGATCAATTCCGTTCAACGGATCACCGGTACATTGTTGTGTTTCAACTTGTACTGTATATGTACCAAAACCTACAGCTGAAAAAGTGTAGGGGTTTGTTGAAATAAATGCAGTAAATTCTTGAGCAACACCACTTGAATTCAGCAATGTATATTTGTAAGGTCCAGGCACATTAGATGCTGTTACGGTAATTGTACCCGTATCGCCACTACATAATGCATCTGTAAAAGTTGTAGCGATTTCTATTTCTCTTTCCTCTATAACAATAGGCTCATAAGGATATTCGCAAGTATTAGCAGTATTTCTTAATCTTGCTAAAATGTTATATGTACCAGGAGTTAGGTTAGAAAAAATAGCTCCTTGCCAAGAAGTGCCACCATCAATACTAAACTCATAAGCACTAGACAAATTGGTAATCTGTATTCTACCATATACGCCACATATATAATCTTGCTTTACATAGGTTTGTGTTATGGTACTTTTCTTTACTTTAAAGTAATATGGTTGATTGTCTATTTCAACTCTATATTCAGCACCTGAAGTAGCTGATACAGAACTGGCATCAAGATTAAAAGTTTGTCCGGTTCCAATTTCCGTATAACAAGTATCTGTAGTATTAGGACATTCTACATTCACATCTGCTGAACAAGAACCACCCAATACCTGCCATGAAACTGAGCTATAAGGACCACCGGTAAGACTTATTATACGATCATCGAAATCTCCACATAAATTAAACCGTGCAATCGTAAATCCGTTATCGTTACAAGTAACCGTATTGTCCGCGCCTACTATTGGTGTAGTAAACATTGCCGGAGCCGCTAAGCTAGACTTGGATGCAATTTTATTTTCTAATGTAGTTTGGTTGTTGGTAGAAACCGAAACAGCCTTTTCGATTACATGAGCCACCTCTTCATAAAGCGTAGTTACTTTTGAGTTGGCCAGAGCCGTAGTACCAATTACTGAAATAACAATCAGAAGAAGTACATACAGCGCATACCGCTGTTGTTTTGGAAGCATAGGTTAAGGTTCGTTTTTAAGAACAAAGTCGATTTGGGATCTAATTAGTTCTTTGGTGTAATTTTTTGCTTATATTTTATCTTTTAAATAATCATGTGTTCTTTAATATATTTCTAACGCCTGTATATGAAAAATAGTATCATTCTCAACCTTTTATTCGTTGTAACGCTAAATTTTTCTTGCGCACAAAATACTGAAAACAAGGCAACTGCCCCAAAAGAGTCTGTTTTCACTGCTAAGCTTTTCGTCGATGAGGTACAGATTCCATGGGGCTTCACCTTCCTTCCTGACAAAAGTATTTTAATCACTGAAAAAGAAGGGAAATTGATACATTTCGACGATGGAAAAAAAACGTTAATTGACAATGTTCCTGAGGTATATAATAGAGGCCAAGGCGGATTGTTGGATATAGCCCTTCATCCTAAGTACACAGAAAACGGGTGGTTGTACCTCACATATGCATCAACAGATGGGAATGAAAAGGGCGGTCATACGGCAATTATGAGAGCAAAATTGAAGAATAGTTCTTTGACGGAAAAACAAGTACTTTATAAGGCAACACCCAATACTACAAAAGGGCAGCATTTTGGATCTAGAATTGCGTTTGACAATGCCGGTTATCTATATTTTTCAATCGGTGAACGAGGGGAAAGAGATATTAATCCACAAAATATAAAAAGAGATGGTGGCAAAATTTATCGATTACATGACGATGGGCGTATACCGAAAGACAATCCATTTATAAATGAAAACGGCGCCAAGACTGCAATTTACAGTTACGGACACCGAAATCCGCAAGGGTTAATAAAGCATCCCGTCACAGGTGAAATATGGGACAATGAACACGGACCCAGAGGTGGTGATGAAATTAATATTATTAAAAAAGGAGCTAATTATGGATGGCCACTAGTTACTTACGGCATCAATTATGGCGGTACACCTATTACCGATAAAACAGAAATGAAAGGCATGGAGCAACCTATACATTATTGGGTACCCTCGATTGCACCTAGCGGAATGGAGTATGTGACAACAGATAAGTACAAAAACTGGAAAGGAAGTCTTTTAGTAGGGTCTTTAGCTTTTCAATATTTAGAACGTTTGGTCTTAGACGGTAGCAAAGTAACTGCAAGAGAAAAGTTAATGGAAGGACTAGGTAGAGTAAGAGCCGTAAAGGAAGGACCTGATGGTTATATTTATGTAGCCGTTGAAGGCAAAGGTATTTATAAGTTGATACCGAAAAAGTAGACAACAACTCCAAACATTAAAAAAGGTCTGTAACTTCATCTAACCGTTACAGACCTTTTGCTATTTTTATAATATACTTTGAATCCTCACTTATCCCCTACCGGCATCTATAGCCAGCTTTACGGAACCGTGTTTTTTAAGCAACGCTTCTGCAGCTGCATATTCAATATCTAGACCTTCCATAATGTAACGCGTACCACGATCAACCAACTTATCGTTGCTTAATTGCATATTCACCATCTTATTACCTTTTACTCTACCAATTTTTATCATTAACGCAGTAGATATCATATTCAAAACCAATTTTTGAGACGTACCACTTTTCATTCTTGTACTACCGGTAAGAAATTCTGGACCTACATTTATTTCAATAGGAATATCTGCAATTCTTGCAATTGGTGCACCAGGGTTATTGGTAATCGCTGCAGTTAAAATTCCATTTTTCTTGGCATCCTCCAATCCCCCTATAACATATGGCGTACTACCTGATGCCGCAATACCAACAACAACATCATTGGCATTAATATCATGGACCTTTAAATCTAACCATGCCTGTTTAGTTGCATCTTCGGCATTTTCGACAGCTTTTCTTATAGCCGTATCTCCCCCGGCAATTAAACCCACAACACGTTCATGTGGCATACCAAAAGTTGGCGGAATCTCCGAAGCATCTAAAATTCCCAATCTACCACTGGTACCGGCGCCTATGTAAAAAAGCCTTCCTCCTTTATTAAATCTTTCCGTTAAGGCATCTACAAGTTTTGTTACTTGCGGAATCGTTTTTTCTACCGCATAGGCTATTTTCTTATCCTCCTCATTCATTTTTTGAAGAATAGTAGTGGTATCCATCAACTCTAAATTGTCGTGATTGGACGGAGTCTCAGTAATCTTTTTGTAATCCATTTAATTATAAAATTTTTATATCGTGATTTTTAAAAGCCTTTAACAACCTGTCATCCGGCTTTAACTCGGTAATCATAGTATTGATAGAATTGATATCGCAAGTCTTATACCGGTGCTGAGAATTCAGTTTTTCAGAAATAGATAAAAGCACGGTTTTCTTTGATGCTTTTATCACCGCTTTTTTTATCTGAACAATATCCCAAACAAATTCCGTCAACCCATAAGTGGCATCAACATAACCGGTACCTATAAAACTATAATCGAATCGAATTTCAGAAATATGGTGAATGGCATTGGCACCAACAGCAATCTGTGCTTCCTTAGAAATTTGTCCGCCTATAGAAATTACATTGATATTGGCTTTATGAGAAAGCTCCATAGCAACCGGCAGACTAATGGTAAAACAAGTAAGGTTTAAATTTTCAGGTATAATTCTAGCCAACTCCATACACGTAGTACCACCATCTAAAAAAATAACCGCGCCGTTACGCAACATGTTCACCGCTTTTTTTGCTATGGTCACTTTATCATCAACCTTATATATGTTGTTATTCTTAGCACTATTGGTCATATAACCCATAGATATTGCGCCACCATGTACTTTACGTAGTTTATTTTCAGCGTCAAGCTCTTTTACATCTCTTCTAATAGTATCGATAGAAACATCTAAAGCCTCTGCTATATCGGTTATAAGAATTCTATTGTGTAAATCAACCTCACTTAAAATAGTCTGTTGCCGTTCTTCTTTTAGCATTTAAAAGCTCTTTTTACTTATGAATCACACAAAGATAGGAATTTTTAACTCATGCAGTTTTATGACGTTAATATAATGTAAATAGCATTTAACGATCAATTAACAGCAAAATACAGCACAATTTACTGCACAAAACTGCAAATAATCAAAATAACGCATATATTTGCAAAGATTTAAAAATCCAAAACTCTACCGCAACCATATGAAAACAATAGTTAAAAATTCTAAAATAGACATCTCCCACAAGCCTATTGGCCAGTTTGAAGAAACACGATTCGAAAAAATTCACAACGTGATTTTTGAAGATTCCAACGAAGCTTCAATAGTAGTGGCTCATGAAATCGCCGCTTTAATAAAAAAGAGACAAGGGCAAAAGAGAAACTGTGTTTTAGGTTTGGCCACAGGTTCTTCGCCTATAAGGGTTTATGAAGAATTGGTTCGTATGCACAAAGAAGAAGGTTTGAGTTTCAAAAATGTTGTGACCTTCAACTTAGATGAATATTTACCGATGGAGCCTAATAACATACAAAGTTATTTCTACTTCATGCACGAGCATCTTTTTAACCATGTAGATATCCCAGAAAAGAATATTCATATTCCAGATGGTACGGTTAGTAATGAAGAAACAACTGCATATTGTTTAGACTATGATAGCAAAATAAAGGAGCATGGTGGCTTAGATTTTCAATTATTGGGAATTGGTAGAACGGGGCATGTTGGCTTCAACGAACCAGGATCACATTTTAATTCTGGAACAAGAGTTATTACGCTAGACCACATAACCCGTGTAGATGCCGCACCTGCCTTTTTAGGAATAGCCAATGTCCCTAGAAAAGCTATTACAATGGGGATTGCAACAGTACGTAAAGCCAAGAGAATTGTTTTATTAGGCTGGGGTGAAAACAAAGCGGGCATCATTAAAAAAACTATTGAAGGTGATATCTCATCTCATGTACCGGCAACATATTTACAAGAACACGACAATTGTACTTTTGTTTTAGATACCGGTGCCGGTAGCCAATTAACAAGAAATAAAACACCTTGGTTGGTCGATGCATGCGAATGGACAGAAGAATTAAAAGCTAAAGCTTTGGTCTGGCTTTGTGAAAATACCGGTAAGACCATATTAAGTTTAACAGACAAAGATTATAACGATAATGGCATGGCCGATCTATTGGCTTTGGCTGATTCATATGATCTGAATATTGAAATGTTCAATAAGCTGCAGCATACCATTACCGGATGGCCAGGTGGTAAACCAAATGCTGATGACACCCATAGACCAGAACGTGCAACACCGGCAAAAAAGCGTGTCATTATTTTTAGTCCACACCCAGATGACGATGTCATTTCAATGGGTGGTACTTTTGATAGATTAGTGGAGCAAGGACATGATGTTCATATCGTTTACCAAACATCAGGCAACATTGCGGTTTCTGATGCCGATGCCAGAAAATATGCCGAGATTGCCATGCTGATTAATCCATCTGAAGAGGCAGAAACTATTATAAAATCTATCGCAGATAAGAATGAAACTCGTATAGATGCGCCAGAGGTTAGAAATCTAAAAGGTAAAATTAGAAGAGGAGAATCTTATGCCGCTACTAGATATATGGGGCTACAAGATGAAAATGTACATTTCTTGGATTTGCCGTTTTATGAGACTGGCACCATAAAGAAGAAAAACCTATCTGAAGAAGATATTGATATAGTAGTAGATATTATCAAAGAAATAAAACCTCATCAAATTTATGCCGCTGGTGATTTAGCAGATCCACATGGTACGCATAAGGTTTGTTTAGATGCCGTATTTGCAGCTTGTGAAGAGTTAAAATCAGAATCATTTATGAAAGATTGCTGGTTATGGTTATACAGAGGTGCTTGGCATGAGTGGGATATCAACGAAATTGAAATGGCCGTACCTATGAGTCCGGGGCAAGTATTGAAAAAAAGGTACGCTATTTTCTGCCACCAGTCTCAAAAAGACGGAGTAATGTTTCAAGGTGATGACTCAAGAGAATTCTGGATGCGTGCAGAAGAAAGAAACCGCGACACCGCTAATAAATATAAAGCTATGGGCTTATCGTCATACGCAGCTATGGAAGCCTTTGTAAGACATAAATTTAACTAACAACTAAATTTGAATTAAAAGACCTATTTTTAGTTTTAAAATGGGTCTTTTTACATTTATGACGAAACAACTAACGCTACTCGTACTTTTATTGCTGCTTCATTCGTGTGGAATTTTTAATTCTTATGAAAAATATCCGAAGAGAGAGTTCAGAGGGGTTTGGATCGCTACCGTGGTCAATATAGATTGGCCAAAAAATGGCAACGACACCGCAGAAAAACAAAAAGCGGACTACCTTAAAATTCTAGATTTTTATGAAAAGGAGAATTACAATGCCGTAATTGTTCAAGTACGCGCTGCTGGTGATGCTTTTTATAAATCTGATTACGCACCCTATTCCCGGTTTTTAACCGGTGAAGAAGGTAAAGCTCCAAAATGGAATACAGATGTTCTTGAGTGGATGATCAATGAAGCCCACCAACGTGGTATGGAATTCCATGCTTGGCTAAACCCATATAGAGCAACTTTCGATGAGAATTTTGAAGTACTATCAGAAACGCATGACTATTGCACAAACCCTGAGTGGATGGTACATTACGGTAAAAAGAACTACTACAATCCTGGATTGCCAGAAGTACGCAACCATTTTTCGAACATCATTGCGGAGTTAGTCTCCAACTATGATGTAGATGCCATACATTTTGATGATTATTTTTATCCTTACACTATTAAAGATGCCGTATTTAATGATTCATTGGCGTTCGAAACGTATGCACAGAAGAATCAAAAAATTGATGATTGGCGACGCAGTAATATTGATTCATTAGTAAGGCAATCTCACGAAACCATTAAATCTATAAAACCATGGGTGCAGTTTGGTATTAGTCCGTTCGGTGTTTGGAAAAACAATTCCACAGACCCAAAAGGTTCTGACACTAAAGCAGGGCAAACCACCTACGAAGATTTATACGCGGACCCTTTACTTTGGATGGAAAAAGGTTGGATAGACTATCTAGCACCACAAGTTTATTGGAGTATGGATTTACCCGTAGCATCTCACAGAAAAATTTTAGATTGGTGGTCAAAAAACAATTACAATACTAACCTCTATATAGGCAATGGTTCATATAAGATTAGAAACAACAGCGATAAAGCATGGGATGATATTGAAGAAATTCCAAATCAGATTGAGCTTGCCCGTCAAACACCTCAAATACAGGGTAATATTATGTTCAGCGCCAAATCCCTAATGAAAGATAATGATGATGTAGTTGAGTATATGCATAAGAAATATTACAAAAAGCCAGCATTGAATCCGGTTTCTACCTTATCAAATAAGCATTCTGCAAAAAACCCTAAGTTAATAGCTACATCTAAAACAGATTCAGAGCTTGTTCTTGAATTCAATGATTTAAGAGAAATACGGTTTGCTTTGTTTTACAACTCTGGTATACGGGTCAAAGAAACATATGACATCAAGAAATTACGGTCTAAAATATATGTTGATAACACCTCCAATGTTGTACGTATTCCTATTAACCAACTAAGAAAAAAATATAATGCCATTAGTTTTATAGACGTATATGGTATTGAAACTACACCTATAATTTTCAATTTAAAACAAGTTAATAAGTAATATGGTACAAAAAGACAAAGGAGCTTGGGCATGGGTACCCGTGTTATACTTTACACAGGGCTTACCTTATGTATTGGTGGTTACCGTATCTGTAATCATGTACAAGAAACTAGGTGTAAGTAATGAAGATATTGGACTATATACCAGTATTCTCTATTTACCTTGGGTATTAAAACCATTATGGAGTCCGTTCGTGGATTTAAAAAGTACCAAGCGCAAATGGTTTTTGAGCATGCAGCTCTTAATTGCCATCGCCTTGTTAGGTGTTGGACTCACTCTACCCGCCAACATGTTCTTCGTTTCATCATTAGCCTGTTTTTGGATGGCAGCTTTTGCTTCTGCAACAAATGATATTGCTTCAGATGGATATTACATGTTAGGTCTTACCGAAAAGAAACAATCTTTCTTTGTTGGAATGAGAAGTACCTTCTATCGTCTTGCCATGGTAACAGGAGAAGGATTGATAGTTGTATTAGCAGGATTTTTAGAAAATAAATATGGAGACAATACCAAAGCTTGGAGCGTAACCATGTCGGCAGCAGCTTTTTTAATGCTCATTATGACCGTTGCCAACTTTTTCGTCACTCCAAAATATGAATCTGAAAGCAACCAAGAAAAAGAAAAGCCTGCAGGTTTCTTAGAAGTATTTGCTTCATTCTTTAAAAAACCAGGTATAGGCATTGCTTTAGCCTTTATTCTAACCTATCGTTTGGGAGAATCGCAATTGGTAAAAATGACATCTCCTTTTTTACTGGATTCACCTGATAAAGGAGGGTTAGGATATTCTACAGAACAGCTAGGAACCATTTTTGGCACAGCAGGAGTTATTTTTCTTTCTATTGGAGGTATTTTAGGAGGCATTTTAATTTCAAGGGACGGATTAAAAAAGTGGATGCTACCAATGGTGCTTTCCCTAAACCTCCCAAACATTTTGTATGCTGTTTTGGCAATCACAAATACAACAAACATTTACGCTGTAACGGCGACCGTAATTTTTGAAAAGTTCGGTTACGGATTCGGTTTTGCCGCCTTTTTAATGTACCTCATTTACATTGCAGATGGCAAGTCTAAAACATCTCATTATGCCATTGCCACAGGTTTCATGGCGCTAGGTATGATGCTACCAGGTATGGTAAGCGGCTATATTCAACAATGGCTGGGCTATGATGGCTTCTTTGTTTGGGTCGTAATTGCCGCTTTGCCAGCATTATTCCTTTTAAAATTCATTTCTTATCCGGCAGATTTCGGCAAAAAAACAACACTCCCCAATGAATAATATGATACCTACAAAAGAAGCTATAGAACAACTCTCTTTGATTGAAAAAGTCGGACAGCTTTTTATGCCTGCAGCTTTTATTAATGATACAGAAGAAGAAATTCAGAAATTAGAAAAACTGATTTCTGAGCATCATATTGGCAGTCTATGCTTTTTTCACTCCAGGGCAAGTGCGGCTACCAATTTTGAAGGCAAGAAAAAAATAGTTGTCAATAAAAATAGCTTTGACACCTTAAGAAACCTCATCAAGAGATATCAAAAAGCGGCAACATACCCGCTATTGATTTCTATTGATGCCGAATGGGGATTGGCAATGAGAATAGAAAATACGCCTCAATATCCATATGCCATAACCTTAGGCGCAAATACAGAAAATAAAGATTTAGTATTTGAAGTTGGTAAGCAGATAGCAAAAGACTGTAAAGCTGCGGGTATTCATTGGAATCTTTCTCCCGTAGTTGATGTCAACGTTAATCCTAACAATCCTGTTATTGGTTATCGTTCTTTTGGTGACAACAAGCACTATGTAGTTACCATGGCGACTGCTTATGTAAAAGGAACACAAAGCGAAAACGTGCTTACAAGCATTAAACATTTTCCGGGTCATGGGGACACCGCTACAGATTCGCATTTAGGCTTACCTGTTATAGATAAATCGAAAAAAGATTTACTTGAAAATGAATTGTATCCTTTTCAAAATTTGATAGACGAAGGTGTAGATTCGGTCATGGTAGGGCATTTATCCGTCCCCGCTTTAACCACTAGTCCAGAATTACCTTCAAGCATAAATAAAGATATTATAACAGGGGTATTACGAAAAGAAATGGGTTTTGACGGTGTTGTAATATCTGATGCTTTAAACATGTATGCCGTATCTAAAAATTATCCAACAAAGGGCGAACTAGAATGGCTTGCCTTTAATGCCGGTAACGATGTACTATGCTTTGCCGAACATATTGAAGAAGGAATACAATTCATCTTACAAAATGCATCAGAAAAACAAATAAATAAAAGCATAGAGCGTATTTGGCATTTAAAGGAAAAAGCGATCATTGAAGATAGTTCTGAATCAGAAGTAACCAACCCATCATCTTTGAATAGAAAAATAGCTGAACAATCACTTACACTGCATCATGGTTCTAGCGAGGATATTGCAAATTTTAAAGAATCGAATTTCTGCACATTAACTATTAAAAGATTTGGGACGAACCAATCTAAACAAGATATCTTAGAGAACATTGTAGAGATGAAAAAGGAAGTTAAGAACGAAACTGAAATTCTTTTGCTTTTGACTCCCCCACAAATAAAACCTACCAATAAATTCGGGTTCTTTGATGAAGAAATCGATTTCATAAACGACCTGATAACAACTAAGAATGTCGTGTTATATCATTTTGGCAATCCGTATGCATTGAAGTTTTTGAAAACCGAAAAAACAACCGCAACGGTAATCGCATATCAGAATTTTAAAGAGTTTCAAGATGTGGCAACCGAACATTTTTTAGGCCAACTTGAAGCAAAAGGGAAATTACCGGTATCATTGAGCTAATCCATTATATTAAAAAAGCATCCAAATGAAAACATATAAAATTATCGGTCTTATGTCAGGCACATCATTAGATGGTCTTGACTTGGCATATTGTCACATTTGGGAGAAAAATGATGCATGGCAGTTTAATATTAAAAAAACCAAAAGTGTTAAGTATTCTTCAGAAATGCTGAACACATTAAAAAACGCTATTAGCTTATCCGCAGAAAAACTCATTGAATTACATAATACGTACGGTACGTGGCTAGGTGAGCAAACCTCAATATTTATAAACGAGAACAAATTAGATGTAGACTACATAGCAAGTCACGGTCATACCACACATCACCGACCAGAAATGGGACTTACCTTTCAAGTAGGTTCTGGTCAACATTTAGCAAATGCTACAAGAATTAAGGTCATAGCAGATTTTAGAACAAATGATATAGCACTTGGTGGACAAGGAGCGCCATTAGTACCTATTGGTGACCGTATGTTTTTTAATGAATATGAATTTTGTCTGAATTTAGGCGGAATCAGCAATATCTCTTTTGAAGTAAAAGACAAGAGAATAGCCTACGACATTGGTTTGGCAAATATGATTCTAAATTATATTACCAGAAAGGTTGATTTAGAATATGATGAAGGCGGAAATCTTGCACGTTCTGGGAGTATAAATACAGAAATGCTAGAGCGGTTAAATAATCTTGAATATTATCTATTGCCACACCCCAAATCTATAGGTTATGAGTGGTTTTTAGAAGAAGTGGTACCTATTGTTGAAGATACAGATGATACCATTGAAAATTTACTACACACCAGCATTCATCATATATGTGATAAAGTGGCTCAACAGATTCAATTAAATTTTATAAATAAAGACCAACAATTATTAGTAACAGGCGGTGGGGCACTCAATTCATTTTTAATAGAAACACTACAAGAAAAATTAGGTACAAAGACAAAAGTAGTTGTGCCAGAAAAAATAATCATTGAATTTAAAGAAGCTTTGGTATTTGCATTAATGGGTGTATTGAGAGTGGAGCAATTAACAAATGTACTTTCATCGGTAACTGGAGCAAAAAAAGATTCTTCAAGTGGAGTATTGTTCATACCCAATTAAAGTTTTTTACCTAATTTACTCGATAATCGAGAATCAAATAAGCAGATATTCACCCCTGCAACACACTAATTTTTAATTGAAGTTTCCTTAAATCAACTTTTAGGAGATGGACTTCATTAAAACCAAAATAGACATGTCAGAAAAACAAAAGAAAGCGTCGGCTTATTGGAAAGAAAATGTCAGGTACTTGTTCATTTTATTAGCGATTTGGTTTATCGTCTCTTTTGGTGCGGGTATACTATTTAAAGAATCTTTAGATGCTATAAAAATCGGTGGCTTTAAACTAGGTTTTTGGTTTGCACAACAAGGTTCTATTTATGTATTTGTCATCTTGATTTTTGTTTATGTAAGACTCATGAACAAATTGGATAAAAAATACGTATACGACGAATAATACCACAACCATCAACCACCAAAAAACCAACTTATGAGTGTTCAAACTTGGACGTATATTTTAGTAGGACTCACCTTCGCTCTCTATATCGGAATTGCAATCTGGTCTAGAGCCGGATCTACCAAGGACTTTTATGTTGCTGGTGGCGGAGTATCACCACTTGCCAACGGTATGGCAACTGCAGCCGATTGGATGTCTGCCGCTTCTTTTATTTCTATGGCAGGAATAATATCCTTTGCCGGCTATGATGGCTCCGTATATCTTATGGGTTGGACAGGCGGTTATGTACTACTGGCATTACTGCTAGCCCCTTACCTAAGAAAATTTGGCAAATTCACCGTACCAGACTTTATAGGTGACAGATACTATTCAAAAACTGCACGTATTGTTGCAGTAATATGCGCATTGATTGTTTCCTTCACATATGTTGCGGGTCAAATGCGGGGTGTTGGGGTAGTATTCTCAAGATTTCTACAAGTAGACATCAATACAGGTGTTATCATTGGTATGATTATCGTTTTGTTTTACGCCGTTTTAGGAGGAATGAAAGGTATTACCTATACACAAGTAGCGCAATATTGTGTATTGATTTTTGCCTTTATGGTTCCCGCAATATTCATTTCCATACAAATGACAGGAAATCCTATTCCGCAATTGGGTATGGGCGCAACTCTTAATGATGGTTCCGGTACTTTTTTATTGGATAAGTTAGACGGACTTTCAACAGAACTAGGATTCAACGAATATACCGATGGCTCTAAATCGGTGACCGATATTTTTGCTATCACCTTAGCTTTAATGGTGGGCACCGCAGGGTTACCACACGTAATCGTTAGATTCTTCACCGTTAAAAAAGTAAAAGACGCTAGAAAATCTGCCGGCTTTGCTTTGCTGTTAATCGCTATTCTATATACCACGGCACCTGCCGTTTCTGTTTTTGCAAAGACCAATTTAATTAATACGGTAAGTAATGAAGAATACTCAAGTATGCCGGTTTGGTTTAAAAACTGGGAAGAAACAGGACTCCTTTCTTTCGATGATAAGAATAAGGATGGTAAAATTCAATATGTAGCAGATGGATCTAAAAATGAATTGACCATTGATAATGATATTATGGTATTGGCAAATCCTGAAATTGCAGATTTACCTGCTTGGGTAATTGCTTTGGTTGCAGCCGGAGGATTAGCGGCTGCACTTTCAACAGCAGCAGGTTTATTATTAGTGATCTCTGCATCAGTTTCTCATGATTTAGTAAAGAAAGTGTTTAAACCGAATATTTCTGACAAAGCAGAATTATGGGTAGCAAGAGGTGCCGCAACGGTAGCAGTAGTTATTGCAGGTTACTTTGGCATTAACCCGCCAGGTTTTGTAGCCGCAGTAGTGGCACTGGCATTTGGTTTGGCAGCTGCATCATTCTTCCCTGCCATTGTACTAGGTATATTTTATAAAAAAATGAATAAAGAAGGAGCCATTAGTGGAATGGTAGTGGGTATAGTTCTCATGTTATTCTATATGACCAAGTTTAAATTTGGCTGGTTTGATGGCGGAACTCCGGCAGATTGGTGGTTCGGTATTTCGCCTGAAGGCTTTGGTAGTATCGCTATGATTGCTAACTTTATTATAGCCATTATCGTTCTTCAATTTACACCAGAACCACCTAAGGATGTGCAAGAAATTGTAGAAAATATTAGAATACCCAGTGGCGCAGGTGAAGCCACTGGACATTAACAGAAACAAATCAACATTCAACAACAACCAAAGGACTTCAACAACCTTTGTATAATAAATTAACGCATACCATGAGTAATTATCACATTAAACATCTGGAGGAATATTATCAAGTCTATCGAAAATCAGTTCGTAATCCTGAAGCTTTTTGGGAAGAAATTGCTGAAGAACATTTTGTTTGGCGTAAACGATGGGACAATGTATTGACTTGGGATTTTAAAAAACCAGAGATAAAATGGTTTGAAGGTGCTAAACTGAATATAACAGAAAACTGTTTAGACCGTCATTTACCAACGAGAGGAGAGAAAACCGCCATCATATTTGAACCTAACAATCCGGAAGAAGAAGCACAACACATCACCTACAGAGAATTACATGAACGTGTATGCCGTATGGCGAATGTGTTGTTAGACCACGGAGTCAAAAAAGGTGACCGTGTTTGCATTTATCTACCTATGATCCCTGAATTATCTGTGGCCCTTTTAGCATGTGCGCGTATTGGGGCTATACATTCAGTAGTATTTGCAGGGTTTTCATCTCATGCATTAGCAACGCGTATCAATGATTCTGACTGTAAGGTTGTATTGACATCAGATGGTTCTTATAGAGGAAACAAATCAATAGATCTAAAAGGCATTGTAGATAAAGCTTTGGAAGGTTGTCCAGGAGTTGCAAATGTGCTGGTCGTAAAACGTACCAAATCTAAAATTGATATGTTAGAAGGTAGGGACAAATGGCTACAACCATTGTTAGATGAAGCCTATGCAGATTGTGTTGCTGAGGTTATGGATGCTGAAGACCCGTTATTTATACTGTACACTTCAGGTTCTACCGGAACCCCAAAAGGAATGGTGCATACCACTGCAGGTTATATGGTGTATACCGCCTACACCTTTAAAAACGTATTTCAATATACCGAGAATGATGTATATTGGTGCACCGCAGATATCGGCTGGATTACTGGACATTCGTATATTGTCTACGGACCATTAGCAAATGGAGCAACTACTTTAATGTTTGAAGGCGTTCCCTCCTATCCAGATTTTGGTCGTTTTTGGGAGGTTGTTGAAAAACACAAAGTAAATCAGTTTTATACCGCGCCAACTGCTATTAGAGCGCTCGGAAAAGAAAGTTTAGATTTTGTTGAAAAGCATGATTTATCAAGCCTTAAAGTTTTAGGATCTGTAGGCGAACCTATTAATGAAGAAGCATGGCATTGGTACAATAATAATGTTGGTAAAAAGAATAGCCCTATTGTAGATACGTGGTGGCAAACCGAAACTGGTGGTATTATGATCACCCCGATACCCTACGTAACCCCAACTACTCCAACTTACGCAACACTGCCATTTATTGGTATACAACCAGCGTTGATGGACGAAAACGCAAAAGAAGTAAAAGGTAATCAAGTAGAAGGCAGGCTATGTGTAAAATTCCCATGGCCATCTATAGCTAGAACTATTTGGGGTAACCACGACCGCTACAGAGACACTTATTTTTCGGCATATGAAAACATGTATTTTACAGGCGATGGCGCGTTGAGAGATGCCGTTGGATATTACAGAATTACTGGTCGTGTAGATGATGTCATCATAGTTTCCGGTCATAATTTAGGTACTGCACCAATAGAAGATTCCATTAACGAACACCCAGCAGTGGCAGAATCAGCAATAGTAGGCTTCCCTCATGATGTAAAAGGAAACGCTCTTTACGGATATGTTATTCTAAAAGAAATAGGTGAAAGTAGAGATCGAGATAACCTAAGAAAAGAAATCAACCAACAGATTACCGAACTTGTTGGTCCTATTGCAAAATTGGATAAAATTCAGTTCGTATCTGGACTTCCTAAAACGCGAAGCGGTAAAATCATGCGTAGAATTTTACGTAAAATCGCAAGTAATGATACAAGTAATTTAGGAGATACCAGTACATTATTGAATCCGGAAGTTGTTCAAGAAATCATGGATAATTCGCTGTAGCCATATTTGTATCTAAATTTTTAAGAAATTCGCCGAACCTGCTAAAAATAGGTTTGGCGAATTTTATTTTATTAGAGAAGTTGTCAAAACTATATCCGCATTTTCCCAGCTTAACTTTCTTTTTGCTTCAGTTTCGTTAACCATATTTTGGTCATTCAGCTTCTCATATGCTAGTTTTAAACCATGTAATGCCCACCCGTTTTTAGGTAACCTAGCCAAATCTTCTTCATAAGATTTGATTGCATCGTCATAAAGTTCTGCATCAATTTGTACAGCCCCAAGATGGTGCCTTACAGAGAAAAACCAATCTGGTGGCTCATTATAATTTAAACTATTCTCAATTTCAACCGCTTCCTTCAATAACACTATACTTTCTAGGTACTTAGATTCTTTAGCCAAGATTTCTGCTTTCAAAACATTTCTAGCTATTTGAACCAAAACGTATACCGAGTTAATATCCCAAATTGATATTTCCTTTAAACTATCATCTTTCGCATAAACCTCTAAAGTTCGTAATTCCTTTTTTGCATTTTCAATTTCATCTAATCTTAAAAAAGCCATTCCACGGGCATAACTTAAAATAGCTGATGGATATTTTAAAGAAGGAACTTCATTTTTCATTTTTAATATTTCATTCCACTTTCCAAACTTCACGTTAATGTAAAATGGTATCGTATAAAAATGTTGAAGCGTTCCCCAACCTGGCTCTTTCATTAACGTGGTACTTGAATGCTTTGCTACTTTATCAGATGCGTCCAATGCCATTTCACTATTACCTTCTAATGAGGCGGTAGCTGCCAAAAAATGATAATTATGAGGAAAGTAAGCTATAGGATATGCACCTTGAGCATGGCAGGAAGCCACATAACTACTATCAACAGCTACTGCCTGAACATTTGCCAATGTGCCTTTATGGTAGTCCCCTGTTCGAATATAAATATGTGAAGGCATGTGAACAAGGTGCCCGGCACCGGGCACTAGACCTTCATCAAAAATTGCAGCGCTTTCTAAAGCATCTTCCGGATGTAAGGACGCTTCAAGCATATGAATTTTAAAGTGATGTGCTCCCGGGTGTTTTGGATCTATTTCCAAAGCGCTGTTGACTACTTGAATTATTTCATTTGTTCTATCTCTAGGATTTCCTTTTTCATCCCATAAATCAAAAGGATACATATCCATTATTGACTCGGCATACAGTACAGCAACATCAGCATCATATAAATAATTATTATGAACTTCACGCAATGCGTTTGAATATGCCAAATCAAGATTACCTCTATCCTCAACCGGAAATTGAACATACCTTTTTGACAAGGCATCAATGAGATCTTTTTCTTTTTGAGAAGCGTTATTTTCTGCCAGTTCTTTTGCCATTTGTACTGCATCGTAAGCTCTTTGATAATTATCTATTTCCATCCCTGCATTATAATTAGGTCCCAGTACATACGCAAAACCCCAATATGCCATTGCACAATTAGGGTCTAACTTAGTGGCATAGTAAAAAGATCTTGCCGCCTCAGCATGGTTGAAACCATAAGCCAAAACCATACCTTGATTTACATATTGTTGTGCTAATCTATTATTGGTAGTTACAGGGAACTCCATCACATTTAACCCGTCTATCAAAGGAGCAATATTATCAGATTGATACCATGATATATCTGTTGTGATGGGAGCGCAAGCAATAAAAGGTCTGTTTGAAATATTTTCAGTGTTCCCTCTATTCTTACACGCTATGAAAACAAAAAGGAATACAAAGAAATAAAGAAATGATTTTTTCATAGCTGTAAACATCAATATTTATCAAAATACAATATTTACAATATAGATTCATGAGACTGAAAATCAAATATTTAACGTGCAATCCGCATTGAAGAACGTATAAATGACAAAAAACAGGAATACTTAATCTACAATTAAAACAAGTCTTATTTATAAAAAATCATTTGGAAAAAGCACGATTACTTGCAAAAAGAGGTCGCGTTTTAAATGTCATAAATAATAATACCGATATGAGTCCGCATACACCCAAGCCAGCAAAAAGTGCCCAAACAGAATCTTCTATAAAGCTCCCTACGAAAATTGAAATTGGAATAGAGAGAATTGTAGAGATGAATCCGGTAATTGCTGCGCCAATACCAGCTATATGACCAATAGGTTCCATTGCAATAGATCGCATGTTTCCCCATATAAATCCTAAACACAAAAACTGCAGTGATAAGAATATCAGTAAAATGGTAATACTTGGATTTTTAGCCCCTAAGAATAACAGACTATATGACAAGGCTATACATGTGAATACTACTAATGCTGTAAAAGATAAATTCCGCATTCCAAAATGCAATACCAACGTACCGTTCATTAAAGTAGAAAACCCTACTGAAAGCGCAAGTCCAGCAAACACGTAAGGGAAAGTTTCAGTTAACCCGTAAAGCTCTTCAAAAACATGTTGAGCAGAACTTAAGTATACAAGAAAAGACCCTGTAATCAATCCTGATATCATGGTACACGAAACGGTTTCTTTGTATTTAAAAATCTCTTTAGTCCCTCTAATAAAAACATGAAAAGAAAAAGGAACTTTGTATTCCGGATGCAAGGTTTCTTCCTGTCTTTTATAAAACCAAATCCCTACAACCAAAGCAAAAAACAGCTGCATATAAAAAATACCTTGCCAACCCGTAATACCCATTACCGCTTTACCAATAGCAGGTGCCACTACAGGAACAAGAATAAAGAACGCTGTAACAAATGACATAATTTTTGCCATATAATCTCCTCTATAGGTATCACGAATTATAGAAATACTTATAGTTCTGGGTGCAGACAGACCAATTCCCTGCAATACACGACCAACCAACATTAACTCAAGATTTGGTGCAAACAAACATATGATACTAGCAATCAAAAAAACAGTAAACCCAAAGTATACAATGGGCTTTCTACCAAGACTATCTGATAGTGGTCCAAAAAACAACTGCCCTACTCCCAATCCTAAAAAAATCATCGTCACCAATAACTGATTTTGGGTTGGATCTAAGCTATTGATAGACACACCAATATCTGCCATAGCCGGTAAAATGGCATCGATTGTCAATGCAACAATCGACATTAAAGAAGCCATTAGGGCAACAAACTCAAAATTCGGCTTTACCTGTTCATTCTGCATTGTGCAAAAATACGGCTTAACATTTCAAGCTATGTTATTAAAAGTTGATATTTGAGATTATGCATTTTTGAAATTCAAATATGTACTTTTGCAGTAAATAACAATGTATGCTGATTATAGGTATTGCCGGTGGAACAGGTTGTGGAAAAACCACAG
>JAHDDP010000055.1 GCA_020629285.1 Maribacter sp.
CCGATTATAACGATTACTAAAGCGATATAAACTGCTGTATTCGGTTTTTTCATACAATATTTTATTTTCTGGAAATAAAAGTAGAAAATCTCTAATAGTTAAAGTAATCTGAATGAGATATACTCAATATATTTATTTAAAAAAGGCTACTCTATCTAGTGCATATTTTACGAAATCTAGAATCGCTTTTTCATAATAAGAAGAGAAACAAAGTAGCGAGTAATTTCCGACTAAGAATGTAGTCATATCAAAAAAATTAATTGCCAAATTCAATATTTGTTATAGCCTATGTTTGTATTCCTTTCCATACGTAAAATAAATCTCAATTAGTTTTATTAACGTAAGTTTTTCCATCTTTCATCACAAAGATTATGTTATTTATCGTGTTGATGAAGTCATTCTTGATATCACCTTTTACGGCTATGATGTCAGCATTTGCTTTGGGACGTATATAACCGATATTATTTTCTTTATTTAATTGAACTGCCGAAATATAAGTACTGGATTGTAAAATATCTAATGGCTTCATTCCCGCCTCAAAATAATAAGTAAACATATCTTTTGAAGATTTTCCTCTTGTTGTATTAATATCGGTATAATTATCTGAACCTGATACTATAGTAACGCCCGTTTTAATAGACTTGCTTAACCTTTGCTCCATTTTGGTCATGTAGTTATTGATCCAATCCAATTCACTTTCATCATAGCCTGCTAGTTTAGCGTACCGGTTCATGTACCATTTACTATTTTCTGTAGGTACTAAGAAAACTTCTTTTTCAGCCATTTTAACTAATGTGCTATCAGCCAAATTAAACCCATGTTCTATGCCATCTACTCCTGCTTCAATAGCATTTAAAGCAGATTGGTTGGTCACGCAATGGGCCGTGATCGTTAAATTATATGAATGAGCGGTCTTAACAATAGATTTCATTTCTTCTACGGTCAAAAAAGTTTTGTTTGGAAGATTGTCAGCACAAATTTTAATCAAATCTACATTTTGGTTGACGTGTTTATTAACGGCATTCTTAGCATCTTCTACACTTTTTATGTTTCTATACTATAAATCAATAATGCTTTGGTGTTCTGGTAATACACCATAAATCTGCCCGCCTTGTGCGCTTAAGATAGGTCCTGAAGCAAATATGCGCGGACCATCTATAGTACCTTCGTTTATAGCATCACGTAGTGCAACATCTAAATATAATCCTGAGTGTCCTAAGTCCTTAATACTGGTTATACCTTCATATAAATAGCTTTGAGCCCTTTTTGAGCCACGGAGCACTCTCAATGCATCGCTTTCCATGGTAAGGGAATGAACACTATGTTTTGCAAAATCTTCGTTAGCATCTTGAGAGAAAAGCACATGTGTATGCGCATCTATTAATCCTGGGAGAACGGTATATTGTGTTAAATCTATTACAGGACTATTAAGAGGTAAAGATTCAAATTCACCAATAGAAATAATTTTAGTTCCTTGAATTTGTATTAGTTTGTTTTTAACTAGCTTATTGTTCTTACTGTCGTATAAAGAACCAGCTTTTACATACGTGTTCTCTTTTTGTTGTCCTATTATTTTGACTTGAAAGGAGATAAATAGAAGGGCAAAAAGTATAACTGATTTGTACATGCTTTTTTATCGTTTAAATCTATAACAAAGGTTTAGCTATGAAACAGTGCGGGGAAAACCAGTGTTTACTTTACGCCCCACTCATAGCAACATCTTTTTTTATGAGTTGAAAACCAAATCCAAGAGATTTTACTGACTTCATAAAAATACGCAAAGCGCTCGGTTATAAGCAATACTCAAATAGTTTATAGATACAGTACGCCTTGGTGTTTATGATTAATGTTTCGTGTTTAAATGTACTAATCTTAATGATTCAATTATTTTTTAGCTTTTCCGCCACTTCGTCATAATACTCTTGGGTTACTACTTCGGTCCATGTAGTTGGTTGCCCGCCACCATATAAAGCCAAATACGTTACATCATTGTTCTTGGTAGAAGAATGCCAATGTTCAATGCCTTTTTCACATTTTATGATGTCTCCTTCTTTTAAGATTACAGCCTCGGTTCCTCTCTCTTGATAATAAGCCTCACCTTCAACTATTATCAGTACTTGTGCAGAGCTGTGTTTATGCCAATCTAGGGTTGAGTTCGCTTTAAAGGTAGCTTTTGTAATATTATAGCCCAATTCTTGGTCATCGTGGATAATGGCATTCAACCAAGCCTCTCCAATATAGTGAGTGTTTGGTGCTTTAGTACCTTCTGTCAGATAAGAGGAAACATCATATTCAGCATCTTGGGAAAATATGGATACCGAGGATAATATTAGGAAAAAGAAAAGAGTTTTTTTCATTTGATGTCATTATTTCTGTGCTTGCTTATTACGCACAATTACTCTTTAAAGGTATTTAAAAAACGCTCAAGTATATAGTTTTATCTCGGTGGCGAGCCAGAGCTTTTTGTTTTGTAATTATTTTTTCTTTCTTAATTGCCAAATCCCAAAGATTTAGCTGACTTAGCAAACATACATAAGTCATTAAATAGAGCGCTTTTTGCGCTATTTGATATCGCCATTGTTAGCGGTAGTTTTTATTATTTCGTATTCTGTATGTTCTTATTATATTTTCTAATTCTCCATGTGTTACATTTAAAGAGTCAATATCTATTTTTTCAAATGTGTCCTCATCGTAGAAATATGTTAGATAGGATTTAGCTGATTTTCCATACCCTTCTTGTACAACTTCTTCATTTTCAATATTTTTCCAATTTTTGAATTCCACGTTTTTAGTTTGAATTCCTTTAGAGTCAATTATTATTTTTGGTTTGGTGTCGAGTGCTTTTCGGAATTCTTTTATTGTACTGTAAAGTCCAATTCCAGTCATAATGGTAACCAAAATATATTGCTTGGTTTCTCCTTTAGTGAAAAAATAAATTCCAACCCCAGTTATTAAAATTGAAACTCCAAGTTCGACATAATTATATGCTTTCGAATAGTGAATTTCCACTTTAGGCGGAAGAGAATAATCTTCTCTAAATTCATCTTCTTGCTCAAATTTCTTTTCAAGTTTTTTAAGCTTACTTTTATCCTCGGTATTTCTGATTTCCGTTTTTTCGAAAATATTCCCGTCATTCCAAATCAATTTTTCTTGGATAGCTCTTTTCTTTAATTCGTGAACGTTTCTTACATTCTCAAATGCCCAAATTCTCCATTTAGTAATCATAAAACTCCAAATTAACCAAGCTAAAACAAATCCTAACAAAAAAGCTATTCCAATTCCCCAACCAGGAATTAAATTTTGTTTTGATAAGTATAAAGCTAAAGTTGGGCAGCCAATAATTGCAATAAATACAGGAACATTCACAATTATATGTCCTCTTTTTATTGCTTTATCAACTGTTATTTGTTCTCTCATTTATATTTGGCGTACTCTATAAAAGACACTAAACTTTGGGTTAAGCACCAAAACCCGTATTGATTATAGGTATTGTTAGCATTAGTTTTTTCGTAATCAGCTTAACAAAAATCTTAAATCCCAGTCTTTTTGATTCTCCCCTTTGTCAATTCCCAAACCGAGGTCATTAATTATATCTTTTGGCGAAATCCCGTGATTATTTTTTGAATCTAATAAACTCCCTTTTGATTTAAGGTATTTAATGATTTTTATTTGCGTTTCATTTCCTCTGCACATCATAACACAATTCCATATAGGTGTGTTTCCGTTCTTATCTTTTGCTTCCACGTTAGCTCCGTTTTCAACGAGTGCTTTTACAAGTTCAAAATGCCCATTCTCAACTGCTGTGTGTAAAGCAGACTTTCCATTATCTCGTCCATTTGGTTGGTAATTAATATCAATACCAGATTCTAACAAAAAATTAACCATTTCTGTTTGAGTATAATGTTCCTCGTATCCATAAGCCGAGTATGAAATCAATAAGTTTCCTTTGGTGTATGAATCGAGAGTAGAAAAATCGATTCCGCCATCCTTATGTTTTTTCAATTCAGGAATACCATTTTCATAAATCAAATGTATTAATTCTTGTAGGTTCATTGAATTTAAGAATGCTTTTGAATATTAATGCAAACAATAGTATAAAGTAACAAGTGACTTTATACGCTATTTAAGAAGAATAAGATAACAAGTAAGCTTATTCCTATTTTAGGCGTAAGTTAAACAAACTAGAAGAATTGAAATAAAAAAAGGGATAGCCATTGGCTATCCCTTTTTAATATTTTGTTTAAAGCTGATTTAAGCTCTTGAGGTCAATGATTTAAAGAATACAAACCCGAAGCCCAAGAACAGCATAAAATGAAACGGAAACAACCCAAAATCATTCAATGGTATAGCGCTATACATACCAAACATGAAATAGACCATTAGGGCAAATTCCAAGATCATGTTAGGTGATAATTTTTTAGCTAGGTACTTATTGCCTTTCCAGCTTTGCTTTAAAGTACTGATGTTGAATTTTGGTGTACGTACAAATTCACTACGTTTACCCATATGTCCTTCAATTACTGCAATGGTATTGTGTAAAGAGAAACCTAATGCTACAGAGAAAAAGGTGAAGAAAATACGTATATAATCTACAAAGTTGTTGAAGCCGCTGCCTTGTATACTCTTATAGGTAAACCAATAGCACACAAATAAAATAATAGTACTTACCGTGAACAAACTTAAAAGAGAGAATACCCAATCTAAATGACCGTACGTATTTTTAATATATAGCGATGGTATGCTTAGTAACGCCACTAAGAATACACATAAGAACATAGAGCTGTTTAAAAGGTGCATTACCCCGTGAAATTTAGTTTTAAAAGGTATGTTCTTTGCGCTTATAACGCTCCAGACCGTTTTTCTAAAGTTCTCTGCCCCACCTTTGTTCCAACGAAATTGCTGGGAACGTGCTGCACTGATTACAACAGGTAGTTCTGCAGGAGTCTCTACATTTTCTAAATACTTGAATTTCCAGTTTTTTAACTGTGCGCGGTAGCTAAGATCAAGATCTTCTGTTAAGGTATCACCTTCCCAGTTACCTGCGTCAATTATGCACTCTTTTCTCCAAATACCTGCGGTACCGTTGAAGTTGATGAAGTGGCCTTTACTGTTGCGTCCTACCTGTTCTAAGGTAAAGTGCGCATCAAGTGCAAATGCCTGTATTTTGGTTAGTGTAGAATAATCGCGGTTCAGATGCCCCCAACGGGTCTGTACTACACCGATCTCTTCGTCTTTAAAATAAATAACTGTTTTTTTCAGCCAATCTGAAGCCGGTAAAAAATCCGCATCAAAAATAGCTATGAATTCACCCTTGGCTACTTCAAGTCCCTCTTTTAAGGCGCCGGCCTTAAAACCGGAACGATCGGTTCTTGTAATATGTTTAATGTCCAAACCGGTTTCCTGCAATTTAGCAATACTGGCAGCAGTAGTAATAACGGTGTCATCTGTAGAATCATCCAGTACCTGAATCTCTAATTTACTTTTAGGATATTCTATTTTTGCAATATTCTCCAATAAACGGTCCATTACATACTCTTCGTTGAACACTGGAAGTTGAATGGTTACAAATGGAATTTCCTTAGGGTCTAAAAGATTAAATTTTGGAGCTGTTTGGTTCTGTCTTTTTTGAGATAAGTAGTTGATCAACAGATTAAGCTGTGCCAAGCTATAAAAGAAAATTAATAGTAAAGAAATACTATAAATTATGATAATAAAATAAGCTAAAGCTAGTGCCATATTATTTAATACTGTATTTGAAGATCCACCCCAAAATTTTTATGCCTGCAAATATACTACCTTTTACGGTACCAGATACCTTAGATACGCCAATTCTTCGTTTGTAACGTACTGGTACTTCGGTATATGTCATCTTTTTCTTAAGAATTTTCAGTTGCATTTCAACCGTCCACCCATAAGTCTTGTCTTCCATGTTCAATTCTTTGAGCTTTTCGTATTTAATTGCCCTAAAAGGACCTAAATCCGTAAATTTTGCACCAAAAAATAAATGCATTAAAAATGTTGCCAACCAGTTGCCAAAAACTTGTTGTGGAGTCATTGAACCTTCTTCTCGTAAAGCTTTTGTTCTAGCGCCAACCACAAAATCTATATTTTTTTCTAAAATAGGAGCAACTATCTTGTTCAGTTCCTCTGGGTAATCAGAGTAGTCTCCATCAATAAATACGATAATATCTGGTTGTTTTGACAGATTTGCTACGTAATCTAAGCCTTTAAGGCAGGCATAGCCATATCCTTTTCTAGTTTCAGTAAGTACTGTTGCGCCAGCAGCTTCGGCATTTTTTACGGTATCATCTGTAGAGTTATTGTTCACAACGATTACCTCAGATACCGTTTTTGGTAGTTCGTTGATGACATGGGCAATAGAATTTGCTTCGTTAAAAGCTGGTATAATTACTTTAATGTCTGTCATTATTTTAAATCTGATAAACTATTTTCACTGGTAAAGTCACGAAAAGATGTCCATTCCTTGATTTTTTCACCTTTACTGTATTTCTCTGCGGATATTAATTTTGTGTCCTTGTACTTTAGGCAATACCCGTCTTTTATTCCTTTTGTTAACTGGCACTTGTGGTTAATGCGACCTTTTTTGTCGTAAAAAAGCCACCAGCCAATTTCTTTATTATCGGCAAATTTGCCTTCTTTTATTCTAATACGGTCTTCACTATAAAAAAACCAATACTTTTCTCTTTTGCCATAAGCGTAAAAACCTTGTTCAGATTTATGGCCATTAGGGTGGTAAAAGGTCCAGTGGTCCGTTCTTGTACTATAACGCATCCATCCTTCACTTTCTAAGGTGCCGTCTTCATAATAGGTACGTTCATAGCGTTTGTCTTCAGGATTGGTAAAAGCTAACAATCCTAAACAAATAAGAGCGGGTAAAAAAAGTTTAAATAGCTTCATTTTTTTAAAATATTAGATTAAAATATAGATGCTTACCATACCGAAGATTACACTTTTACTTTCTACTTTTTATGGTGTAGGTATTTTTTCCTTTTTTAAGAGGAATTACAGTTCCTTGCCAATTTAAGTTGCCTTTCATTGACTCTGGAATTGTTATTTCGGCGGATAATTTATGCTTGTTTCTCTTTAGTTCAAATACTATAGTTCCTTTTGATGTAGGCAGCAAACCTGCTATTTCATTTAGTTTCCCAAATGCAGGGGTAATTTCCATTTCTTCAAAATCATTTTGTACCGATCGGATGCCTGCCAGGTAATTAAAATAAAAATATGCGGGCGAGGCACTCCACGGGTGCACTTCTGATCTTGTTGGTTTCTCAACACTTTCAAATCGTTCTAATGTTGTGGTCATGTTGTCGTTAATCATTTGCTCCCAAGGTTTTTGGGCAACATCGAACAATTCTGCCGCACCTACTTTTTTAATCGCTTCAAAAAGATAAAAGCGGTAGTAGTATGTGGCTTGTAACAAATCTTCTTCGTTTAGAATTTTGTCTAAAAGTGCTCTTTGTTCAGTTTCTGGAATAGCATCTGTCAATATTGCCATGATATTGGTATGCTGATCATAAATAGTTTTGTCAGGGCGCTCCGCAAATAGATTTCTTTCTTGATCATAACAAAGCTCATAAACAGATCTAATGATTTCTTGAGCTCTGTTCTTGTATTTCATTGATGTTTGTTCGTCTCCGATCTCAGTGAATAGGCGAGAGGCATTTTGTAGCGCATGTACATAATGTAAACTGACCACTGCAGAATTGAGTCCGTCATTTTTGGTAGCGGTACCACTACCATTATTAGGTCCGGTATACCAATCTACAAAATAGCGATATGGCGTTTTGTTGACAAGGTTAAGGTCGTTCATGTTTTTTTCGAATCCGGCTAGGGTATTTACAATACCATCTTTATAGGTTTCAATAAATGCTTTGTCGTTAGAGGTGTTATAGTAATCTGCAATCATATCTACCCAAACCAAAGAGTAAGTAGGGTAAATAAATGTAGAGCGAAGCGGGTAGGCACCTAAAATATTACCTTCGGAATCTCTGCTGTGGTCAAATTGGCGAATTGCATTTTTGGTATGTGCTGCATTGCCGCTTAAAGCTTGCCAGATTAAACCTTGTATTTTAGTATCGCCCACGTACTGCATGGTTTCATAATAGGCATCACTTAAAAAATAATCTTGGGTACAGATATCAATGGTACGCTTACAGATATCAAAAATAGCATTGTACATGTCATTGTCTGTAGTGAACTTGGCAATAGATGGTATAGTAGTTCTTGATCTATGGTTTACAAATTTTTCAAGAACAAGCTCCTGATCTTTGGTTTCAATTTCAAACTCAATAAAACGGAAGGTGCGCATCCAATTAGGTATAAATTTTTGGGCATCTTCTCCATTAGAGATTACTTCGTCATAATAACCTAAAAGTTTTTTGTTCTCCAGGTCGTTACGGTCTCCTTTTTCGTTGTTGGCACCAAAAAGATTCTCGGCATATTTAATGGCGATAACTGCAGATTTTCCTTTGCTGAATATCAGTTCTGGAAATCCGTTAGTAACGTATTGCTGATCTAGTAAAAAAGTTGTAGTGGTATTAGGTGCTAGCGTTAAAGTGCCTAAAACCGGAAACTCTGTTTCAAGAGGTTTTGAAGAACGGACAATACTTGCAATTCTTTCCTCGTCCCAAGAAAGCAAAGGTAAATTACGAGGTTCTAATAAATAAGCAATAGAGCCGCCCATACTACTGGCGTTTTCAAAAAACGCTACTTTTTTCCAATCGGTATCATCAAAATTTAGGGTTTCCCAATGTGTTGGGTAGTTGTTCATGTCTACCTTATCTGTAGGATTGTTGGCATAGAATCCGCCAACAATAGACTTTTCTGCATCGCCTCTCCAAACGACTTCGTTAGCTTTGTAAGATTGATCAATGGTGCTTAGCCATGTATCATTAAAACCGGTAGTATTTATGATTTTGGCATTATCTGTAACACCGTTTACCATTACACTAGTGAATATAGACTGCATGCCCAAAAATCTTCTTTTCCCAAAATTGATGACCTTAACGGCGATAACGTTCTCACCCGTATTCAGATAATCCTTTAAGTTTAAGGTTTCATATTTATAATGCTGAATATCGCTCAATTGCGGTCCGTGTGTAATAAAATTACCGTTTATATAAAGAAAGTAGTGGTTGTCTGCAGAAATATTGATGATAAAATCTGCCTTTGCATCGGCAACATTAAATGTATTACGAAACAAAATCGCTGTGTCTTCACCACCTTTTATATCTGGGTGGCTAACCCAACTGGCACTGATGTTTTCTTTGCCATAAACTACCTCAGGATAATTAAGTTCCGTTTGCGAATAAACGGAAAGAGGTAGAAGAAGTAAGAATAAAAACCGATTCATTAAATATTCAAGTTGGTGTTCATAGGTTGTAAAGATCATGAAAGATTAGTGAAAACGAGTCTTTCATGATCTTTTTAAGGTTGTAAAATATCAGTAATCAAGCTTAAAACTAGCACTGCGCTATAAGGTATGGCGTTATTATAAGATAAAATCTATTTATTATTCACTAAATCCATTAAATCAACATCATTACCTAATAAGACATCTTTAGAATTGATACGCCCTTTTTCAGGTCCGTTTTCTAATTTTAGAACTCCCCTTGGGCATACAGCGGAACAAATACCACAGCCTACACAACTAGAACGTACAATGTTTTCCCCTTTTTGGGCATATGCACGTACATCAATACCCATTTCACAATAAGTAGAACAGTTACCACAAGAAATACATTGACCACCGTTGGTCGTAATTCTAAATTTAGAGAACAAACGTTGCTGAAAACCTAACATGGCCGCCATTGGACAACCAAATCTACACCACACACGGTTTCCTAAAATAGGATAAAACCCTGTTCCTATAACTCCAGAGAAAATACTACCTATTAAAAAACTATAAGTGGTACGTAGTGTTTCTGCTTTGAATATGAATATGTTTGCTGAGTCACTAAAAAAGTGCATTCCTATTAATACGGCAATAATAGTAAAGTACCCAATTGCTCCATATTTGGCATCTTTAGCAAGTTCTTCTCTTTTGTAAATCATTACCCAAGAAAAAATAGCGGTTAAAATAACAGCTACACCAGATATGAACATGGTTTTTGTAAGCCAATATTTGCTGGTGTCATTACCTAAATAAGAATAAATGACAGCTATGGTCATTAACGTTACGAATACCACAACACTGTGTACTACCCAGCGTTCAACCTTCCAGGCAAATTTAGATTTATCGCTCAACTGTCGAAAAGAATCACCGGCAGTTTCAGCCAATCCACCACAACCACAAACCCAAGAGCAATACCAACGCTTACCATATTTATAGGTTAAAAAAGGAGAGATGACAAATATAGATATGATACCAAAAAACAACATGGTCATACCTACACTACCAGAATCTATAAAGCCATTTATGCGATAGCGCTCAAAGTTGTAATAGTTTAAAGGCCACATATTTTTTAAATCGTAATATGGCAAATCACCATTTAAACGCGCCATGATTTCAGGAATGAAAAATGCGAATGCAGTCTGAAAGAACATAACACTAACCGTTCTCAATTGCTCGTATTTATTATGGCGGTATTTCCAAATAAATTTAGCACCGAAAGCCAAAATAGCAACGGTATACATGGTACCGTAAACAAACCATTGGCTGGCAGGGTTTCCGCTGAGACCTTTGCTTAAGGGGTCGAATAAGGCAATTAAACCCGTATTATCACCATCTTTTACTAGACCAAGATATTGTGGATAAAAATAGAGTACAATGTAAAAACCTGTTAAGGCAATACCGGCCATCCAGGCAAGTACACCACGACTAGATATAGATTTAAACCAGACGCCATCATTCTTAATCCCTTTATGCTTGTTTGCATATGCAGCCTGTGAAAACCAAATGATACCAGCAAATATGGCAACAATAGAAATGGTAAGCCAAAGTGCCGTGTTACCAAGATTTAAGTTGAATAATTGTAGAATGAGAATTCCCAAACCGATCATTCCTGTGGCTACTGCCAGTTTTTGGCCTGTATTTAATGCTTTAGGCGGTTCTCCCGCAAGAGACATACTTCTGTCAAAATTACCCATAGTAGGTGTTGTTTGTTTTGTTATTTAGTTAGGCGATACTGAAAATACGTTTCCAGCTTTTTTTCTTAGGGCTGATGTTCTTATTGAAATCAGTATTGTATTTGGCGACAATTTCATCTTCGTAGAGCTTATAGAACTCAGGATCGAAATTGGCATCCTTTAAATAGGTCATTACGTGGTCAATGTCCTTGTTTTCTGTTAACCATTGGTCAAAAATTTCATGTCGCATTCGAATACCAAAGGTGTTGATGCCTAAAAATTGATGACTTTCTTTATCAAATGCTACGGTTATACATATCTTTTCAGTAGCATGGCGCCAGTGAAAATGTTGCTCGTTGTCCTTTTTATTGCGCTCGCTAAATACCCACCCGTAAGTTTGGTATTCTACATCTAAGAATTTAGCGGAGTTGAACCAATGACCTGGGTTATATTCCCTTTTATTTCCACAAATAGTTTGTGCAAGGGTTTCGCCCATCATTCGCCCCGTATACCAAACCGCTTCTATTGGTCTTCTGCTGCCAATACCTTCGTGTTGTTCTGCACAGTCGCCTATTGCGTATACATCTTTTACGTTGGTCTCTAGAAAGCGATTTACCTTAACACCTCTGCCTAATTCAATGCCAGAATCTTTTAAGAAATCGATATTTGGGGCAACACCGGCAGTTAAGCCAACTACGTTACATTCAATGGTTTCACCTTTATCTGTCACTACAGCTTTAGCTCGCCCGTTATCATCAGAAATTATTTTCTCAAGGTTGGTGTCAAGTTGTAAATCGATATGGTGCTCTAAAATATGCTCGTTGACCATGGCAGATTCGCCAGCAGGTAACACGCCGTTCCAAAAGCTCTTTTCGCGTACCAAAAAAGTGACAGGTATTTGTCTAGAACGTAGCATCTCGGCCATTTCAATACCTATTAGTCCGCCACCGACAATAACCGCACGATTACATACCTTGTTATTAGGGGCGTTCTTCTCTAGCATTTCTAGATCTTGTTTTGAATACAAGCCCTGTACACCTTTTAGATCTTGCCCTGGCCATCCGAATTTATTAGGCTTAGAACCTGTTGCAATAATTAGTTTGTCATAAGAAATAGATGAACCACCTTTTAAGAGCAACTTTTTGGCATCGGTTTCTACTTTTTCTACAAACCCGTTAACGAGGTCGATTCTGTTTTTCTTCCAAAACCAATTTTCGTAAGGTTGTGTATGTTCAAATTTCATGTGACCCATGTAAACATACATTAATGCGGTACGAGAGAAGAAATAGTCACTTTCTGCGGAAATAATGGTGATTCTTTTGTCTGATAGCTTACGTATATGTCTAGCTAAAGTGACTCCGGATATGCCATTACCAATAATTACAATATGATCCATAAAATGCTTTTGTTGATGGTTGTGTCGGTATTAAAGGTAAGAACTTAACAGCCATCTTTTTATTTAGAAAGATTATAAACTTGTTATAACTCTGTGATACTTTTTATCGTAGTTTGTGTTTTGGTTATACTAAAATAGATGTGTAATGCACAGCAAATCAGTGTTTAATTAGATTTAAAATTTTAAAGAAAAAAATATTTTTTTTGAGAAGTGTATGTTTTTGTAAATAGCCACGACCTAAACAATCTCAAAAGTGATGCTAAAATTAAAATTATGATGAATAGAATTGTTATACAGACTATGTTTTTACTTTTAATGGTCACCAGTGTTTCTGCACAAGATGTAGCTACCTTTTTTAGCAAGAGTGATAGTTTTTTTAAGGAGTACGTTGTTGATGGTAAAGTAAAGTACGCAGCTATTAAAAATAACCCAGAAGCTTTAAACGAGGCATTGAATTCTGCTAAGAGTATATCGGTTTCAAAATCAGATGCAGCAACATATCAATCTTTTTGGATCAATGCATATAACCTGCTGGTTATAGATGGTATCGTTAAGAATTATCCGTTAAAATCACCTTTAGATGTAGCTGGTTTTTTTGATAAAACAAAACATGAAATAGCAGGTAAGTCTATAACCTTGAACGGTATTGAGAATGATATGTTAAGAGCGCAGTTTCCAGCTGAAGCAAGATTTCATTTTGTGTTGGTATGTGCAGGTTTAGGATGCCCGCCAATTATAAACACGGCTTACAAGCCTAACACAATAGAAGATCAATTGCAGAAGCAAACCGTTTTGGCTTTGAACAATCCTAATTTTATCAAGGTAAATAAGAACAAAGTACAGATTTCTCAATTATTTGAGTGGTACAAAGGAGACTTTGAACAAAAAGGAAGTACTGTAGATTTTATCAATACCTATAGAAAAGAACAATTACCGGAAAAAGCGAAGGTGTCTTACTACCCTTACGACTGGTCTTTGAACGAAACTAAATAATCAACTAAGAATTTTAAAAACCTAAAAATGAAAATTTTAACTAGAAATTTATTTCTTGCAGTGGTTCTTTGTGCCTTTTTTACAGGCTACGGGCAAGATAGTTTGCAACAGAAAAGTAATATACAGCAATATACACCATCAAAATTGATAGGTAAGGGGCAGTATGATTTAAAGTGGTTCAATAATTTATATACACAAACCGAAAGTACTTTTACAGAAGGTACGGAACCAAGAGAAACTTTTTTTACATCAACATTAGAAGCATATACCGGTGTTGGTACAAATAAAAGGTGGAATGTTGGTGCTATTTTAGAGTTTAGATCAAATGTTATTGGCGATAGAAGTGCCTTGGATGTATTTAAATTTGACGGAGAAAACAATACGGCTAGATCAGGTCTTACCTCAATAGCGCCATCGGTGAAATTTGTGCCAATTGCTTCTGTCAGTAATTTTTCAATTCAAAGTTCATTCTTTATCCCTTTGGTAGATAATGAAACAGAAAACGGTGTTTTTTTAGATCAAAAAGGATACATCTGGCAAAATAGATTCTTTTACGATTACACCTTTCCAGGAGATAAATGGCAACTTTTTAGTGAAATCAATTCAGAGTTAAGTTTTGGAGATAAGGAAGAAAGTTTTGCCAATAATAGTTTGAACCTGACGCCAGGTATATTTCTTAGCTACTTCCCGTCAAGCAAATTTACCGTTTTGGCATTGGCACAACATTCTCAACGTTTAGATTTGGGTAATAATTTTCCGCAAGATTTTACGGCATTGGGTGGTGGTGCAAAATATCAACTTACAAGTGCCTTAAATCTAGAATTGTTGTATACAAACTTTGTTCGAGGTAATAATACAGGGCTAGGGCAAACCTTTAATTTAGGATTAAGGGGAATTTTTTAAAAAAATAGTTTGAGTGTTCTAAGAAGAGCCTTTTGTTTTTAAAACAAATAGGCTCTTTTTCGATGTATATAGGTATGCTTTTGAACTATAATTGATTACGCCCATATTTTGTTCTATATTGAAAACCTTAGAGTAAAATTCATACAGTTTATATATGAATATGTAAAAAAATGAATATAAAAACACTACCATTTCTATTTGTGATACTTGTTACTTTCATAATGAAAGGGCAAGATGTAACAGTGGTAGAATTACAGTTTTCTGGAACAAAACGCACCAAGGTGTCGTTCGTTGAAAATCTTGTAGATTTAGAGAAAGGTATGGTCTTGGATTCTGTTCTTATGAATAGAGATATGCTTCGTTTAAAGAGATTGCCCTCTATATCTCATGCATATTATAAGGTAAGTGTATTGCAAAATGAAACTTGCAAGGTCGAATATATCATTGAAGAAAATTTCACATTAATTCCGTTTGCAAATCTTTTCAGCTCATCCAATGACAATTTTGCATTTAGGGTTGGACTACAGGAGTTTAATTCATTTGGTCGTAATATTACCTTAGGAGTGTTTTATCAGTATGATAATTATAGCTCTTTTGGGGTGAGCGTAAGAGCACCTTATCTCTTTTCAAATAAGCTTGGTCTAGCAATTAATTATAACGATTTTACCACATTAGAACCTGTATTTTTCCAAGATGATACAGCAGATTATAAGTATAGCAACACGGGCTTCGAGCTTTTAGGGCTGTATGAATTCAATGGCAAAAATAGAATGGAGTTGGGCTTTAGTTTTTTTACTGAAGACTATGCATACGTTGAAGGTGCTACCGGTGCAGGTGTGCCATTGAATTTAAATGTAGATAAGCATTTGTTCAAGTTGATATATGATTATAATAGTTTGGATTATTTCTACCACTATCTCGAAGGATTTAGAAGTCAGCTGAATTTTCAATATGTTGGCAGTACCGATACAAGTTTGCCAGAATTTTTAATCGGTTTTAATGATTTCACCTATTTTAAGAGAGTAGGCGATAGGGGTAATTGGGCAAATAGATTGCGTTTAGGTTTAGCCAGTAATGTTGATAGTCCGTTTGCACCGTTTACCGTAGATAATAATTTAAATATTAGAGGTGTTGGTAATACAATAGATAGGGGAACGGGAATGATTGTTTTGAACACGGAATATCGTCAGACCTTTATTGATAAAAATAAATTTGTATTGCAGGGAAACATATTCGTTGATGGAGGTACATGGCGTAATCCTGCAGGCGGATTTGATGACTTATGGAAAAGTGAAAATATAAGAATCTACCCAGGTGTCGGTCTACGTTTTATGCATAAGCGAATTTTCAATGCTATTTTTAGAATAGATTACGGCTACGGAATCACAAAAGACGGAGACAACGGTATTGTCTTTGGTATTGGTCAATATTTTTAGCAATCTTTGTACTGAATTCAAGGGTGTTAATTGTTTTCTGGCATAGACCCTGTATTTAGTGATAAGATGAAATACAGCAAATTTACAGGTATAATATGTATGTTTTTAAGTGTTTTTTGCTTCGGGCAAGATTCACTGAAGACCGTTACGGCAGAACCTGGTGACGGCATTTTATCGCTGATAAGAAAGCAAGGGGTAGACCCGTACGAAGTATTCGATGAGTTTGTGACATTGAATATCGAAAACTTAAGCGATAGCGTTCATTTAATAGCAGGTAGAACTTATGTAATGCCAGATGTAAAATTAGATACGGTGGCTATTGTTGACTCATTGCAAATTCAGGCAAAAGAAGTAAAGGAGATAGAGAGTGCTTCTTATGCTATTTTCGGAGAAAAATACAAAACCGTAATTGAAAAAAGTGAGCGTTTAAAAGGTAATATTTACTACTTGGTAAGCGGTCATGGAGGTCCTGATCCCGGTGCCATGGGCATGTATGCTGGCAAGGCAATAGCAGAAGATGAATATGCTTATGATATTACGCTGCGATTGGCAAAAGAATTAATGGCTCATGGTGCTGAGGTATACATCATCATACAAGATGAAAATGATGGCATTAGAGATGAACGAGTTTTAGAAATTGACCATGACGAAGTAGCGTATCCAGATAAAACAATTCCTTTAAATCAGTTGGCGCGGTTAAAACAACGTGTAGATATTATCAATGATTTATATAAAGATAACAGAGGTAAATATCAGCGCTTGATCGTAACCCACGTAGATAGTAGAAGCGAAAATCAAAATATAGATGTTTTCTTTTATCACCATGAGAAAAGCAAGAACGGAGAAAAACTAGCGGAAAGCATTCATAAAACGTTTGGAGCCAAGTACAAGAAATATCAGCCTAATAGAACGTACTCAGGTACTTTTGAAGATAGAACATCGCTGTATTTAGTAAAGAAAACGCACCCTGCAATGGCATATATTGAGATTGGGAATATTAGAAATAAAAAAGATCAGGTCAGGATCTTAGATCCAGATAATCGCCAAGCACTTGCTAAATGGATCAGTGAAGGAGTGCTGTTGGATTTTGAAGGGGAATAAACTATTTATTCCCCTCAAAAATAATATTTACTGAGTACAAGTACCTTCTTCTAATTCTTGTTGTGTTGGGTTATATACATTGTCAGAAGAAGTGAATGTTCCAGTTAATCCACCAGCATCATTAATAAGTGGTAGTAATCCGCAGAATTCCGACAGCGAAGCATTTTCACGAATATCGATAGAACCGTCTACATAGATTAGATTTTGTAATTGGTTTAAATTTGTTTCATTAGTTCTTCTTATAGTTAAATTGCCATTGATCCTTCTTAAATTTTCTAATTTAAGTGTTTCAAATAAAAGATTCTCTCTGCCATCAATATATAGCCCACCATCAACTTGCTCAAAGCCCATTTCATTGAACAAATCCATAGCTGATTGTGAAGTGATAGATAAATACCCATGGTATACACCTAAAGGTATATCTTTTTGGCATTCACTATTAAGTATTTCACTAGGATAAGGATTGTATTTGTTGAATTTGGTATCGTAAAAATAACCGCCTATACCATCATTTATCAATAAAGGTTTAATGCCACAGTAATTATCTAACCTATGATTATAATCGATAGAAACATTACCATTAACGGTTGTTAAACGAGCTAGCCCATTTAAATTATCTATAAATGGGTTTTGACTTACATTTAAATCAGTTTCGATAGATGATAAGCTCATTAAGCCATCAATATTTTCTAAAGCATCGTTGCCATTTATATAAACAACTGCAGCTGTTGTGATATTAGACAGCCCATCTATATTTTTCAAAAGCTTATTGTAACCAATTTGCAAGGTAGATGAAAGGGTTGTGATAGTAGAAAGCGCATCAATATTTAGTAAACCATCATTTTGTAAGATAGAAAGAACACCAGTTACATTAACATTTTCTAAACCATCTAAGTTTAGTAATAAAGGGTTTCTTCTAATATTAAGATTTGATATAGCTCTTAGCGATGATAATGCTGTGATATCTTCAATGTCAGTATCGTAAGATCCATTTACCGAACCTATAATAATACCATTGGTAAGTTCAGTATATCCTATTTTTCCAAAATCGTTCACCTCTTGTTGGGTGGTTAATATAGCCTCACCTTCAAGAACCTCATTTACTCCGGTACCAGAGCAGTTTATGGTATTTTTACCGCTTAAGGCATTACTTTCAAATACAATTTGACCTTCATAATTTGAAACTTCAGTAGGCTCGAAGTTAACTGTGATATTTTTTGAAGAATTAGGAGCAATAGTTACGCTGTTCAGATCTAAACTATAACCATTTGGCGGTGTAATTGATGAAATGATAAGATCGGCATCGCCAGTATTTGAAACAGTAAAAATTTTCGAATCACTACTGTTTGTTACTTTTTTGCCAAATTTCAGTGAATTTTCTCCAAGTTCGGTGCTAATCGCGATTATTGAATTTGCGGTAATTTCATTCTCTTCTTTAGTTATAATTACATCGTCATCATTGTCAGATGAACTACAGCTAAATATTAATAAAGAACTTAATAGTAGAATTGATAATTTAAAGTAATTGGTCATATGGTCTTATAGGTTTGGATTTATAAAACGATATGAATTTATTTATTATTGTAGATTTTTTTGGTAGTATCTGTAAAGCTCTGAAGGACTGTGTCCTAAATAATATTTTAAATGAATCATGCCAAAATGATATTGTAATTTAATCATGCCTCGTTCTTCATAACGTCGTGCGGAAGTGGTTACGACAGCAGAAATAATCTTAAATGGTTTTAGTTTGTAAACTCTTCTAATAAATTCGTTGTCTTCGTAAATAATATAATTTTCATTGAAACCCTTAAGTTGTTGAAATAGTTTACTGGTGATGAAAAGCGACTGGTCACCGCCACGACAAATTTGATGGTTAATGCGCGTGCACCAACCAAAGAATTTTAAGAAAGGGCTATTACTATTAAAACGCATTTGAAAACAACCTACCTCAAAACCTTGGTCGATTTCTTTTAAAATAGCGCTGTCGAAATCTTTTGGAGGTAGCGTATCTACATGTATAAAATAAAGAACATCGCCAGTTGCATTTGCAGTGCCAAGGTTCATTTGTGCAGCTCGCCCTTTGCCACTGTTAATTACCGTTGCTCCATATTTTTGAGCATTGGTTACGGTGAGGTCTGTACTGCCACCATCAACCACAAGTATTTCTTTAATTCGGTCAGTGCCCGATTTGTTGGAAATGGCAAAAAGTACATCTTTAATGTACTTTTCTTCATTTAATACCGGAATGATAATACTTATGGTTGGCTGGTGAGTACTCATAATAAAGTATTTGCTTTCTTATGGTAGTCAAATATCAATAAACCTTACAATTGCTTGATTAATTCTTGAAATAACTTTACCATTTTTGGTTCGGTCTTTTCTGCGATAGAAATAATTTCAGCGATATCAACTGGTTGTAGATTGTCTGGGTCGCATTCGTCAGTTAAAACAGAAACCGCAACAATGGGTAACGATAAATGATTGGCAACGATAACTTCAGGTACGGTACTCATACCTACGGCATCCGCACCAATTAATTTAATCATTCTGTATTCTGCCCTGGTTTCTAGTTGAGGTCCGACAACAGAAGCGTATACACCGCTCTTCAATGATATATTTAAGTCTTTGGCAATAGCGGTTAACTTGTTGCGCATATCTAAGTCATAAGGCTCTGACATATCAGCAAAACGTTCTCCAAATTCACTAACACCTTTAAATGCCAATGGCGAACCACCTTGTAAGTTAATGTGGTCTTCGATCAGCATCATATCACCTTTTTTGAAGTCAAGGTTAACCGCACCAGCTGCGTTAGATATGAAAAGCTTAGAAATGCCCAACATGTGCATAACACGAATTGGGTAGGTAATATCTAAAAAGTCATAACCTTCGTACAGGTGAAAACGACCTTGCATGACCACTACTTTTTTCCCTGAAATGGTTCCGTAAACCAATTTGCCTGAGTGAAATTCCACGGTTGCCAATGGAAAAAACGGAATATGGTTGTAGTGCGCCTCAATTGGGTCTTCTACGCTATCAACAAGTTTTCCTAGTCCTGTGCCTAGAACGATACCAATTTCAGGTTTTTCAAAACCTTTATTTTTAAGGTATGCTACAGATTCTAAAAGTTCGTCTTTCATCATAAATTTATATGTTTTAAAAAGGGTTTAAAGGCATCAATATCCTTTATGTCCTCGTAATAATCTACATCGTTTTTTGATTCTAAAAGTGCGGTGCTTTCATGTTCTAAATCAGCTAAAGTATCTTTTAGAACCGTTTCGGTGCCCCAAGTTTTATTTTTAAAAAGTTCAGGCATAAATTTTTTCATACCCAATAAGTAATATCCGCCGTCATCAGCTGGACCAACCACAAAATCATTTTTCTCCAGAGCTTTAAAAGCATTTTCTAGATTTTCTTGAGATAAATCAAGCATATCGCTGCCAATAATGATAATCTTTTGATAATCGTTTTGGAACCCTTCTTGAAAAGCATTTGCCATACGATCACCCAAGTCGTCACCTATTTGAATTTTCTTGTCAAATTTCTGATTGTCCCAAATATCGTTTTCCCAAATTTCTTCGGAATAATACACCTGTTTTTCTGCATACAGGTTCTTGGTGATGGATACGGTGTGGTTTAATAAGAATTTATAAATATCTAATGCAGCCTGGTCACCAATAGTAGCGGCTAAACGCCTTTTGCCTTTACCCAATTCTGGGTTTCTAGTGAAAATAAGCAAAAGGTTATTTGAGTTTGCGAGAGTGAAATCTATAATTTTCTCGTCTTTCTCTGTTTTATTGTTTTGTAGTATTCCCAATCTGTTTTTTATTTTCCTAACTCCTAACTAATAAACCTTAATGCCTTCGTGTAAAAGCTTGCCCCAATGCTTGCTAAAAGCATGAACGCTATCGGTAGCTATTTCTTGGTCGTTAAAAACTTCGCCTCCTTTATTTTTCCAATCAAAAATACCACCATATAAATTGAGTATATTGGTATAGCCTAATTCTTTTAATTGTTCGCCTATATCTTCAGAGCGTACACCTATAGAGCAGTAAACGATTATGGGTTGATCCTTATCCGTAATGGTTTCAAGTACTACTTGTTCGTCAAATTTTTTATAACCTACCCATAGGGCATTTTCTAGATGGCTAACCTCAAACTCTTCTTTTTCCCTTGTATCCAAAAACGCGATAGAATCGGTTGTAGGCATATGATCAAAATAAACATAAGGTATCGTTCCCTTGTTCCAAGATTTTAGAGCCTTGGAAATTTTGTCTTGACTTATCCCTTTTTGCGATAAAGAAAGTAAGGTAAATACACAGAGTAACAATTTATAATTTAGTATTTTCATTATTACAAAGGTACTATAAATACGATTTAAGAAGTGCTGGTATAAAAATGAATTTATGGTTAAAACTATGCAAAATAATGGCTTAGTGGCATTTATTTTAATATGTGTTCTATTTAATTTAAGTTGTAAGCAACATGTAAAACAAGAAGTTGTTACGGAACATGAAGAACCTACCGGATATTATATAGAACCATATAGGTCTCAGTATCATTTTTCGCCAGAGAAAAACTGGATGAACGATCCTAACGGATTAGTGTATAAGGATAGCCTATATCATTTGTTCTATCAATATTATCCAGATAGTACAGTTTGGGGACCTATGCATTGGGGGCATGCGGTAAGTGAAGATATGATAAAGTGGAAGCATAGGCCGGTAGCACTTTATCCTGATGAAAACGGATACATATTCTCTGGTAGTGCGGTGGTGGACCATAATAACACTTCGGGTTTTGGTACGGTTGATAATGCTGCAATGGTTGCCATATTTACCTATCATAACGCTATAGCGGAAAAAGCTGGTGCCAATGATTATCAAACGCAAGGCATTGCCTATAGTTTGGATAATGGTGATAGCTGGACCAAGTTTCAGGGAAATCCGGTTATAGAAAATCCGGGTAATAAAGATTTTAGAGATCCTAAGGTATTTTGGAATAAAATAATCGAAAGCTGGACCATGCTTTTGGTTGCAGGAGATCATTTGCAAATCTGGAATTCTCCAAATTTGAAAGAGTGGGAGAAAGTTAGTGAGTTTGGTAAGGAACAAGGAGCACATGGCGGAGTTTGGGAATGCCCAGATATGTTTCCGCTAAAAATAGATGGTACTGATGAGGTAAAATGGGTGCTATTGATAAGTGTTAACCCGGGTGCGCCTAACGGAGGTAGTGGAACGCAATATTTTATAGGTGATTTTGATGGTGTAACTTTCACTACCGATCAAGTAAAGCACAAATGGGTAGATTTAGGAAGAGATAATTATGCAGGGGTTACCTATAACGATGCGCCTAATGACCAGCGTGTGTTTATGGGTTGGATGAGTAATTGGGACTATGCAATGGATACGCCCACAGAAAAATGGCGTAGTGCGATGACGGTGCCAAGGTTGTTGAGCTTGCGTAAGGTAGGAGATGAGGTATCGTTGTTTAATTATCCTTTAAAAAGTTTTGAGAAGCACGTTGCATTGGCATATCCTGAAAGTACGATAGAAATTCTGCCTACACGTAAAAGAATTCTTCCGCTTAAATATGGAAATCAAAGTAAAATTCAGTTTACGTTATCCGTGCCAAATGCGCAAATGTATTTCAGGAATAAAAATGGGGATAGTTTAAGTATAGCTATTGATAGAGATAAAAAGATAGTGACCCTAGATCGAAGAAAATCAGGTAAAGTGGACTTTAGCGAGAAGTTTTCTCCAGGTGTGCAACAAATGAAAATTCCCAATATTCCTAATGGTCCTATTGAGATAGTTATGCTTTTAGATCATTCGTCTTTAGAGTTATTTATGAATGAGGGGCAATATGTAATGACAAATCAGATTTTCCCTAATGAGTTTTTTAGGGCTTTAACCATTGTAAATAACTCAGAAGAGAAGTTGGAAATAGAAGATTTTACCGAGCATAAGGTAGAACGCGTGTGGGATTAAAATGGATTGTTTGTTGATTCTTTTTTAGCTAGCGATGTCTATGCTATTTAAATGCTGCCTTGTTTAAAGCAATAGTTTGCAATATTGATTTTTTGTAAGAAGGTGTATTCATACGTTTACCAGTGTTGTTTCTTTAGCAATAGGCTGTGCTAATGTTTTAGATAAAGCTAAAAGTATTCTTGGCTATCATTAACCGTAGAAGGTCATAATTCAATTTAAATTTATTGTAGAATAATGAGTTGCAAGTATGCTTCTTAACAGGTACTATGTATTTTTGGGGTATAACAGGTAGGTGTATTAAACAAAAAAATCCTTACCGTTAAGTAAGGATCTATTGTGGTGCCTCCAGGAATCGAACCAGGGACACATGGATTTTCAGTCCATTGC
>JAHDDP010000056.1 GCA_020629285.1 Maribacter sp.
TAAAACACCTATCAAAATTTAAATCTTTGAATGCAACATATTAAAAAAGACCGCTTTTAGCGGTCTTTTTTATTTTTTGATCATTGCTATATGTGGTATACCATCTTCTAAATACTCTTCTCCCATTGATTTAAAACCTAAGTCAGTATAAAATTTGGTAAGGTATTTTTGAGCTGAAATCTTTATTTCATCTTTATTAAATTGTTCTTCTACAGCTTTTATTGAAGCTTGCATAATAATTTTTCCATAACCAAATTTTCTATATTCTTTGTGCACCGCCACTCTTCCTATACTAGCTTGTTCAAAATAATCACCTGGCTTAAAAATACGGGTATAGGCTACTACCTTATCATCTTTATATCCTAGTACGTGAATGGCTTTATCATCTTTACCATCTATATCTAAGTAAACACAATCTTGTTCTACCACAAAAATATCACTACGTAACTGTAGCACATTATATAGTTCTTCAATATCAAATTCTTTGAAACTTTTTACCTTAATGTCTAACATGAGATTGTTCAATTAACTAGTTATGTTCATATCTATTATAAAATAACTTATTGATTAATAAGTACTTATAATAACTATTTTAGGTTATCAACATACTTGTGATAACTAACTTTATAATGGAATCTTTTCAATTCTACGTTCATGCCTACCGCCATCAAAAGAAGTGTTTAAAAAGGTGGATACCATTTCAAGTGCTTGAGGTAATGCAATATACCTTGCAGGTAGGCATAATATATTTGCATCATTATGTTCTCTTGCCAATTTGGTGATTTCTTTTGTCCAACAAAGAGCAGCTCTTACATTTTGTTGTTTATTAGCGGTCATATTAGCCCCATTACCACTGCCACAGATTAAAATACCGAAATCTGCCGTAGCATTTTCAACATCTAGCGCTACAGGGTGTGCAAAATCTGGATAATCTACGCTATCAGTACCATCTGTACCATAATTGATAACTTCAACTTGTTTAGATTTCAATAAACCTATAATAGCTAACTTGTATTCTGTACCAGCGTGGTCGTTACCAATAGCTATTTTCATATGTGTAGTATTTAAAAGGTTAATAGTTCATGTTTATATCCAGTGGGGGTGGAACAAAACCAAGCTAAAGGTACAATAATCAGACATTCACAACAAAAAACGAGGAGTTCACAACAATAGTTATCATGTCATTAATAAAAATTGTTAATTAGTATGTTATAAGCAAGATTACGTAATGCATAAATTGTTTAGAAAAAGTTGCTAAAAAATTTGGTTATTAAAGTTGACATCTGCTTACACTTTTAATCCTCTGAAGACGAATTTAAATATTAGAAACTATTAGAGGATTTTCATCAAATTAACACCCCTAGTTAACATTAAAATTACATTTAGTTATTAATAAATTCATGTTAATAGCACTTATAAACCATGTTTAATAACTTCTCAAAATACTGATTTTCAATTATAGATTCATAAAATATATTGTCAACAAGTATTAGTATCTCATAAAGACAAGAAATATAGAAATAAGTTATTCTAGATATTAACAAGCTATAATAACCATTAATATTTAATTTAATTTAAAAGAAAAAATGTCTAATATGATATATATGTTAATAACAACTCGTTTACTTAACTTTTCAATAAGAGGTAGAATAACAGGTACTGGATTATAATTCGTAATTTTCCAATAAATTAAAAGTTTAATGTCGAAGAAGAATAAGAAGGCGAAGAATCATAGAAAGAACGAAATTACAAGAGGAATTTTTACTGTTCTTGAAAAGGAACCGAATAAGAGTTTCAACTATAAGCAGATTGCTGCTAAAATTAATGTTACAGACGCTCAAGATAGAAACACCCTTATTAAAAGGTTAAATGAGCTTAAAGAGAAAAAAAGAATTCAAGAAATAGATCGTGGTCAGTTTAAGGTTTTAGAAAATACAAAGTCTTCTCATGAAGGAACTGTAGATCTTACCGGAAAGGGAAATGCATATATAGTTGTTGATGGTATGGATGACGATATCTTTATACCTGCCAATAAACTAAATAAAGCCTTTCATAAAGATAAGGTTGAAGTATATATCTATCCTCGAAAAAAGAGTAAAAAGCTTGAAGGTGAAATAGTAAAAGTACTTGAAAGATATAAGACCACTTTCGTTGGTATTGTTGACATGCAAAAGACTTTTGCTTTTGTAAGACCTTCAGATTTTAGAATGTATACTGATATTTTTGTCTCGAAGGATAAGTTAAATGGTGCTCAAGATGGGGAAAAGGTTTTAGTCGAAATTACTGATTGGCCAGATGATGTAGATTCTCCTTTTGGTAGAGTTACTGAAGTATTGGGTATTCCTGGAGAGCATGATACAGAGATTCATTCCATTTTAGCTGAGTATGGGTTACCATATTCATTTCCTGCGGATGTTCAGAAATTTGCAGATGGTCTAGATACCAGTATTAAAGAAGAAGAAATTAAAAAACGTAGAGATTTACGTAATGTTCTGACGTTTACAATAGATCCAAAAGATGCTAAAGATTTTGATGATGCCCTTTCTTTTCAAAAATTAGAAAATGGTAATTATGAGATAGGTATTCATATTGCCGATGTTTCTCACTATTTACAGAAAAATACCATTTTAGATGATGAAGCTTATGAAAGAGCTACATCTGTGTATTTAGTAGATCGTGTGGTACCTATGTTACCAGAAGTACTTTCTAATAATGCTTGTTCCTTAAGACCTAATGAAGAAAAATATACTTTTTCTGCAATTTTTGAATTAGATAGCAACGCTATTATTAGAAATCAATGGTTTGGAAGAACTGTAATCGATTCTAACGAACGTTTTGCATATGAAGAGGCTCAGTATATCATTGAGAACGGTAATGGTAACATACCAGAGGATATATCCATTAGAGAAGCTGCATATACGGTTTCTAAGGATGTTGTAGAGGCTACGTTAGAAATGGATGGACTTGCTAAAATTATGCGCTCTAAGCGTATGGATCAGGGTGCACTTTCTTTTGATAAAGTTGAAGTACGTTTTAATCTAGATGAGAATAGTGAACCTGTTGGTGTTTATTTTAAAGAATCTAAAGATGCTAATAAGCTTATTGAAGAGTTCATGCTTTTAGCAAATAGAAAAGTGGCTGAATTTATAGGTAAGCAAAAACCTAAAAAGACATTTGTTTATAGAATTCATGATGATCCAGATCCAGATAAGTTAATGGCTTTAAATGGTATCGTTTCTAAATTCGGACATAAATTAGATTTTAAGGATAAGAAATCTATAAGTTCTTCTTTGAACCAATTACTACAAGATGTAAAAGGTAAAAAAGAACAGAATATGGTAGATACGCTTACGATACGTAGTATGAGTAAAGCGATTTATACCATAGATAATATTGGTCATTATGGGTTGGCTTTTGATTATTATACCCATTTTACTTCTCCAATTAGAAGATACCCAGATGTAATGGTACATAGATTATTACAACATTATTTGGATGGTGGTAGTTCTGCAAATGCTGAAGAATTTGAGAAAAAATGTAAGCATTCTTCTGATATGGAATATCTAGCATCAAGTGCTGAAAGAGATTCTATTAAGTACATGCAGATTAAATTTATGCAAGACCATAAAGATGAAGAATTCCGCGGAGTTATCAGTGGTGTTACAGAATGGGGAATTTATGTAGAAATCATTGATAATAAATGTGAAGGCATGATTCGTATTAGAGACATCAAAGGAGATTATTATATCTTTGATGAGAAGCAATACGCTATTATTGGTGAACGTACCAAGAAAAAATACACTTTAGGTGATGAAATAACCGTTATGGTTAAAAGTACCGATTTAATAAAAAGGCATTTAGATTTTGCTTTGATTCCTGATAACTTAAAATAATTTGGAATAGATTTTGGTATATCATGGCTGAATTAAGTAAACCCTTGGTTTATAAGTTGTTTACTTACATAAATTACATATAACAAAATGAAACAAGTTTTAGTTTTAGTGTTTCTCTTAGGATGTCTTTTGGTAGTTGCTCAAGACAATAAGGTTACTCAAAACTTAGAACCTTTTAAAGAGTTAAAGGTTTTTGATGGTTTGAGTATTAACCTAATTAAATCTTCAGAAAATAAGGTTATAATAACTGGAGAAAATACGGGTAAAGTTGCTATTGTTAATAACGAAGGTATTTTAAAAATTAGAATGCAAATAGGTAAAATTTTCAGTGGTTATAAAACCTTTGTAGATTTATATTATGCTGGTGATATTGTGGTAATTGATGTAAATGAAGATGCTAGAATAGTTACTGAAGATATCATACAACAAGATGTTCTAGAATTGAAAGCTCAAGAGGGTGGTGAACTTGTTATTAATGCAGAGGTTGAACAGATGTTAATAAAATCTGTATCTGGAGGAGTTATTAGAACTGCAGGTTCTTCAAATCTACAAGACGTTCAAATAAATACTGGTGGTGTTTATGAAGGCAAAGGCTTTCTTACCAATTTTTCCACAATTAATGTAAACGCCGGTTCAAGGGCAGAGATAAATGCAAAAGATTATGTAAAAGCAACTGTAAAAGCCGGTGGTGAAGTTCTGGTATTCGGTAACCCTAATAAATTAGAAGAGAAAACGGTATTTGGCGGTACCATTAAAAGAATGCAATAGTTCATGTTAGAAGATATACAGGCAGCAATTCCACTAGGCTTTTTCCTAAGTTTTATGGTTGGACCAGTTTTCTTTGTCTTGTTACAAACTAGTGCGGTAAAAGGATTTAGAGCTGCTTTAACCTTTGATATTGGTGTACTATTAGCTGATATACTTTTTATTCTTGTTGCTTATTTTAGTAGTTTCCAGTTACTGGAGAATTTAAGTAATCAACCTGGTCTTTATGTTTTTGGTGGTGTAATACTTCTTGTTTATGGTTTGGTTACTTTCTTTAAAGTAGACAAAAAAGAGATACCCGTAGATTCCAAGAAAATTAGAAAATCAGATTATTTCGGACTTTTCGTAAAAGGTTTTCTACTAAACTTTATTAATATCGGTGTATTGGTTTTCTGGTTAGGAATAATCATAATTGTAGGTCCTACTTTAGATAATCAGCCTAATCGTTTTTTCACCTTTTTTGCAACTGTGCTTCTCTCCTATTTTGTAACAGATATTTTTAAAATACTCTTGGCAAAACAATTAAAGCGTAAGCTCACAGCTAAACGCATAATTTATATAAAAAAGATAATAGGAGTAATATTAGTTATATGTGGAATTGTTCTTATTACAAAAGGTTTTTTACCTAAGGATCAGTTTAACATAGAACAAGAATTAGAAAGATTTGAAACACATACTATAGAATAAAAAAAGCCGGTCATAGACCGGCTTTTTAATTAAGAAATTTTGAATTTATTTCTTGTACTTATCATTTAGTAGTTTTACTATTTCATCTGTAAGATCATTAGTTTCTTTACCATAAAGAACACTACCACCATCACCTCCACCTAAAATATAAGAGTAACCTTTGGCTTCACCATAAGCTTTTATTTCTTCTTTTACTTTAGAAACAATACTATCCATTTCTGTTTGACCTTCCATTTGTAATTGTTGGTCTTGTTGCTGAAGTTGTTGTCCAATCATTTGACCTCTTTGTTGCATAGCCGCATATTCTTCTTGAGCTTTTGACTGAGACATTTTTTGAGCTTTAGTTTGAAAAGCTTGTGCTTCGATTTGAAATGCTTGAGATATACTGTCTCTAGTTTTAGCTAAGGCATCTGCCTTTACTTTGAATTTAGATTCAACATCAATTTTTTGTTGATACTCATCCATCAATTTTACGTTATCTACGTATCCAATTTTTTCTTGTTGGCAAGATGCTAATAATGCGATAGCGAAAATTAAAATTAGGTTTTTCATTTTTTCATTTTTATGTGGTGCAAAAGTAATAAAGCTTTTAGAATGAAAATATTTAAAATTCAAGATAAATACTTAGATTAGGCTTAAAATAAGATTTACTTATATTAAATTAATGTTTTATTGATTTTAATTATTATTATTAAGTATTTTAAAGGGTGTTTAAGACGTTTATTTAAATTTTACAGTATTATATATATTTTAAGATATATATGTTCTTAAAACAGCTCTGAATAGGTATTTACTCTTTTTTAAGCACATATATAAGCGAGGAATACTCAGTTGTAGATTTTGCCTTTAAATTTGATACCAAACCACGATAAAATGCTTTTATATAATTGGACGAACCATTTTTATATTTTTCGGATAATAGAGAAACATAATATGAATCAAAGTACATTGGTAGTGTATCTTTAACTATAAAATTCTTTTCAGCAAAAATTGTTTTAATTGCTTTTTGGGAGAAATGCCAAAGATGTCTTGGAGTATCATATGCTGCCCAATATTGCTTATAGTATTTTGCATCGTAAGATTTATAGTTTGGTACGGCTATTATTAAAATTCCATTTTTTTCAAGAAGAGATTTTATTTTTAGAATTTGATCTTCTAAATTTGGCAGATGTTCTAGAACATGCCATAAGGTTATAATATCAAATTTTTGATTGTTTAAATTATCTAAGCTTTTGAAAGTATCTATTTTTTTATTTGATGCCTTTTGTCTTGCTTGATCATTTAGCTCTACTCCTACTGTTTTCCAATTTTTATTTTTAGCATGTATTAGAAACTCACCCGTACCACAACCAATATCTAGAAGTTTTTTTTCTTGATTAGTATAGTGGTTTATGAGTTTAACTTTTTTATTTAAGGTATATTTTTTTACTAGCTGGTAAATTTTTTCTAACAAACTATGACTATCATCTGAATGTGAAATGTAGTTATTAGGGTCATAGTATTTCGATAAATCCTTAGGGACAGGTTTAGTAACTAGCATGTCTGTTTCGGAGTCATAGACTAATTCAAAATTTTCCTGCGTTACTAGAAAATCCCTGGTTTTTAGATTTGAAATTTTTTCTTGCATGTTGTTAGTAGGTGTTTTAATATATTGTAATTTTTCATTGTTCCACGTGGAACAATTTGCCCTACCTTCCAAGATAAACTAAAAGTACACTGATGTCACTCGGTGTAACTCCACTAATTCTTGATGCTTGAGAAATAGTAACGGGTTGAATTTTTGTCATTTTTTCTCTTGCTTCAAAAGAAAGTGATTTTAGTTTAGAGTAATCAAAATTTTCTGGAATCTTTACTGCTTCTAATCTATGAAGTTTATCAGCGTTTAATTTTTCTTTTGCTATGTACCCAGAGTATTTAATTTGTACTTCTGCTTGTTCAAGAATTTCACTATCAAAATTGTTTTGTTTTACGAAGTTTGAAACTGATTCTAATTGTAACATGTGATCCATGGTAACATTAGGTCTTGAAAATGCTTTATACATTTTGTCTGATTGCTTTACTAAAGAAGAGTCAACACTTTCAAATATTGGATTAATGTCTTTTGGTAATACACTTGTTTCTCTAAAGAAGTTAACAAGAGCTTCAGACTGTTTTAATTTTTGCTCCATTCTTTTCATTCTAGAATCAGTTGCAAAACCTATAGCATGGCTCAATGGTGTTAATCTCAAATCAGCATTATCTTGTCTAAGTAAGGTTCTATATTCTGCACGAGAAGTAAACATACGGTATGGTTCTTCTGTACCTTTTGTAATTAGGTCATCAATTAAAACACCGATGTATGCTTCGTCTCTTTTTAGAATTAACGGATTTTCTTCTTTTATTTTCAGATGTGCATTTATTCCAGCCATTAAACCTTGAGATGCTGCTTCTTCATATCCGGTAGTTCCGTTTATTTGTCCAGCGAAATATAAATTTTCAACTAGCTTAGTTTCTAGTGTATGTTTTAGTTGTGTTGGCGGAAAGTAGTCGTACTCTATCGCATAACCTGGTCTAAAGAATTTTACTTTTTCAAATCCTACAACAGAACGCAATGCTTTGAACTGAACATCTTCTGGTAATGAAGTTGAAAATCCGTTTACATATACTTCTACAGTTTCCCATCCTTCTGGTTCAATAAACATTTGGTGACTGTCTTTTTCTGCAAACCTGTTTATTTTATCTTCAATAGATGGACAGTATCTAGGACCTAAACTTTTTATTCTACCGTTGAACATTGGTGATCTATCAAAACCTTCACGCAACAAATCATGTACTAGAGCACTAGTATGTGTCATGTAACAATCGCGTTGATGTGCTAATGGTTTTGTATTTGTATAAGAAAATTTTTCAGGAATTGCATCACCGGGTTGTACGATCATTTTAGAATAATCTAGAGATCTTCCATCAACTCGTGGAGGAGTTCCGGTTTTCATTCTCCCACTTTCAAAACCTAATTCTACTAATTGTTCTGTAATTCCGGTTGCTGCTTTTTCTCCTGCTCTACCTCCACCAAATTGTTTTTCACCAATATGTATCAATCCATTTAAGAATGTTCCGTTGGTCAATACTACTGCTTTAGATTTTATATTGATTCCTAAAGAAGTTTTTACTCCAACTATTTTATGATTTTCTACTAACAATCCTGAGACCATTTCTTGGTAAAAATCTACATTAGGTGTACGTTCTAACATTAAACGCCATTCCTCTGCAAAACGCATTCTGTCGTTTTGCGTTCTTGGGCTCCACATTGCAGGTCCTTTGGATTTATTCAACATTTTAAATTGAATAGCAGATTTATCAGATACAATTCCACTGTACCCACCAAGAGCATCTATCTCCCTAACAATTTGTCCTTTTGCAATTCCACCCATTGCTGGGTTACAAGACATCTGCCCTATATTTTGCAAATTCATGGTTACTAATAAGGTTTTTGAACCCAAGTTTGCAGCTGCTGCTGCCGCTTCTGCACCGGCGTGTCCTCCGCCAACTACAATTACATCGTATTCTTCTCCAAACATATTTTCTAATGTTCCACGTGGAACAGCTTTATTTTTTCTTCTTCTTTAGCGCGCATTTCGGCAGTAGCTGCATCCGATTTATCCGAATAACCCATTAGATGTAAAACACCATGAATCATTACGCGTTTTAATTCGTTATCAAACGTAACATTAAATTCTTGTGCATTTTCTTTTATGCGGTCAATAGAAATATAAAGGTCTCCCGAAATATTTTTGCCTGATACATAATCAAATGTGATAATGTCCGTAAGGTAATCGTGTTGTAAGTAATCTTGATTTATTTTAAGCAAGTAGTCATCACTACAAAAGATGTAGTTAAGTTCTTGAATGGAAAACCCTTCGGTATTACAAGATGTTGTAATCCACGAATCAAAGTTTTTTTCTGCTACAAGTTTAAATTCAGTTAGGTAATTGTAATTAATCATTTGTTTTGAAGTACTCTTTAACCTTTGATTGAAAATTTTGCCGCAAAGGTAAGCTTTGCCTATTTAAAATTTCAACTTCATTACGATAATTATCTAATAATGAGGGTTTAGTAGTAATAGGATTTGTGAAGTCTTTGGTATTTCTATTACTTTCTCGCTCAGATTTCTCTCCTTGCTTAAGTGCTGCGTTTTCCAATTTCAACAATTCATACTGTATAGTATTGGCTTTGTTGATGGTACGTTGTGTTATTCCATTTTCTAAAAGATCGTTCTCAAAATCTTCCATCTGTTTAATTAATTTTTGACCTAGTTTTTGGTCACCGGAATTAATCATGTTTTCAAGTTGTTTTTCTAATTCCTGTCTTAATTTTTGTTGACTTTGATAGATTTCATAAATTTCTTTAAGCTCACTTTCACTCATTGACCCTTGCCCTTTCCCGTTTGTACCGTTAGAGCCATTATTTCCTTGACCGTTTTCTCCACCCTGTCCATTTTCTCCATTTTTTCCTTCTCCATTTTTCCCATTTTCACCGTTATTTCCATTCTCTCCCTCTTTTCCGTTAGCCCTCTGTTTACCACGTTCGCCTTGTTTTCCACCTTCACCATTTTCTCCATTTTCACCCTGTTTTCCTTCTCCACTTTTACCTTCTTTTCCTTCACTCCCAGACTGACCTTGTTGTCCCATTTTTTCACCTAATTCTTGTTGACCTTTGATGATATCCGGCAATTGAAAACCACCTTCACTTTCTCCAGAACCTTTTTCCATTTGCATACTTGAATTCATATTATCCATTACTTCCGCGAGAAAATCTGCAAGACTATTTGCTGCAGTTAAAACATATTTTTGATGAGAAATACCTTGAAACATTTGACCATCTGCCATGGTTTCTAAAGATTTATCAATGTTGTAATACACTTCGGTAATTTGTTCATTTACAAATTCTGAAAGCTCAGCCTGACGAAGTGATAATGCAAAAAGACTATCATCTACATGTTCAAATAAACCCTTCAATTCATTTTGATCACGCACGGTTTCAGAATACTGGGTTGCATCTTGGTCTTCTCTAGCTGATAATCGATCATATAAGATTTCTTGTTTGAATGAAAATATGATTAGATTATCAAGAATTTGTCTCAGCATTTCCGCATCTTCGGTTACAGATGAACCACCGCCTCCGCTTGAAGATGATTCGCTAAGTTGTTCACTCATTTCTTTCATCTTTTCTGCAGCAGATTTTTGCTTCTTATTCGCATCAGTACTGTTTGGTTTATTCTTGTCGTTCGGTGCATCTTTTTCTAGTTGTTCCAATGCATTTTTTTGGTCTTCTTTTATGCCTTCTTTTTTACTTTTTTCAATATTTATATCAATCGGTTTTTTGAGCTTTTCATTATCTTTTTTAAGGTCATCCATTTCAGCTGAAATCTCATCGAATTTTTTATTTAATTCTTTCTGTTTTTCAGCGGTATTATTTTCTTCATTTTGTTCAGAAAGCTCTTCTTGTTTTTTAGCTAATTCTTCTAAATCGCGTGCAATCTGAGATGCCTTTTCAGTTACATAATACCGTTTGGTTAATTCTAATAACTGTTCAAGGCTACGTTGACTGTTTTGTTGTTTTTTACCTAGTTCTTCAAGTTTTTTGGTAAGGTCTTCTTTCTTTATTTTATCAGCTACTTTATTAAGTTCTTCAAGGAGTGACTGGTTTTTCTTAGCTTGTTCTTCTTGGCGTTCTAAGCGCTCTTGTAACAATTGGTTTAATTTGTCATCTTTGTTTTCTTTACTCAGATTTTCTTTTAATTCTTTGCTGAATTTTTGCATCAGCTGTTCTTGCTGCTCTTGTTTTTTTAGATAGTCTTTTATCTGATTTTTATCATTAAAATTTAGACTGTTTTTTTCTTTCTGATTTTGATTAATCTCTTCTAAGGATTCCTTCTGTTCTTTAGATTTTTGTAACGATTTATCAAGGTCTTTTATGAGAGATTGTTGGGACTCTAAATCTTTGTTTTTTAATTGATTTTCATCTAGTAATACCTGCTGGTATATTTGACTTTTTATCGTCTTGCCATTATGTATGGCATCATTATCCGTAACCTCAAAATAAAAGCCATAATTTTTGCCAGTTTCTAGCTCTAAACCAGATGGGAAAGTGTAATAAAATTGTTCGTAATTAGAAGTAGTTTTTAATAGGATAACCGTATTCTTATTTTCCTCTTCTCCTATTTCAAAATAAACTATATCTATTTTACGTAAACCATAATCATCACTTGCATTACCAGTGTAGTAAGAAATATTTGGATTTAAACTATCTAGAACCTGATTAACCTTCATTGAAGGGTATGCATCTTTTATTACTTTAAAATTATAAGTTAATCTTTCGTAATCTTGAACGTTTTTGTTTGTAGTTGTTAGTTCATAATTCAAATCAGTATAGATTCGTTTTTCTAATTGAAACGTATTTTTTTCTTTATTTAATGGTATTACCGTATCTTTTGTAGAAAGATTAATCTTATCGGTATTTTCTCCATTTATCTTCCACTGTATTTTGGTTCCTTCTGGTATTACTGCGTTTCCCGTACTTTTAATAGTTTCATTTGGTTTGTTCAGGTACGTTGGATATGTAAGATTCATGGTGAAATCTAAGATAGAAGGTGTCTCTAAAGCTGTTAAGGTATAATCTCTAGAACTTACTTCATTTGCTTTGAATTTGAAGTTCGTTGTTGATATCGGTGGGGTGAATACATATTCATACAAACCATTGTTTTTTTGTAAAAGCATCTGTTTACCATCTATTTCTATAAATACATTCTCTGGTTTTACTTCCCCTCTAGTAGCAACCTGTATTGTAAAAGTTTCATCTTGTAAGGTTTTTAAATTATCTGATAATACTTCAAAATGAAACGGTGCTGGTTTTTCATAAGCCATTTCATAGTTGACAACACGTTCGTAGCTGCCAAAAAAAGTATTCCAGTTTCCGGAAATGAATAAAAGCGCTATTATGGCTATCGGAATTATAGCATATTTCAAATATTTCAAAGAATCTTTAAAATCTATTGCGTTTGAAAACGGAATGGGATCTAATTGTTTTGATCTTTGATTTATACTGGCAAGTAATAGTTCAGATTGTTGTGGGTCATTTGCTAAATCTAATAAGTTAGTAAGCTTATCTCCTACTTCAGGAAAATGCTTTCCTATCATTTGAGCAGCATCTTTTGGACCAATACCCTGTTTCAATTTAAATAAGTAAAAAATTGGGGTTAATATGTATTTAAAAAGTAGAAATAGCTCAACCGCTATAAAAATTCCGAAAAGTATCATTCTTCCGGTGGTGTTCATCCATAAAAAATACTCTACTCCTAAAATCAATAAAAAAAACAATAATCCTAAGGCAAAAAACAATAATATACCTTTCAGTAAAACTTGAGAATAATGTTTTTGAATAAACTGATTTAAACGCTTTAATATGTGCTGGTAGTCTTGCAATTGTTCTTTTTTATACCAAGATAACGGTTATCACCTATGTTTGTTGGGAAATATTTGTTAAATCAAAACACTGGCCTGTTGATAACTACACAGCTACTTAGTTTTATGTAGTTGTTTTTTTGTAAAATTCCTATTTGGCATTATTAAGTAAAAAGTTAGGGATGTGTATCTTTGTAGCCTTATAAAAATACTATGTCTAAAAAAGTTCGTGTTCGTTTTGCCCCTAGTCCTACTGGACCATTGCATATTGGTGGTGTTCGTACTGCCCTATTTAATTATTTATTTGCCAAAAAACATGGCGGTGATTTTATTCTAAGAATAGAAGATACCGACCAGAATAGATACGTTGAAGGTGCTGAGCAATATATTATTGACTCTTTGAATTGGTGCGGAATTCCTTTTGACGAAGGAATTGGTAAAGACGGTGGTTTTGGTCCATATAGACAGAGCGAGCGAAAATCATTGTACAAAAAATATGCCGATGAGTTAGTTGAAAAAGGTAAGGCATATTATGCTTTTGATACTTCTGAAAGTTTGGATGGTCATAGAAAAGAGCATGAAAAACAAGGCAAAACCTTTATTTATAATTGGCACAATAGATTAAAGCTTGATAATTCACTTTCATTAATGCCAGAAGAGGTAAAAGCCAAGTTAGATAATGGTGATGATTATGTAATTCGTTTTTTGACTCCGCCAGATGAAACGTTACTTCTACAAGATTTAATACGTGGCTCCATAAAAATAGACACTAATGTTTTAGACGATAAGGTATTGTTTAAAAGTGACGGAATGCCAACATACCATTTAGCAAATATTGTTGATGACCATTTAATGCAAATTACTCACGTTATTCGTGGTGAAGAATGGTTACCTTCTATGGCATTACACAAACAACTGTATGACGCCTTTGGATGGGATGCTCCAGAATTTGCACATTTACCTTTGATTATGAAACCCGTAGGAAAAGGAAAGTTGAGTAAACGTGATGGCGAAAAAATGGGCTTTCCGGTTTTTCCCCTTTCTTGGAATGAATCTATTGGGTATAAAGAATCAGGTTATTTTCCTGAGGCGGTTATAAATTTCTTAGCATTATTAGGATGGAACCCAGGTACGGAACAAGAATTATTTTCTTTAGATGAATTGGTAAAAACCTTCAGTCTAGACCGTGTAAATAAATCTGGAGCTCGATTTGATCCAGAAAAAACCAAATGGTACAACCAGCATTATCTTCAAGAAACCGCTGATAATGAGTTGGCTAAATTATTCTTACCAACTGTAAAGGAGCATATTTCTGATAGTGACAAACTAGATTTAGCGTATGTTACCAAAGTAGTTACGCTAATAAAAGAGCGCGCAATTTTTGTTTCAGATTTTTGGGACTTAAGCGATTATTTCTTCGTAGCGCCTAATGAGTACAATGCGAAAGCTGCAAAAAAACAATGGAAAGAAGATACCGCTTCAATCATGAACGATCTTATTTCTGTATTAAGATCCATAGAAGATTTTTCTTCTGAAAACAGCGAAACCATTGTAAAAGCATGGATTGGCGAGAAAGAATTGTCTTTTGGAAAAGTGATGCCACCTTTACGTCTATTCTTAGTTGGTGATATGAAAGGACCACATATTTTCGATATCATGGCTATGATCGGTAAAGAGGAAAGTATCTCTAGAATAGAAACAGCTTTAAATAAATTGGGATAAAATAAAATTTTCAGGAAAATGAAGCAGTCTTTATTTTCCTGAAAATTCACTTAAAACTTCCATTGCTTTTTTTGTGTCTTTGGTTGATACAAAAATATGGTCATGATAATATGCCGCAACAACATTGCAACTGATATTATGTTTTGTTAGTGCTGTAGAAACTGCAGCTGTTAAACCAACAGCATTTAATGCAGAATGAACGGTAAGTGTAATCCAAGATGCAACAAATTCGCATTTAAAATTTAATTCATCGGCTTTTGCTTGTTCTAAGATGATGGTTATACCTTCTTTTTCTTTGAACTCGAATAAAATATTGTCCCTAGAAATATGCTGAATATCTTTTACAGATATAAAAACATAATTCCCTTTGTTCAAACTAGGTTTTAAAGTCCTTAAAAGTATATTTAAATCGGTTTCTCCTGCCATTTTAGCGTTTTTGCTGAATTTTCAAAAAAATTTCGACCCTTCGGGTCAATTTACCAAAGAGAACCGTTTAAAATACTTCTTTTGATGATTAAAAAAGGTCCGCGGCAAAATTCTATTCGTTTATCCATCTATCTTCTGCCCAAGTTTTCATTTCTGCGGCCGATAAAAATGTCCAAGCAATTATTCTACTTAGTTTATTACCCTGCCCCATTGGTGTAGTTTTGTGCTCCACAACTCCTACTTTTTCTAATCTATCATAAAACGCACGTAGGTTAGATTGCTTTGAAACCAAAGTTGAAAACCAGGCACAATTTTTAGAATATTGCGCACTTTCATTGATCATATTAAGTACAAATCGTTTTTCTCCGCCATCTGTCCAAAGTTCTCCACCTTGACCGCTAAAATTCAGCTCGGGTTTTTTTACCCTTTTTTTCTTTAGGTTACTTAATTTTCTAAGTGTTCCGGCTTCAGCTTCCGCTTTTGTAGCATGAAATGGAGGGTTACAGATAGTTAAATCTACTTTTTCATCTGTATTTAAAATTCCAGAAAATATATGTTCAGGTTTGGGTTGAAGTCGAAATTCGACTTTACCATGAAGAGAAGGGTTTGACGTCACAATTTTTTGTGCTGCTTCTATCGCTCTTGGGTCTATATCAGATCCTATGAAAGACCAACCGTAAGCATTATTTCCAATTATTGGGTATACACAATTTGCTCCTACTCCAATATCCAGGCATTTAATTTTATCGTCTATAACCAAATTCCCATCGTTACTGGCTGCCAAGATATCAGCAATGTGGTGAATATAATCTGCTCTTCCTGGTATCGGAGGGCACAAGAAACCATCTGGTATATCCCAGAAGTCTAATCCGTATTGTGAAATTAAAATTGCTTTATTTAGGGCTTTTACAGCAACCGGGTTAAAGAAGTCTATTGTAAAGTTTCCGTACTTATTTTTAGTTACAAACGGCTTTAAATCAGTATTTACCAATTTCAACGCCTTCAGATCGTAACGACCGGTATGTTTGTTTCTTGGGTGTAAAGTTGGTTTTTCTAAACCCTCTTTTTTCTTGTGGTCTGCCATAATTATTGAGCCTTATTAAGACCCCAAAGCTAACCTTAATTTTTAAGCTGTTGTTTTATTTTTTTCGCATACGTTTTGGCCCATACCACAACCAAAAACCGGTTATCGTAAAAAGAAGAAGTGCAAGCCCCATTATTGTAGTGTAAAATACTTTTATTTGATTATCACTAGTGCCCACATAATTATCTAAAATTGAACCATCATGTATTTGTTCTAAGAGGTCAGAATATCTACGTTCTATATGAAGTAATTTGCCTGTTGCCCCATCTAATTGCAGTCCCCATAGATGATTATCATAAACGAATTTCACCATTCCCTTTTCTTTTCTGATGTCAATTCTATCAATTTTAGTGGATAATTCTTTAGATACGTTTTCTAAAAGATAGGTATTAGCGAGCGTGTGTAGACTATCAATAGGTAACCAATGTTTTAATTCTGTAGAAGTGCCTTCATACGATTTTGATAGAATTACCCCGCCACTGTGTTTTTTCCATCCTAAAAGAAGTCCAGTGATAGAGATAATAAAGAAGAAAATGAACAAAGCCGCACCAGTGGCCCTATGTACTTTTCTAAAAATACGTAGCCATTTTGCTTGTCTTTGTCTTTTGGTGATTTTTGGCATTGTTTTGGGTCGGTTAACGGGCAATATAGACAGATTTACAAAACCGTTATTAGAAGGAATTGTTAAAATAAATGACTTAGTTTATTTGATGTTATCAATTGTTGGTTATTTCACTATCAAGATTTCTTTTATATACTACGCAAATGAATGGTGCCCAGGTTTTGCTTATAATATTATGTCGTAAACAACGATAAGCACTACCATAGACTTATAGCGAAAGATCATTCAAAATCTAGATTGTTCTAGTAAGTTATGGTTTGCTGCTGTTTTACGAAATTATTAAATATCGTATAATGGTACTTGTTCGATAGAACTAAGTGTTTATCTTTAGGATATTCCAATATTTATGGGTTTTAAACAACGAACTTGATAATAATTTGTGGGTTTATATGAATTTGGAATATGACACAATAAGTTTTATCTATCTAAATTTAAATATCAATAGATTTATTAAGCATAGTTTTACAATCAATATTAGAAACAACTTAAAAACTATATAATCATGAGTAGTACTAACGGAAAGGGTGAAGCTTGGGATTTAAATGAATCCGATGCAGCAAATTGTCCATTTTTAAATGGTGAAATGCATCAAGCTGCAGGAGGCGGAACAACGAATAAGGATTGGTGGCCAAATATGTTGAATCTTAATATTTTAAGATTGCATTCTAAAATGGCCGACCCAATGGGTGATGATTTTGATTATACCGAAGAGTTTAATTCTTTGGACTTAGCCGCTATAAAGAAAGACCTAACAGATTTAATGACCGATAGTCAAGATTGGTGGCCTGCCGATTATGGTCATTATGGACCATTTTTTATTCGTATGGCCTGGCATAGTGCCGGTACTTACCGAACATCTGACGGTAGAGGTGGTGCTAGTGCCGGAAACCAGCGTTTTGCACCGCTAAATAGTTGGCCAGATAATGCGAATTTAGATAAGGCACGTTTGCTATTATGGCCAATTAAACAGAAATACGGAAAGAAAATTTCTTGGGCAGATTTAATGATACTTGCCGGTAACGTTGCGCACGAAAGTATGGGGTTACCCATGTTCGGTTTTGCAGGTGGTCGAGAAGATATTTGGCAGCCTGAAGAAGATATCTATTGGGGTTCTGAAACAGAATGGTTGGGTAACAAACAACGTTATGATGATGATGGTAAAGAATTGGAAAATCCTTTGGGTGCTGCACACATGGGATTGATATATGTAAACCCAGAGGGTCATAATGCTAATCCTGATCCATTGGAAGCTGCCCATTATATTAGGCAGACTTTTAAAAGAATGGCAATGGACGACTATGAAACCGTTGCTTTAATTGCCGGTGGTCATACATTTGGTAAAACACACGGTGCCGCGAACCCTGATGATTATGTTAGTGTCGAGCCTGCAGCTGCAGATATTACAGCTCAAGGTTTAGGTTGGGCAAATAGTTATGGTACTGGTTCTGGTGCTGATACCATAACAAGTGGTATTGAAGGTGCTTGGTCTCAAACACCAACAAAGTGGAGTCATCACTTTTTTGAAAATTTATTCGGTTATGAGTGGGAATTAACAAAGAGTCCTGCAGGGGCTTGGCAGTATAAACCAGTTGGTGATGCCGGAGCAGGTGAAATGCCAGATGCCCATATTCCAGGTAAAACGCATCAACCTTTTATGTTGGTTACGGATATGTCTCTACGTATAGATCCCGCTTATGAAAAGATCTCTAGAAACTTTTTAAAAAATCCCGATGAGTTTAAAGATGCTTATGCAAGAGCTTGGTATAAATTAACACACCGTGACATGGGGCCTGTTGATCGTTATTTAGGACCTGAAGTACCAAAAGAGGAACTACTATGGCAGGATCCTGTACCAGCGGTTGATTTTGATTTGATTGACGATGCGGATATAGAAACGTTGAAGAAAACAATTTTATCTTCTGGTCTGTCAACTGCTGAATTAGTTGCTACGGCTTGGGCTTCCGCTTCTACTTTTAGAGGTTCTGATAAACGTGGTGGTGCCAATGGTGGTCGTATTCGTTTAGCACCTCAAAAAGATTGGACAGTAAATAACCCTACGCAATTAGCTAAGGTTACTACCATGTTAGAGAAGATTCAGAAAGAATTTAATGATAGTCAGTCTGGTAATAAGAAAGTTACTTTTGCCGATTTAGTTGTTCTAGCTGGTACTGCCGCAGTTGAAAATGCCGCTAAACTTGCAGGTTTTGATACTGAAGTGGCGTTTAACCCTGGTCGTACGGATGCGACTCAAGAAAAAACGGATATTGAGGCTTTTGATGCACTTGAACCAATTGCGGACGGATTTAGAAATTATACCAATAAGAATGTTTCTATTAAACCTGAAGAGCTATTGATTGATAAAGCGAATTTATTAACCTTAACTGCGCCAGAAATGACCGTATTAGTTGGCGGTCTTCGTGTACTAGGGGCTAATTATGATGGTTCTAATAACGGAGTGTTTACCGATAGACCAGGGTTACTTACAAATGATTTCTTTATCAATTTATTAGATATGGGTACCACTTGGAAAGCTGCTTCTGATGATGATACCGTTTTCGAGGGTAGTGATCGTAAAACAGGTAAAATTAAATGGACTGGTACTAGAGCAGATTTAATATTCGGTTCTAATTCAGAATTACGAGCTTTAGCAGAAGTTTATGGTACAGAAGATGCGAAACAAAAATTTGTACGTGACTTTAGTAGAACATGGACTAAAGTGATGAATTTAGATCGTTTTGATATCTAATGTTCACATTTAGTATATAAAAAAAGGCAGCTCTTTCGAGCTGCCTTTTTCTTTTACTTAAAATTCTATTTCTTGATTGATTCTCCGAAGGTTAATAGATTGTGATCTGGGTCTAAGAGAGCGAACTCCTTTTGCCCCCAGGGTTTTATTTCTAAGGCGCCATTTGGATGTATGGGTACATTCCTATTTAAGAACGATTGGTATAAAGAAGTAATTTCCTTGGTACGAATATATACTTGACCATAATTTTCTTTTGGATCAAGGGCTTCAAACAGAAAGAAGTGTATTTCAACTCCATCCTTTTCTATCATTAAATAGTCAGGATAATCTAGTTCACCTACTTTTTTAAATTCGAGCGAATCAATATAATAGGATATGGTTTTCTCTCTATTTCGCATGGGTAGCTTGGGGATTATGGCTGTCAGCATATTTTTCATATTACGATAATAACAAATTACTAAAACCAAAATAAAATTGTGGATGTTGAACTACTTTATTTACGGTAAGATATATAATCGTTAATGCTTAATACATTGCCATATCTATTTTAATTCTTGTGCTTTTGTAACAAATGTGCAACAATTACTACTAATAGTATGAAGGCTTTTAGTATCTTCAAATATTAACTATAAAAGAAAAAAATATGGGCTCATTTATTTGGATTCCGATTGCGTTTTTAGTGATTATAACTATTCTGTCGGGTGTATTTATCGTAAAACAACAAACAGCTGTTTTAATTGAAACTTTTGGAAAGTTTACTAGTGTTAGACAATCGGGTATTCATTTTAAAATTCCTTTTGTACAGCGCATAGCTGCAAGAATAGGTTTAAAGATTCAGCAGTTGGATGTAATTATTGAAACGAAAACATTGGATGATGTATTCGTAAAATTGAAAGTATCTGTACAGTATGTGGTTATTAGGGAAAAAGTTTACGATGCTTATTACAAATTAGAGTACCCACATGAACAAATAACCTCATATGTTTTTGACGTTGTACGTGCAGAAGTTCCTAAAATGAAGTTGGATGATGTATTCGTTAAAAAAGATGATATAGCCATTGCGGTAAAATCTGAACTACAAGAAGCTATGTTAGACTACGGTTTTGATATTATAAAGACCTTGGTAACAGATATTGATCCTGATCCGCAGGTTAAGGAGGCAATGAACCGTATTAATGCTTCTGAACGTCAAAAGACCGCTGCACAGTTTGAAGGGGATGCTGCTCGTATCTTGATTGTAGAAAAAGCGAAAGCCGAGGCAGAAAGTAAAAGATTGCAAGGTCAAGGTATAGCAGATCAAAGAAGAGAAATTGCTCGTGGTTTAGAAGAGTCGGTTGAAGTACTAAATAAAGTTGGTATTAATTCACAAGAAGCTTCTGCTTTAATTGTAGTAACACAACATTATGATACTTTACAAAGCATAGGTGAAGAAACAAATACGAATTTGATTTTATTACCAAATTCTCCGCAAGCGGGTAGTGACATGTTAAACAACATGGTGGCAAGTTTTACTGCTAGTAATATGATCGGTGAAAGCATGAAGAAAACCAATAAGCCTAAACTTGAGGAATAAGTAAATTTACTTTTATCAATTTAAGATATAGCCCGAGAATTTTGTTCTCGGGCTTTTTAATTTTTTTTTATTCAGTATTGGTAATATACTTCTTAAGATAAACAACCTGTTCATTTTGGCTATTTTAAAGCCAATAGCGAATACTTTTATTAGTATTAATACCAATTAGTCTAAAAAACAAAAACCACCTTTAGACAACATGCCTAAAGGTGGTTTTTAATAGCTAACCTTAATTAAAACAGATTTTAACTATTAGATATACCTATATTGGTTTTTTATTGAATTTTAGCCCAAGAATCGCGTAAACCGACCGTTCTGTTAAAAACCAATTTGTCAGCTGTCTTGTCTGGATCTACACAAAAATATCCGATACGTTGAAATTGAACTCGGTCTCCAATTTTGGCATCCTTAAGATGAGGTTCTACATAACCGGTTATTACTTTTAGTGAATCAGGATTTACAAATTCCATAAAATCTTTGTCCTTGTGTGTATCTGGACTAGCATCTGTAAACAAACGATCGTATAAACGAACTTCTGCTTCAACAGCATGTTTTATAGAAACCCAATGTAATGTTCCTTTCACCTTACGTAAACTTTCTTCAGTACCGCTTCCACTTTTACTTTTTGGGTCGTATGTACACTGTACCTCAATAATATTCCCATCAGTATCTTTTGTGCAAGATTCAGCTTTTATAATGTATGCGTTCTTTAAACGAACTTCTTTTCCAAGTTTTAATCTAAAGAACTTTTTATTGGCCTCTTCTCTAAAATCTTCTTTTTCAATGTAGAATTCTTTTGAAAAAGGTACTTTTCTTGAACCTGCACTTTCATCTTCGGGGTTGTTTTCGGCATCTAACCACTCTTCTTCACCCTCTGGATAATTTGTAATGACCACTTTTAAAGGATCTAAAACACCCATAACCCTAGGGGCAACTTTATTTAAGTGATCTCGTACCTGAAATTCTAATAAAGAAACATCTATTAAGTTATCTCTTTTTGCGATACCTATAGTATCCGTAAAATTGCGGATAGATTCTGGAGTATACCCTCTTCTTCTTAAACCGGATATTGTTGGCATTCTAGGGTCGTCCCAAGAATCTACAACACCACTTTCTACCAATTTTGCCAGTTTTCTTTTACTAACTACGGTGTGACTCAAATTTCTACGAGCGAACTCACGTTGTTTAGGTCTTACTTTAGTTTCATCATATACTTGATCTAAAAACCAGTTGTATAGCTCACGGTGCATGGCGAATTCTAACGTACAGAAAGAATGGGAGACCTGTTCTATATAATCGCTTTCTCCATGTGTCCAATCATACATTGGGTAAATACACCAATCGGTATTTGTTCTGTGGTGTGCTTTGTGCAATACACGGTACATTATAGGATCACGCATTAACATATTTGAAGAAGCCATATCAATTTTGGCTCTAAGCACATGTGTACCTTCTTCAAATTCTCCGTTTTTCATCTTTTCAAAGAGCTCTAAATTCTCTTCAATGGATCGATTTCTATTGGGGCTATCTGTTCCTGGTTCTGTAGGTGTACCTTTTTGAAGCGCCATTTCTTCAGAAGATTGATCATCTACATAAGCTGTGCCTTTTTTTATCAATTCAACCGCCCAGTCGTACAGTTGTTGAAAATAATCAGAAGCATACCGTTCGGTATCCCACTTAAAACCCAGCCATTCGACATCTTTTTTAATGGCATCTACAAATTCTTGTTCTTCTTTTGCTGGGTTGGTATCGTCAAATCTCAGATTTACAGGTGCATTATACCTAAGACCTAAACCAAAATTTAAGCATATGGAACTTGCGTGGCCAATATGCAGATAACCATTAGGCTCTGGAGGAAAACGAAAACGTAATTCGTCTTTGGTATAACCATTTACCAAGTCCTCTTCAACAATTTGTTCAATAAAATTCAAAGACTTTGTTGTCT
>JAHDDP010000011.1:0-19441 GCA_020629285.1 Maribacter sp.
TAACTCCTAACTCCTAACTCCTAACTCCTAACTCCTAACTCCTAACTCCTAACTCCTAACTCCTAACTCCTAACTCCTAACTCCTAACTCCTAACTCTTAACTCCTGAAATATTATTTCAAATGCTCCCAGTACCAATTAACCGCCTCTTTAAGTCCGGTTTTAATGTCAAATTGTGGGTCGTAATTAAGTAATTCTTTTGCCTTATCGACAGAGGCTAATGAATGTGGTACATCACCGGCTCTTGTAGGGCCGTATATGTTTTTTACATTTTTTATTTTTGGGTCATATTCCCCTAGATACTCTTTTAATAACTCTGTAAGCTCGTTTAAATCTGTACGTTCACCATAAGCTGTATTATATACGGTGTTTATCGCATTTTGGTTGTTAGATACCATGGCACGCACATTCATTTGAATAACATTATCTATATAGGTGAAATCTCTAGAGAAAGAACCATCACCATTAATAACAGGAGATTCATGCTTCATAAGTTGCATAACAAATTTCGGAATAACTGCTGCATAGGCACCGTTGGGGTCTTGCTTTCTTCCAAAAACGTTAAAATAGCGTAAGCCTATCGTTTCTATTTGATATGTTTTACTAAAAACATCGGCATATAATTCATTTACATATTTTGTAATAGCGTAGGGGGAGAGCGGTTTACCTATAATATCTTCAACTTTAGGCATATTGGTAGAATCGCCATACGTCGATGAGCTTGCTGCATATATAAAACGTTTAACTTTTGCATCTCTTGCTGCCACCAGCATATTTAAAAAACCAGATACGTTTACGTCATTACTGGTAACAGGGTCGTTTATAGATCTTGGTACCGATCCCAGTGCAGCTTGATGTAAAACGTAATCAACACCATCGCAAGCTTTTTGGCAATCACTTAAGTTCCTAATATCTCCTTCAATTAAAGTAAATTTAGAATGCTCTGTAAATGGAGCTATATTTTCACGTTTGCCGGTAGCAAAATTATCTAAGCAAGTAACTCGGTTTCCATTTGCTAATAAGGCATGACATAGATTTGACCCAATAAAGCCGGCACCGCCGGTAACTAATATGTGAAAACTTGAATTTAAATCGTAAAAGTTCATGATTTTAGAATTGTAGAAAGATTTATTAAGAATATTAAATAGAATTGAAAAGGTTTAATTATTTCTCTATTTTGATTTAGAGATAGTATGTTTTGTACCACTCAACAAATTTTTGAACCCCTGTTTTTATTGGAGTATTTGGGCTATAATTATAATCTGCTATTAAATCATCTACATTGGCCCAAGTTTTTTCCACATCGCCTGGTTGCATAGGGTACATGTCTTTTTTGGCTTCGGTATTTAAGCTTTCTTCTATGGCCGTAATAAAATCCATTAATTTTACAGATTTACTATTTCCAATATTATAGATTTTAAATAAATCTTCTTTTTGTTCTGTTACTGGTTTTTGAATAATTCTAACTACCCCTTCAGTAATATCATCTATATAAGTAAAATCGCGTTCTAGTTTACCGCTGTTAAAAACCTTAATAGGTTTATCATTGACAATAGCATCTGTAAACAAAAACATGGCCATGTCTGGTCTGCCCCAAGGGCCGTAAACAGTAAAGAATCGTAACCCTGTTGTTTTAAAACCGTAAAGGTGCGCATAGGTATGCGCCATTAGTTCATTGCTCTTTTTTGTGGCTGCATATAAACTAATAGGGTGGTCTACATTATCACTGGTCTCAAAAGGTATTTTTTCATTTAAACCATAAACACTTGAGCTACTTGCGTAGATCAAGTGTTTTATCTTATAATGACGACAACATTCTAAAATATTCAAAAAACCGACTACATTACTATCAACATAAGCCTCTGGGTTTTCTAAACTATAGCGTACACCTGCTTGTGCGGCTAGGTTGCAAACCTTGTCGAAGGCTTGTTCTTTAAATAGCAAAGGTAAATGTTCGCGATCCTCTAAATTTAAACGAATAAATGAGAATTGTGAATTACGTTCACTAATGGCAATTTTGTTGAAAACTTCAGCATTACTTTTGGTAATACCCAATTCTCTTAGACGGTCATATTTAAGGTTTACATCATAATAATCATTGATGTTATCTAAACCAACAACGGTATGACCGCTTTCTAAAAGAGATTTAGCTACAAAAAAACCGATGAAACCTGCAGCGCCGGTAACTAATATTTTCATGATTGCCCAATTTTGTAATAATTAAAGCCAATGGATTGCATTACTTCATTGTCTAATAAACGTCTTCCGTCAAAAACGAATGCAGGTTTTAACATTTGTTCATAAATACTTTTCCAATCATAGGTCTTAAATTCGTCCCATTCAGTTAAAATAGCAATGGCATGTGCTTCTTTTGTAGCATCTATAGGGTCGTTACTGACTTTCAACAACCTTCTGTTTTCTTCTGGAGAGCGAGTACCTAAATAATCTAAATCTGCATAAATTCTTTCTGCCGTTACCTTAGGGTCGTATACCGTAATTTCTGCGTTCTCGTCTAATAAAGCGTCTGCAACTGCAATTGCTGGAGACTCTCTTGTGTCATTGGTGTCCTTCTTAAACGCCCAACCGTAAAGAACAATTTTTTTACCCGAAATGGTATTGTACAAAGAGGAGATGATATGTTCTGCAAAACGACTTTTCTGGTAATCATTTGCAATAATCACTTGTTCCCAGTAATCTGCAACCTCTGTAAGGCCATAAGAGCGAGCAATATATACCAAATTTAAAATGTCTTTTTGGAAACAAGAACCGCCAAAACCTACCGATGCATTTAAGAATTTAGATCCAATACGACTATCATAACCTATAGCTCTAGAAATTTCTTGAATGTTGGCATCTGTTTTTTCACATAATGCAGAAATGGTATTGATCGAAGAGACCCTTTGTGCCAAAAATGCATTCGCCACTAATTTTGATAATTCTGATGACCAGACGTTAGTTTGTAATACACGTTCTTTTGGTAACCATTGTTCGTATATTGAACTTAAAGTATCTTTCGCTTCTTGGCCAGAAGGGGTGTCATCACCACCAATTAAAACCCTATCGGCATTTAAAAGGTCGTCAATCGCCGTACCTTCCGCTAAAAACTCAGGGTTGGATAGTATTTCGAAATTTACTTTATTACCCGTATGCTGTAAGATACTTTTTATAGCACTGGCAGTACGAACAGGTAGTGTTGATTTTTCTACTACAATTTTATCGTCTTTAGCTACTTTAGCTATATTTCTTGCACAAAGTTCTACAAATTTTAGATCGGCAGCTTGTCCTTTTCCTTTACCATAGGTTTTGGTAGGGGTGTTTACCGATATAAAAATAATCTGGGCTTCATCAATTGCTTTGTCAACTTCTGTTGAAAAGAAGAGATTTTTGTTTCTTGCTTTGCCAACAATTTCCTTTAAGCCAGGTTCATAAATAGGAAGGTTGTCTAGGTTGTCGTCATTCCAGCTATCAATTCTTTCTTGATTGATATCTACAACAGTAACTTTAATGTCTGGGCATTGACTTGCAATAACTGACATGGTAGGCCCACCTACGTAACCAGCTCCAATACAGCATATATTTGTAATTTTTTTCATATTTTTAAATTGAAACTTTTGCAAAATTTGCAAAGATAAATGATTAAGTATTATTTAGTCGTTCAAGAGTTGATTTAATAGATTTTACGTTTTTTTTTCTTTCAATGAATAATAAGAAGATGTTTAATCAGTTAATCATGTGTAGTAATCAAGGAAAATTAAAATCTTCCTAATGATGAACTGCGATTTTGATAGTTTAGTATGATTTCATCCTATAATTTTGAATTTGAAAGTATTTTCTGTATTCATTTTTTGTGCTTGCTATCATTGATCTATCTTCGTAATATCTAAATAACAATATTTTGAAAAAAGTTTTAATTACCGGTGGAGCTGGTTTTTTAGGGTCTCATCTCTGCGATCGTTTTATAAAAGAAGGCTATCATGTAATAGCTATGGATAATCTCATAACAGGAGATATTAAAAATTTGGAGCATTTGTTTCCTTTGGAGCAATTTGAGTTTTTTCATCATGATGTAACCAAGTTTGTTCATATAGCCGGAGATTTAGATTATATCTTACATTTTGCCTCGCCAGCTAGCCCAATAGATTATTTGAAAATACCTATTCAAACTTTAAAAGTAGGAGCGTTAGGTACTCATAATCTTTTAGGTTTGGCAAAAGAAAAGAATGCACGCATTCTAATAGCTTCTACTTCTGAGATTTACGGTGATCCTTTAGTGCACCCACAAACAGAGGAGTACTATGGTAATGTAAATACTATAGGACCACGTGGCGTATATGACGAAGCTAAGCGATTTATGGAGTCTATTACAATGGCGTACAATAGATTTCATGGTGTTGAAACAAGAATTGTAAGAATATTTAACACTTATGGTCCAAGAATGCGACTAAATGATGGTCGTGTAATACCTGCTTTTATAGGTCAGGCTCTAAGAGGAGAAGATTTAACGGTATTTGGTAAAGGAGATCAAACAAGGTCTTTTTGTTATGTAGATGATGAAGTGGAAGGGATCTATAGATTGTTGTTAAGTGACTATGATCTGCCTGTTAATATTGGTAACCCGCATGAAATTACGATTAGAGATTTTGCAGAGGAAATCATTAAATTAACTGGCACCACGCAAAAAGTCATTTTTAAGCCTTTGCCACAAGATGACCCTATGCAACGCCAACCAGATATTTCTAAGGCTAAGGAAATTCTAAACTGGGAGCCTAAAGTTCTTAGGGAAGAAGGTATGAAAAAAACATATGAGTACTTTAAATCATTGCCCTCTGATGACCTGTATAAGAGAGATCATAAAGATTTTAGTACTTATAATAAGGTATAGGTTGTTTCGTTATACTATCTAAAAGTACGGAAAATGTTGATTTAGGATAAATTCAATATTGATTGTAGTGTTCTAATTTATTGTTGGTTTGGTTCGTTCATCATATTGAAATAGACAGTTCGGTAAAAGGTAAGAATTTACTTTAAAAGTTTTTGGAAAAGTAGTTGAACGATTAATTTTTAGAATTAGACGAATTAAGATATTTCAATTTATGTTTAGTAATAACTTGGCGTACATTTACTTAAATTTTAAAAGAAAAAAGTGGTAGATACAAAGGAAAAAATATGGTTATCCTCTCCTCACATGGGTGGGGCGGAACAGGATTATGTCAATGAGGCCTTTGAAACTAATTGGATTGCACCTTTGGGACCTAATGTTAATGCTTTTGAGCATGCGATTAGAAGTCAATTAGGTGATAACGTGCATGTAGCGGCTTTAAGTTCAGGTACTGCTGCGATTCATTTAGGTCTGCAGCTTTTAGGGGTAGGGCATGGAGATGAGGTGCTTTGTCAAAGTTTTACCTTTTCTGCGTCTGCAAACCCTATAATGTACTTAGGGGCAACCCCGGTTTTTGTGGATAGTGAAGTAGATACCTGGAATATCTCTCCAGAACTTTTAAGAAAAGCCATAGAGAATAGAATTTTAGAGAAAGGTCTGCCAAAAGCTATTATCGCAGTACATTTGTACGGTATGCCTTATAAGGTGGATGAAATTCATGCCATCGCTAAAGAGTACGGTATTCCGGTATTGGAAGATAGTGCAGAAGCTTTAGGTAGTACATATATGGATAAACCCTGTGGAGCTTTTGGCGATATAGGTGTTCTTTCTTTTAATGGCAACAAAATTATTACAACCTCAGGTGGTGGTGCCTTAACCGCTAAAAGCAAAACACTTACAGATAAAGCCATATTTTTAGCTACGCAAGCTAGAGATGATGCGCCGCATTATCAACATTCTAATATTGGTTATAATTACCGAATGAGCAATGTTTTAGCAGGCATTGGTAGAGGACAAATGGAAGTGTTGCAAAATAGAGTTGACTCTAGAAGAAGTAACTTTGAATATTACCAAAACGAATTGGCTTCTTTGAAAGAAATTGAGTTCATTGATGAAGCAGAAGGTTTCTATTCAAATAGATGGTTAAGTTGTGTGCTTACACCTTCTTTTGAAATTAGAGAAGGAATTCGATTGGCTTTATTGGAAGAAAATATTGAGTCTAGACCATTGTGGAAGCCATTACATATGCAACCTATTTTTAGTGAATATAAAACATTTGTTGACGGCACTTCCGAAGATTTATTTAGTAGAGGATTATGTCTGCCAAGTGGTAGTAACTTAAGTTCTGAAGATTTGAAACGAGTTTCGGATTGTATTAAAAAAGTACTGTTATGATATTAAGATTCTTAAATTATACATCGCAGCGTTATGCCTCTAAGTGGCTGGTTTTATTTATCGACCTGCTTACCGTTGGTTTTTCGTTCGTGTTGTCTTACTTGATCAGATTTAACCTGACCTTTAATTTTGATGTTCAAAACCTAGTTGTACAATTACCATTGGTCATTCTTACGGCGTTAATTTCGTTTGTTATCGTTGGTTCTTATAATGGAGTTGTTCGTCATACGGGAGTTAGGGATGTTTATAATATTTTTAATGCAGTTTGTTTATCTAGTATCATTTTAATATTTATAGTAATAGGGAATAGGGAAGTAGCTTTTATAAATAGTTTTACTGTACCGTTATCTATTATAATTATTAACAGTTTAATCACCTTTGTGGTGTTAACTGCGTCAAGGTTTGCTTTTAAATCATTGTATAATCGAATTAATGGAAGTTTAAAAGTTAGTAAGCATGTTTTAATTTATGGGGCGGGAGAATCTGGAGTACTTACCCGTAGCGCTATTACAAACCATTCTAAAAGTAGATATAAGGTAGTAGGTTTTATTGATAGGGATGTCAAAAAAATAGGTAAAAATATCAACGGTGTTCCTGTTTTTGCTAGAAAATCTTTGACAGAGGCTTTTATTGTAAAAAACAATATCTCAGAAATTATATTTTCAATACAGAATATAGATTCAGCAAAACTGCGTAAAACTGTAGAGGGACTAGTAGACTTGCCTATCATCGTTAAAATTGTACCGCCAATTGAAGACTGGATCAATGGAGAACTAAAAGTGTCTCAAATTAAACAAGTTCAAATAGAAGATTTACTTGATAGGGCACCAATCACTATAAAGAATAGTAAAATTGCCATGGAATTGATGAATAAGTCGATTATGGTTACTGGTGGTGCTGGGTCTATTGGAAGTGAAATTGTTCGTCAAATTTGTAATTATTCCTATAAGTCACTAATTGTTCTTGATTCAGCTGAATCTGCTCTTTATGATTTGCAACAGGAACTAAAACAAAACGGCTTTCATAATTTTATTCCTATCGTTACCGATATTAGGGATAAGAATAGAATGAACGCATTGTTCAGTGAACATAAACCAAACGTAGTTTTTCATGCTGCTGCTTATAAGCATGTGCCATTAATGGAATACAATTCTTATGAAGCTATTAAAATTAACATTGGTGGAACAAAAAATGTAGCTGACTTATCTGTTATACATGGTGTGGAAAAATTTGTCTTTGTTTCTACCGATAAAGCTGTTAACCCTACTAATGTTATGGGAGCAACTAAGCGAATTGCAGAAATGTATATTAGCTGCATGCAAAAAGAAAACAAAACAAAATTTATTACGACTCGTTTTGGAAATGTATTAGGTTCCAATGGATCGGTGATACCTTTGTTTAGAAAACAAATTGAAAAAGGAGGGCCTTTGACATTAACGCACAAAGATATAACGCGTTATTTTATGACTATACCAGAAGCTTCGCAATTGGTATTAGAAGCTGGTGCCATGGGTGATGGAGGTGAAATATTTATTTTTGACATGGGAGAATCTGTGAAGATATTTGATCTTGCCAAGAATATGATAAAGCTATCAGGTTTAAGGTATCCAGAAGATATTGATATTAAAATTACCGGATTACGCCCAGGAGAGAAGCTATATGAAGAACTTTTGGCAAATGGTGAGAATACCTTGCCTACATATCATCAAAAAATAAAAATTAGTAAAGTTCGAGATGTAGAATACGCTAAAGTGAGGTCGAAAATTGATGAATTATGTATTACCAATATGTTTTTTAGTGGTAATACGGTTAAGTTAATGAAGGAGATTGTACCCGAATATGTTTCTAAAAATTCAGATTTTTGCGAGTTGGATAAATCAGGCAACCCTACGGATGGAAAGAATATTGCTCCGCTCAAAATAGTTCAGCCTTAATAATCATAACACTAACCATTACAAATATTTTAAGAAGAATGAATTCATTGAAAACAAGAATTAAAAATTACTTACTAATATTAAGCGCAGGTTTATTTATAGCTTCATGCGCCTCTAGACGAGATGTTGTTTATTTTCAAGATGCGCAAGAGTACGAGACTATCGTTAGTGATAATAGCCATGTAAATACATTTAAGATTGATGATGTAATATCCATCAACGTTTCTACTTTGGACTCTGAAGCAAGTCTGCCTTTTAATGTGTTTAAAGGAGTTATGACTAATGGATCGAGACCAGAGCAATTAGATTATATTATTGATAAACAAGGTAATATTGATTTTCCTGTACTTGGTGAGTTAAAGTTAGTAGGACTTACCCCAGAAGAAACAAAAAATTTACTAAAAGAAAAATTAAAGCCCTATTTAAAGGATCCTATTATAAATATAAGACTGGTGAATTTTACAGTTACTGTATTGGGTGAAGTAAATAAACCTGGTACTTATTTTGTAAATGGTGAGCAAATTACTGTGTTAGAAGCAATTGGTTTGGCTAATGATTTAGGTATAAAGGGAATGCGTGATAATGTTTTGGTCATAAGGGATTTCAATGGCACCAAGGTGTATACGCGAATAGATTTAACCAGCAAAGATGCTTTGAACTCGCCTGTTTATTATTTGACACAGAATGATGTAGTGTATGTTGAACCAAATAAATCTGCTGTTACTTCATCTAGTTTAGATGGTAGAGCGGGTATAGCAATTTCAATAGCCTCTCTTTTAATTACAACTACACTGATACTTGTTAGATAGCTTTATTAAAATTGTACTTACCCAAATCGATATTATTCTATGAGTTTTTCAGATAAAAAAGAGGATATAAAAGACATAATTACCACATATTTAAAACATTGGAAATGGTTTGTTTTATGTGGTTTTATTGCGTTGGCATTGGCTTATGTAAACATTAGGTATACAACACCAGAGTATGCCGTAAAATCTCAAATACAGATTGTTCAAGAGAAAAATGCGAATAATCAAATGAGTGTTTTTCAGGATTTGGATGTTTTTGGTGGTTCCTCTAAACAGGTAGAAGATGAAATTGAGATATTATCATCAAGATCTAATTTTATAGAAGTTGTTAAGGAGCTGGGGGCTAATGTAAAGATTATGGCCTTGGGGAATATTATAAACTCAGAAGTTTACTCTAATCCTCCTATAAAGATGAACTTTATTGCCGCAGATTCTACGGTTAATAATGCTAATTATAGTTTTTTTATAGAGTTTTCTTCAGCGAATACGTTTGGTTTTACTGAAAATGAAAACGTGCCGTCTAAGATTTATTCTTACGGTAGTGGTATTTCTACGCCAATTGGAGATATGGTAATTACACCAAACGTTAAAGATCCAAAAAGTTTAATTGGAAAAAGATTTCAAGTCTCTTTGAGTCCTGTTGAAAGAGTAGCACGTAGTTTTAAATCTGCTGTTAATATATCTGTAAGTGCTGAGTTTTCTAATATTTTAGATGTGTCAATGACTAGTGCTATTCCTAAAAAAGCAAAAGATATTATTGATAAATTAATTGAAATTTATAATAGAAATGCAATTGAAGAAAAAAAGCGCATTGCTGATACTACTTCCGACTTCATCAATAATCGTATTCAATTAATATCTGGTACTTTAACTAATGTAGATAAAGATGCTCAAGAATTATTGACTGAAAAGGGTATGACCGGTTCGGGTATTGAAGTAGGTGCTGCCGTTCAAGTAAGTGCAAGTAGTCGTTCTAATCTAGAGAATGCAAAGGTGCAGCTGCAAATGGTCAGTGGATTAAAAGACTATGTAAGCGGTGAAACTGGTTATGATGAAATGCCTGTAGTTGATGTGGGAAGTGGAGCTTTAAGTCAGGCTACAGTTCAATATAACGCTTTGGTCGCAGAGCGTAAACGATTATTGAAAAGCTCTAATGAACAAAACCCTATGATTGTTAATCTTGATGAGCAATTAGATGGTATTAAAAGTACAATGCAATCTAGTTTAAATTCATTAGAGCGTAACGTAGGTATGAATGTTAGTACGTTGCAAAGTCAATTAGGTAGAATTCAAGGTACCATATACTCTGCTCCTGAAAATCAACGTGAACTTCGAAATATTACTAGAAAGCAAGAAACTACAGAATCTTTGTATTTATATTTATTACAGAAACGTGAAGAGTCACAAATAGCATTTGCTTCAGCTTCGCCTAAATCCAATGTAATCGATAAAGCTTATGTATCTAGCCCAACGCCTGTAAAACCTAAAAAAGCTATCACGTATTTAGCCGCTCTGATGTTAGGATTATTGTTGCCTTTTGGAGTAATTTATGGTAAGGATCAGTTAGATACCAAGATTCAAAATAAGCACAGCTTAGAGAAATTTACCAATGATATTCCTGTTTTGGGTGAATTACCTAGTCTTTCTAAAAAGGATAGTAAAATTATTATTAATGATGATCGGTCTGTTCTTGCCGAAGCATTACGTATTATACGCGCTAACTTAGATTTTCTTATTAAAACCAAGCATGCAAGTAATAGTAATAAAAACAATGTTATTTATATTACTTCAAGTACACCGGGAGAGGGTAAGACATTTGTCTCATCTAACCTTTCAATGATATTGGCGAGTACCAATAAAAAGGTCCTCTTAGTAGGTGCTGATATTAGAAATCCTAAATTATATACCTTCTTTTCGGGTGATTCTGTAGATAAGCTTAAAACGCCATCTAGAAATAAAGATGCTGGTTTAACTGAATACTTGCTAGATGATACTATACTTGTTAAAGATATCATTAGACCTATGTTGGTACATCATAATACTATAGATGTTATTTACTCTGGTAAAATTCCACCAAATCCGGCAGAATTATTAATGAGTTCTAAAATTGAGAATTTGTTAGAAGAAGTGTCTGAAATGTATGATTATGTAATTGTAGATACAGCACCAATGATGGTAGTCAGTGATACTTTATTGATTGCGCCTTATGCAAATCATATTATATATGTGACCAGAGCTGGGGTAACTGATGAATCTGCCGTTAAATTCCCTCTCAACTTACGTGAAGAAGGCAAATTAAAAGGTGTTTCCTTTGTTGTAAATGATGTTAGTTTAGATAGTTTAGGTTACGGCGGTAAATATGGTTACGGTTATAGTAAAAGCGCCAAAAAATGGTGGAAATTCTAAAATTTAGAATCACTAAAAAATAAAAAAGACACGATGATTATTATGATTATCGTGTCTTTTTTATTTATTCAGAACTATACATTTTGGTAGAATTAATATAGTGCTTTACATATTTTGTGTTTTAATAAACAAATATGTTTAATGGTCTTAACTCCTTGTTCTACAGATTTTTAACATTTTGCACCTCTAATTTTGGTATGATTATTTATCCAAGATTATGAACCGTTCATGCTTTATGGCTTTTTTCCTACGAGTAAAGGTGAATTTTATACTTGTACTTTATCGAGTAACATTCAGGTTTAAACGAATATAAGACGACTAATAATCGTCAATTGTGTTATTGAATTATATTTGTTTTAAAATTAGAATACCGTGTAGAACGGTAAAATATTAGTATCACTTTATTCTCCTAGAATATGAAACAGAATTATTTCAAATCTTTTTTATTAAATCTTTTTATGTTATTCGTCTTAGGTATTACCCAGATGAATGCACAGGTTAACTTTGATCTAAGTGAACTTGATTTCGATGGAAATGGTAACGCTTTAGCTTCCACATCCTTGATGTGGGGTCTCGATGGTAGACTGTACTTTTCTGAGTATCCAGGTACCATAAAAGCATTGACTATTGAAAGAGTTGGTGATAGCAATTTTAAGGTAATAAATACAGAAGTTATAACCGGTATAAATGATATTCAAAATCATAATGATGATGGTTCTGAAGACTCTTCCATATATAGGGAAACTACAGGAATAACTTTAGCAGGAACAGCAGAATTTCCAATAATCTACGCAACTTCTAGTGATTTTAGAGTTGGTGGTGGTGTAACTGGAGGTGTAGGCGATACCGGTTTGGATACGAATTCTGGAATTATAACCAGGTTTACTTGGAATGGAACAACATGGGATGTTGTAGATATTGTAAGGGGATTACCACGTTCAGAGGAAAACCATGCTACTAATGGTCTTGAGTTTGTTACTATAGGGGGTGTGGATTATTTAATTGTAGCTCAAGGAGGAAATACTAATGGCGGAAGTCCATCCCTAAGTTTTAATTATGCTATGGAGTATGCACTTTCTGGAGCTATTCTTTCTGTAAATTTAGATTTAATTGAAGCTATGCCTACACTCAGTGATGAAGGGCGAAGTTATATCTATGATATACCAACTTTAGATGACCCAACTCGTGCTAATGTTAACGGGATTACTGATCCAGATAATCCTGCGTACGATGGTGTTGATGTAAATGATCCATTTGGTGGTAATGATGGTTTAAACCAAGGTATGATAGTTCCTGGTGGACCCGTGCAGATTTTTTCCCCTGGATATAGAAATGCCTATGATTTAGTCGTAACAGAGAGTGGTGCTGTTTATGTTACAGACAATGGTCCTAACGGAAGTTGGGGAGGCTTTCCTGAAAATGAAGGAATGTCAGGAACAGTAACTAATAATTATGTTCCGGGCGAACCTGGAAGTTCTTCATCTTCAGGTGGAGAGCAAATTGTAAACGATGATCATTTACACTTGATTACAACGGATATTCAAAATTATGTTTTTGGAAGTTATTATGGAGGTCATCCAAACCCTGTTAGAGCCAATCCTACCAATGCCGGTTTATATTATACCCCAAGTGCAACAACTAATAGTGATGCAGTTTTTAGAACTTTAATTTATGATCCAGATGGGTCAACACCCGGTTCTACAACAGATGCTAGTCTTGGGTTACCTGCGAATTGGCCGCCAGTTCCTGTTGCCAATGCTAATATTGTTGAAGGTGATTGGAGAGGACCTGGTATTGATAACCCAGATGGTCCTGAAGATGATATTGTAACTATTTGGGATACTAATACCAACGGTATTGATGAGTACACGGCAGACAATTTTGGTGAAGCTATGAAAGGTGATTTGATTGCTGGTAGTGATGATAGTCTGTTGCGAAGGGTAGAACTCAACGCCAATGGTAGTTTGGAAACATTGACATCTGCATTTGCCTCTAACTTGGGAGGTAATGCTCTAGGGATAACATGTAATAGCAATACAGATCCTTTTCCGGGAACCATTTGGGTTGGGATTTTTAGCGGTTCAGCAGAGGATACTAATTCTTCGTCTAAAATTCTTGTGTTGGAACCTGCTGATTTAGTGGACTGTGTAGACCCTAGTGATCCAGAATACGATCCTCTTGCCGATTATGATGAAGATGGGTATACTAATCAAGATGAAGAAGATAATGATACGGAAGCTTGTAACGGTGGGTCTCAACCAGAAGATTTTGATAAATCAGTAACAACTATTCTTGATTCCAACCTTATTGATTTAGATGATGATAATGATGGTATTAATGATGATGTAGATCCATTTCAATTAGGAGATCCTGCTGATTCAGGAAGTGATGCTTTTACAATTCCATTTGTTAATGAGTTGTTTTCAGATACTAGTTTAGGAGGACTTAGAGGTTTAGGGTTAACCGGTCTTATGAATAATGGTGACCCTAATCCTAATTGGCAAAACTGGTTAGATAGAGAAAATGACCCTAATGATCCTAACCCAAATGATGTATTAGGTGGTGCAGCTGGCGCTATGATTATAAACTGGACATCTGGTACGGCTTTAGGGACTACTAATAATCAGGAAAAAGGATTTCAATATGGTATTCAGGTAGATCAAAATACCGACGTGTTTACTGTCACTTCTAGTATGGTTGGGTTTGATGGTCCTTTGCAACTTTACGGAAATACTGATGCACCAAATGGAGAGTTGGGTATTTTTATTGGAGACGGTACACAAAGCAACTATATAAAAATGGTTATTACCCAAAATGGCGTATCTATTTTACAAGAAGTTAATGATGTAATTCAGTCTACACAAGATGTCATTATTGATGTTAACAATCGACCAGATAGTATAGTGTTTTATTTAGTCGTGAATCCTGCAAATGGTGAAGTAATTTGTCAATATAGTTTTACAGGTGGAGGTACTAGAGTAACAGTTGGTACATTAACTGCGACAGGTAGTATTTTATCGGCCTTACAACAAACTACCACAGATTTGGCAGTTGGTATTATAGGAACATCTAATCAAACAGGTAAGGAAATTGGAGTGACATATGATTTTCTTAATGTTTTGGATAGCAAACCTTTTGTATTAGCTGAAATTCCTGATCTTGATAGATATATTAACTCTAATGACGAAATTATTGAATTAGATAATTTCTTTGGTGATGATAATGGGGTATCTAACCTTACTTACACAGTAGAAAATATTACAGACGCCAATGTAGGTGCGGTAATTAGCGCAAATGAATTAACGTTATCATATCCTGGAATTTCTGCATTATCAAATATTACGATAAGGGCAACTGACGTAGATTTGAACTTTGTAGAACAAACATTTGAAGTTAATGTTACTGATTCTCCGTTTGTTTTTTACCGTGTAAATACTGGGGGACCACAAATTACCGCAATTGATGGCGATATCGATTGGGAAGGGGATACTCAAGGTAGTAATTCAACATATTTAGCAAATGCCGGTAGTAATCAAACTTTTTCTTTCGATGCAGATGGTGGGTCTGGTGTTCCTTCAAGTACACCAAATCAAATTTTTAAAACAGAAAGAGCAGATAGTGCACCAGGTGCACCAAATATGACATATTCATTTCCTGTTACACAGAGTGGCAATTATGAAGTGAGATTATATATGGCCAATGGTTGGTTAGGTACTTCAGAAGCAGAGCAACGTCTATTTGATGTTCAAATAGAAGGATTAACATACCCGGCATTAGATGATATAGATTTATCTGCTACCTATGGTCATGAAGTAGGTACTGTTATTAGTCATATTATTCCGGTAACTGATGGTGAGATTAACATTGTATTCGTTCATGGTGCCATAGAAAACCCAATGATCAATGGTATTGAAATTTTAGATGCTTCAGATACCGAAACTCCTATCTATGTAGCAGGTATAGAAGAGCAGAGAACTCCGGTCGGTGAACAGCTTGATGGTAGTTTGGCAGTAACTGCTTTTGGCGGTGATGGAAATAAAAACTATGCAGCTGTAGGTCTTCCTCCTGGATTGGTAATAGAGCCAACAAATGGTCAAATTGGTGGTACGGTAGAAGCTGGAGCTGAGTTAAATAGTCCTTATACAGTAACTATTACTATAGATGATAATGATGGTCTAACAAATGATGCTGTTACAATTACCTTTGATTGGATAATTTTTGAAGCATTCAGTTATAGAGTAAACGTAGGTGGTGATTTGGTTACTGCTACGGATACTGCTACTGACTGGAAATTTAATAATACAAATGGAGCATATACCTCTAGTATGTATTCAGTAAATACTGGATTCTCTATTAATTCACTTTTGGAATTTAATAAAAAACATAATACCGTTCCAGCTTACATTGACAACACTACTTTTGATGGAATTTTCGCTAGAGAACGTTATGATGCAGCTGATGGTGAGGAGATGGAGTTTATATTTCCTTTAGAGAATGGTGATTATGTGGTAAATATTTATTTAGGAAACAGTTATGAGCCAGCTAGTGAAATTGGAGATAGAATATTCGATATTTTATTAGAAGGAACGGTAGTGGAAAATGATTTGGATATTATAGCAGAGTTTGGACATTTGAGGGCAGGTATGCTTTCTTTTCCGGTAACCCTTAATGATGGTGAATTAAATTTGGAATTTCTACATGGTGTCGCTGAAAATCCAATTCTTAGTGCTATAGAAATTTTTGAAATAGATGCAGCAAATCCTACTTTATCTATTACGGCAATAGCGAACCAAGTTAGTGATATTGATGCAGTAGTAGATTTTACGGCCTCAGCAGCTGGTGGAGACTCAGGTGAAGATTTAATTTATTATATCTCAGGTCAACCTGACGGAATTAGTATAAATTCTGTTACTGGTCAAGTTACTGGTACTATTGAGGCAACCGCTTCTGTAGGTGGTCCAAATAATAATGGCGCACATGAAGTTGTAGTTACCGCTGTTAGACGTGGTTCTGCTCCAGCTAGTACAGTTTTCAATTGGAATATAGCTTCAACATGGGTTGATAAAGATGAGGATGAAAATTATACGGCAAGACATGAAAATTCATTTGTTCAAGCTGGTGATAAGTTTTATCTAATGGGTGGTAGAGAGAATGCTTCAACTATTGATGTATACGATTATACATCTGATTCATGGAATTCTTTAGTTGATTCTTCACCTTTTGAATTTAATCATTTCCAAGCTACGGAATACCAAGGCTTAATATGGGTTATTGGTTCTTTTAAAGATAATGCCTTCCCAACGGAAACACCTGCTGAATATGTATGGGCGTTTGACCCGGCAAATGAAGAGTGGATTCAAGGTCCTGAAATACCTGCTAATAGAAGAAGAGGTTCTGCAGGATTGGTAATGTACAACGATAAGTTTTATGTTGTTGCCGGTAACACGCAAGGACATGATGGAGGTTATGTGTCATATTTTGATGAATTTGATCCTGCAACCGGTATATGGACACCATTGACCGATGCGCCAAATGAAAGAGATCATTTTGCTGCGGTGGTTATTAATGATAAATTATATGTATCTGGTGGTCGTCTTTCAGGTGGAGCAGGAGGAGTTTTTGCTCCCACAATAGATGAAGTTGATGTGTACGACTTTACAAATCAAAGTTGGAGTACATTGCCATCAGGTCAGAATATACCAACACCAAGAGGTGGTTCTTCTGCAGTTAACTTCAATGATAAGTTAATGGTTATCGGTGGAGAAAGTGAAACGGCAGGACCAGCTTTAACAACTGTCGAAGAGTATGATCCTTTATCTCAAACATGGACTACTTTACCAGGATTAAATTATCCTAGACATGGAACTCAGGCTATTGTTTCTGGAAATGGAATATTTATTACGGCAGGTTCTCCTGTACAAGGTGGGGATAATCAGAAAAACATGGAATATTATGGAGAGGATGCTCCAGTTGGTAGCCCTAGTGTTGCCAGTGAAATAAATTCTTTAGATGGATTATTGATTGCCGACGGTGAAACAGAAACTATTGATTTGAATATTGAAAATGGAAATGTTGGGGTTATAATAACTTCAATGGTTATCTCAGGTGCTAATGCTAGTGACTTTAGTATAGTTTCAGGTGAATTAACCAATCAATTGTTGAATGCGAATAGTACGCATCCAATAGAAATAAGTCTATCTGGAACGGGAGATAATAGAAGTGCATTGTTAACAATTACATATGGTAATGGTACAACTAAGGAAATAAACTTATCTAATGCTGTAAATGTTCCAGAAATTACGGATCCCGGTACACAGAATAATAGTGAAGGTGATGTGGTTTCCTTACAAATTGATGCAACAGGGGCTTGTACTGACGAAACATATAGTGCAACTGGCTTGCCTGCAGGTTTATCTATAGATCCTGATACAGGTTTAATATCCGGTACAGTTTCTAATGGTGGTGCGGGTACTGGTGCTTATCAAGAGAACAATGGGCTAGTAGTTATTGAGATGGAAAATTTAACATATGGTGCTAACTGGACCGAAGAGACTACCGAACCTGGTTATACAGGTAGTGGATATCTTTTCAATTCAGTTGACAGTTTTAATACTCCGGGTGTTGGAACTATTTCTACTCAGGTTGAAATTACTACACCAGGTGTTTATAGATTCCAATGGTATAATAATATTGGTATCATAGCCCCTTCTGTACCTTCTACAGAGCATAATGATGCTTGGTTACGTTTTAATGATGCCAATGATTTTTATGGTGCTAAAAATGTTGATGGATCTGGTGGTATTGTTTACCCTAAAGGATTGGGTAAAACACCAGAGGTAGAGGGTGCTTCTGCTGATGGTTGGTTAAAAGTATATACCAATACACTAGATTGGAGTTGGAGTACAAAGACAAGTGATAATGATGCTCATTGGGTATTTGTAGAGTTTGATAATGCAGGTACATATACAATGGAAATTTCATCTAGATCAAATGGTCATTTAATTGATCGTGTAGCATTGCATTTGGTGAGTCAAAATTATGACGAAGCTCAATTATTTGCTGCTGCAGAATCTACTCAAGGCAGTATTACAAATGGAGCTTCGGAAGAGAGTCCATATGATGTAGCGGTAACGGTAACAGATGACTGTAGCCCTTCTCAATCAAATACTATTGAATTTGTATGGAATGTTGGGGAAGCGGGTAATGCTGCGCCGGTAGCATTAATAGAGTCTGATGTAATTTCAGGCGATGCTATTTTAACAGTTAATTTTACTGGTGATAATTCTAGTGATGATACGGGAATAGTTGAATATTTATGGGACTTTAAAGATGGTTCTCCAACAGATGCCACTGCCAATCCTGGCCATGATTTTGAAACACCTGGTGTATATGAAGTGGAATTAACGGTAAGCGACGGTGTTCTTACTGATACGACAACTTTAACAATAACAGTTAATGCTCCTGCTAATGAAGCTCCTGTAGTTACTAACCCAGGAGATCAAATTGGAGTTGAAGGTGATATCGTATCATTACAAATTATAGCTACGGATTCAGATGCATTAGCTTATTCGGCAACGAACCTACCTGATGGGTTGACGATAGATACGACTACAGGATTAATAAGTGGAACTATTGCAGTTGGAGAGTCAGCCAACAGTCCTTTCGCAGTAGATGTTACTGTAACGGATGACGGTAGTCCTTCAGAAGAGAGTACTATATCCTTTACTTGGACTGTAACCGATGTTGCCGTGAACTTGGCACCAGTGGTAACAAACCCAGGAGATCAAAACGGAGTTGAAGGAGATGTAGTTTCATTACAGATTGAAGCAACAGATGCTGAAGATGATAATATGACCTTTGCAGCAACGAATCTTCCTGATGGGTTGACAATAGATACGACTACAGGATTGATTAGTGGAACCATTACAGCTGGAGCATCAGCCAACAGTCCTTTCGCAGTAGATGTTACTGTAACGGATGACGGTAGTCCTTCAGAAGAGAGTACTATATCCTTTACTT
>JAHDDP010000011.1:19541-90656 GCA_020629285.1 Maribacter sp.
TGAAGGAGATGTAGTTTCATTACAGATTGAAGCAACTGATGCGGAAGACGATAATATGACTTATACTGCAACCAATCTTCCAGATGGGTTGACAATAGATATGACAACAGGATTAATTAGCGGTACAATTGAAGCTGGAGCTTCAGCTGATAGTCCTTTCGCAGTGACAGTTACTGTAACGGATGACGGTAGTCCTTCAGAAGAGAGTACTATATCCTTTACTTGGACTGTAACCGATGTTGCCGTGAACTTGGCACCAGTGGTAACAAACCCAGGAGATCAAAACGGAGTTGAAGGAGATGTAGTTTCATTACAGATTGAAGCAACTGATGCGGAAGACGATAATCTGACTTATATTGCAACGAATCTTCCTGATGGGTTGATGATAGATGCGACTTCAGGATTAATTAGTGGTACAGTTGAAGCTGGTGTATCGGTCAATAGTCCTTTCGTAGTAAATATTACTGTAACTGACGATGGTAACCCTTTTGAAGAGAGTACTATATCTTTTGTTTGGAATGTAACTGATGTCATCGTAGTGATTAACGAGGCACCTGAGGTAACAATCCCTGGAGCACAAGGTGGAATGGAAGGTGAAGAAATTTCATTTCAAATTCTTGCTACTGATGACGATAATTTGACTTTCACGGCAACTAACCTTCCTGATGGCTTGACTATTGATCCGTCTACTGGATTAATTAGTGGGACGATAGCAGCTGGTGCATCTGTTAATAGCCCGTATGAGGTTATGGTTACGGTAAGCGACGACGGTAGTCCTTCAGAATCAAGTACAATAACATTTGATTGGACTATCAGCCAAAATGAAACTTATGATGCAACGATGGATAATATGGTGATATCTCCAAATCCAGCAAGTGAAAATGCTCAAGTATTTATTAATTTGGAAGTTCCGGCGCCATTATTAGGAATCTATATATATGATACTAGCGGTAGGTTAGTTAAGACATATGAATACCTTGAATCGTTCAATGGTAATGGAAGTTATGAATTGTATATAGGCGATTTGAGAAATGAAATCTATACAGTTTACGCTTACATACAAGGTGTAGATATTCCGTTAGTGAAAAAGTTGGTTGTGAGAAATTAAAATAAGAACTTATATTAAAATGGAAAAGCGAAAAATCTAACTTAGATTTTTCGCTTTTTTTTGCTCAAATTATTAAACTGTTTAGAGAATTAATTTAAAATTTAATAATGAAATTTATCCATGATGGTTATAAGATTGTTGTTCAAATAAAAACTCCTTTGAGAAATATAAATTTATAAAGGATAGGTAATAATGGTTTTTAGAAATAACCATTTCATGCAAAATTATAAATTGTCTTTTCAATAATAGGCTTAATAAGCATCAATGTTTTTTCATTGATGCTTATTTTTTTGAGGTAATTCAGTTGAGTGATCTTATGAACATCGCTAGCAATAAAATCTATTAGATTGTTCTTTAGTAAGTATAAAGCAGTTTGTTTAACTTCCTTACCATAGTAATCACCTAAGGATAACATATTCATTTGAAACAATAAACCGTCGTTCTTGTATTTAGAATAAGCTTTTAGATTTTTGTGTAAATATGCATACCGCTCTGGATGAGCGAAAATTGGAAATAATCCTGAACTTTTGATTTTATCTACCGAACTATCAAAATTAATTGACGCTTGTAAATAAGACATTTCTATCAATAAATAATTTTTGGCCAAGGGCATGAATTGTTTGTCCTCAAGAATTTTTTCAAAACCAGAATCGATCATGTGTTCTGCTGCAGCCTCTATATTTACATGTTCTAAACTGTTCATTTTTAAAGCATTTTGGAGTAACGATAATGAGCTTGCAATAGTACTTGGATTATTTGGGTAATAATTTTCCATAATATGTGGTGTACAGATAAAATCTGTTACTCCGAATTCATTAAACCCTTTTATAAGTTGAATAGAATCCTCAATAGTTTTTGCTCCGTCATCTATACCCGGTAAGATGTGATTATGAATATCTATTAATCCGTCTAAATGGTCAATTAAGAAATGTTTTTTGGAGAAAAAGCTGAACATAAAATGAAATTGGGTTTTAGTTATCTGAGGGTTTATAATACATCAAAGTTACTATATATTACCATTATATGCTTTTATGGAATTTACAATGTAATATGGCTTTACTTTTATAACTTGAATAATAGTATATACTCAAAGTTGATAACTATAAAAGGGCTCTATTATTTTAGATCTATCAATTAATAATATAGTTTAGGTGTTTTTAGCTGTAATATGGATTTGTCTAGATCCATACCAAGAATAGAATTCTCCGTCAACTAATTTTACCTCAGTGTTTTTTAGAGAACGCTGTATGGTTTTTAGATGTTTTTCTTTAAATGGGTAGGGCTCAGATGATAATAACACTACGTCAGGTTTATAATCACTTATTTCCTGTAAGGTTACAATAGGGTAGCGGTTTTGCTCTGAAAATAGATTAATATAACCACAACGGTTTAGTATGTCATTGATATAGGTGTCACCACCAATGGTCATATATGGATCTTTCCAGATGAGATATACAGCTTTTTTGACAGGAGCTTTGCATTTTAGATGGTTGTTTAACTGGTTGATGATTTCTTTTGCACGAAAAGAAGTTCCTGTAATTAAACCGATTTGCTCAATCATTTCTAAACTATCGTCAAAAGTCTTAACATCACTTATCCATACAGGTGTGGATTCACTTAAAAATTCAATTTGTATTTTATTGTTTTCTTCTTTGTTAGCTAGTATTAAATCAGGATTTAATTTTACAATCTTTTCTAAATTCAAATCCTTTGTGCCTCCAATCATGTTTTTCGTTAGGTACGGCTTATTTGGGTGTACGCAGAATTTGGTACAACCAACAATTTTATCGCCTAATCCTAAATCGAACAATAATTCTGTAATAGAGGGAACAACAGAAATTATTCGAGCAGGGGTATGGTCTATGTCTAATTGGTTTCCTAATTGGTCTAAATAAATCATAGATAAAGCAATGAAAAGGGTAGTAAATCTACTCTTTTTTTTTTGGATTGAAGAGATGATTATAGAAACGTAATTCATATTCTTAAAATTAGCAAATCGTTAAAATTCAGGTAAATATTTATCAATAGATCATTTTATGCCTTTGAAATAGCATAAAATTGAAATATTACTAATTAAAATCTTTATTTTCGTATCGGTCTAAAATTGTTGTTGTAGCATCAATATTAATAAAGATTGTAATCTATTGAATGACAATTTTTAAAGTAAATAAATCATTACTCGAAAAAAAAAAAGACTGCTAAAAATTAAATTGAGCATATAAAATGAACGATATCATACAAACCCCTTATAAACCTCAAAATCATATTCGTATTGTTACCGCGGCTTCTCTTTTTGATGGGCATGATGCGGCAATTAATATAATGCGTAGAATAATTCAATCTACAGGTTGTGAGGTTATTCATTTAGGTCATAACAGATCAGTGCAGGAAATTGTTGATTGTGCAATTCAAGAAGATGTACAAGCAATTGCTATTACTTCATATCAAGGGGGGCATGTAGAATACTTTAAATACATGTATGATTTGTTGAAGGAAAGAGAAGCATCGCAAATTAAGTTGTTCGGTGGTGGTGGCGGTACCATTCTTCCTGAAGAAATAGATGAATTACATGCTTATGGTATAGAGAGAATATATTCACCTGATGATGGTCGTGAAATGGGACTTCAAGGTATGATCAATGACTTGATTAAAAAAAGTGATTTTCCGGTAGGTGAACAACTAAATGGTCAATTTGGTAAGGTAAATGAACTTGGCTATTCGGATATTGCCAGACTTATTTCGTCTGCAGAGAACTTTCCTGAAAAACACGAAGAGGTTCTGAACAATATTAGAAAAAAGGTTGAAACAAAAAAGGTAGCTCCCGTATTGGGTATTACAGGAACGGGTGGTTCTGGTAAGTCATCTTTAGTCGATGAATTGGTACGTCGCTTCTTAACGGATTTCGAGCATAAGAAAATTGCTGTAATTTCCGTAGACCCTTCCAAAAGAAAAACTGGTGGAGCTTTGTTGGGAGACCGTATTCGTATGAATGCTATTTTTAATGATAGGGTATACATGCGTTCATTAGCTACTCGACAGTCAAACTTAGCCTTATCAAAATATGTAAAAGATGCCGTAGATATTACCAAGGCTGCCGGTTTTGACCTCATTATTTTGGAAACCTCGGGTATTGGGCAGTCAGATACCGAGATTACCGAACATTCAGATGTGTCTTTATATGTTATGACTCCTGAATATGGCGCAGCAACTCAGCTAGAAAAAATCGACATGCTTGACTTTGCTGATTTAATTGCCCTAAATAAGTTTGATAAAAGAGGGGCTTTAGATGCTTTGCGAGATGTAAAAAAACAATACCAGCGTAATCATCAGTTGTGGGATACCCCGGCAGAGGAGCTTCCTGTTTATGGTACTATTGCTTCTCAATTTAATGACCCGGGGATGAATCAATTATATATGGCGGTTATTGATGCTTTAGTGAATAAATCCGGAGCTGAGGACTTAAAGTCAACATTTGAAAGTTCCCGAGAAATGTCCGAGAAGATTTATATTATTCCGCCTAAAAGAACAAGATATCTTTCTGAAATAACGGATACTATTCGTGATTATAACGAAAGAGCAGAACATCAAAAAGTAATCGCCCAAAAGCTTTTTAGTTTAAAAGAATCTTCTGAAATATTAAAAGATAAGGAAGAGGCATTAGAAGCTATTGAAGCTGCAAAAGAGGAATTACAATTGGATTTAGATCCTCATAATAAGAAAATAATAGACGAGTGGAACGCAAAGAAAGCGAATTACGAGGGTGATTTTTTCACCTATATAGTTAGAGATAAGGAAGTGAAGGTAGAAACAACATCAAAATCTTTATCACAAACACAAATACCAAAAGTAATTTTACCGAAATATGAAGGCTGGGGAGATATTTTAAAATGGTCTTTGCAAGAAAACGTACCGGGAGAGTTCCCGTTTACGGCAGGTGTTTTTCCTTTTAAGAGACAAGGAGAAGACCCTACCAGAATGTTTGCGGGAGAAGGCGGACCTGAAAGGACGAATAAACGTTTTCATTATGTGTCTAAAGGATTGCCGGCAGCGCGCTTGTCAACGGCATTTGATTCGGTAACACTTTATGGTGAAGATCCAGGCGATCGACCGGATATTTATGGTAAAATCGGGAATAGTGGTGTTAGTATTTGCTGTTTAGATGATGCTAAAAAGCTATATTCTGGCTTCGATTTATGTGCGCCTACCACTTCGGTTTCCATGACAATTAATGGTCCTGCAGCTACTATTGCAGCGTTTTTTATGAATGCGGCTATTGACCAGCAGTGTGAGAAGTATATTCAAGCCAACGGATTAGAAAATGAAGTAAATGCTAAAATCAAAGCGATTTATAAAAAGTTAGGTGCTAAGCGTCCAACGTATGCAGGTGAGTTACCAGAAGGTAATGATGGTCTTGGATTATTTCTTTTGGGAGTAACTGGTGATCAAGTTTTAAATGCAGATGAATATGCAGAACTTAAGGCTGATGCATTATCGAAAGTAAGAGGAACGGTACAGGCTGATATTTTAAAAGAAGACCAGGCACAGAATACGTGTATTTTTTCTACTGAATTTTCATTGCGATTAATGGGTGATGTACAACAGTACTTTATAGATCAGAAGGTCCGTAATTTTTATTCGGTATCTATTTCTGGATACCACATTGCCGAAGCAGGGGCAAACCCAATTAGTCAGTTGGCATTTACACTTGCCAATGGCTTCACTTTTGTAGAATATTACCTGTCTAGAGGTATGCATATTGATGCATTTGCGCCAAACCTTTCTTTTTTCTTTAGTAATGGACTTGACCCTGAATATGCCGTAATTGGTAGGGTGGCTAGAAGAATTTGGGCAAAAGCCATGAAGTTAAAATATGGAGGTAATGAACGTTCACAAAAACTGAAATACCATATTCAGACATCTGGTCGCTCTTTACATGCACAAGAGATTGACTTCAATGATATTAGAACCACGTTACAGGCACTTTATGCCATCTATGATAATTGTAATTCATTGCATACCAATGCTTATGACGAGGCAATTACCACGCCTACAGAACATTCTGTAAGAAGGGCGATGGCTATACAATTGATTATTAATAAAGAGCTTGGGTTGGCTAAAAATGAAAACCCGATGCAAGGATCTTTTATTACCGAAGAGTTGACCGATTTGGTTGAAGAAGCCGTTATGGTAGAGTTTGATAGAATTACCGATCGTGGCGGCGTGCTTGGTGCTATGGAAAGTATGTATCAACGTAGTAAAATTCAAGAAGAGAGTTTGTATTACGAAACAAAGAAACATACGGGTGAATTGCCAATAATAGGAGTGAACACTTTTCTATCTTCAAAAGGATCACCTACTGTAATACCAGATGAAGTTATTAGGGCAACCGAAGATGAAAAGAAATTACAAATCAGTAACCTTAAAGATTTACAGGAAAGAAACAGCACCAGTGCAGAAAAGTCATTAAAAGCTTTACAAGAAGTCGCATTACACAATGAAAATACGTTTGAGCAATTAATGGAGACAACAAAGTACTGTTCATTAGGACAAATTACGCATGCTATGTTTGAAGTAGGAGGGCAGTATCGAAGAAATATGTAAGTATAAATAGCATGATGTTGCTTTGCCTGTAATTATAGTAGGTTATAGGATTATAGATTGTGTTTCAGTTTCATATTTATAATTATATGGGGTTTTCATTATTGTATTTCGGGTACTGACGCCTACATTTACAAAAAAGAATACCATGTTGCATCTAAAATTAGCTACCGATCCACGCTGGGTCAACATTGTTGAGAAGAATCTTGAAGAGATTCTAACAGATCATGCATGGTGCGAACAAAAGGCAGCAACTAATGCCATTACCATAATTACCCTAAATTCTGAATACCCGGATTTAGTAACAGATTTACTTCTACTGGCGCAAGAAGAATTGGTACATTTTCAAATGGTGCATGATATTATAAAAGAACGGGGTTATACGCTAGGTAGAGAACGTAAGGATAGTTATGTGAATGAATTATATAAATTCATGAATAAAGGTGGTAACAGGTTACAATCTATGGTAGATAGATTGTTGTTTTCTGCAATGATAGAAGCTAGAAGCTGCGAACGTTTTAAATTATTGTCAGAAGAAATAAAAGATCCGGAACTATCTAAATTTTATAGGGACTTGATGATTAGTGAGGCGGGTCATTACACTACATTTATTGGTTTTGCCCGCAAATATGGCCAAGATGTTGATGTGGATAAACGCTGGCAAGAGTTAGTTGAGTTTGAAGCACAAGTGATTCAAAATTATGGAAAGGATGAAACTATTCATGGTTGATACTTTTATTTTATTTATTTACCGATACAGTATCTTCTTTACTCCTTAAACAGTAGGTTAGGGGTGTTTAAGGTGTACTTTTGGTGTACTGTTTTACTTGTCTTTCATGGTATGTTATTTGCGAAATTACAATTTTAAATATGTAAAGTTCTGTAGTATAATTTTCTTTTAATTTGGTGTAGGTAAGTAATAATCTATTTTAAGAAGTTTTGATGCTTGTAACTTCCTTATGGCAATACTAGGTTTACGATATTTTAAACACCATTAGTGTTCTAATAATTATTGTAAATGTCTTTTTTTTAAGATTTAGATGAATATTCTGACCAGTTTTTTTCTGATAAAGGATTTAGGTCTGAGATTATGCTTCTAGCCCAAGTAATATAGGTTCTAGTTTTCGAGTTTATTTGTTTTTGTTGAATGGATTGTTGTTCCATATCATTAATAAATTGTTCTATCATTTGTGCCTTGCTCCAATTCTCGGCATCTGAAAACAATTGATTGACTTTGGCTTGTTCTTCTTCTTGCTGAGCTTTTATAGTTTCAAATTTTTGTGCTTGTAATGCTTTTTTATTTTCTTCAATTGCTTGTTCGGCTCTTTAGTCGTGCCAATACCGGCAATCCTTTTCTATCCAAGCTATTATTTCGGGTAAGCATTCTTCAATATTTCGCTTAGTATTATCAATCCAATTTTTTCTATCGAATGACGGACCAGCCTGAAATTCAAGTTTTTCAGATTCCTCCCAAGAATCACTGGTCCATCCACTTTCATTAGTAGTTCTAATTCTATGTATTTTTTGTCTCAGATTAATCTCTGTTTTTTGACCAAACATTTCTACATGGGCTCTATTGCAATAGAAAGTAATATTACAGTCCATTGCTTCTATCGCTTTTATTAATGTGTTTATGAAGCGTAATGCCCTGGCTCTAAGTTTTGTGTTTGTATGTATTGGTAATAAATTATGTTTTTGCGCTACTTCCCAGTATCTAAGTTTGTTTTTACTATTGTCAATTTTTTCTAATAGGTTTTTTGATGATTCTACTAAAGGGTGGTATGTGGAAATTCTTCCTGGTACTTTAAAGTTTAAGTCCTGTCGTTGTGTTAACTCAAAAGTTCGCTTATGGTAATCGGTTCTAAACTTTCTGGTCTTTAGATTTATTTGGAGATTATCATTTTCTATGATTGGTAATGGAATTTTGACTACTTTCTTTTTGAACCTAAGTTTTGACCAATATCCTCTATCTGGTAGCGGTATTTTGTTTTCCTGACATATCTCTCTTAACCTATATGGCTTTATTTGAAAATCATTTGCAATTGCGCTTATAGATTTACTCCATACTAAATCATACAAGTCTTTTCTAGTTAAGATGGGTTTTTTCATTATATTTGTTTTTTCATGTAACATGAAAACTAAAAATAAATGAAAAATGGCTGAGCTCCAAAAGATAAAAGACCTTTTTGAAAATTTGGAATTTGAACTGCTTATCGAAAGATTCATAGTTCAAAATGCAGAATCTAATATCACATTTAAAATAAATGGAGAAACTGTATTTGCAGATTTGCGTAAAGAAGTTCGTCCAAATCATGTCCCTATATTCTTAAATAGGAGAGATAATCCTCTGTTGGTTGCTGCAGATTATATAACACCAAAATCAAAAGAGACCTTAAAATCTAATGGAGTCAACTATATTGACAGTTATGGTAATGCATATCTAAATCTTGAACATTTAAAAATTTATATTGAGAAGAATAATGCAAAACCTGTTTATAATGTTTATTCAGAAGTGTTTACGCGAGCTGGTGGGCAGATACTTTTTCAATTATTACAAAACCCTGAATTAATTAATGCTAACCAAGAATATTTAGCAGATATAAGTTGTGTATCATTAGGTAGTGTAAGCAAAACGATAAAAGGACTTCAAAAAGAAGGATTCGCTGTTAAATGGAATAAAGAAAAAAAGTATCAGTTAGTAAAAAGAGAAGAATTACTTGAAAAATGGATTGCCTTGGCAAATGAAAAAATTTTACCTGCCCATAAAATCGGTAATTATAGATTTACAACCGCTGAGCATTATAGAATTAAGGATCTTGGTCCTCGTTTAGAAAGTTGTTGGGGAGGAGAATATGGAGCAAAGCTTATTACAAACTATTTAAATCCAGAGAAATACTCATTTTTCACAAGTAGAGAAAAACCCGATTTAATGAAGCTTTTTAAAATGGTGCCAGATGCAGAAGGTAATATTATAGCCTACAAATCTTTTTGGAAACCAGAAAGTATTAAGCTGATACATAGTTATGGTGAAACTGCTGTAAACCCATTACTAATTTACGCTGAGTTAATCTACAGCGGAAACGAAAGAAATTTAGAAACAGCCAAAATAATCTTTGATGAGTATATCAAACCTAACTTATAAAGATTATTCTTTTGCCAACCATGGGGAGGTATATAAAATTTTAGAAGAGGTCTTTACTGCAAATGATGTTACTTACTATTTGATAGGTGCAAATGCGAGAGACGTTCAACTTTATCGTGTTGGTATAAAACCAACAAGAAATACTGCTGATATAGATTTTGCTGTAATGGTACCGGATATTAATAAATATCATTCATTATTTAATGAATTGTGTAAAAAAGGGTTCAAAATAACAAGTGAAATATATAGACTGGTATATGATAAAACTAATACAGTACTAGACCTGTTGCCATATGGTCAAATAGAACAAAATCACACGATAAATTTTAACCAAAGAGATATGGAACTATCTGTTTTAGGTTTTAAGGAGGTTGGCGAGCAGGTAGAAAATATTTATATTAAGGAAGCTGGTTTTACGTTACCAACTACGCCTGTAGTGGGTCTAATAATACTTAAACTAGTCTCATGGAGCGATAAACAAGATAGAACCAAAGATTTAGAGGATATCTCTTTATTATTGAATTTAGGATGGGAATTCTATGAAGCGGAGGCCTATGAAAACCATTTGGACCTTTTTGATAATGATGATTTTGAAATGATAACGGCAGCTGCTAGAATTATAGGTAGAAAAATGAAACCTATTTTATCATCAAATGAAAAATTACAACAAACCATTATCAACATCTTAGATGATGCTATTCTTGAAAAGCCAAAAGCGAATATTACAGAAGTAACTCTTGCTTTAAATATGAAGAAATCTTTACAGGAAGTACAAAGTATTCTGAATGAAATAAAAGTGGGAATTGAAGAATAAACTAATAGACTATAGATGAAAATAACATTTACAATACTTTTTTTGATTTGTGTTTTGCCATGTTCGGCATTTCAAAGCCCTAGTGACTTCGATAGAGAATTAACGAATATTACTAGAGCCTTAAAACAAGTTATTCTAGACGAAGATGCATGTGAAGATCTAAAAGATGAAGCAGAAGATATTGAAGAAGAGATTGAAGAGCTTTTAGATAATTCTGAAGACTATTCTCCAAGGGAAATAACTGAATTTAAGCAACTAAAAAAAATGGCTAAGGATCTTCAGGATTTCATAACCGTTGTAGCCGGTGTTGGTAATGCTTTTCCTAAGACAATAGACTTCAAACAAGTTAATGGCAAAGTTCGCATAGGTATTTATACACTCGAAAAATATGATTTTTGTGTAGATGTTCAAATCGCAGAAATAGGTGATTTTAAGGCTTATTTGGTTACAAATAATTCTGTTAATAATGTAAGACTTAAAATTAATTGGAAAACTGCAAATGGTACTAGTTCAGGAAGTTCTGAAGTTGGTATGCTTGGTAAATCTATTCGTCATATTTTAGACAATCGAGAGGATTCCTTGGAAAATTTAATTATTCAAAGCATCACATGTACGGAGTTTTAGCTTCCTGGTAATTATGGGTTAAATTAATTAAACGAAGTATTACAATTATATGAACGCAGTAGAAATAGAAGAAGCAGTATCAGAAATTGCATTAAAATATTTGAAGCGGAAGAATATTCTTTTCTTTCTCTAGCAAATATTACAACCGTAAAGCTATTTTAGTTGCTGGTTAAACAAACCGTAGCTCAGTCCAATAACCTAATTTAGGCAAAATGGTATCTGGTTTTCAGTACATAATCTTTTAAAATTGATGTAAGCTATTTCCTCGACTTTGCATATTTGAATTAATGGTTTCGACCATACCAATTCATATAAATCTTTAAGTAACATAATTTTATTTTTTCATCTTACGGGAATCCGTAACTCTATTTCCATTAAAGTTATAATTTGCAAAATGGTTGGAGTATTGATGATTTACTTAATCGTATATTTTATGGTATTGTATTCATTATTAAATGATTATAAATCTTATGATTTTGGCATTGAATACAAGGTGAAGTAATCGTATATTTAACCTCATAGTCTTTTGTTGAAAATTCCCTCGTAACCAGCAAATTAGTTAGTATAGAATTAAATTGACCAGATTTTTAAATGATATTCAACGAAGATTCACGAGTTAAGATTCCTTCCATACTTCATCTAATTCAACTGGATTACGAATACCTTTCTCTTAAAGGAACCCAATGGGATGAAAGCACAAATATTTTCACCGATATTTTTAATGAGCAAATTGCCATTATAAACCCTGGTATCTCTAAAAACGATATTAAGAAAGTTTATGATGAAGTTTCTCTTTCATTAGAAAATGAAGATTTAGGTCGTGTCTTTTATAATAAGTTAGTTGATCAATCGGGTGTTAAGCTTATTGATTTTGAAAACTTTGATTCCAATTCTTTTCATGTAGTTACTGAGTTACCTTATCAAAAAGATGATGAATCGTTTCGTCCGGACATAATACTTTTGATAAACGGAATGCCTTTAGTCTTTATAGAGGTTAAGAAGCCAAATAATAGGGATGGAATTTTAGCGGAGCACCGCCGAATGAAAACTCGTTTTCAAAATAAGAAATTCCGAAAGTTTATCAATCTTACACAGCTAATGGTGTTTTCTAACAACATGAAGTATAGTGATGAAGATACCCAAATGTTAGAAGGTGCATTTTATAGTACTACCAACTATCACAAACCAATATTTAACTATTTCAGGGAAGAAGAGACTTTTAATCTAGATACAATTCTAAAACCTATAACTGAAGAGAAAGAGATATTTGTTTTAAAAGACACTAATTATTTAAGTATAAAAAACTCTAAAGAGTATTTAGCGAATAAGAAACCAGATACTCCCACTAATTCAATATCAACATCATTATTCCAAAGAGAACGTTTAAAATTTATACTACAATACGCTTTTGCTTATGTAGATGAAGAAAACGGTTTAGAGAAACATATAATGCGTTATCCGCAATTGTTCGCTACAAAGGCAATTGAAAGCAAACTTGAAAGTGGTGTAAAAAAAGGTATTATTTGGCATACCCAGGGTTCAGGTAAAACGGCATTGGCATATTTTAATGTTAAGCATCTTACTAATTACTATCAAAGAAAAAATATCGTTCCTAAGTTCTACTTTATAGTAGATAGGTTGGATTTGTTGATTCAAGCTTCTAAAGAGTTTGTAGCTCGTGGTTTGGTTGTTCATCAAGTGGATTCAAAGGAAGATTTTTCTAAGGATATTAAATCTACAGAGGTTATCCATAATAATTCTGGCAAGGCAGAAATTACTGTCGTTAATATCCAGAAGTTTAAAGATGATCCAGATGTTATAAAGAACAATGATTACAATCTAAGCATTCAACGTATTTTCTTTTTAGATGAAGTTCATAGAAGCTATAATCCAAAAGGTAGCTTTTTGGCTAATTTGGAATTAGCCGATACACATTCAATTAAAATCGGGTTAACGGGTACACCATTATTAGGTTCTGAATACAATTCAAAAACTCTTTTCGGAGATTATATCCATAAATACTATTATAATCTATCTATAAAAGATGGGTATACCTTGCGATTGATAAGGGAGGAGATAGAGACCAACTATAAATTAGCATTACAGAAAACATTAGAGGAAATAAAAATTCTTCAAGGAAATACAGATAAGAAAAAGGTCTATGCCCATCACAAATTTGTAGAACCTATGTTAGACTATATAGTTAAGGATATAGAACAGGCAAGGATAGCTATGAACGATAATAGCGTTGGTGGTATGGTTGTTTGTGATTCATCCGATCAAGCTAAAATGATGTTTGAAATTTTCCAAACACAATATGGGGAAGTCAATGAACCACCATTAGGCTTAGCAGCAGAAGAATCCGCTTCATATGGCGATAAGAAAAGTGATGCTAGCGATGTTAAAAAAGCTCAGGTAATTTTATATGATGTAGGTTCAAAGCAAGATCGTAGAGACTGGGTTTCCGATTTTAAAGTAGGTAAATTCGATTTACTTTTTGTTTATAATATGCTTTTGACTGGTTTTGATGCTAAGCGTTTGAAGAAGCTTTATATAGGTCGTAAAATTAAATCGCACAATTTATTACAGACGTTAACCAGGGTGAACAGGACTTATAAAAACCACAAATACGGTTTTGTAGTTGACTTTGCAGATATTCAAAAAGAGTTTGATAAGACTAATCAAGATTATTTCAATGAACTGCAATCAGAGCTTGGTGATGAAATGCAGCATTACACCAATCTTTTTAAATCTCCTAAGGAGATAAAAGAAGAGATTGATGAAATAAAAGATATTCTCTTTAGATTCAATACAGAAAATGCTACTGATTTTGGAGAACAAATTTCAGATATCAATGAGCGAACGGAGATTCGAAAAATAGCAAAAGCTTTAAATAATGCCAAAGAGCTTTACAACCTTATCCGATTATCGGGCAATTTTGAGTTATTAGAGAAATTAGATTTTAGAAAACTAGCGGTTCTTTCTAGGTTGACCAATGATAGATTGGCGCTTATAAATACTAGAGAAGCTTTAGAAAATAATGTTGGTACCGATAATATTTTAAACACTGCTTTAGAAGATGTCATTTTTGCTTTCACTAAAGTGAAAGAGGAAGAAATGGTGTTGGCAGATGAGTTAAAAAATACGCTGCAAAAGACAAGAGAAATGTTAGGGGGTAATTTTGACCAAAAAGATCCGATTTTTGTTTCTTTAAAAGAAGAATTAGAGCGATTATTTAAAAAGAAAAATCTTAGTGAAGTCTCTAAAGAGGAAATGGAAGCTAATATTAAAGCTTTAAATGCTATTTATGATGAAGCCAAACGACTTGAGCGTGAAAATCAGTTATTAAGGGCTAAGTATGAGTACGATTCTAAATATGCCCGTATTCACAAACGCCTAATGGAAAAAGACCCATTGACAGATAGTGAACGTAAATTGTTCGATGCTTTAATAGGTTTAAAGGCCGCAGTAGATAAAGAGATTACACAGAATTCTAAAATTTTAGAGAATGAGAGTTATGTGGAGCGTATGGTTATGCGCTTGGTGGTTAATCAGTTTAAAACGGAACAAAATATAGCTATTAATACTACAGATGTTAAACGTATAAATAGTATTATAGTACGTGAGTACATGAATGAATACAACGGTTACGTTGCTTAAAAACTATTAGAAAGTAACTGTCGCATATTTTGCGATAGTTGAAAATGTATGGAAATAAAAAACCAAATAGAAATTTATCAAGCCTTAGATGGCTCTACTCAAATTAATGTACAATTTGAGGAAGAAACTGTTTGGCTTACACAAGCGCAAATGGCGGAGCTTTTTAATAAAGGAAGAACTACCATAACAGAACATATTAATAATGTTTTTAAAGAAGGAGAATTAATTGAAGATATGGTATGTCGGGATTTCCGACACACCACTAAACATGGTGCAATTAAAGGTAAAACACAATCTAAAAACGTTAAGTATTATAATTTAGATGTAATCATATCTGTAGGTTACAGAGTAAAGTCAAAACAAGGAACACAATTTCGTATTTGGGCAAATCAAGTCTTAAAAAATTATTTAGTTCAGGGTTATGCTATCGATGAAAAGCGTTTAGCACAAAAAGAACAAGAAGTAAAGCTATTAAAAGACGGAATTCAGATTTTAAGCAGAACCGTAGCTAAAGCAATTGAAGAGCAAACCTCAGATGCTGCAATGTTAGAAACCTTTCGCAAAGGTTTAAGCTTGCTTGATGACTATGATCATGAACAATTAGACGCTAAAGGGATAACTACGAAAGAAGTAGATTACCCTAGTTTAGAAGCATATCAAGAACTGATCAACGAAATGGTATCAGAATTTGATAGCGCAGTTTTTGGCAAGGAAAAAGATAAAAGCTTTGAAAGCTCAATTGCACAAATAGAAAAAGGATTCGGAGATACCGACTTTTACGCCACATTAGAGGAAAAAGCTGCAATGCTGTTATATCTGGTAGTAAAGAATCATTCTTTTGTAGATGGAAATAAGCGTATTGCAGCAGCTTGTTTTCTTAAGTTTCTTCAACAAAATAATATGCTTTTCAATAACCAACAAGAACCCATTATCAGTAATGATACCTTGGCGAGTTTAACATTGTTTATTGCTTCTAGTAAGCCAGAAGAAATGCAAACCGTAACTCGTTTGGTAATTAGTGTATTGAATAGAAATAGTAGTAAATAAAAAATAGACAAATCATATAATGACAAGTACAGCGCAATTTGAAACCCAAACCAAAGCACTTATAGACGACCTTAAAAGCGTTTGTGCACAATATGGTTTAGGAAATGACGGAAACGAATTTAAGATTATCACCCAAGTATTTTTATACAAGTTCTTAAATGACAAATATGTATATGAATTAAAACAATTAGAGCCAAACTTGGCAGAAGCAGCGGATTTTGATGAAGCTCTTAAAAAATATTCTGATGATGAGTTAGAACTACTGGGAATGCAAATAAGTGAGAATACGGCACGTATTGCTCCACAAAACTTCTTGTCCCGTTTATTTGAGCAACAAAATCAACCCAAATTTGCTGAGATTTTTGACCAGACCTTATTAGATGTTGCAAAAAATAATAGTGATATATTTTCTGTACTAACACAAGGGGGCGAAAAGATTGTTTTGTTTGAAAATCTAAGTAAATATGTTTCTGATAATAGAGATGCATTTTGTAAAGCTTTGGTGAACAAATTAGTAGCCTTTAGTTTTGAACATATCTTCACCCAAAAGTTTGACTTTTTCGCCACTATTTTCGAGTATTTAATTAAAGATTACAACACCAATAGTGGTGGTAAATATGCCGAATATTTTACACCACACGCCGTAGCAAAAATTATGGCTGCCTGTTTGGTCACTGGAGATGATATAAACAACGTCACTTGTTACGACCCAAGTGCAGGATCGGGAACCTTGTTAATGAATATTGCACACGCCATTGGCGAAGATAAGTGTACCATTTACTCGCAAGACATATCGCAAAAATCGTCTGCCTTATTGCGCTTAAATCTTATTTTAAACAATCTGGTACATTCAATACAAAACATCATACAAGGCAATACCATTTTAAGTCCGTATCACAAACAAGACAATGGACAATTAGAACAGTTTGATTATATAGTATCCAATCCACCATTTAAGCTAGATTTTAGCGATTACAGCGCAGATTTAGACAGTAAAGCCAATAAAGAACGCTTTTTTGCAGGCATACCCAATATTCCTAAAAGCAAGAAAGATTCTATGGCTATTTACTTGCTGTTTATACAACACATTATGCACAGCTTAACAGAAAAAGGTAAAGCAGCCATCGTCGTACCAACAGGTTTTATAACCGCACAATCTGGTATCGATAAAAAAATTAGACAAAAACTGGTAGAAAGTAAAATGCTATCAGGTGTTGTATCTATGCCTTCCAATATTTTTGCCACCACAGGAACCAATGTAAGTATTTTGTTTTTAGATAAAACCAATACTAAAGATTTAGTGTTGGTGGATGCTTCTAATTTAGGTAGTAAGGTAAAAGATAGTGATGGAAACCAAAAAACAGTTTTAAGTCCAGAAGAGGAACAACAAATTATTGATGTGTTTAATGCGAAGGATCCTAAAGATGATTTCTCTGTAGTTGTTTCTTATGATGAAATTAAAGCTAAGAACTACAGTTTAAGCGCAGGTCAATATTTTGAAGTTAAAATTGAATATCTAGATATTACAGCGGAGGAGTTTTCTACTAAAATAAAAGGGTTTGAAAGTAATTTAGAAAATTTATTTGCGGAATCTAAAAGTTTGGAAAAGGAGATTCAGAATAATTTGAAAGGTTTGAAATATGAATAAAGATTTATTAGTGAAATTTAAAGATTTTGCTACAGTTAATCCTGGGCAATCACCTAAATCTGAATTTTATTCTTTTAGTAAAGGTTTGCCTTTTTTACAGGGAAATAGAACATTTGGACTGCTATATCCGACAATTGATACTTATACAACCAAAGTTACAAAAACGGCTGAAAAAGGCGAGATTTTAATGAGTGTGAGAGCACCAGTTGGTGATTTGAATTTTGCAAAAGAAAAAGTTTGTATTGGTCGAGGAGTTGCTAGTATTAATGCTAAAGACGGTAATAATCAGTTTTTGTTTTATTGCTTAAAATACAACATCCAAAATTTAATTCGACAAGGAGGAGGAACTACATATGATTCAGTAAATAAAGATGTTATTAATGATTTTGATTTGATAATGCCTCCAACTAAAATTGAAAGAAAAATAATAGCCAAAGTCCTTTCCGATTTAGACGCCAAAATAGAAGTCAATAATAAAATTAACCAAGAATTAGAAGCGATGGCAAAAACGCTTTACGATTATTGGTTTGTACAGTTCGATTTTCCCTTCGATTTCGCTCAGGGTAAACCAGATGCGAATGGTAGACCTTATAAATCGTCTGGTGGTAAAATGGTTTTTAATGAAGCCTTGAAACGTCAGATTCCTAAGGGTTGGGAAGATGGAGTGCTTACAGATATAGCTAATATTACTATGGGACAATCACCTTCTGGTAGTTCATATAATGAAAATGGTGAAGGGACGGTGTTTTATCAAGGTTCTACAGATTTTGGTTCAAGATTTCCTACAGTTAGAAAATATACCACAGAGCCATCTCGAATGGCAGAAGAAAATGATATTTTACTTTCTGTAAGAGCACCTGTTGGTACTTTAAATCAAGCAATGGAAAACTGTTGTATTGGACGTGGTTTAGCTGCGTTAAGAGAAAAAGAAGGGTCGATTTCTTTTTTATGGAGTCAGATGGAATATTTCAAACAAATTTTTGATAGAAGAAATTCTTCAGGAACAACATTTGGCTCAATCACAAAAAATGATTTATTCAATTTGAAACTTTGTATTCCTAATAAAGATGTCTTAGAACAATTCAAGAAAATCGCTGATCCTTTTCATGAAAGGATAGTTGTAAATTCAAAAGAAAACCAAAAACTCTCAGAACTTAGAGATTGGTTATTACCTATGTTAATGAATGGGCAGGTTACTGTTGGTGAGGCAGAGCAAGAGTTGGGTATGGTTGCGGAGGAAAGAGAATCTTATAAATGATATGAAAAATTACGACACTAGATTCTATACAATACTATTCGCTTCAATTGCAATTTTGCTGGTTTTTAAAAATGTTATAATTGATGTACTTGTTGGGTTAGGTGATTATATAGATTTTACTACTCCTGCATTCTATATTGGTTATCTAGTAATAGGTTTCATCACAATAGCCATCTCACTAATTGCATTTAACAAAGAGTATATACCTAATAAGAATAACACATTAATTATTTTAATTATAGTTGTTTTCTATCTCTATTTAAGGATATTCGAAACTAAAGATATTTATTTTGAATCTATCTTGGGTATTGTACTCTATGCTGACCTAATTATAATTTTGGCGGTATTGTTTGTTTGGAATTTATATCGAGTTAATAAAAAAGTACCAACAGTTAACTCAGAGGATTCTTTTTTCCTGGAAGACACGGTATTCGAAAATAGTGACTTGACTAATGAGAAAATTCTACAAAAACTTATCAATACTGTACATGATTTCAAACCAGAAGTTGCTTTTTCAATTGGAATCAACGCCATATGGGGATATGGTAAAAGCAGTTTTCTCAATAAATTTAAATCTGATTATTCAAAAAAGAATCCTGAAGCAGTTGTATTTTGGTATAGAGTCTGGAAGAATAAAGGTGTCAATTCAATAATTGAAAATTTCTTTGAGGAATTAAATAACTCTTTAAAACCATATTCGGGAGAATTAGATTCTGAATTTAAAGGATATGTTGATTCTATTCTTCATTTACCGTCCACTGAAGTAAGTAAATTAATTAATTTAGGTAGGGATGCTTTAAATGGCATAGATACCCTTGAAAAATATTTTCAATCTATAAATCATGCAATTGCCAAAATTGATAGACAAATCATCGTTTTATTAGATGATATGGATAGATTGGAGCAAGAAGAGATTTTGCATACACTTAAATTGATACGTACACTTTCAGATTTTAATAATTTGATATTCATTGTAGGATATGACAGAAAATATCTTGTTGATACAATTAAAAAGGAAAAGGAAAATTACTTAGATAAAGTTTTTAATGTCGAAATAAACTTATTGCCTTTTGATGAGAATCAGATTACTCAAATGCTTTTAAGTAAGGTAGATGAAATTTACCCAGAGAAAGAATTAAATGATTTAGATATAACGGGGTTTAATGATGGTTTTAAATCTTTGTTTAATAAAAGTGGTAAATCCTATCCCGTAGACATTAATTTAGATTTATTCGTAGGTGAAGCTTGTACAGATTATGAATTAAAATTTGTTGATTTTCTAGATTCTTTCAGGGACATAAAACGATTTATTAATGAATTTAAATTTAATGCTAGCTTTCTAGAATCTGAAAATGATATAATTCATGTAGAGTATATTTTACTCAAACTTTTGACCTATAAATATAGATTTGTGCAGGATTTAATCTTAAATAAGATGGTTTCTATATTTAGCCGTGGTAAGATTAATTGGGAATCAGGTGAAATTATAGAAGGTTTTAAATTTAGTTATGATGTTTGGTTATATGATGATCAAGCAAAAAATCAAGTAAAAACAATTTTAAAAGAATCAAATTACGAACAGCATTTTAAAGTCATTAATGCTGCATTGTGTAGATTATTTGGGAAAAGTAGTTTGGCATTTTATAAAGAAAACCAAAATAGTATCTCCAAAGTATATCACACTGATTTATATATTAGAAATGATATTGCTTCGGGTAATATAACTATATCTCAAATTCGTAAGGCTTTTGAACAAGCTGAATTGCATGTTCTAATTAAAGAAATAGGGGAAGACCCCTCCAAAAAAGAGTTTACAATTCAGAATGAGCTCAAATATTTTATTTTCAAAAATCAAGTTTCATCGAAAGGCCAGTTTGAAGATGTAGTGTTGTCCCTAAACATGTTTATGTCATTTGGGGTTAATAATGATGACGATCAGGTATTGGAAATTTTACTTTATGGATTAGAGCATTTTTATTTAAAAAAGAGAAAGTTATTCATTGAATTTATTAAGGAAGTACTTGTGAAATGCGATGTCGGATACTTAGATGAAATTTTATCGGATATTAATGTAAATATTAAAAGAGAGGAACATCGAGAAAAAAATCCAGCTAGTATTATAAATTATGAAAATAATTTTTTCACCCCTGAAGAGATAAAATATTTACAGTTTGCTAAGCTAAAGGCTTTTATTGATAAAGAATATGAGGTAGATGATGTTATTAGAGCATATCATTTTATGGTGGAGAAAATTATTGATAACAAAGTCTTGAGACCTTTTACAGCGAATGATATTATAAAGAAAGAAATAATAAATAAATTCGATTTGTATTATAATACTTATTTATTTATCATGATTTCAGATAGAGCTAATCATTCAGATGCCGAAGTAATGGGTTATCAGCCAAATGATTTTTTGGTTCAGATTTTTGCTTCTAAAAAGGCTTACAAAAAGTTAATTGCTAATCTAAATCCGGCAGAAGCCTTTGCAGAATTCAAAAGAGACGGTGTTAAGAATCTGTTATCTTTTCTGAGGTCATTACAGTTTAATGAACCAAAAGAACAATTTAAAATAGAAAACACTATTAAAATCATTATGAAGTTTATAAGTAATGATTATAAACCATTGAATAGAAAAGAATATGATTCAATTTGGAATAATGATATAGCTGAAGATTCAGATTTACCGTTACTGAAAACTTAGATTTAATATTAATAAAATTATATTAAAAATCTGGTAAGTAACCTTATTTAAATTGATTGAATAATTTGAATATGTAATTTAAAAGGAAAGATAAATTGGTTGGTTGTTTAAAGGGATATTCCACAAATTTATTATCAGTATGTTTTAATAGTTATAACAAATGAGTGAATTCAAATTATTAGGGATACGTCCTTTAGACGGGTGCAGTACTCAATTCAAAAAGAATTTAAATGCTGGGGAAATCTATAAATTTTACCAAAACTATACCTTTTTAGATGAGGCTGGTGTTGAAATTTTAAGTTTTAATAAAAACTTAAATTCTAAGGTGTTTAAAATTCAAAACTTAGAATTAGACCAAGAATTAGATTTATACTCTATAGATAGATTAAATATAAACATATCTGCGATTGTTGGTAAAAATGGTAGTGGAAAAAGTACAGTTTTAGATTTGTTCTACTTAACTGTTTATTTGATAGACTATAAAAATCTTTTAAAGCATAAAAAGAAGATTGAAGATGAGAGTATCTCTTTCAACTCTCAATATTCTTTTAATGATATTATAGAAAAAAATTCTAATTTACTTGAAGGGCATAGTGATAGAAACACTTATAATTTTTTTCAAGGATTAAAATATTTTATAGAGGAAAGAGTTCATTTAGAAGTTTTCTATAAATATAGATTAAAGATTTATAAACTCATTCTAGATACAAAGAATAAAGAAGATATTGATTGGTGTAAATTAGAGAGATTAGAAGATGGATATTTTATACCGGATAATGGGGATTTATTGCCGTTTTATAGCATATCCTTGAATTATTCAATTCATTCTTTGAATACTCTCGACACTGGACTATGGCTAGAAAGTATTTTTCATAAAAATGATGGATATCAAACTCCATTGGTAATGAATCCAAAAAGAAATCAGGGTACTATAGATGTTGGTAATGAAAGAGACCTTCAAAAGTCCAGACTTTTAGTTAATAGTCTGGAGATTCTTAAAAATTCTGAGAGTAGGGATCCATTATTTAATGATAAAAGTGTAAAAAAAATTGTTTTTAAATATAAATTTAAAAATTTGCAAACCGTTATAAAGGGTAGGGAATCCTTAAATATGGATTTATCTTTAATTGATGGTCCATATAATAATATTAATAAAGAGTCAGAGTATCGAATAAAAATTATTCAAAAGATTTTTAGTTTAAAAAAATTTTCCGATTGCTCATGGATTGAAAAAGAAGCATATGGTTATATTATTTATAAAGTTGACCGAATACTTCAAAATTACCCAAGTATTTTTCACGATGATAACTACGAAACTAAATTAATAAGTATAAAAAATTATGATAGTCATATTACTTTTAAATTAAAACAAGCAATTAACTTTATTCGGTATAAAAATTATTTAAAAACCAAATGTGAAGAAAAAAACCCAGACATTACCGAGAATTTGTATGGAAGGGGTTTGGATGCATTCTCATTTGAGAAAGATCCAAATATTATAATAGAAATTGTAAATGTGAAAAATAGATTGATTACTGATATCTATTCGCATCAAACCAAAGAGACTATTAGTCAGATTGAGTTTCTGCCGCCGCCAATATTTGATTATGACCTTCATTTTTCTAATGACCAGAATGATACTTTTGAAAAATTAAGCTCAGGTGAAAAACAGCAGATATACTCTATTCATACTATTATTTATCATCTACGAAATTTATCTTCTATTAAAAATGGTTCAGTTTTAAAAAAATATTCAAAAATAAATATTTTACTAGATGAGATTGAATTGTATTTTCACCCAGAGATGCAAAGAAATTTTGTAAATAGACTTTTAAAAGGAATCGGACAACTAAGTGCTAATTTAGAGAGAAATATAGATTCGATTAATATATTGATAGCGACTCATTCTCCTTTTGTGCTGTCAGATATACCATCAACTAACGTGTTAAGATTAACTAGAGGGCACAGTACAGAAGTATCAGAACACACATTTGGAGCAAACATTCATGACTTATTAGCTAACGATTTCTTTTTAGACAAAGGTTTTATGGGTGAATTTGCGAAAGAGAAAATTAACGAAACAATAGATTGGATAAATAAACATATAGAGTTAAAAAGGAAACAAGTACTGATTAAAGATGATGTCTTCTATAAAAATTACAAACATTATAAAAAGGTTATAGAATTTATAGGAGAGCGTGTGTTAAGAGTTAAGCTAATTCAAATGTTATCTGAGTTACACGAAGGTAAAGTTGAGTTTAATGAAATGATTAAAAATGAAATAGAAAGATTAAATAAGTTAATTCAGGATTAATGCAGTTTATAGATTCAGAACAGATACACATAAAAAATGCATTAGAGGAACATAAGAAAAAATTATCCCCTCTTTTAACTGGCAAAATTAATGAAAGTAAAAATCCTTTTTTACAGAAATTTATAAGAAAGAATTTACACGAAATATTAACTGGTGAACCATTGGTTCTAGTAAAAATTCAAAAAAAATTATTTGATCTTAAACCTGATTTTGAAACTTATTTAAAAGAAAAAAGAAAAACAAAACATTTTAATAATCGTATTAGAATAGTTTACTCAAAATATTTCGAGGAAATATTAAGGATTATAGATTATAATGCTTTTACAACTAGAAATAGTAATTATGATGCATACAAATTAGCTCAAAATTTGAATATAAATACCTGTGTATATTGTAATAGATTATACACTAAAACTGTCATTAATAAGAATAATGATGGTGAAGTAATAAAATTAACTAGACCAACTTTTGATCATTGGTTTCCGCAAAGTAAAAATCCTCTATTAGGTCTTTCTTTTTATAATTTAATTCCCTCATGTACGGTTTGTAATAGTTCTTTAAAAAGTTCTATTGTTATGACATTGGATGAACATATACATCCTTATGTAGATAAGGATATAAATTTTCAATTTAGTTATAAGTTGAATGCAATTGGAAAATATGAGTTTGCTATAAAAAATGTTGGTGATGATAAAAATTCAAGATCTAAAAACACCGCTAATTTTTTTAAATTTAAAGAAATTTATGAAACACATTTAGATGAAATTGATGATTTAGTAAAAATTAAGAATGCATATTCTTTAACTTATTTGACAAATTTGAAAGATTTTTTTAAGGGAACAAATCAACTGACAAATGAGCAAATTTATAGACTTGCATTTGGAACGGAAATTAGTGAGAAGAAATTTGAAAAAAGACCATTAAGTAGAATGAAACGTGATATTTTAATTGAATTGGGAATTATCATAAATAAATAAGATTATAAAAGTATATCTCAAGTTATATATTATCTTCAAACTTACGAGCTTTTGTTACCAATTGATTTATAGTTCATTATATCCATAATAGTATTTTATTTTTGCAATAGATTTTGTAATTTCATTTAGTGAAATAAAAGTATAATATTTTTTTTCACTTCTCCCCCTCGATATTTTATCTAAAAAACTATGACTTCTAGAAGGGGGTATCTCATTATTATTTGTTTTATAATTCTGCTATCCTTCGTGGTTTATATTACAAATCATCAAAATGCTACGAAAGTTGTTTATGATTTTCCATGCGGTGTTCCTAAAACGCTTGTGAACCCAATGAGTAAGGATTCGACTACATCTCAATTCGTAATCGATAGAAGTAAAATGTGGACACAAAAAAAATTAGAAATTTATTTTATGGATGATCATATAACCCAAGAAACAATTGATGATGTAGTTGAAATTGCCAATGAATGGTCAGAGTATTCAAATATAAAATTTGTATCAACTGAGGATATAGGTAAATCGGATATAAGAATTTCATTTAGTTCAAGAAAAGGATATGTGTCAGAAATTGGGAATGATGCAGAAAAAGAAATGGGAAAATCTACAATGTCCTTGGGAGATTTGAATAATGAAAAAAATAATATAAAATTAAAATCCATCGTGCTGCATGAGTTTGGTCATGCTTTAGGGCTTCTTCATGAAATGAATAATCCTAATAATCCTATAGTTTGGAAAATTCCTGAGACTTATATTTATTTTAAAGAAGAATATGGCTTAGAAAGTTTTGAAGTAGATGAACAGGTAATTAATGATATAATAGATGTAAAATATTCAGTATTTGATTCTTTATCTATTATGACATATCCTATTCCAGCAAAACTTACTCATAACAATATATCTATCCCTATGGTTTCAGAGCTTTCGGAAAAGGATAAAATAAACATTGGAATTAACTATAACTAAAGAACCAACTAATGAAAACTACCACTTATCAAATTTTGTTTACCCTGATACTGTTTTCTGCAATTTTGAGAGGACAGTCACAAAGCTGTCCAAAAGATTTAGAAATTAATTTTCATAATTTATACTTGTCAGAAACTGATAGTTTAGCCGAAGAAATAGGTAAAAATAATAATTGCCACTTAGTAAAAGATGAAGTTTATATTATTAAAATTAAAAATATAAATCAAAACATTTTTAAGGTATCGGAATCTATTAAAGAAGAAAACCTATTTACAGAACAACCAGAAATATTTAGTGATTTTAGTTTACCATCTTATGTGAATTTTTCAATGCCAGAATCTCCAGATTCAATAGATGGACAAAATAATATCAAAAGTAAAGACAGTTTGGATATTACAATAGAATTATTCAAAAAAACTTTTTTACAAATCAAGTCACTCACTTCAATTTCAGAAATGCTTGATTATCATAAGAAGAACTGCGAAGACACCCTTTATACAATTTTAGATAAAATTAAAGTTGATTTTAATCAATTTAAGGTGCAAGCTGACTCTGCTAATACAATAGAAAATTATTTAACCGATTACGTCATTTCAAATATTATTATTTCAAAGGATAAAGCTAGTAGCTTTAATGAACACTTTAAAGAAGTGAAGAAAGAAATGGTTAAGGAAGCAGACGTTAATTTAGACACAATTAATGAACAATTGGAGTTGTTAACTAAGGATAAAAACCTAAATGATCTAAATAAAAGAAAAATTAAAAATTTAAATGCTGAAAAATCAAAATGGGAAGAATATAAAAATGAAATTGATCATTATAAAACTGAAGTAGATGCATTTTTATCTGTTATAAATAATGAAGATTTATTCAAGAAAATATATGGTATTATGAATTCCAGAAAGACTTTTACAGACAGTAACTTTACTTATATTTTACCTTTTAAGGCAGTAAAAGACCTTACAACAATAGAATTAAAAATATCTACTGACGCGGAAATTACATGTAATGCTCCTAAGAATATTACTGTAAAAAGAGAATATTGGACTAAAAAAGGATTGAAAATTGACTTTAGTACTGGAGTCATGATCAATGGCGGAAATGGTGATTTTATAGGGAACGAATATGAAAATCATATGGTTGATGATTCTAATTCTATTATTCGTAAAAAGGATGCAGGTTCTAGAGCATTATTGTCATTAGGTGCATTTATGCATATTTATAGCCGAGGTACAGGTAATATTAAGTTAGCTTTTTCTCCAGGTATTAGTACTAATGATGAATTCGATGGTTTAATATACCACTTAGGTGGTTCTTTAATTTTCGGTAAAAAAAATCGTTTAATATTTACTAGTGGTCTCTCTATGAAATCTTCTAATATTTTAGACAAAAATTATTTACTAGGTGAAGAATACGAAACATCCTCATTGCCAGTAAATCCTTCAACATTAAAGGTTTTTCCTAAACTAGGTTATTTCTTTTCTTTATCCTATAATTTAACTAGTACAAAAAGTGAGTAATGATAAGGCTTGTTGGTTTTATTTTTTAATATGTAATTTCACCCCAAATCTTACCATAACTTAACTGCGCGAGGATCCTGTCCGGTTTTTGTAGTGTTCCGGTAGATAAACGTAAAGCAAAAACCGGATAGGGCGCACCAACTTGGCTATGAGGAAAGTTATTTGGATTCTGCCCATTTTTTATATTGTTCCAGAGCCTTTGGGTTCTCACTTAAATAGAGATTTATATACTCCGTCGCTGTCTTTTCACCTTTAATGTATGCTATCTTTTCTTTTTTAGTTGTTTCTATTTTAACTGTGTAAGCATAAAACGATATTAAACAACATATTAGAATCATACTCATGAAACTAATGATTGCCCATTTAGGATAGAAACTAGCATTTTTAACTATTGATTGTAAACGGTCTAGGTAAGAGTCTTGATGCTTTTTGCTTAAGTTTAATGATTGCTCATGAGCCTCTAACAAAGGTTTTAGTTCTTTTAAATTTAACTCTACCTTAGTGTCACTGATTTTGGTTTCTAAACTTTCTAACTTAGAAATACCTTTTTCAAATTCCTTTAACTCTGCCACTAATAGTGCAGCTAATTGTTCAATTTTTGTCATGTGTTTAGTTTTAGTATCCAATTCCTTGGGTTATCGTTTTTTTAATAGTTGTTTTAGCTATACTTAATAACATATTGGTTGACATCTCTACAGTTTTTCCCATTAGGTTTAAGTTTTTACTTTGTTTAATGAATTTTTCTACCCCAGTATTCTGAGCTATTTCTTTGCCAATATTTGATCCTGTCATTGTTCTATGTATTTCACTTCCTTTTAGATTTTGACCGTTATATTCGAACCTAAAACCTTGTAGCTTGTTAGCTTTATTAATTGAGGGAATTACTTTAACTCCATTTCTTGCCATAGCATCTATGTATTGTTCAAATGATTTTGGTTTAAATTGTTTTAATGTCAGATTATGTCTTCTTTGTACTTCTTGGCGTAATTCCTTAAGGTTAAACTCTTTTTCAAATTGTACTTGCCTTACAGTTTTTAATTGCATTTTCTCGGCAACCGCTTCAGCTGCTCTTTGACTACGAACACCTATAAGCCTATCATTGAAAGCCACTCCCTTAAAATCAATACGATTAATATACAAATGGATGTGTGTAATTTTGTCACGATGAACAAACGCTATTGCTTGTCTTTCCTTAAGATGTAATTCGTTCATAAATTTTTTGCAAATGGTATTTAAGTCTTTGTTTTTTAACTTTCTTCCATCTTCAATAGTTGGACTGATTACAAATGAAAAAGTGTTGTTTTTACAATGGTAATTTTGAGCCTGAACCAATTCAAATTCTTTAGTAATTTCATTTGGGTTTTCTCCCACTAAATGTTGTTTAAAAACTATTTCTGCATTTTTCTCTTGGTCCCATCCATAAGCAATTGATGCGCTTGTGTGTGAGATTGCTTTTCCTTTACCTATCATGGGTCAAACTTTTTTAATTGTTCTTTTATACCTTTAGCTACCTCTAATATTTCTTGTGTTAGCTTAGCGTCTTTCTTCTTAAATGAATTACTTATCATTTTAAAGTTGTTGTGATATTTTACAAGCATCTGGTAAATTTCAATTTCCGTATCAGTTAGTCTCTCCACTATTTTTTGTTCAAAAGCTACACGTCTGAAATATTCACTTAAGGTTAAACCTGTTGTTTTAGCTTTAATTATGAGCAGTTTTTTCTCATAGGTTGTACATCTAAATTTTATGATTTCGTCCTTTATGTTTACTTGTTTTTTTGAACTGCGACCATCGGGAGTAGTCAAGATTGTGTCCACAGACACCCATCTTGAGTTACTTCCCGCCGATTCATTCTGTTTTCCAAAGTCTGGTTCTATCTTTAAAGTCAAACTATCCTGTTCCAATAGCAAATCATGTGAAAGATGGATGGTATGCATTTCTTTGTTTCTCGTATCTCCTTCTCTTTGTAACTTTCGTTCTAACTTCTTTGTCCGTTCGAGTTTACGTTCCAGCTTTAAATTGCGTTCTCTTTTTGGACCTCTATTTCTTGGGTCAAATCCTCTTCCTAATTCCATGCTATTATTTTTTCGTTTAAATCTTTGTAGCCTTTATACTCATGTCTACAATCAACTGTAGTATTAAATTGATGCTTTAAAATTTCAGTTGTTGAATTACCGGCATTATCATTATCCAAATACAATCTTACTTTATCATAATTAGAAAGTAAGGGTTCGATATCAGAGAGAAATGCTATGGAGTTTAGAATCAAAATATCTGATTCACTAACTAAAGTTGGATTAATAGTTGCAATTGAAAGAAAATCAAACATGCCTTCAGTTAGAATGAGTCGTTTTTTATCTCTTTTAAACCACGAATAAGATTTGGGCGAGCTAGATGTTTTCTGAAACTTGTTACGAAGCTCCCAGCCTCCTAAATGATTTTCAAGTCCTAAAGCAAATAGCGATTTGTTGCTTTGTTCAAATGTTACTTCTTTTAGATATTGTCTGCTTATTTCTATAGAGACTTTTCTATTTTTCAAATAGGTTAAAAGAGCAGGGTGACTAATAGTTTTAGTTGTTAGGATTTGGGTTTTTTTCGTTTCTTTTATTTTGAGCGGCGGCTGATGAAAAGAAAAAGCTAAGTCGTTGCTTAAATATGTTAAAACTTCTTTTACCGAAAAGTTTAAAAGCAGTGATAAAAAATCAATGCTATTTCCTCCTTTTCCCATTCCATGGTCGTACCATCGATTGAGCGCCAGAGATATCTTAAAAGAGGCTTGGGTTTCTGACCTGAAAGGACTTAGAAACCAAGCTTCTTTTTCCGTTTTTCTTGTGGGGAAGTGACCTAAATTTTCTAGTATTTTCACTAGACAAAAATTTCGGGCGCTTCTGCACGTTATTCTTTTTTCTTTCATCTGCATTTTTTTTAAGTTTCTTTAACTTGTATTATAAATTATAGGTTTACTTATTGTATGTGCTTTCGTTCGCTTATTTTAAAGGAGTTAGGGGATTTAAATCACACCTTTCGACTAAGATTTATTTTTGTAATCACACCTTATGACTAAAGTAAATCACACTTTTCTACTAAACATTCAATGATATCACACTTAGATTATGATAGGTGTGATTTTGTTTTTACAGGACGTTTTTTGACATTATATTCAGGTAGGATGACGTAGTCTAGTAAGTTGCGTATATCTTTCTTGGTTTTAACTCCGGATGTATATTCTTTATCCAAGTTTTTAAAACGCTGAAAGGCAAAATTTAGACTACCATTGTTTGAGATTTCTTCAATATACCTTAGTGCCTTATCATCTAAATAATTGGGGTAAAAAACACATAAAAATCTATAGGTATAATTATATTTCGACTCATCAACACCTAAGAAAGTATGCTCTTGATTTAGGGTGTTCTTATGTATTTTGAAATTGATATCCGTAAACTTTCTGCTATTCTTTTTAATAAGCTGATAAGTGAAATAGTAATCTCCCTTTAGCTTTAACTCCTTTAGTGCGGTATTTAAAACTTTGTTTCTAAGATGGGCTAATTGTAAATATTTATTTTCTATTAATAGGTAAGATCTTAAATCTTCTATTGTACAAGTATACCCACCTCTATCTTTCCATCTACAACATAATTCATACATGTGTTTTGAAAAAATGGAGTTCAAGCTTATAGCAATACATTTTTGAAAAGCTGTGAACCCACCACCTATGTAGCAGAAAAATATACAGGCAGAAGAGGGAATTTTAAAAGCAATTTCTCCTGAATATGGTATATAGTCATAGCCACTTGTCAGAACGGTTAAGGTTTTTTTTATCTTATTCGTTCCTGGTATATTAATTTCAAATTCAACGTGTTTTGAACCTAATGATTTAACTGCATTTTTGACTCTAGAGTAATTGTTGTTTTTTTCTATTGTCTTAATTAGAATCTTGACCTCTTGTTCAGTAAATTCATTAGTAGTTTTCATAGTCATTCGTAATTGCAGCTTATCTACAATTATATAAATGATGTTTTTTTCTAATGCTGAAAGATTAAAACGTGCAGTTGAAATATGATTAGGTTGAATTATAAATCCATCCTTTTTCATATCTATCTTTTATGTTTTAAAACATAGCTATTTGCTTCCTTTTCTAAATCTAAACTTGATTTACTTCTATTAGATAAAAGCCATGTATCTAGTTTATCTTTAGAAAAGAAAATAGATTTTCCGTTGGGTTTAGAATGTTCTATGAGGTTCGAAGAAGTTAGCTTATACATATAACTCTTTTTGTAGCCAGAGTAATCGCATGCTTCTTCAAAAGTTAAAACCTTTTTAGTTCCTAGTAGTAATTTTTCAATTCTACTTAATCTTTCGTTTAAAATAATAATATCCATTGCTTTTTTAATAAGGATTAAAGAATGGACAAGCGCTTGCCTTTGTTTATGAATTCGAAATAAAGGTATGGGAAAGTCAATGGTGCCAGTATTTTGGCATGTGTAAACAATGAAAAACTATACTAAGCAATAGATTTTAGATGCTATTTTTTTAATTTTTAGGTATGTTAACCAAATCATTGCTGTAAAGATTATTTTTGGTGATTAGTTTAAATTTATGATCAGAATAATTGCCTTTCAATTTTGTTCCTCGAATAGCAATTTTTTCGGATTTATATACCTCTTTTAATTGTTCTTCAGTAAAATAGTTTAAATCATATAACTGAAATAAAATTCTTCCTGTTACTATGGGAGAACTATAAGTGGCATGAATTGAATACTTTTTTATTTTATAAAAATTTAGCTCTAATAAATTTTTTAAATCAGTATCAAGATTATCAGATCTAAAATAATTGTGTTTTTTTATGAATTCAATCATTTTTTGAATTTTCTCTTTTTCTTGATTATTTTCAGATGAAACATTTAACTCTATTGTAGGTTTATCTAAGTTTTTATGATTATTTAGATTTTCAGTTCCAACTATTTTAGTTGTAATCCATATACCCTCTGTTTTAATAACCTTAATGTTATTTTCAAAGGCATAAATAGCAGCGCTCACAAAAAGTAAATTTAAAAATAGTATTATACAGTAAATTGTAAGAAGTAAGTTGCTAGTATTATTTGATAGCATAGCAGTTAGTCCAAGTATTAGGATTATAGCCATTAATAAGTAAATAATATGCAATTGATATTGAGTGATTTTAATTTTTGTGTTTTTAATCAATGTATTAATATAATCGCTTATCCTTAATGCTGATGTTAGTGTAAAGTCAAATATTTTTTTCATAGTTGTAACGTTAAATCAGGTATTAAGTTGGCAGCTTCTTTCATTTTAGAATCAACAATTTTGGCATAAATCTCTGTAGTTCGTAGTTCTTTGTGACCTAGTCTTTTTGAGACAGTGTATATATCAGCTCCATTTTCTAAAAGTAATACCGCATTAGTATGTCTTCCACTATGGAAGGTAATATGTTTCGTTATTCCGGCATTCATGCACCAACGCAGAATTTGGGCATTAAAATGAGCTCCATACTTCAAACCAACAAATACTCTTCCGCTTTCATCAGATCTTTTGCCCATTAATTCTCTAGCCTGTGGAGATATGTATAGATATTCTAAACCATCAGTTTTTAATTGTCTGAAAATAATTCTTGTGCCTTGGTTCTCATCTCTTACTTCACTCCATGTCATTTTATTAATGTCACTCCATCTTAATCCGGTTAGACAGCTAAATATAAAGGCATTCTTAAGTACTGGATATTTGCATTTAGCTTTCGCCAAAGCCTGTAATTCGGAATGTGTTAAATATTCTCGTGTTGATTCTGCTTGATCAAATCCTTTTACGTTATTAATGAAATTCTTTTCTAAATATCCATCATTGAATGCTTGTCGAATTGAAGCTCTAAATTTATTGAAATAGGTATACTTGGAATTTTGTGCTAGGGGAGTACCGCTTTTTGTTGTGGCATCTTGGGATAAATATTTCTTAAAATCTTTAATGAATTGTTCATTAATATCACCTAAAGTATAATTAGGAGGACAGAAGCGTTCTATATGTTTTAATCCAGCATCCCAATTATCATAATTCCCCTTACTTTCATATCTCTCTTCTTTTAATTGATTGTAATATTCAAGGAAGAGAAGTTTGTTTTTTTGATTGTTTCGAAGATTATGCTTTCCTTGAATATAGTCGGCTTGTCTTATGCTAAGTATATTATTTGCTAGTTCAAGTACTTCTTTATTTTCTTTTTTTTGTTTTGAACCATTTGGATTATCAATTAAATAAAGTTTGAGATACTCAAAATCTCTATTATGAATTTTCTTTCCATTGGAATCAATTGATGACCCTTTATAATATTCTATATAAAGACTTGACTTACCACTTTTAAGTTTTTTTTGTTTTAGAGTTATCTTCATATAGAGGTGTATTTTGGTACACCTTCTATTTGATAAATATTTTGGAGATGTACTTTTGGTGTAATAAAAGTATGAATAACATCAATATAAAGATAATAAAATCCAAAATAAATTTATGTAAGTTACTGAAAGTCAATTAATAGAAAGTAATATACTACTAAAGGAAAACATGTTTATTTTCCGATACAAAAATTAGCGAAGATATTCCCCAACAACTCATCATTGGTCACTTGCCCTGTGATTTCCCCTAAATGGTATAGAGCTTCCTTAACATCAATTGCCATAAGGTCGCTTGAAAGTTCTGCTTTCATTCCAAATTGAACTTTTTCTATTTCTTCTAATGCTTTTAGTAAGGAGTTATAATGGCGGGTATTGGTAACTATCGTTTCATTATTGCGTAGAGCTCCAGTATTTACAAATTCTAAAAGGCTATTTTGTAATTCTTCTACACCTTCTCCGGTTTTTGCAGATAGGTATTTTACATCATCTAAATAGGTGCCAATTTTATTCTTTTCATCCTCAGAAAGGGTGTCGGCTTTATTTACAAGCAATACTAAAGGTTTTAGCGGATTCTGATTTTTTATTTTCTCAAAATCGATGACAATATTTTTTAGTTTTTTATCGTCAGCTAAAATCTTTGATCCATCAACCAGTAATAAAATTACTTGTGCCTGTTCTATTTTTTCGAATGTTCGTTTAATTCCCATGCCTTCTACAACATCTTGGGTCTCACGAATTCCTGCGGTATCTATGAATCTGAAACCAATTCCGCCAATAGATATTTCATCTTCTATAGTGTCTCGGGTTGTTCCGGCAATATCAGATACCAATGCGCGCTCTTCATTTAAAAACGCATTTAAAAGGGTAGATTTACCTACGTTAGGTTCGCCTACAATAGCCACTGGAATACCATTTTTAATTACATTTCCTACTGCAAAAGAATCTATTAGACCTTGCAATACTTTTTGAATACGTGTAAGTAGTTCCTTAAATTGAGTACGGTCTGCAAATTCTACATCTTCTTCAGAAAAATCGAGTTCTAGTTCTATTAACGAAGCAAAGTTCAGCAACTCTGTTCGCAATTGTTTTATCTCGTTACTGAATCCGCCACGCATTTGTTGCACGGCAATTTGATGACTAGCGGCATTATCACTAGAAATTAAATCGGCAACAGCTTCTGCCTGACTTAAATCCATCTTACCATTTAAAAAGGCTCTTAGGGTAAACTCACCTGCATCTGCGGTTCTACAACCATTTCTAAGAAATAATTGAATAATTTGCTGTTGTATATATGGTGAACCGTGACAAGATATTTCTATTACGTTTTCTCCTGTATAAGAATGTGGATTTTTAAATATGGAAACGAGTGCTTGATCTAGTATATTTTCTCCATCCTTAATATAACCTAAGTGTATGGTATGGCTTTTTTGGTTTTCAAGAATTTTACCTGAAACGGATTCAAAATGCTTGGAAGCAATCGTAATTGCATCTGTGCCTGAAAGTCTTATAACTGCGATTGCTCCTGCGCCTGCTGGAGTCGCTAATGCTATTATAGTATCGGTTTGAATCATCGTGCAAAAATAATCAATTATAACTGTTGTAGTTTTCTTAATTTAAACACCTTTTGTTTTCAGTATTCAATTATATAGTAATTTTGCATGTTATAAAATGTAATCTTAAAATGAGAAAAGTATTTGTATTGTTAGTATTTATGTTAATGGGTTCTTTAGTTGTAGCCCAAGACGACGCTCCTGTAAATGAAAAGGAAGTTATTGTAGATGTTGAGGAAGAAATGAAGCAGGTGAAGAAAGATGTAAAGGAGGCTAAGGCCGATGCTAAAAAAGAAAAAAAAGAAGCAGCTCGACAAAAGAAAAAGGATGCTGCTAAAAAGAAAGAAGATAAGCTTAAAAAGCAAATTAGTTCTAAAACAAAATCTATTTCTAAAGAAGAAAAACAAATAGCAAAATTAAGAGCTCAGCTCGAGAAAGGAAAATTAAAAGGAACGCTTTCTCCAGTGGATATTCAGAAAATCGAGGATAAAATTGCCAAGAGCCAAATGAAGATCATGAAGGAAAAAGAAAAGCGTACAAAATTAAATAGAAAATTATAATTTCTAATTTTTGTAACATTTATGGGGTTTGTGCGTCTTATTTATAGTATTCATCATTAAAATCAATCAAAAATGGAACTAGTAAATAAAAACGCAGTAGTTGTTCGTGAAGACCGTAATTTGTTGGTCATTACACATTTGTCTCAGTATTTAGATTTTATAACAGGTTTTGGCGGACTTATAGTTCCGCTAGTTATTTGGCTAACTACCAAAGATTCAGTTATAGGTATGGATGAGCATGGCAAATCTGTTATCAATTTTCAGTTATCTTTAATATTGTACTTGGTAATTGGTATTCCAGGTATATTGTTATTTGGGCTTGGAATATTGTTATTGATCTTTGCAGGTATTTTGTCAATTGTTATGCCGGCCGTCAATGCTATAAAAGCTAGTAATGGAGAGTCACCAAGTTATTTTGGCACTATAAGATTCATATCTTAATTAGATTATAAAAATAAAAAAAGGGTCAGTTTTTTAACTGACCCTTTTTAGTTTATAAGTATTTGGTATTAACCGTTAAGCATTACGGGCATTACCAGCATGGTTACAAATTCACCCTCGTCTAAGCCATCTGTTGGGGTCAAAATACCTGCACGGTTTGGTAAACTCATTTCTAAAGAAACCTCATCTGAACCTAAATTGTTCAGCATTTCAGTTAAGAATCTAGAGTTAAAACCAATTTGCATGTCATCACCTTGGTAAGAACACGTTAACCTTTCTTCTGCCTTGTTAGAGTAATCTAGATCTTCTGCAGAAATATTCAATTCTGCCCCAGCTATTTTTAAACGTATTTGGTGTGTCGTCTTATTTGAGAAAATAGAAACCCTTTTGACTGAACTTAAAAACTGATTTCTAGCGATCGTAAGTTTGTTCGGGTTCTCTTTTGGTATAACCGCTTCGTAATTGGGGTATTTACCATCAATAAGTCTACAGATCAGTTCGGTTTCGTCAAAGCTAAACTTCGCATTACTTTCATTGTACTCAATAAGAACATCAGACTCGCTACCTGCCAATATACCTTTTAACAAAGTCAAAGGTTTTTTAGGCATGATAAATTCCGCTACCTGAGAAGCCCTAACATCTGTACGTTGATATTTAACCAGTTTATGTGCGTCTGTAGCAACAAACGTTAAGTTCTCTGGAGAAAATTGAAAGAAAACTCCGCTCATTACAGGTCTTAAATCGTCATTACCTGCAGCAAAAATTGTTTTGTTGATCGCCGTTGCCAAAATATCGCCAAGCAAGGTCGTAGAACTTGGACTCGTCAATTCTACAGCTTTGGGAAATTCGGCTCCATCGGCATATGCAAGGGCATATTTACCATGGTTAGAGCTAATTTCTACCGTATTGTTATCCTCTACTACAAAAGTAAGAGGTTGTTCTGGAAAAGTTTTTAAAGTTTCTAAAAGCAATCTTGCCGGTACAGCTATAGTACCTTCGTTGTCAGAATCTACTTTTATAACTGAACTCATAGTGGTTTCCAAATCGGAAGCTGAGACGGTCAGTTTGTCCTTCTGCAAATCGAACAGAAAATTATCCAATATCGGTAATGTATTACTGTTGTTGATTACACCTCCTAATATTTGAAGTTGTTTTAGCAAATAGGTACTTGAAACTATAAATTTCATTCTTTAATTTTTATTGATATTTCTCCTGAAATTCTCAAGGGAAATAGGTTTAAACTCCTTTTTAGTTGGCAGTTTTCGTTACCAACAAAGATATTTTAATTGCCCTTTTTAAGGAAACAAACTTATTAACAGTTTGTTATTGCTCAAGGTAGTGTATATTTCTAGTTATTAATAAGTTAACATGATAATATTTGTGTTTGTCTATTAGTTATTAACTTTTGCCGATCTTAATTAATTTAAAAATAAGCCTAATTTCTCAGGTGATCATATTTGCTTTATTATTCAAAATCTATCATTATAGTATCCCTATAATCTAAACCTAATAATGTAGAAGCACCACCTACTGTGGTAAGATTACTTTTGTAAATGGCCAATTCAATATAATTGGATGAATTAAATATTGCCAAAAGGTCACCTGCACTTTTGCGCTGGTTCTTTTCTAGACTGTAATCTATAAATTCATTATAAGCTCTATGAATCTTTGTTATTTTATGATTTCGTGCCAAAACGGTATAGTCCCTGCCTTTTCTGTAGGCATCGAACAAATTTTTACGAATATTGGTAATTACATTTCCATAGTTATCAATATAGATAACGCTACCAATAATTTTTTTGCCGTCTTCTACAATTCTAGGAGCAAATTCTCTTAAATCGTTAAGTTCGGTAAAAGGTTTGCCTACTAATTCCAATGTGCCGCCACGAGCTATATGGCAGGCAACTTGTATAAAAACATTTAAGACGGGAAATGAGTTGGCAATAGAATCAGGTAAATTTATTTCAAATACTTTTTCAGGAGTCATTTCAGAAGTGATGAGCCCAATGACACCAGTGTTTGCACCAATAAAATAGTGTCCGTTGATTAGAGCGACAATGTGCTTGTTTTCTGGTGTTTCTTCAGAATCTACACCTACAATATGAATAGTTCCTTTAGGAAAACTGTTGTAAGAGTTAGAAAGAATATATGCACACTCTTGAATGTTAAAAGGCATGATATCATGCGATATATCAACAATTTTGGCATCGGGCAATTCTGTGTATATGGAGCCTTTTAAAACAGCTACAAAGTGATCTTTTAATCCGAAATCTGTTGTGAGGGTGATAATTGCCATACAGCAATGTTGATATGTTTTTGGTTAGTCGAATTTAAAATTTGCTTAAATTTGATATACAAAATTAAACAAAAAACAGCGATTAGAAACTAATCTTCGCTAACTATAAATCATTATAAAACCGACTGTTTGAACGAGATAATTCTAGAACTTACCGAAATTAGCCCAAGAGAGTTTTTTGGGCAGCAAAATGAGCATATTGATTTATTAAAAAAATACTTTCCTAAATTGAAAATTGTTGCCCGTGGCAACAAGATCAAAGCCTTTGGGGATGAAGAACTTTTGGAAGAGTTTGAAAGGCGGTTCGATTTGCTGACGCAACATTTCATTAAATACAACAAATTAGACGAAAACAGCATAGAAAGAGTGTTGACAAGTTCTGAAGATGATGAGCTTAAATCATCTAAGAATAGCGGAGAAACATTGGTTCATGGTGTAAGCGGCAGGTTAATAAAAGCACAGACTGCAAACCAACGTCGTTTGGTAGATGCCTCTAAAAAGAACGATATGGTTTTTGCCATTGGTCCGGCAGGTACTGGTAAAACCTATACTGGCGTTGCACTTGCGGTAAAAGCATTGAAAGAGAAACAGGTAAAGAAAATTATCTTGACGAGACCGGCGGTTGAGGCTGGTGAGAATCTTGGTTTTTTACCTGGCGATTTAAAAGAAAAACTAGATCCTTACATGCAACCTTTATATGATGCGCTTAGAGATATGATCCCCGCTGAAAAATTGGTGCATTATATTGAAAACGGTACCATACAAATTGCTCCTATGGCATTTATGCGTGGTAGAACTTTAGATAACGCCTTTGTTATTTTAGATGAGGCACAGAATACCACCCACGCACAAATGAAAATGTTTTTGACTAGAATGGGTAGAAATGCCAGATTCCTGATAACGGGAGATCCAGGGCAAATTGACTTGCCTAGAAGAACAATTTCAGGTTTAAAAGAGGCTCTGCTCATTTTAAATAATGTGCCAGGTATAGAGGTTATTTATCTAGATGATAAAGATGTAATCCGTCATAAACTTGTGAAAAAAGTTATTGAAGCTTATAAAACTATAGAACACCACAATTAAGAATTTACATGTCAAAGAATACTATTTACGAAACTGAATTTAATTTCCCGGGTCAGAAAAATGTCTATAAAGGCAAAGTAAGGTCGGTATACACTTTAGATAACGATATGTTGGTCATGGTGGCCACTGACAGGTTATCTGCTTTTGATGTGGTGATGCCCAAGGGAATTCCATACAAAGGACAGATTTTAAATCAGATTGCAACCCAAATGATGGCTTCTACAGAAGATATTGTTCCAAACTGGTTAACTGCAACTCCTGATCCAAATGTTGCTGTTGGTGTTGCCTGCGAGCCTTTTAAGATAGAAATGGTTATTCGTGGGTATTTATCTGGGCATGCGGCTAGAGAATACAAATTGGGCAAAAGAATGTTATGTGGTGTTGCCATGCCTGAGGGTATGAAGGAGAACGACAAATTTCCAAGTCCTATAATTACTCCTGCTACCAAAGCGGAAATGGGTGATCATGATGAGGATATCTCCAAAGCCGATATTTTAAGTAAAGGCATAGTTTCAGCAGAAGATTATGAATTACTTGAAAAGTATACTTATGCACTTTTTCAAAGAGGAACCGAAATTGCCGCTGAAAGAGGATTGATTTTGGTAGATACCAAGTATGAATTCGGAAAAACTAAAGAAGGAAAGATTGTTTTGATCGATGAGATTCATACTCCAGATTCTTCTAGATATTTTTATGCTGACGGATATCAGGCTAGGCAAGATGCCAATGAGCCTCAAAAACAATTATCGAAGGAGTTTGTAAGACAATGGTTGATTGCGAATGACTTTCAAGGTTTAGAGGGACAAACCGTTCCTGAGATGTCTGATGAATACATTGAGTCTGTATCTGAACGTTATATTGAACTTTACGAACATATAACTGGAGAGCCATTTGTAAAGGCTGATACTACTCATATTCATGATAGAATTAATAGAAACGTCTTAAGTTATTTAGAGAGCCTTTAAACTTATCTAAGTAAATATTTAAGCGAGAAGTTTTTCTTTTCCTTTAATCGTGATATTATCTTTAAAAAGGCGACGGCTGTTATATAGGCGTCGCCTAAAGCAGTATGCCTGTCTTTTCTAGAAATGGAGAATTTTTCCGCAAGCTCATCTAGGGTGTAATGAGATTTAGGTTGAACTAGGTAAGACGTTATTAATGTTTTCTTGTAAATCACTCCCGTATCTAAGACTATGTTTTTTAGTTTAGGTAGACCATGCCTTACTAAAGCAGTATTTAGCATTCCCATATCAAAACCTGCATGGTGTGCCACGATAACAGCATCTCTAACATAAGCTAAAAACTTTTCAAGTGCCAAAATTTCACTAATACACTCTCGCTGTCCGTTTTTTAAAAGTCCGTGAACGTGGACAGTCTCTTTATTGAATTTTTCTTGCTCTAAATAGATATCGAATACTTCTTGAACAGAGATACTCTCATTTTTAATTTTTACCGCGCCAATGGAGAGGATCCGGTCATCTTCAAAGCTAAAGCCTGTTGTTTCGGTATCTAAGACTACAAAAATTAGGTCATTAAATTTTTTACTTTGAGTTTCCTTGAAAAGGCTTTCATAAGTTTTCCAAAATTCTGGTAGGTTTTTAGGTGTTCGTTTAAATAATCCCATTACCCTAAAATATTAGTCACTTTAAAACGGAGCGTGATTAACTCTTGTATTTCCTTAATAGCTTTAAAGGTACGCTTCAATTTCATTTTTTCTTGCTTGCTCAATTGATCTAGTTGAATAAACCTACCTGAATCATGATTGGCCAAACCTTGTCGTGTTCTAAATTTTACCAAGGCTTTTGTGGCGTAAGAGCAAGCTAAATACAACTCTTTGTTATTGGGTTCAAGTTCCGCTAATTTCTCATATCGTTCCCATGTATTGCTAATAGCTTTTACGGAATGTGATAGTATTAAGACACGCGCGGCATCAACCAAGGGTCGTAAAGCTCTTCTTTTTAAATCAAAGGAATCTTTGTGTTGACCGTCTTGCTCAACAACGAATTGCCTAAAAAAACCAGTAGGTGACGGACTTTGAAGTGCGCCGTTTGCCAAATGCACCAAAAAAATAGGATAATTCTTAACGGTTCTAAATATATGGTCAGACATATTATCCAATAAACTTCTTTCTCCGAATGCCAAACTGTAATCAAAAAATATGGAAGACATTAAAACCTCGTTGGGTCCGGGGTTACCAATCCAGTATGATAGTTTGTTTTTCCATTCTTCTAGACTTAAGCACCATTTTGGGTTAGAAGCCATCATATCCGCTGGGCAGTACTCATAACCTATAGAATTCAATCCTTTGGTTATATGTTTGGAAAGTTCAAGAAAGTAAGTGGTAGTTTTAGATAAATCTTCCTCAGGTACATTTTCAAATACCAAGGCATTATCTTGATCTGTATGTAAAAGTTGTTCGCTTCTACCTTGACTACCCAATGCCAGCCAGGCAAATTTAACGGGTGGGGGCGTATCCATTTTAGTAATGGAAATTTCCACTACCTGCTTTATACATGTATCATTTAGTTCAGAGATGATTTTAGCAATCAGGCCTAATGGAATATTTTGCTCTAAGTATCCCGTTAAAAGAACCATAACACTTTTTCTGATTTGCTTTATTTTTTTTATTCGAGAGGTACGTTTAATCGCTTTTACCAATACTGCCGGGTTATCGCCTAAGGAAACCATTACATCATGCTTGGATAAAATTCCTAATGCAGGAGAATTTGGCGTGCCATCTTCTGTAATGACCAAATGACTAACGTTGCTTTTCATCATCGCCATTTGTGCCTGTGTAATAGTAAGATTTTTTGGATACGTAATTACCGGGGTAGTCATTACAGTTTTTACTGAAGCAGTTATTGGCTGCTGACCTGATATTACTTTGTTTCTGAAATCTTTATCGGTAATAATGCCAACTGGTAAATCTTTACTGGTAATTAATAATGATCCAATTTTCTTCTTGGACATGATATCAGCAGCCTCTTTAATAGAGGTTCTTGTGGAACAGGTCACCAATTTTTTTGAGTAGTTAGCTAATTGTAGGTCTGGCAGTACCACTTCGGTAGTAACCTCTTCTTCACCTTCGTTATCATAAAGTTGCCCTTTTTGATTTTTTGCGTACGGATTACGGGTGTTGGAGGCAAAACTCTCCATTAAGAAAATAGTTACCTGATTGTTCTTCTTGGCAATAGGTTTAAAAATGTTGATTGGAATTCCGTAGAGAATACACTCCTCATGCGCTCTAGCTTCTAACTTATAATTTTCATTGGCAAAAAGCGGACGTAACCCAAATATATCTCCTTCATCACAATAGTCAATAATATTTGAATTGGTGGGATTGTTTAAAGTAACCGCACCTTTATGAACCATATAAAAGTGTGAATGCTGAGGTTCATCAACATTGAAAATTATACTGTTCTTCTCTTTATAGACGATAAGTACTTGTTCAGCCAACTCAAAAAGAGATTTGCTGTCAAGTACATTAAAAGGCGGATAGTTTTTAATAAAATCGGCTACCCTTTCAGAAATCAGATTTTTCATAAATTAAAGTTAGCGGAATAAATGCAGATATAAAAAGACCTTTATATGTGCAACTACAAAGTAAAGTATGCCTTGTTTCAAAAAAGGTTAGCAATCGCTTAAGAAAACACCAACTGCTAATCCGCCTTCAGAAGTTTCTTTATACTTGGAGCTCATGTCTTTTGCAGTTTCCCACATGGTCTGTACCACTTTGTCCAATGGCACTTTTGCGGCAGATGGGTCTGATCCCAACGCAAGCTCTGCAGCATTAATAGCTTTTATGGCTCCCATAGAGTTGCGTTCAATACATGGTATTTGTACCAATCCGCCAATAGGGTCGCAAGTAAGCCCTAAATGATGTTCCATTGCAATTTCTGCAGCCATAAGTACTTGTTCTGGCGTACCTCCCAGTAATTCTGTAAGTGCTCCTGCGGCCATAGCCGATGAAACGCCTATTTCTGCTTGACAACCTCCCATTGCGGCAGATATGGTAGCTCCTTTTTTAAAGATGCTCCCAATTTCTCCTGCAACAAGCAAAAACTGTTTTACATGTTCAAAATTACCTGCGTGGTTTTCAATGACCATATAGTACATTAGTACGGCGGGTATAACACCTGCACTTCCGTTAGTTGGTGCTGTGACTACACGACCTAAAGATGCATTCACTTCATTTACACTTAAGGCAAAGCAGCTTACCCACTGTAATATTTGTCTAAACTTTACTTCTGTCTGTCTTATGCTCTGTAACCACTCTTCAGGGTTGGAGTAGGGTAGGTCGCTTTTTAGCTTATTGTGCATTTCAAAAGCCCTACGCTTTACATGTAATCCGCCGGGTAAAGTTCCTTCGGTGTGGCAACCGGTATACATGCATTCTAACATGGTAGACCAAATACGATTTAATTCATGATCGATTTTCACATCATCTCGCAAAGATCTTTCGTTTTGCAAAACCAATTCAGAAATTTTTAAATCTTCGTTTTTACAAAAATCAAGAAGTTCAGTTCCTTTTTGTACAGGAAACGGAAACTTTTCAAACATGTCAACCTTGCGTTTGGCATTTTTACGCTCCTCACTAATAACGAATCCTCCACCTATAGAATAATAAGTTTTTGAAATTTTTCTGCCCGATTTCAATTTCGCTTGAAACTTTAATCCGTTGGCATGAAAAGGAAGAAATTTTCTATTGAATATAATATGTTTGTCCGGGTCAAAGGTGATACTGTACGTACCATCTAAAAGTAAAATATGCTCGTTTTTAATTTTATTTATCAGAGGGTCAATAGTGTCAATAGGAATCAATTCTGGATCGGCACCTAACAGCCCTAGCATTACGGCATAGTCAGTGGCATGACCTTTACCTGTCAATGATAACGATCCGTATAAGTGCACTTCTACTTCTTCGACCTTCTCAAGATTGTCTTTAGAGTTTAATCTGGCCAACCACCGCTCTGCAGCACGCCATGGACCCAATGTATGTGAACTAGAAGGACCTACGCCTATCTTTAGCATATCAAAAACACTAATGCTTTCTATCTCCAAATCGTATAAGTTTTGTAGGCTAAGGTACAATGTTTTGGTAATGTATTACCATACTATATTGGCATAATTATTATGTAGAAAACTGTATTAATGACATCATGTCAGTTTTTCTGGCTTGGCATATTGTTTGTCAATTACTAATCGATTGTAAAATAAAGCACTTAATTTAAAACATATAAAATGAGTAAGATTATAGGAATAGATTTGGGTACTACCAACTCCTGTGTTTCCGTAATGGAAGGTAATGAGCCAGTAGTAATTCCAAATGCAGAAGGAAAAAGAACTACACCATCTGTCATCGCTTTTGTTGATGGAGGTGAAATTAAAGTAGGTGATCCAGCAAAAAGACAAGCGGTAACCAATCCTCATAAAACCATTTATTCTATTAAAAGGTTTATGGGCAATAAATATTCAGAATCAAGTAAAGAGGCTGAAAGAGTACCGTATAAAGTAGTTAAAGGTGATAACGATACACCAAGAGTTGATATAGACGGTCGTTTATATTCTCCACAAGAATTATCGGCTATGATTCTTCAGAAAATGAAGAAAACGGCTGAAGATTATTTAGGTCAAGAAGTTTCTCGTGCAGTAATTACCGTACCTGCATATTTTAATGATGCGCAAAGACAAGCTACTAAAGAAGCTGGTGAAATTGCTGGTTTAACTGTAGAACGTATTATTAACGAGCCAACGTCTGCTTCTTTAGCATACGGTATGGACAAAAAAGATACAGATCAGAAGATAGTTGTTTTTGACTTTGGTGGTGGTACACATGATGTATCTATCCTAGAGTTAGGTGACGGTGTGTTTGAAGTATTGGCTACTGATGGTGATACTCACTTAGGTGGTGATGATGTTGATCAAAAAATTATAGATTGGTTAGCTGAGGAGTTCAAATCTGAAGAAGATATGGACCTTAGAAAAGACGCTATGGCTTTACAACGTTTACGTGAAGCTGCTGAAAAGGCCAAGATTGAATTATCATCTTCTGCACAAACAGAAATTAACTTGCCATATGTTACCGCTACGGCTTCAGGACCTAAGCACTTGGTAAGAACTTTGACAAGATCTAAGTTTGAGCAACTGATCGCTGATTTGGTAAAAAGAACTATTGAGCCATGTGAGACTGCCATGAAATCTGCAGGACTTTCTAAGAGCGATATTGATGAGATTATCCTAGTTGGTGGTTCAACTAGAATACCTGCTGTACAAGAAGCTGTTGAGAAATTCTTTGGTAAGAAACCTTCTAAAGGTGTAAACCCAGATGAGGTTGTTGCTATTGGTGCGGCAATACAAGGTGGTGTTTTAACCGGTGATGTTAAAGATGTATTGTTATTAGATGTTACTCCGCTTTCATTAGGTATTGAAACTATGGGTAGTGTAATGACTAAATTAATAGAGGCTAACACAACGATACCAACGAAAAAGTCTCAGGTATTCTCTACTGCTGCTGATAACCAACCATCGGTTGAAATTCATGTATTGCAAGGAGAAAGACCAATGGCAAACGATAACAAGACAATTGGTAGATTCCACTTAGATGGTATTCCACCGGCAAAGAGAGGTACTCCACAAATTGAAGTAACTTTCGATATCGATGCTAACGGTATAATTAAAGTATCTGCAACTGATAAGGCTACGAACAAAACTCAGGATATTCGTATTGAAGCTTCTTCTGGTTTAACTGAAGAAGAAATCAAGAAGATGAAAGCTGAGGCTGAAGCAAATGCAGAATCTGATAAAAAAGCGAAAGAAACTGCTGATAAGTTGAACGAAGCAGACGGAATGATTTTCCAAACTGAATCTCAACTTACTGAATTTGGCGATAAATTATCTGACGATAAGAAAAAACCAATTGAAGATGCTTTAGCAGAATTGAAAGCGGCATATGAAACTAAAGACTTGGCTGTTATTACACCAGCTTTGGATAAAATCAATGAAGCTTGGAAAGTTGCATCTGAAGAAATGTACAAAGCGCAAGCAGATGCTCAAGGTGCTCCACAAGGAGAGCCAACTGCTGACGGTGGTGCTTCTGAAGGTGATAACGTTGAAGACGTAGACTTCGAAGAAGTTAAATAATATAACTTTAAGTTGTTATAAAAAAAGGGACGGTATTTACCGTCCCTTTTTACTTTTATAGGATATTCTTTTATGCCTATTATTAATAAAGTAATTTTGTAGTATGGTTAAGAAACGACATTTTCTGTTTTTATTGGTTTTTATGGCAGCTTTCACTATTGTCAGAGGTCAAGAAATTCAAATCTTTACAATAGAAGATTTTGATCTAAAAGGTGATGTAAAAGTATGTTTGGTAAGTACCGATTACGGTAAAGAAGAATACGACTTTAATAAGAACGGATTACTGACCAAATCTGTTACTAGGTATAATGAAGCAGATTATGATGTTGTTTATTATAAGTATAGTAAAGGAGAACTTTTAGAGAAAAGAGCGGAATCATATAGGAACAATACTTTTGACCCAAGCACGTCTATAGCCCATTTTTATGAAATTGATTCTACTGATAATTTAACAATTCAGGAGCGTATATTTTCTTACGATAAGCAATTTTTAGACCAGTATATATATGGGTATGATGAGTTTGGAGATTTAGCCAGTATTGAGAGAACCAACAATGATGGTACGGATATTACCCAAGTAGAACATAAGAAGTTCAAAGGAGAAAATACGGTTACTTACTTATTAAATGATGTTCCTCTAAAATCTATTCGTACGTCAACATTGAAACCAACGAATAAACCAGCTCAGCGTGTAGTTTTGACCAAAGAGTATTTAAATGGTGAAGAGAGTAGTGCTTTTGAAGAAGTGTTTAGTATGGATGATAAACTAATGGCGCAACAAGAGTTTGAATATAATTCTGAATTGAAAAATTTTGAACCAACTACTCGTACCACCTATGAATACGACGAAAAAGGTATGTTGATTGCTGAAACTGCTAAAAGAGGTGCCGGTATTATAAAGAAAGAATACATCTATCAATATGATAATTCTGAAGTAGGTAATTGGATCAAGCAAATTGTAACGCCAGATAACACCTATACCACCAGAAAAATCACTTATTATCCAGCAGATACAAAAGTTGTTGAAGAATAAAGCTTATTTATTGGTACTTAACCATTCTTCTCGCAGAAGACCATAACAGCACGTATTTCTTTTAAAACCATCTAATAGGTAAACGTCTTTTCTAAGTATGCCTTCTAAGGTGCATCCTAGTTTTTCTACTGCTTTTCTTGATGCCGTATTTCTTTCATCTACACGGAATTCAATTTTTTCAAAATCCAAGGTAGTAAAAGCATATGCTAGCATCAGCTTTTTCATTTCAGTATTTAAACCTGTGCCCTGAAATTCGCTTCCTATCCAAGTAGAACCAATGTGTAGTACTTTATTTTTACTGTTGATATGCATAAAGCGAGTAGAACCTGCAAAAGTATTATGTTCTCTATCGTAAATGATGAACGGTATGCTTGTGCCTGCCGCTAATTGTTGCAATGCCGTTTCTACATAATTTTTTAATCTACTTGGTGTTTCAATATCAGAAGGGGAGTATTGAACCAATTTCTTCTGTGAAGCTATGGGAATCAGCTTTTCGTAATTTTCTAAGGTTAACGGACTCAGTATAACCCGTTCGTTTTCTAAGGTTGGTGTATAGTTCATTTTGCCAATTGATTTATTATTTCCTTTTTCACCTCGTGTCCACCATCAAAGTTGATGTTTTTAATACGGTCCCCAAAAAGTGTTTTAAGTTTATTATTCTCTTTTGCTAATCTATCTGGCGTCAGGTATTCATCTTTGTTTCCTATTACTGAAATAATTTCGGTGTCACTTTTTAAATGGTTAAAATCAGCTGTTTTTAATTCCTTAGGAATTCCGCCTGCGTAAAGAATCAATTTGGAACAACTTAATTTGGAATATGCCAGATAACGTAGTGCTATTGAAATCCCTTGTGAAAATCCGAAGAAAACAATCTTACAATCAGACGGAAGCTTTTCATTCTCTAATACAGCATCTAAATAATTATAGAGGTTCTTGGTTTCTTGTGCCGTATTTTCTTTTGTTAACCAACTTGCTCCTACATGCTTGTATTCATTCTTTAAATAGTATTTAGAAGGTGCTTGTGGAGATATGATATAATTTTCTTTCTTAGGCAGTTCGTTGAAATACTTTAAGAAAAATCTACTTAAGAATCCTATGCCATGAAAAACAATCCAAACTTGTTTTGTATCGCTATTTAATTCATTTAAAGTTTCATAGGTATTCGTAGTTTTATAAGTAACATTTTTTATCTGGTTCTCCATGAATCTATCATTACTGTTATGCTTTTCTGTTGGTAATGTAATGCTTAATTTTACAAAAAAAAGGATGAACGACTACAAAGAGAAAATTCTAAAGATTTGTAACGAATCTTCTAAAGATACCTTAATGCAGACTTTAGAAATCGAATACATAGATGTAGGGGAAGATTTTTTGTTGGCTAAAATGCCTGTTACTCCAAAAGTGCATCAGCCAGACGGAGTTTTACATGGTGGGGCAACCGCTGCATTGGCAGAGAGTGTTGGTAGTGCGGCATCTTATGTTTTTTTAGATGGTAACAAATTTTTTGTTAGAGGTTTGGAGATTTCTGCAAATCACGTTAAAAGTGTAAAAGAAGGATTCGTTTATGCCAGAGCAACCATCTTACACAAAGGTAGAACTACCCAATTATGGGAGATTAGGGTGACCAACGAAGATGATCAACTGGTCTCTCTTTGTAAATTAACTACTATCGCTTTACCTAGAAAGTAGTATGATGCAAGAACTTTTTCATAGAGCTGAAAATTGCTTGAAAGAGCAGTTGCCGTTTGTGTTATATAGCAAACCTAATGATATTGAATTGGTCGGCGTTTTTCAAAATAACGATGACGTTCATAAGGTTATGGATTTCACGGAAACAGGATTCGTTTTTGCTCCGTTCGATGTGAATTCAGATGCTATTTTAATGAAAATTGATGCCGTAGAAAAGGTTCCGTTAAATTTAAATGATGAATTTCAGGTCAGTGAGAAAAACATACCGGAAAGCGAAGCTACAGAAAAGGGAAGATATCTTAATTTAATATCTAAAGCCATTGAGCGCATTGGTAAAGGTGATTTCAATAAAGTTGTTCTGTCTAGGAAAATAGAAGTTGATGTCAAAGACAATTACTTTGAAGTGTATCAGCGAATTCTTCAAGTATATAAAAAAGCATTCTGCTACTTTTGGTACCACCCAAAAATTGGAACTTGGATGGGTGCTACCCCAGAAATCTTGATAAAAAGTAATGGTACTCAATTTACTACAATGTCTTTGGCAGGTACACAGAATGCAATAGGTGCTAATGAACCAATTTGGGCAGAGAAAGAATTAGATGAACAGCAATTAGTAACCGATTATATTTTGGATACTTTAAAAGATGAGGTTGTTTCCCTGAATAGTTCTGAACGAGAGTCTGTTAAGGCAGGCCAGCTTTGGCATCTTCGTACTGAAATTAAAGGCACCTTTGCACCGAATAAATTTGGTGATATATTAAAAGCACTACACCCAACACCGGCAGTATGCGGTAGCCCGTTAGAAAATACAAAGAATTTTATTTTAGAAAACGAATTGTATGAACGAAATTTTTACACGGGATTTTTAGGTGAGCTTAATACAAAAACAGAACTGCCAAGAAATAGAAACCGCCGTAACCAAGAGAATAGTGTTTATAGAAGTGTTATGAAAACCTCAGAGCTTTTTGTAAATCTACGCTGCATGCAATTGTTCAAAGAGAAAGTTGAGATTTATGTAGGTGGTGGAATTACAAGTGATTCTATACCTGAAAAAGAATGGGAAGAAACGGCTTTAAAAAGTAATACCATGTTTAGGGTTCTAGATGGTAAATAGATACTTAAGTTTTGGGTAATGACCTGCTTTGGTCGTATTTTTGAACTACATGAAATATTCCGCTATACCTACCGCACAATCTATTGTTCAACATTGCCAGGCAAAGAATATTTCTAATATCGTAATATCGCCAGGGTCAAGAAATGCACCACTTACAATAGCCTTTGCAGAAAATCCTTTTTTTACTTGTTATAGTATAGTAGATGAGCGCTGTGCCGCTTTTTTTGCATCAGGTATGGCACAACAATTACAAGAGCCTGTTGTAATTTTATGTACATCGGGTAGTGCCCTTTTAAATTATTATCCTGCAGTTGCGGAGGCGTATTTTAGTAATATTCCGCTATTGATTATTTCTGCGGATAGACCGGTTTATAAATTAGGAATAGGGGATGGGCAAACTATTAATCAGCAACATGTATTTGAAAATCATATTAGATATTCAGCCAATTTAAAGCAAGATGTCAGTCATGCTACATCAAAGGTTTTACAATATAAGCCAGAGTGGATTTCCGATAGGGAAATAAACCAGGTTCAACAGGAAGTTCAAAATTATAATGACGGCGAATTAAATCTCGCTTTAGAAATTGCATTGACCAAGAATAGTCCCGTTCATATAAATGCCCCTTTTGAAGAGCCTTTGTATGATACACTTTCGGAGCCTACAATAGCTCCGCAGATTAGTGCTCTACCTGCTGCCGTAGATAATATTGTTAATTTGGATCCGCATAAACGTATTTGGAACTCCGCTTCTCGTAAAATGATTTTAGTAGGGGTAAATACTCCAAATATTATTTCAGATACGTTGCTAGAAAAATTAGCGAATGATCCCAGTGTTTTAGTACTGACGGAAACAACATCTAACATTCATCATCATAATTTTTTTAATAGTATCGATTCTTTAGTCGCGCCCATTGAAATGCATGCCGACAAAGAACTGGAATTTGAAAAATTAAAACCAGAAGTGTTGATTACTTTTGGCGGCCTCATAGTTTCAAAAAAAGTAAAGGCATTTTTAAGAGATCATGCACCAGAACACCATTGGCATGTTGATGGTCAATTTGCAAACGATACTTTTTTCTGTTTAGAAGAACATATTAAAGTTCCTGTACATGATTTTTTTAATGAAATGTATTCGGTTGATTCGACTATAAAAAGTGATTATTTTTCTCATTGGAATTTGGTAAAACAGCGCTATGAACAAAAAAGAGAGGCTTATTTAAAAGAAATTCCGTTTTCGGACTTCTTGGCTTTTGAACATATTTTGGCAGCTATACCTAATGATTATATGTTACAATTGGCTAATAGTTCTACCATTAGATATACGCAGTTGTTTCATTTAAATCCTACTCTGAAAGTATTTTGTAATAGAGGCACAAGTGGTATTGATGGTAGTACATCTACAGCAATAGGTGCATCTATGGTAAGTAGTACACCAACACTATTTATTTCAGGTGATTTGAGTTTCTTTTATGATAGTAATGCCTTGTGGAATAGCTATTTAAAGCCTGATTTTAGAATTATTGTCATTAATAATAATGGAGGGGGAATTTTTAGAATACTTCCAGGAAAAGAGAATTCAGATGTTTTTGAAACTTATTTTGAGACAAGACATACTTTAACTGCCGAACACCTTTGTGCTATGTACGGCTTTGATTATAGATCAGCAGAATCATCTACAGAACTACATGATGAATTGAGTAACTTTTTCAAAGTGTCCAGTCGTCCGCAATTACTGGAAATTACTACACCTACAATAATAAACGATAAAATTTTGATTGATTATTTTCGTTTCATATCTTAGTGGAGTATTAACCATTAATTATAACACATTTAACATGAGTAAAAGAGACGATTTAATCGAAAAGTATGCTGCAGATATCAAAGATAAATTTGGTGAGAATGCAGATATGGATTTGCTTAAAAAAGTAACTGTTGGTCTTGGACCATCTATTTACAATATTGATGCTTCTAAAGTATCTGGTAGCGATCAAAAAGAATTGGATACCGTAAAGAACAATTACTTGATCAAAAAGTTGGGTCTACCTGACAATGCTAAATTAGATGAAGCTATTGCAACTGTTATGGACAAGTACGGTTCATCTAACAGAAACAAGCACAGAGCTGTAATTTACTACAAGCTTTGTCAACATTTCAAAAAAGAATCTGTTTACGATAAATAGTCAGATGACAAATAAAGTAAAGACCGTTACCCTTTTGGTAACGGTCTTTTTTTTTAGCTTAAATTTTAAATATTTAAAATGTAATTTTGCAACATGATAGAATTAGGACGTATAAACAACCTTGAAATTTTAAGAGACACTAGTGTGGGGCTTTTTTTGGGAGATGAAGAAGGAAATGATGTATTGTTGCCAAATAAATATGTGCCTACGGCATATGAGGTAGGTGAGAAAATTAAGGTTTTCTGCTATTTGGATTATGATGAAAGACCTGTTGCAACTACCTTGGAGCCAGATATTATGCTGGGCGAGTTTAGATTGCTACAAGTAGCTGAGGTTAATGAATTTGGTGCGTTTATGCAATGGGGTCTTGAAAAGCATCTTTTAGTACCTTTTCGTGAGCAACGCGTAAAAATGAAAGAAGGGCAGTGGTATGTAGTTCATTGTTATTTAGATGAACGTTCTGGTAGATTGGTAGCATCTAATAAGCTAGATAAATTTTTAAGCAATGATACAATTGACCTTAAAGAATGGGAAATGGTAGATTTGGTCGTTACCAGACAAACCGATTTAGGTTGGGAGGTAATTGTTAATGAAAAGCACAAAGGTCTAGTCTATTTTAACGAAGTATTTAAGCCAATAAATATTGGCGATGTAATACCCGGTTGTATCAAAACCATAAGAAAGGATAATAAATTAGATATTTCACTACAGCCATTAGGAGCAAAAGTGTTGGAACCCGCTGCAAAAAAGATATACGAAGTTCTTGTTGAAAGCGGTGGTTTTCTAGGTTTACATGATAAATCTGCACCAGAAGAAATTAGGGATGTTTTTCAAATGAGTAAAAAGACATTTAAAAAAGGTCTGGGTACCTTATATAGAGAACGAAAAATTAAGATTGAATCTGATGGTATTTCACTTTCAGATGATTAAGTTAGAATTGTAGGAAAAATCTTTGATAATTGATTTTCAACAGAATATCTTAAATAAACGTCTAGTTTTTTGTAATACCTTACAATTAATTTTATTTTTGTTGTAAATAAAAAGTTATTAACAATTTTTAGCTTACATTTAAGTTTTAAGCTTAAAAATTACCCCTGTATATATGCCTTTTATAGAAGAGAGTGATTTACTAGAATTACATAAAGATGTCGATAAAGCTCAGATTATTAACGAGCGTTTATTAGATCAAATAAAGTTTAAGAACAAAGAACTAAAGAAGAGTAAGATCCAACGTAATATTTTTGCGGGTATAACTGCTTTTTTTATTATCGGTGGATTAGCATTTACCTCTTATACAGCAGGTATTTCTAGTTCAGGCGGTTTCGGTAGAAATACTTCTAACGATTTGGTATTGACTTCAATAGATAGTGTAGATGCCATTAGAACCCGTTTAGAGAATTTAAAAGAGCAAAACGAAGAATTAAGCTTAGTAAAGGAATTTTATTTAGCAAAAGAATTTTTACAGAAAGAAAAGATATATTCTGTTCAGGTAAAATCTTTCGTAGATAATAATGTTACTTTAGCTTCAGAAGCTTTGACCAATACGCTCTTCGTTAAAACCAATCCCTTTTACTCTTATTCTCTTGGTAATTTTGAAACTTTAGAAGAAGCGCAATCTTTTAGAAAGCAATTGGTAAATATTGGTTTTGGAGATGCTTTTGTAGCTTCATATCAAGACGGTAAAAGAGTTCAAATAGAAGATCCGTATTAGTGGCAATAGTTAAAGCTTGGCTCAATGCAGCAAGACTAAGAACACTTCCATTATCCATTTCAGGTATACTTGTAGGTACTGCTCTGGCAGCATATCACGGAATAACGAATTCCACTATTTTTATTTTAGCGATTTTGACCACAATTGGGCTACAAGTAACTTCCAATTTTGCCAATGATTATGGCGATGGGGTAAAAGGTACCGATGGTGACGATAGGCTTGGACCAAAACGCGCCCTTCAAAGTGGTCTTTTAACAGCATCACAATTAAAATCTGGTATCTATATTAGTATTATAGTAAATGTAATTCTCATTATAGCTTTAATTGTAACCTCATTCGGTTTAGAAAATATGCTGTATCCCCTAGTATTTTTAATATTGGGAGCATTTGCGATTTGGGCTGCAATCAAATATACCGTTGGTAAGTCGGCTTATGGTTATAACGGGCTTGGCGATGTTTTTGTTTTTATTTTTTTTGGTTTGGTCAGTGTTCTAGGTTCTATGTTTTTGTACCTAAAAGCTATTTCTTTTATGACCTTTTTACCGGCTATCTCAATAGGGCTTTTAAGTGTAGGAGTACTTAATCTGAATAATATGAGAGACATTAAATCAGATGCTGCCGTAGGCAAGAATACCTTGGTCGTTAAAATGGGTTTGTCTAAAGCTAAAAGGTACCATTATACACTATTGATTATATCTTTTTTGTGCCTGTTTTGTTTTTTTCTTACAACAAATGGCTCACAGTTACGTTATGTAAGTCTTACCGGCTACCTTTTTGTATTTATACATTTAAGAAAAGTGGTAGTTACAAATAACGAGGCAGAACTTGATCCAGAGCTTAAAAAATTAGCTTTAAGTACCTTTTTCATCGCCCTGTTGTTTTTTATTAGTTATTTTTATTTTTTGTAATTTTGAGTATAACCCACAAACCAATTTAAACCTTGGAACAACCCATAAAAATTCTAATTGTTGAGGATAATGTAATCATCGCCGATGATATGCAATCTATGTTAGAGGAGATAGGATATGAAATAGTCGATAACGTAATTGTTTACGAACAGGCTGTTGAAGTTCTAAAAACGCAGCAGGTAGATTTAGTATTGATCGATATCATATTAGCTTCAGATAAAACTGGTATTGACTTGGGTAAGCACATAAGAGAGAATTATGATATTCCTTTTATTTTCGTAACCTCTAACTCTGACCGTGCAACAGTTGAAAATGCTAAAACAGTAAAGCCAAATGGTTACTTGGTTAAACCATTTGAGCAACAAGATTTATATACATCTATAGAAATTGCATTATCTAACTTCATTTATGGAAAACAAACTGTTGCCAGTAATGGCGCGGCAAATGCAACCAGCAGTGAAGACGTTGCAATGTCTAATTCTATTTTAAAAGACTCTATTTTCGTTAAAAAACAGCACCTATATTATAGAATACAATTTGGAGATATTCAATTTATAAAAGCTGATAACGTGTATTTAGAAGTGAATACGGTAGATAAAAAGTTTTTAGTACGTTCTCCATTAAAAGACTATTTAGAAAAATTACCTCAAAATAAATTTTATAGGGCTCACAAGTCGTACATCGTAAATGTTGATCATATAGATGCCATTAATTCTAAAGATATTATGATCAATAATACTTTGATTCCTATATCTAAAGATTTTAAAGAATTTATCATCTCGGCTATGAATTCTTAAAACCATATTAAATTTTAATAAAAACACTCTTTTAGGGTGTTTTTTTTGATTTCGCCATAGATGAAATACAATTTTTTATCGATAAAGTGTTTATTTTTATCGTTGAAATACGTTATTTGTGAAGGTGATTAGGTTTCACAACAATTTTATGGGGTTACACAACATTTAATCTATATAGCTATGTCTTATTTTTAATTTTGAATTATTAAGAATTGTAGGTTTTATGTAACGTTTATTTTTTAGACCTCAATATCCTTCAATTTTTAATGAATCAATGAAAAGTACGTAGAACACGCTTTTTGGGCTTTAGGTTATTTGATAATCATTTAATGGTGGCTCACAACAAAAATTGTAAAATTGACTTCAATTCAAAAGTTTGATTTTACTATTATGGAGATATGAAAAAACAGATTATTTTGAGATTTATTTGCACTTTGTTTTTAGGTGTATTTACATGCTTTGTTTTTGCACAAGACAATGTTGAAACTCAAAATGAGGATTACTACAAGCAATTTCAAGATTTAGAGAACGGTGAATTGCGTTCTTTCTTCTTTTTTAACACACCCAATCGTTACAACCAGAATTCTCCATATGATTGGTTAGATACGGTCAAAGTGTATTTAAATAGTTCTGAAAAAACTAAAGACTCAGCTTCCATTCGTAATTATCAACTCATAGAGTCTCAAATTTATTATGATTTGGGTAACTACCAGAAAAGTTTGGCAATAGCAAGACCTTTATTCGATGATTTATCAAAGTTAGATGCAGAGTCTAAAAAGGCTGTTCTTGGTATTTTGGATAGTAATTATAAAATGCTTGAATTATATGACAAGCAAATAGAGGTTAGACGAGTAAAGCGCGAACTAGGTTTTACTGATAATGTTGCCTTTTATGATATTTATGCAAGTTTAGGTCAGTATAGAAAGGCTATGCGTGATTATATGACCGAAGAAAAGAAAGTACTTAAAGATGATGATTATTATGGTCAGGCAATTTATAATAATACTATAGGTGATTATCTAAGATTGGATAAGTCAACAGCTACTGCATTAAGCTATTATAAAAAAGCAGAAGGACTTATTAAGGTTTTTCTTAGTGATGTCACCAATGAGCGTTCGGATAAGGAAATTACAAATGGTAGAATTTTAAATGGCTTGATTATAGGTAATATAGGTAAAAGCCATGTGCAGTTAGAAGAGTATGAAAAGGCAATTCCGTTTTTAGAAGAAAGTAGGGATATCATTAAAAAATATAATAAAAGTAAATTTTCTTCAGATATTATAGAGAATACGCTTGCTTTATCAGAATGCTATTTAAAATTAGATGACTACGCCAAAGCAACCGATTATTTAAGTGATGACCTTAATCCTAAAAAAACCAATAATATTTTAAAGCGTAATCGAATTTATGCCGATTATTTTTATAAAACCGGTGATTTTAAGAACTCTACGGTCTATTTAAAGAAAAATATTAGAATTAGAGACTCCATAGATGCATTAGAGTCGAATATAAAAAACCAACAGTTAACTTCAGTTGTTGCACAAGATTTAGAGAATTCTAGAAAAACTATGGAGCAACAAAAAGCTCAGTTAGAAGAATCTAGAAAAGATATTAAAGCTAGGGATGATAAAATTAGTTTGGTATTCGTATCCTTGATTTTTACACTTATTGGTTTTGCCGGTCTGGTTTATGCCTATTTAAAGAGTATTAAAAACCAACGTTTAATCGCAGAGCAAAAATTCATTATAGAAAACTCATTGGTTGAGAAAGATTCTTTATTGAAAGAAATTCACCATAGGGTTAAAAACAACCTGCAAATGGTATCTAGTTTGTTAAGTCTACAGACTAAAAATACTAGAAGTAAAGCTGCTATTGCTGCATTAGAAGAAGGTAAAAGTAGGGTGAAAGCCATGGCATTAATACACCAAAAATTATATCAAAATGACGATTTATCTGTCATTGAGATGCAAGGTTATATCGAAAGCTTGATTAATAGCATTCAATCTGTATACAAAAAAGGCGGTCATAATATTAATATTACTATCGATGCCGAAGGTGTAGAATTAGATATTGACAGGGCTATTCCATTCGGACTCATATTAAACGAATTGGTTTCCAATTCATTCAAATATGCTTTTCCAAATGATGATAGCGATGGAAAAATATATATTCATTTACGCAAAATTACAGGTCAAGAAGGCTTCTTTGAGTATACTGATAATGGTATAGGTTTACCAGAAGATTCAGATGAAAGAGCAAGTTCTTCTATGGGTATTCGTTTAATGAGCAGATTAGCAAATCAGCTTCAGACTTCATTGAATACCGATAAAACCCAAGAAGGTGTACGTTTTTGGTTTAACTTTAAATAGGCTTAACGAACTTTACTTTTCATGACTACTTTATGTAAAAGTCTAGGGAAGAATCTTTTAAGGTAAATTCCGAATTTCTCTTTTCCACCAATGTAGGTTTCAAATCTTTTCTTTTTAATTGCAGAGATAATTTCTTTTGCACATTCGTTAACAGGCATACCGTTTTCCGTGGCGCTATCTTCTTTTTGTAAAGCTGAGCCATCACCGGTCAAAGCATTTTTTGCAACGTTTGTTTGTATGAACCCCGGACAAATAATAGAAACATTGATATTGTCTTTTTCATGCTCCATTCGTAAAGCATCAAAGAAGCCATGTAACGCATGTTTTGCTCCACAATAACCGGAACGATAGGGTGATGAAAATTTACCCATTAAACTAGTAATAGTTACAAAATGACCGCTTTTTTGTGCTATAAATTTAGGTAGTACATGCTTTGTTAGTTTTATAGTACCCAGATAATTAACATCTATCATTTGTTGGTAGACTTCAAATTTGGTGTCAATAATTAGTGAACGCTGGCTTAATCCGCCATTGTTGATTAAAACATCTATATTTCCATAAATATTAAAAGCCTTTGCGGTGATGTTTTCTAGAGAATCAAATTCGGTTAAATCTAAAGGCAGAATAGCCACATGATCAGAAAACTCGCACCTATTTTTCACTTCTATAAGCACAGCCTCCCTTCTTGCAGAAAGTATAAGTTTAGCGCCAAGTTCATTTAATTTGTATGCTAATGCTTCCCCAATTCCTGAAGATGCCCCTGTAATCCAAAATACCTTATTGCGTATGCTGTCCATTCCGTCTTATTTAAACTCAAAATATAGTTAAATTTGAAGGATAATATGAAGGCAACATTTAAAAAGTATCTTTTAGATTTTAAAAACCCGAGCGGAACTTCTAGGGGAATTCTAAGAACCAAAGAAACTTGGTTTCTTTTTTTAGAAGAAGAAGGAAAATGGGGTATAGGTGAATGCGGACTTTTTAGAGGTCTTAGTTTCGATGATGTTCCTGAATATGAAGAAAAATGTACTTGGGTAGCACATAACATCAATTTGGGAGAAACTGAACTGTTAATGCAGTGTCAAGATTTTCCAAGTATTCAATTTGGGGTAGAGCAGGCTTTTATGTCGCTACGGTCAAAAAATCCATTTCATCTCTTTGATTCTTCTTTTGTAAGTCATCAAAAGCCAATAGCTATAAACGGATTGGTTTGGATGGGTGATAGGGAGTTTATGCATGAACAAATAGAAGAAAAACTTAAGAATGGCTTTTCTTGTATAAAAATGAAAATTGGTGCAATTGATTTTGATACTGAAATAGCCCTGCTGAAATCTATTAGAGAGCGCTATTCAAAAGAAGATATTGAACTAAGGGTTGATGCAAACGGGGCATTTACACCACAAGAGGCCTTATTTAAACTAGATGTTTTATCTAAACTTGATTTACACTCTATAGAGCAACCCATTAAACAAGGGCAAACTGAAGAAATGAAAAGGCTTTGTAATAATACGCCTTTGCCAATTGCTTTAGATGAAGAATTAATTGGTGTGGTTGATGTAACAAAAAAGGCAGCGTTGCTACAAACAATACAACCACAATATATAATTTTGAAACCAAGTTTGGTTGGTGGTTTTGCAGGAAGCAGTGAATGGATTTCTATTGCAGAAAAGAATAACATAGGGTGGTGGGTTACGAGTGCCTTAGAGAGTAATATTGGCTTAAATGCTATTGCCCAGTGGACCGCAACTTTAAATAACAAAATGCCACAAGGATTAGGTACCGGTTCTCTATTCACAAATAATATTGAGAGTCCGTTAGAGGTTGATAATGGAGGTTTGTTTTATAACAAATCTAAAAAATGGAATACAAATTTAATTGAAAGTTTATGTATATAGAACAGGGGTATAAAGGTGATATTGGATTATGGAAGTACTTAATTATTCCCGGTTGTTTTATTGGGTTTATGATAATGAACTACATAGCAATCGTATTATCCCCAGTTAGTGTTGAGGATAGTATGGAGCAAATGATAGCAAGTTTAGGCTCTAATTTGGTATTGATTATTTTACTTGTACCACTTGCTGTAGGTTTATTTGTGGTACTGGGATGGACGAAATTAGTACACTCTCAGAGCATTACTAGTTTAACGACATCCAGAAAAAAAATAGATTGGAAAAGAGTTTTTTTTGCCTTTGGTGTATGGGGATTGATAACAATAATTTTAACTTTTATAGGTATTTATTTATCTCCTGAAGATTACCTGTTTAATTTTAAGCTGATGCCATTTTTAAGTTTGGCTTTAATTGGGATAATCCTAATTCCTTTACAAACTAGCTTTGAGGAGTATTTGTTTAGAGGTTATATGATGCAAGGATTGGGTATTGCTGCCAAAAATAGATGGGTACCTTTAGTTGTCACTTCTGTATTATTTGGATTAATGCATTTGGGAAATCCTGAAGTAGAGAAATTGGGTTACGGTATAATGATATATTATATAGGTACTGGTTTTTTTCTTGGTATTATAACACTCATGGATGAAGGTTTAGAACTTGCTTTGGGTTTTCATGCCGCTAATAATTTAATTGGAGCGTTATTGTTGACTGCTGACTGGACTGCTTTTCAAACTGATTCATTGTATAGGGATGTTTCTGACCCAATTTTAGGTTGGGATGTCTTGGTGCCGGTATTTATAGTATTCCCTATTTTATTAATCATCTTTTCAAAAAAATATGGTTGGACTAACTGGAAAGAAAAACTTACAGGCGATGTGTTATCTAAAGAAGAGTTTTTAAAACTAGATAATTAGTAAAATGTATAAAGCTTCAGTACACCCAAGTTTTTCCATTCATGGTAGGTCTATTTCTTTTGCCGATTTAACAGAAGTAAGTTATAGTCTAATTAAAGAAGGGGAAGAATTTGAAAAGCACATTGGCGAATTTCTTTTAGATTGGATAGATAATTCACCCACCATTTCGGTAAATACATCTGGTTCTACCGGTACTCCAAAAACAATCGTCTTGAAAAAGAGTCATATGGAAAATAGTGCTTTGGCAACAGGTAGCTATTTTAATTTATCTCCTGGTTCTTCTGCATTGTTGTGCTTGCCTGCTACTTATATTGCAGGTAAAATGATGATAGTTAGAGCTATGGTGTTAGGGTTAGATATTCATTTCGTTACACCTACTTCAAATCCGTTAGAAGGTATAAAGAGGTCTTTTGATTTTGGTGCTATGGTACCCTTACAAGTTGCTAATTCATTAACCAAGCTTTCCCTATTGCGTAAATTAATTGTTGGTGGCGCTCCTATTTCTGCTTCTCTAAGGAAGGAAATAAACGAGATTTCAAATGCAAGTTATGAGACCTATGGTATGACAGAGACCATAACGCATATTGCAGTTAAGCCTTTGAATAATATTGTAAGTGAGGATATGCCTTTTTCTGTCTTGCCAGATGTTGTAATATCTAAAGACGAAAGAAACTGTTTGGTAATTAATGCTCCAAAGATTTCAGATGAAACTGTAGTAACTAATGATGTTATTGAATTGGTTTCTACGACAGAATTTAAATGGCTAGGCAGATTTGATAATGTAATTAATTCTGGTGGAGTTAAACTTAGTCCAGAGCAGGTAGAGGGTAAACTTTCGAATAGTATTAACCAACCTTTTTTTATTACTTCCTTACCAGACCCAAAATTAGGGGAGCAATTAGTGCTGGTTATTGAAGGTGCAGTGAATAAAAACGATGTGTTGAAAAAAATTACTTCAAGTGCTCTTTTATCTAAGTACGAAGTGCCACGTCTAATTAAAACTATTCCTTTATTCCTACGTACTGATAGCGGAAAGGTTAAGCGGAAAGAAACCATGACCTTACTGAAGTCATAACTTCACTCACCACACCTTCCCTTTCACTCATTCTATATTTTAATATGGCTGACTTCTTAATAGGTTTATAGTATAAACTTTAAACCACCTATTATGAAAAATGTAGCTTTCCTTTTATTTCTATTTACTAGTTTCTTATTGTCTTCACAACAAATGAATATTAGCGGTATTTTTTCTGATTATGCAGGGGACCCTCTGCCTGGTGTAAATGTTATGGAAAAAGGTACTACTAATGGTACACAAACAGATTTTGACGGACACTATGCTATAACAGTATCAGAAGGAGCTGAATTAGTATTTTCGTATATAGGCTGTAAAAATATGACAGTAAAGATCAGAGAATCAGTAGATGTTAATGTGTCACTTGAAGAAGATCTTTAAATATTAGAAGAAGTGGTGGTAACTGGTTATGGTATTCAAAAGCGTCGTCATGTTACAGGTTCAGTTGCAATGATTAATATGCAATCTCCTAAATCCAATATTAGTAGAACCTTGCAAGGTAGCGTAAGCGGCGTTCAAATAGGTGGAGTACGTGCTGTTGAAAATAAAAGAGTTGGAACTAAAGAGAAAAGCCCTTTATATATAGTTGATGGTATTCCCATAGAAAAGCGATATAATTCAATTGTTCAAAGTCTTAAGAATGAAGATGTTAATAGTAGAATAAAACTTAAAGCTTCTGAAGCGAAGAATCTATATGGTAAAAATGCTAAACACGGTTGTATTATTATACAAACGGTAAAAGGTAATTATGTTATTGAGGAAGATGAGAATTATGCGCAAATCACTGAAAATCAGTTTCAGAATGTAGGTATTAATCCCTTATCTACTTTTTCAATAGATGTTGATAAAGCAGCGTATAGTAACATTAGAAGATTTATAAATAATGGAAAAGAGGTTCCTGTAGATGCAGTTAAAATTGAAGAAATGATTAACTATTTTGATTATGACTATCAGCAACCAACAAATGAACATCCCTTTTCTGTAAACACCGAGGTAGCACAAACCCCTTGGAATCTGAATACCAAATTAGTGCGAATTGGTTTGCAAGGGAAAGAATGCTTGAATGAAGAACTACCGGAATCTAATCTTACTTTTCTAATTGATGTTTCTGGCTCTATGTCATCAGATAATAAATTACCACTATTAAAATCCGCATTTAAATTATTAGTAAATCAGTTAAGAGAAAAAGATAGGGTTTCAATTGTTGTTTATGCTGGTGCAGCTGGTGTTGTATTGGAGCCTACATCTGGTAACAATAAAGAGAAGATTATGAGCGCTTTAAATAATTTAGAGGCTGGCGGTTCTACAGCCGGTGGAGAGGGTATTCAATTAGCCTACAAATTGGCAGAGAAACATTTTAAGAAGAATGGTAACAATAGAGTGATATTGGCAACAGATGGCGATTTTAATGTTGGGCTGTCTAGCGACAAAGACATGGAAGATTTGATTGTTGAAAAACGTGAATCGGGAGTGTTTCTTTCCGTGCTAGGTTTCGGAATGGGTAATTACATGGATTCTAAGTTGGAAACTTTAGCAGATAAGGGGAACGGCAATCACGGTTACATAGACACTATGCAAGAAGCGCAAAAATTATTTGGTAAGGAGTTTGGCGGTACTTTATTTACTATTGCAAAAGATGTAAAATTACAGGTAGAATTTAATCCTGCTAAGGTAAAATCGTATAGATTAATAGGGTACGAAAATAGATTATTGGCAGATGAAGATTTTATCGATGATACTAAGGATGCCGGTGAATTAGGAAGTGGGCATAAGGTGACCGCTTTGTATGAGATAATAGAGGTAGGAGTAACATCAGAATATGATAAAGAAATTCCAGAATTAAAATATACCAATGCGACTGACAATAGTAGGTTTTCTGATGAGTTGTTAACGGTAAAATTTAGATATAAAAAGCCAGATGTCAATAAAAGTATTGAACTGGTTCATGTTCAAAATTCGAATACTCAAGAAATGTCTAAAGACTTTCAATTTTCTGCAGCCGTTGCTTTATTCGGTCAGCAATTAAGAAAGTCCGCGTTTAATAATAAATCTTCGTTTACTGACGTAATTGAATTGGCAGAGAACGGTAGAGGTGAAGATAAAAATGGATATAGAGCAGAATTTATTAGGTTGGTTAAAAGTATTGATGACAAATTGGTAACAGACAACTATTGATATTATTCAGATTTTAAAAATCAATTGATTTTAGAGGAATAGTTTATTTCGAATGTGTGTTATTTTGTATTTTCAAGGCTTAAACCAAACAACACTCATGAAAAAACTATTCCTTTTTGTATGCCTAATTTTTATAGGGGAAATTTACGCTCAGCAAATTCTAACTGAAAAAGAAAGAGCTCAGGTAATAGATGAAATATTAGACGACCGTTTCAATAATTTGCTGCCTGAACTTATGGATGCTTCGGATTTAGATATGTGGGTGGTTATCTCAAGGGAATACAATGAAGACCCTGTAATTAAGACTATGCTTCCGGCTACGTGGTTAAATGCCCGTAGAAGAACTATACTTTTATTTTATAGGGATAAGGCAAAGAATACTATAGAGAAGCTGGCTGTAGCTCGTTACAACGTTGGTAAAAATATTGTTTCTGCTTGGGATAAGGAGAAAGAACCAAATCAGTGGGCACGGTTAATGCAGTTGATATCCGAAAGAAATCCGAAGAAAATCGGGTTGAATTATTCTACAGATTACAATATTGCCGATGGCTTGGTAAAGACAGATTATGAAGAGTTTATGGCTAATCTGCCTAAGAAATACACTGCAAAGGTGACTTCAGCAGAACAATTGGCTGTTCGTTGGATTGAAACAAGATCTGAGCGAGAAATGGTTATTTATAACCAATTGGTAGATATTACACATGACATTATTGCGGAGGCTTTTTCTGAGAAAGTAATTACGCCTGGTGTTACTTCAACCTCGGATGTGGTTTGGTGGATGCGACAAAAAGTGACGGATTTAGGGTTGGAAACTTGGTTTCATCCAACCGTAGATGTTCAAAGAAGTGAAAAGGGTAAAAAAAGCGAATTCTATTCTTTTGCAAATAAGCCTGATGATATGGTTATTCTACCGGGAGATTTAGTGCATTGCGATTTTGGAATTACCTACCTGCGTTTAAATACTGATTGTCAAGAATTGGCATATGTGCTTAAGCCAGAAGAAACTTCTGCGCCTGACTTTTTGGTGAACGGATTAAAAGATGGTAATAGGGTACAAGATTTTTTGACCAACAATATGGTTAAGGGCAGATCTGGTAATGATATTCTAGCAAAGTCATTAAAAGAAGCAAAATCTGCCGGACTAAGACCTTCCATTTATACGCATCCACTAGGACTTTATGGTCATTCTGCAGGTACAACAATCGGTATGTGGGATTCCCAGGGCGGTGTTATGCGTGACGACGGAGAAAATTATGGTTTAAATGCAAATACGGTGTATGCTATTGAATTAAATACCACGGTTAACATACCAGAATGGAATAGAGATATACGTATCATGCTTGAAGAAGCTGGTTTTTATGGTGAAGAAGGTTTTAGGTATGTTAATGGTAGACAAACAGAATTTTTGTTGATACCAAGAGTAAAAGGGCATCAGGGTAATTAGTATTTCAGTTAAAATTTTAAATACGTGTTGTCTGTTGAGAAAATTTAAGATTTAAAATTTGTCCTATACTTCATTTAAATCAAAAAAAATAAAATTTAGTCAAAATATTGATTAGGTGAATAATACTTTTATTTACCTAATCAATACTTTAAGTTATCGTTCATTTATTGAGTGGTGAGCTTCACTAAACCTGCAAAACACCCATATTAAAAGGCTTTTCAATAGGTGCATGATCAGCCGCCTCTATACCCATTGAAATCCATTTACGGGTGTCTTTTGGATCTATGATAGCATCTGTCCATAATCTTGATGCAGCGTAATAAGGAGAGACTTGATTGTCGTAACGCTTCTTGATTTTATCATAAAGCTCGGTTTCTTTTTCGTCGGTAATGGTTTCCCCTTTCTTTTTCAAAGAAGCTTTTTCAATTTGTAATAATACTTTTGCTGCCGAGTTTCCGCTCATTACGGCTAATTCTGCACTTGGCCAAGCGACAATTAATCTTGGGTCATAAGCTTTACCGCACATGGCATAATTTCCTGCTCCGTAGCTATTTCCTATGACGATGGTGAATTTTGGAACGACGGAGTTACTTACCGCATTAACCATTTTAGCACCATCTTTAATAATACCGCCATGTTCACTTTTGCTACCGACCATAAAACCGGTTACATCTTGAAGGAAAACTAACGGAATTTTCTTTTGGTTACAGTTGGCTATAAATCGGGTTGATTTATCTGCGGAGTCAGAATAGATTACTCCGCCAAATTGCATTTCACCTTTTTTGGTTTTTACAACTTTTCTTTGATTGGCAACAATGCCAACTGCCCATCCGTCAATACGTGCATAGCCGGTTATTATAGTTTGTCCGTAGCCGGCTTTGTATTCTTCAAATTCAGAATCGTCTACCAATCGCTTAATGATTTCCATCATATCATACTGCTCGGCTCTTGAGCTCGGTAGAATTCCGTAGATATCATCCGGATTCTCTTTTGGCTTTATACTTTTTTTACGGTTGTATCCCGCTTTTGAGAAATTACCGATTTTATCCATTATATTCTTAATGGTGTCTAATGCGGCAGCATCATCTTTCGCTTTATAATCCGTTACTCCGCTAATTTCACAATGCGTAGTTGCTCCGCCAAGAGTTTCATTATCAATACTTTCACCAATAGCAGCTTTTACTAAGTAACTACCAGCTAAAAATATACTTGCGGTTTTGTCTACAATTAGCGCTTCATCGCTCATAATCGGTAAATATGCACCACCAGCCACACAACTGCCCATAACAGCCGATATTTGGGTAATACCCATACTGCTCATAATCGCATTATTTCTAAAAATGCGCCCAAAGTGTTCTTTATCAGGGAAAATTTCATCCTGCAATGGCAAGTATACTCCCGCGCTATCTACTAGGTAAATGATTGGAAGTTTGTTCTCGATAGCTATTTCTTGGGCTCTTAAATTCTTTTTTGCGGTTATAGGAAACCATGCTCCGGCTTTTACTGTTGCATCATTGGCTACAACAATACATTGCTTTCCCTGAACATAGCCAATTTTGATAACAACTCCGCCAGAAGGGCAACCACCATGTTCCTCATACATGCCATCACCTACAAAAGCCCCGACTTCTATTCGTTCAGATTTGGGATCTAAAAGATAATCAATACGTTCTCTGGCCGTCATTTTACCCTGGTCGTGCTGCTTGGCTATTTTGGCTTTTCCCCCACCTAAATAAACCTCGTTTAGCTTTCTTCTAAGGTCTGATAATAATAACTTATTCCTATCTTCGTTTTGATTGAATTTTAAATCCATTCTGTATAATTTCTTTTTCTTTCGATAAAGATAAGGAGTTAATTTTGGTGTTCATGCAACAAAAACAAAAAGTATGATAAAGTGGGGTATTGTTGGGGCAGGTAACATTGCCCATAGTTTTTCAAAAGATTTGGCTTTGGTAGATGGTGGTAAATTGGTTTCCGTTGCATCTAGAAGCTTATCGAAGGCGCAAAGTTTTGCAAATGAATATGGTGCACCCAATGCATTTGGTAGTTATGAAGAACTATTTAAAAGCGGTACGGTTGATATTATTTATTTGGCAACGCCACATACGTCACATGCAGATTTAAGTATTGCGGCAATGATGGCGGGTAATGCTGTACTTTGTGAAAAGCCAATGGGTGTAAACAAAGTAGAGGTCGAAAAGATGATTACCGTGGCTAAGGAAAACAATGTTTTCTTAATGGAAGCCTTATGGTCACGTTTTAATCCTACTATCAAAAAGGTGAAAGAACTGGTAGATAATGGAACTATTGGCGACATTGGATATTTACATTCAGATTTTGCTTTTTATGCACTTGATAGAGATGAAGAAGGTCGATTGTTGAACCCTAATCTTGCCGGTGGTTCTTTATTGGATATAGGTATCTATCCCATATTTTTAGCTTATTTGATGTTAGGTAAACCAATAGATATTAAAGCAACGGCAAACTTCTACAAAACGGGAGTGGAGATACAGTGCAGTATGATTTTTAATTATGATAACGCACAGGCTTTATTGTATAGCGGACTTAATTCTAATTCAGAAAAAAAGTCTGAAATTGCCGGTAGCGAAGGTTCTATTTTTATTCACCCTAGATGGCATGAGTCTACAGGTTACACTTTAGAAAAAGATGGGGAAACGATTTCTTATGAAGTAGGAAAGAGGGGTAAAGGGTATGTGCACGAAATTGAAGAAGTTCATGATTGTTTAAATTCAGGAAAGAAGGAGAGCGGCTTATGGAATCACCAAAATAGTTTGGATCTAATTGAGATTATGGATTCTGTACGAAAAATAACAAGAATTAAGTTTCCGTTTGAATAATAGCAGGGCTAATAGTGGACAAATGTCTTAAAATTTACGATATTTGACGTTCGCTTAAATTTTAATCGACTCGAAAATGAACAAGAATACTGTGCTCACTTGGGCTACTTTTATTATGATTTTTGTAGGTCTGGCACTAATTGCATTAGGAGCTTTTCGCTATGATCAAGTTGCTGGTTGGGGTTTTGCATCCGTCGGAATTGGTTTTTTCGCTATTGCTTGGGTGTTCAACGCACTTAAGGGTAGAGTATAATTAATAATTTAATCAGTAGTAAAGATCTTCTACTGCATGATAATTTTTTACTAAACACTATAATTTTATGTCAGACGATAAAAAGGTAATCTTCTCCATGTCAGGAGTTACGAAAACCTATAAAAACGCTAACACCCCAGTTTTAAAGAACATTTACTTAAGTTTTTTCTATGGTGCCAAAATCGGAATCTTAGGTTTAAACGGTTCTGGTAAATCTACTTTACTGAAAATTATTGCGGGAGTAGATAAGAACTTTCAAGGTGATGTTGTTTTTTCACCAGGTTACAAAGTTGGGTATTTAGAACAAGAACCTGAACTCGATGAAAACAAGACCGTATTAGAGATTGTAAAAGAAGGAGTTGCAGAAACAGTTGCTATTCTTGATGAATACAATAAGATAAACGATATGTTCGGTCTTCCTGAAGTATATGAAGATGCAGACAAAATGCAGAAGTTGATGGATCAACAAGCTGTGCTACAAGATAAAATTGACGCTGCAAACGCTTGGGAACTTGATACCAAGTTAGAAATTGCAATGGATGCTTTACGTACTCCAGATTCAGATAAGAAAATTGCCGTATTGTCCGGTGGTGAAAGAAGAAGGGTAGCTTTATGTAGATTACTACTTCAAGAGCCAGAGATTTTATTGTTAGATGAGCCTACCAACCACTTAGATGCAGAATCTGTACACTGGTTAGAGCATCATTTGGCGTCTTACAAAGGAACGGTTATCGCCGTAACACACGATAGGTATTTCTTGGATAATGTTGCCGGTTGGATTTTAGAGTTGGACAGGGGAGAAGGTATTCCTTGGAAAGGAAATTACTCTTCTTGGTTGGATCAAAAGTCTAAGCGTATGGCTCAAGAAAGTAAAACAGCTTCTAAAAGGCAGAAAACATTGGAGCGAGAACTTGATTGGGTACGTCAAGGAGCAAAAGGCAGACAGACCAAACAAAAAGCACGTCTTAAGAATTATGATAAGTTAATGAGTCAAGATCAGAAACAGCTTGATGAAAAACTTGAAATCTATATTCCTAACGGACCACGTTTAGGTACCAATGTTATTGAAGCGAAGGGAGTAAGTAAGGCTTATGACGATAAGTTGCTATATGAAGATTTGAACTTTAAATTACCGCAAGCTGGTATTGTTGGTATTATTGGACCAAACGGTGCCGGTAAGACTACGATATTTAGAATGATTATGGGTGAGGAAACTCCTGATAAAGGGGAGTTTGAAACTGGTGAAACGGCTAAAATTGCATATGTTGATCAAAGTCATTCTAATATTGATCCTGAAAAAACCATTTGGCAGAATTTTAGTGATGAGCAAGAATTGGTGATGATGGGTGGTAAGCAAGTGAATTCTCGTGCTTACTTAAGCAGATTCAATTTCTCTGGTAGCGAGCAGAATAAAAAAGTGAATATGTTATCTGGTGGTGAACGTAACCGTTTACATTTAGCTATGACCTTAAAGGAGGAAGGTAACGTTCTTCTTTTAGATGAGCCTACCAATGATTTAGATGTAAACACACTACGTGCCTTGGAAGAAGGTTTAGAAAACTTTGCAGGTTGTGCAGTGGTAATATCGCATGATAGATGGTTCTTGGATCGTATTTGTACACACATCTTGGCTTTTGAAGGTGATTCTCAAGTGTATTTCTTTGAAGGGTCTTTCTCTGATTACGAAGAGAATAAGAAGAAGAGACTAGGTGGAGATCTTATGCCAAAGCGAATCAAATACAAGAAACTGATTAGATAATAAATAATCAAAATAAAAAAGCCCGCAATTGCGGGCTTTTTTATTTTCAGCTAACAGCTAACAGCTAACAGCTAACAGCTAACAGCTAACAGCTAACAGCTA
>JAHDDP010000012.1 GCA_020629285.1 Maribacter sp.
TGTAAGTGACTGAAATATTGTAACTTACCAATTATAGACTCACAGTACATAAATGAATAATTTCTATTTCACCTTCTTAACCATTTTCGCTCTATCGTTCACGATACATTCTCAAACAGCAGGTACCCTAGTAGATATTGGTGGCTATAACATGCATTTCAATATTATGAAAGGAGAAGGAACCCCTATTCTTTTTGAAGCTGGTGGCGGTGATGACAGTTCTGTTTGGGCTCCTATTTTAGAAAGGATACATAAAATTACCGGTACAACGCTAATTACATATGACAGATCTGGTTTCGGACAAAGTGAATTGAATCCGAAATTGAAGAACGATTCAGATTTCGATATTGAAAACGGAATAAAGGAATTAGAAACCGGACTTGCAAAATTAGGATACGATGATGATATTATTCTGGTTTCACATTCCTATGGCGGTCTCTATAATCTATTATATGCGAATAAACACACAAAGAAAGTAAAATCGATTGTTTTAATAGATGCTACGCTCAGTGATTTTTGGAATGATGATTTTTTGGCTATGAGAGATATGTTCGTTGACATAAACACCATACCAAAGGGTACCGGCGATTATTACCTGAATTATAATTATAATGAAATTATGCGTTCATTACGAAACACGCAGTTTCCTGATAATATTCCTGTTACAAACATTTTTCCAGATAAATCCGCTCCAGTATATCCAGAAGAATATTCAAATAGATGGAAAAAAGTTCATGTAGATTTAGGTAATAATAACAACAATATAACCAACATTGTAGCTGAAAGCAGTGGTCATGCTATTTTTAATGACAATCCTGGTTTAGTAATCAACGCTATAGTTAAAGCCTATGTAGAAACACTAGACGAAAATCAACAAAACGTAGTTTTACAAAAGGTTTTAGACAATGCAATTGCCTTATCAATTGTAACGAAGGTCCATAATCGCTCAGAAGAAGATTTAAATACATTGGGTTACTCCCTTTTACAAACCCAAGAATTGGACAAAGCGCTAGACGTATTTAAAACAACCACCATATTATTTCCAGAAAGTGCCAATGCTTATGATAGTTATGGTGAAGCTTTACTAATGGCAGACAAGAAAGATGCAGCTATTAAAATGTATGAGAAATCTATAGCGTTAAACCCAAAAAACGAAAACGGAAAAAAAATACTGCAAAGCTTAAGGGGAGAACAATAAAATGCAGTAGATATGACTAATGAAAAAACAAAATTATGGGGCTATTTGATTTTTTAAACAAAAGCGATAAAAAACAAGAGATTGTACAATTTCAAATTAGTAATGACGCGAACATTGAAAAAATAAAAAGGTATATAGATACACCACTATCACTAGCGGATAAAGTGACCGAAATTGATGAAATTACCACTAATAAAGATTTAGATGTGGAAACCAGAATCAATCAGCTCATGAAAATTTATGAATCGTTAGCTGACGACCAAAAAAGAACGAAAGAAGGCAGATACATCATTATACATATTGCAGAAATTCTCTTTTCTGAAAAATGGACAGACGATGCTTTTGATAATTATAATTTTGCCATGCAATTTAAAGATTCTATCGGTAACCCGTTTTTACATCTTAGATTAGGTCAATTATGCAAAATGCAGAACAATAAAGACAAAATGTACGATGAACTCAGCAGAGCCTTAATAATGGCAGGAGAGCCAATTTTTAAAGACGAAGACCCAAAACTTATGGAAATGGTCAAGAATATTTTAAAAGAACCTGTAGGCTGTTCTTGGAAGGTATACAAAGGTCAAGATTGGGCGATAACCAAATAAGTAGCTACAATGACCAAAAAGATAGTATTGACGCTCTTATTAGTCATAACTACAACTATTTCATTTTCTCAATATACTTGGACCATCGGCGAGGTCATCCTTAAAAATGGTAAAACTATTTCAGGCGAAGTTAAGATTCCTGTAGTTTCAAAAGACTTAATACATTTTAACGGTAAATCTAAGGTTAGAGTAAAGGACAAAACAAAGGGTGGAAAATACGTGTTTAACGAAGATGAAGTAGAGCTCATTAAATTCATCTACTCTGATAGCGAAGTCGCATATTTCACATACATACCTGTTTCTAAAAAGAAAAAAGAAATATTTTGCATTATTACCACTGGTTCTGTTACCCTTTATGGCAGAGCGGTTGGAATGACTTCAAGCTACCCTGGCATGATCACCTTTCGCAACCTTAATGAATTTTATGCTCAACGAGCCAATGAAAAAATTGCCACAGCTTTACAAACTGCAAGACCCTCAAAATCATTTAAGAATCGCGCAATTGACTACTTCAGTAATTGCCCTACAGTAGTATCCAAATTAAAAAATAAAACTCTTAATAAAGATGATATCATAAGAGTTGTGGAAGAATACAATAATTGTGCAGGCTAACGCTTTAGTATTATTACAGATAACAAAACAGTACCATGTACGTTATTAAGGCTCAACTTAACCCATTAATTATCATGTATAAAAAAGTACTTTTAGCTATTGTCTTGTTAGTCGCAGTTGTAAAAACAAGTAACGCTCAAGAATTACAAACACAAGTAGAAACTATAAATGCCTTTATAGAAGAACATAGTGAAAGTAATAGAAATTACTACGCAAAAATTAATGCCACACAAGGTAACGTGTACTTTTATAATGAAATACAGCATGCAATGCAGCTCACATTCCCTGTTCTAAAAATGGATGCGAACAATATAAAGATCACCAAAAAAGGACTCACATTTTATCCTAAAGAAAAAGGCTTGGTTGTGATTAAAAACTTTTCAACTTTTGCTCCTAAAGACATTGGCACAGCTTGGCTTAATATTATTAAAATGAGCAAGAAAGATAAAACTACATTACAAGGCATGATGCAGAAATTTATTATAGATTATCAAACTGCAATGAAAAAGTAGCTTCTAATTAAACGATTGTTAAGTAAAGAAAAAGCCCTAAGAATATACCTTAGGGCTTTTTGTTTGTATGAATTAGAGTGTTATTTACCACCGTCCAATTTATCTTGTAAAGTTTTTAATTTATCCCAATCACCAGAAGCAGCTAATTTAGCTTGTTTTGGCCAGCTACCTGGTTTATGCATAGTATAACGTGGTCCGGCTTCTTTTAAAATTCCTTCAAGAGTTTTTACAGAAGCTCCTGCTAATTTCTCAAAAGTACCTATCCCCTTCTCTGTTAATATAGAAGCAATTTTAGGTCCTATACCTTCAATTTTCTTTAAATCATCTTTCTTAGCCTTAGCTGCAGGTTTCTTTGCTACAGGTTTTTTGGCAGCCGCCTTTTTAACCGGTTTCTTTTTCGCCGGTAATGCGGTTAAATCAACAACACTATTATCTATGCCAGCATACGGAGATGGAACATAAGCATCAGCAGCATGGTCATTGAACCATCCTTTGTCTTCGCTCAAGTATCTGAACTCATAACTTTTACCTGTTTCCAGTTTTATACTTTTTACATACGATCCGTTCTTTTTTTCCATTTGGTAAGAACTATCGTTGGTTTGCCAATCATTGAAGTCTCCCAACAATATCACATTCGCCTCACTTGGTGCTTCATTTGCCGCAACGGTAAACGTAACCGTAGTATGCGTACCCTTTCCTTTTGTCTCTTTTGTTAATGCCATTTTTCTGTAGTGTTTTAATTCTAGATAAAAGTTACATAGAAATTACTCATTTTCAAAAGTTTGCATTAAAATATTAGAAGATTTTAAAATATTGGATAAGATTGGTCTATTGAAATGCCTTTTAATTAAAAAGACAACAACTAATTATTAAATCTATATTATGATTATTATTTTAATACAGACAGCATTGGTATGAACTAGTTAAAAAAACAATTTTATTTAATTTATAAAATATATTATCGTAATATTGCAATGAAACAATTAAGTTAAAAAAATGGGATTAGCAAAGACAGAGATGTTTACCGATGAGCAGAACAAGATTTCCATGTTCGCAAAAGCCTTTGGTCACCCTGCACGGGTTGCTATATTACAGCATTTATTCAAGATAGACACTTGTATTTGTGGCGATTTAGTTAGCGAAATAGGCTTAGCACAACCTACCATATCTCAACATCTTAAAGAATTGAAGAATTTAGGATTAATAAAAGGTAATGTAGAAGGTACTAGCGTTTGTTATTGTATAGATAAAGACAACTGGTCTAACATGAAAGACATTATGGCGCAATTTCTAGATCAAGATATCTCTAGCAACAGTTGCTGCTAAAAAAATTTAACTTGATTAATCGTTTTATTGCGATATAATAATATTAAGAAGCAAAAATTTAAAACATAGCATTATGAAACTATCAGAAATTAAAAATCATTTGACAAAACTGGACACTATAGCATTTGAATTACCAAATGGCGAGTTAGTGCCAAACCATTTTCACGTAACGGAAGTAGGTAAGATCACCAAGAATTTTATCGACTGCGGTGGTACGGTCAGAAATGAAGAAGTAGTAAATTTTCAACTTTGGAATGCCAATGATTATGATCATAGATTACACCCAGAAAAGTTGATCAATATTATTGAACTTTCTGAGAAGGTATTGAAAATAGAAGATTTGGAAATTGAGGTAGAATACCAGGGGCAAACCATAGAGAAATTCGGATTAGATTTTGACGGTACCAATTTCAGACTAACATCTAAAAAAACAGACTGTTTGGCAAAAGACAATTGTGGCATACCTGAAGAAAAGCAAAAAGTAAAACTTTCGGATATCAATAATGAACCATGTTGTGCACCTGATGGCAATTGCTGTTAACCTTTAAATAAACCAAAGAAAATGATTACTGCAAAAACGAATATGTTACCAGAAATTGAGAGTTTAATAAAAGAACTGAATACCAATGCCATAACAGCAGATCGTAAAGTTGTTTTACAACCATTGGTAGATTACATTCAAGAGAAAACGAATGCTAGTGAAGAAATCAGAATAAATTTCATCTGTACCCATAACTCCAGAAGAAGTCATTTATCTCAAGTTTGGGCACAGACTATGGCGAACTATTATGGTATTAAAAATGTATTTTGCTATTCTGGTGGTACAGAAGCTACTGCCCTATTCCCTATGGTGGCGGAAACATTAAAAAATCAAGGTTTTCAGATTCAAAAATTATCAGAGACCACTAATCCGGTTTATGCTATTAAGTATGCTGACAACGAGCATCCGGTAATTGGGTTCTCTAAATCATATGAAGATTCTTTCAATCCGTCAGCACAATTTGCAGCGGTAATGACATGCTCTCAAGCAGATGGTGGTTGCCCTTTTATTGCTGGTGCGGAAAAAAGAGTTCCTATCACTTTTGAAGACCCTAAGGCTTTTGATAATACTCCGCAGCAAGCAGAAAAATATGCTGAAAGAAGTATACAGATTGCAACAGAATTATTTTACATATTCTCACAAATCAACAAGTAAAAATGGCTTCTAAAAAATTAAGTTTTCTAGATAAAAATCTAACCTGGTGGATTTTTGCCGCCATGGCACTTGGTGTTGGTATAGGGTACTTCTTCCCTACCTTCCCTAATTTCATTAATTCATTTAGCAGTGGCAGCACAAATATTCCTATTGCTATCGGGTTGATATTAATGATGTATCCGCCACTGGCAAAGGTAAATTATGCATTGCTACCTAAGGTGTTTAGAAATACCAAAATACTATCTATAAGTCTAATTTTAAACTGGATTATAGGTCCTGTTTTAATGTTTATTCTGGCCATTACCTTTTTATCAGATTATCCCGAATATATGGTTGGTCTTATTCTTATTGGTCTTGCACGTTGTATAGCCATGGTTTTGGTATGGAAAGACCTTGCCGATGGTAGTAGCGAGTATGGGGCAGGGTTAGTTGCACTGAACAGTATTTTTCAGGTATTTGCCTATAGCTTTTATGCATGGATATTTATTACGGTACTTCCACCCTATTTTGGGTTTGAAGGCGCAATCGTAGATATTTCTATTGGCACCATTGCCGAAAGTGTAGCTATCTATTTAGGTTTACCCTTTTTAACGGGAATATTAAGCAGGTTGATTTTAGTGAAGTTAAAAGGCGAAGAATGGTATACCAACAAATTCATACCGGCAATTTCACCTATGACATTGATTGCACTGCTATTCACCATAGTTATCATGTTCTCTTTAAAGGGAGAATTAATAGTAGAAATACCTATGGATGTGCTCATCATTGCAGTACCATTATTGATTTATTTCACTTTAATGTTCATTATCGGATTCTTTTTTACCAAGGCAACAGGTGCAGCATATGACAAAACAGCATCAGTAGCCTTCACAGCAGCTGGTAACAATTTTGAACTTGCTATAGCTGTAGCCATTGCAGTTTTCGGATTAAATTCCGGTCAGGCATTTGCAGGTGTTATTGGTCCGCTGGTTGAAGTACCTGCTCTAATATTTTTAGTGAAGGTTTCTTTTTGGTTGAAGAAAAAGTATTTTAATACAACTAAAGAACCAGCAGTCTAAAGTAGTTTGTGCGTGTTAAATCACGCAAGAAACCAATACATAACGGGAAGTTATAATAGATTAAAGCCTCTATCTACAAATTTTGTACATAGAGGCTTATTTGTTCGTTAATGTTACCTGAATAGCTATAATATGTAAAAAGTATTCAACATTCGGCAATTAGCATACAATTATCAGCAAGTATCCCTTTAATTTTGTCAAAGTATAATCAATTCTATTTTCTAACAAATACACATGAGTAAAGTAGCATTAATTACAGGGCATCATCGGGCATGGGAAAATCTACAGCCAACATATTAAAAAGTCAGGGTTACATTGTATATGGAGCTGCAAGAAGGATGGAAGAAATGCAAGATTTAAAAGCGAAAGGAATACATATTGTGCCTTTAGACTTAACCAAAGATGATTCCATTGTAGCGTGTGTAAATACCATAATAGATAAAGAAGGTAGAATAGACATATTAATCAATAATGCCGGTTATGGCTCTTACGGCACGGTGGAAGATGTTCCCTTAGAAGAGGCCAAAAGGCAGTTTGAAGTGAATTTATTTGGCTTGGCACGTATTACACAATTGATCATACCAAAAATGAGGGAACAAAAGTATGGTAGAATTGTAAACATATCTTCTATGGGTGGAAAAGTGTATTTACCATTAGGAGCTTGGTATTTTGCCACAAAACATGCTTTAGAAGGATGGAGCGATTGCCTGCGACTAGAGCTAAAGCCATTTGGTATTGATGTAGTCATTGTAGAACCTGGCGGAATAAAAACTCCTTGGGGATTAATTGCCGCAGAAAGTTTGAGAGAAACTTCAGGTAAGGGCGCTTATGCTACATTTGCAAATTCAGTGGCAGACACGATGAAAAAAGATTTTACAAATGATCGTTTTACAGATGTCAACGTATTAGGTAAAACGATAGCCAAGGCGGCTACGGTAAAAAAACCGAAAATTAGATACGTTAAAGGCTATTCTGCCAAGTTAGCAATAACGGCACGTAAATGGTTAGGTGACCGTATATTTGATAAAGTGATTATGAATCAATATAAATAGAATGATCAAAAGAATCTTAAAAAAAATAATGATAACAACCCTAGCAATAATAGGTTTATTGGTTATCGCCGTTCTGGCGTTCACCAATTTTTATCCAAGTTTTGGTGGTAACAGCACTAAAGAGCAAAAACGAACTTATGAAAAATCCAACCAGTTTAACAACGGTAAATTCCGTAATGTAAAGCCTGTTCCAGAAGACTTAAGCTTTTCTGACAAGCTAAGTTTAGCGTATACTTTTTTCACAACCAACGTACCCAATGGGCGCCCCAAAGAAGATTTAAAACCACGTAAAATAGATTCAACCGATATTGCCGATTATAAAGGAGAAGCAAGATTAATATGGTTTGGGCATTCTTCTTTTTTATTACAGATCGAAGGAAAAAATATTTTAATAGACCCAATGTTTGGCGCAGTGGCAGCCCCTCACCCACTTTTAGGTGAAAAGCGTTTTAATAAAGAATTTCCAATTGCAATTGAACAATTACCACAGATTGATGCAGTTATTTTCTCTCATGATCATTATGATCATTTGGATTACGAATCTGTTCTAAAAATCAAGGATAAAACAAATCACTTTTATACACCCCTTGGCGTTGGCAATCATTTGACCGCATGGGGCGTTTCTAAAACTAAAATCACGGAGATGGATTGGTGGCAAGAAACACAATTCGGCTCGCTAAAATTTGTTTGTACGCCAGCGCAACATTTCTCTGGTAGAGGCTTAAACAACGCACAAAGTACACTTTGGAGCTCTTGGGTAATTACTTCAGAAAACGAAAACATATTTTTTAGCGGAGATAGTGGCTACACAGATCATTTTAAAGAAATTGGAAACAAATATGGTCCTTTTGACATTGCGTTAATGGAATGTGGTCAATACAACAAATTATGGTCAGATATTCATATGATGCCAGAAGAAACGGCGCAAGCCGGAATAGACGTAAAAGCAAAAAAGATAATGCCCATTCACTGGGCAGGTTTCAAATTAGCCTTGCACGAATGGACAGATCCCATCAAAAGAGTTGAAGCAAAAGCTGCCGAACTGAATATTAAAGTAATTGCACCACAAATTGGGCAAGAAATAATGATAAAAGACAGCCTTGATAACTATAAGAATTGGTGGAAAGACTTATAAATTATACAATTGGTTAAATTACCTCATTGTGAAAATAACAATATCATGCTCGCATTCATAATAAGTCAAGCATATGAATACTTTCAAAGCAAAACAATTACCTATGAAATCTAAAACACTGATTTTTCTTCTAACAAGCCTTTTACTATTCTCTTGCCAAGAGAAGCAATCTGTCAAAAAAGAAAATAACAAAACGCCTCAATTTCAGAACAAAGGTCAAGAATTAGTTATGAAAATGATAGAAAAAGTAGGTACTTACCAAACGTTAAGAAGTAAAAAAGATGTAATATACACTTACAGCTATCAAACTCCAGATGGCAAAACAGATATTTCCAATGAAAAATACATTTTTGATGGTGAACTATCTTATGGCAAATACGACAAGCACCAAAGAACATTAAGCAATTTTGAAGGTACTATTGAACAAGGCTATGATGGCAAAGAGTTTTGGCTTAAAAACAATGGGGAAATCATTTTAGATAGTAGTGCCCTAAAAAGAGTCGCATTCAATAGACCCACTAATTTTTATTGGTTTACAATGTTTCAAAAGCTAATGGACAAAGGTGTATCCTACGAATACCTAGGCGAAGAAACGTTGAACCAAACTATATATGAAATCGTTAAGGTGTCCTTTGATTTTGAAAACTCCAAACCAACCGACATCTATCAGTTATATATTAATAAAAACACTCATTTGGTAGATCAATTTCTATTTACGGTTGCAGATTTTGGAGCAATGGAAACTCCTAATCTAATGGTTTTAGAATATGAAGAAGTAGATGGCATACTGATACCTACCAAGCGTAAATACAAGAAATCTACTTGGCAAGCCACTGTAAGCGATGCCCCTTGGGTTAAAGTAAATTGGACCAATATTAAGTTCAATAACGGCTTAACACCTGCTGATTTCGAAAAATAAGCTCCATATTTTGATTCATTATTAATTTTAAACCCGCATATATTATAAAATAGTACTAAAATCTGTTAAAACCTATGCTGTTTTTTAAAATTTAAATAGATTGCACTTCCTGTTTTAAACTCTACGAAGACATATAATGTCTTTAAACAACAAACAACTCGAACCTAACTACCAACTCAACTTATGTCAACAAAAACCGATTACTCCACGTTTGATAATTTAAACGAAGAACAACTACCCGTTGCAAAACATAAGTTACATGATTGGACGCATTTTGCGGGCTTATATGCCGCAGAACACGTTGCAGCAACAGAATTTGTAATTGGTGCTACATTTGTAGCCCTTGGAGCTAAAACAATGGATATCATCTTAGGTCTGCTGATCGGAAATATCTTAGCAGTACTTAGCTGGACATTCATCACATCTCCTATTGCAGTAGAAACTAGATTAAGTTTATATACATACCTAAATAAAATTGCAGGAGATTCTATGACAAAGCTCTATAACTGGGCAAACGTTATTATATTTTCGGTCATATCCGCTGCAATGATTACCGTTTCCGCTACCGCAGTCCGTTTTGCTTTTGATATTCCCGCTCAATTAAACTGGTACCCTACCAACATGTGGTTTGTAGTTATCGTATTTTGTGTTGGGCTCGTTGTGGTATCTATAGCCTTATACGGATTTAATGCAGTATCTGAATTTTCAGGTATTTGCGCACCATGGCTTTTTGTAATGTTTACAAGTGGTGCCATGGTATTACTGCCAGCTCTTTCCTTAGATGTTTTAGGTACAACATTACCTAACGGATGGAACGATCTGATATCGCTCGGAGACCAATCTATATGGACCGGAGTAGATAGTGCCGGAGAACCCGGTATAGGGCTCGTAGAGGTTATAGGTTTTGCATGGGCTGCGAATACAATCACTCATTTTGGATTAATAGATATGGCATTGTTACGTTTTGCCAAAAAGAAATCTTATGGTCTTGCCACAAGTACAGGTATGATGTTTGGGCACTATGTTGCTTGGATAGCAGCAGGGATTATGGGTGCAGGTGCAGCGGTTATAATAGGTAAAACTATTGTAGAACTAGATCCGGGCGATGTTGCATTTTATGCTTTAGGTTGGTCTGGTTTCGTAATCGTAATCGTAGCAGGTTGGACAACAGCAATAACAAATTTATACAGAGCCGGGCTAGCGGCACAAGCTATTTTCTATAATCATTCACGTAAAAAGACAACAATTGTTGTTGGTTTAATCACGATTGCCATAGCCTGTTTCCCATTTGTATTTTCACAGATTTTACCGCTATTAACCTATGCAGGTTTATTGGTTGTTCCTGTTGGTGGTATTGTGTTTGCTGAACATCAAATATTTCCAAGAATAGGATATACACGTTATTGGTCTCAATACCGAAATTTAACGTTTAGTACACCCGCAATTGTTTCATGGGGATTAGGGTTGGTATTCGGTTTTGGCTTAAATGCATTAAATGTGATGTCTTTCTTTTATCTATTCATTCCTACTTGGATTTTTACTATTGTTATTTACACTATTCTTGCTGGCAAATACGGAGCTAAAAATAAGTACCCGCAAGCTGAGGAAAACGAAAAGTTAAGAAACCAGCAAATTGAAGCATATCAAGAAGAAAAAAGCAAATTAGAGACAAAACCTAAAAAAGACACCTCGCTACTAACTAAGGTCATACAAATGGTTTCGATTGTGGCACTTATAATCACCTTGGTATTGGCAGGCATTGTACTTTTTGACAGTGCTAACGAAAATATCTATGTTGAAAATAGAGAAACCTTTTATCGTTACGCCTTTATATGTACTGTAACATATTTTGTTACTGCTTATTGGGCATTACTACGTGGCAAATCAAAAAAACTAAGCTAAAAATGACAAAAGAAATCATGCTGAATAATGAAAATTTAGCAGAAATAAGCAAACAATTACCTACCCCTACATTTGAAAGAACTTCACTTAAAGTAGGTATCGTTCACGTTGGTGTTGGTGGTTTTCACAGAGCTCACCAAGCTTTTTACACACACTTGCTTCAAGAAAAAGAAAATGCATCTGAATGGGGTATTTGCGGTATAGGGTTACGAAAGGGAGATCAAAAAATCCATGACGTACTTCAGAAACAAGACGGCATGTACACTTTGATCATAAAGCATCCGGATGGTAACATAGATTCTCAAGTAATTGGCTCCATTATCGACTTTAAATTAGGGTATGATACTCCCAAGGTGGTAGTTGATCAAATGGCGCATCCAGATACAAAAATAGTCTCCTTGACCATTACTGAAGGTGGCTATAACTTTAATCCAGCAACGGGTGAATTCGATTTTGAAAATGCAGATGTACAGCACGAATTACAGCATCCAAACGACCCTAAAACCATATACGGATTTTTAACCGCTGCCATTAAAAAAAGAAAAGAAGACGGGTTACCTGCCTTTACGGTAATGTCTTGCGACAATATTCAACATAATGGAGATGTAGCAAAAGAGATGTTATTGACATTTGCAAAAAGGCAGAATGAAGAACTGGCGGCATACATAGAAAAGGAAGTAAGTTTTCCCAACAGTATGGTAGACCGTATTACTCCCGTTACTACGCAAGCAGATATTGATTTTTTAGAGAATACATACGGTCTTAAAGATGAATGGCCAGTAACTTGCGAACCATTTATTCAATGGGTCATTGAAGATAATTTCTCTAACGGTAGACCAGAATTTGAAAAAGTAGGCGTGCAATTCGTACCAGATGTTAAGCCTTATGAAAAAATGAAATTGCGTCTTTTAAACGCAGGTCATTCCGTTCTTGGACTTTTAGGAGCAATACATGGTCACCCAACTATAAATGCGTGTATGGAAGATGATTTGTTCGTTTCCTACTTAAGAGCTTTTATGGATAAGGAAGCTACACCCGTTTTAGACAAACTAGAAGGTATAGATCTATCAGTCTACAAAGACAGTTTACAAGAACGTTTTGCCAACCCTAACATAAAGGACAGCGTTAGTCGTATTTGCTCTGAGAGTTCCGCTAAATTACCTAAATTTTTAATTGCTACAATTCAAGATAATTTGGCTAACGGTGGTAGTATAAAATTTGCCACCTTAGTCATAGCCGCGTGGTGCTATTATAGCGACAAAGGACAAGATAAAAATGGCAACCCTATTGAGATTATTGACGCTATGCAGGAGCAGTTGCACCAAGCTGCCAGTAAAACTCAATCTGACCCACTAGCCTTTATAAAACAAGAATCATTATTCGGTAATCTAATCAACGAAGATAAATTCACTAGTCTATATAGCGACTTAGTTCAAAAAATTTATGCTAATCCCGATATAAGAGAAATAATGAAAACACTTTAATTGAACAAAAGGTCAATTTTAGCTAACATAATTAATTCAGATTTATTATTCCCTGAGAAAGAATCTGCAATAGCCTTGGCCGTTTTTTTGGTCAAGGCTTTTATTTGTTCAGAAAATGCATGAGGGTGAATTTTATAGAAATCTTTAAACTCATCAAAACATTCTTCACTACTTTTTTCAGACTCCATTAAAACATCGAATACAATTTCAATTTGGTTTGCAGCATCTGTACCATAGCGGTCGGTAAAATCATCTACATATAACCAATCCTCCTTAACGTACTCTTTAACTTTTTCCCATTCATTGCTGTGAACGGTACCGTCACTAATGGCTACGGCATAAAAAAGCTTCCCTAAATTTTCATATAGTCCGTTTATTGTTTTCGCTGTATTTTCCATTTTAGCAGTTTTAGTTGATGTTTACGTAAAAATATGAAGTAACCTGCTGTTTTAATATGACAATAATCAGTGTTAATCAATATATTTGATATATGCAGGATTTTCAAAAAAACAGTGATATTTTTAATTTACTTTCAGAAGGTGTTTCTGAAGGGATTATCGTGGTAGACTCCAATCAAATCGTAGTAGCCACTAACACTTCATCAGAACAAATGTTCGGTTATGAAAAAGGAGAACTGTTAGGAAAGCCTTTAGATGTTCTCATACCTAAAAGGTACCATGCTGATCATGATACACATGTAGAAAAGTTTATTGCAAAAAGTGATAAGCGCCAAATGGGTCATGGCAGAAATCTCTACGGAATTTGTAAAGATGGTAAAGAATTTCCTGTGGAAGCCGGATTAAATCCGTTTGAATTTTATGGTTCCACTTACGTTATGGCATTGATTATTGATATTACCGAACGTAAGAATAGAGAAAAAGAATTAAGCCATTGGGCACGTATTTTTGATGAATCGCTGAATGAAATTTTTGTATTTGATGCCGAAACTTTAAAATTCTTAAACATAAATAAAGAGGCTCAAAGAAATATTGGTTATTCATTTGATGAATTGTATAATATGACACCGGTTGACATTAAACCAGATATGACAATTTCTCAATTTGAAGAACTAATAGCGCCTTTATTAAAAGACGAGACCTCTAAAGTTAAATTCGAAACCAAACACGGTAGAAAAGACGGTACTACGTACCCTGTAGAAGTACACCTGCAATTATCTACTTTAGGTGAAAAGAAAGTTTATGTAGCCTTTATACTGGATATTACAGAACGTAAAAATTACACTGAAAACCTAGAAAGAACAGTTGAAGAACGCACCCATCAACTTACAGAAGCCTTAGCGGTAGAAAAAGAACTAAACGAACTAAAAACCAGATTTTTATCATTAGTATCCCATGAGTTTAAAACACCGTTAAGCAGTATTTTAACCTCTATTACGTTACTTGGCAAATACACGGAAACGGAACAACAGCCAAAACGGGACAAACACGTTACTACCATAAAAAACAAGGTAAAATATTTAGACACGATACTTAATGATTTTCTATCAGTAGAGCGCTTAGAATCCGGTAAAGTGAATTACAAAATAGTAGAATTTCCATTAAGTAAAATTGTCAATGAAGTAGTGTATAATAGCAATATGTTACTTAAATCTGGTCAACAGATTCATTACCCCGATAATATAGATGAGCTAAATATAAATTTTGACGAAAAAACGTTAGAGCTGGCGTTATCAAATTTAATACACAATGCCATAAAATATTCGCCAGAGGATACCACTATTGACATCAAAGTAGAAATTTTAGATAATGGTTACTCCATTAACGTCATTGACCAAGGTATAGGCATACCAGAAGAAGAGCAGAAACACATATTTAATCGTTATTTTAGAGCAGAGAATGCTTTATTGACCCAAGGTACTGGTATAGGTCTAAATATTGCGAAACAACATATAGAAAATTTAGGAGGCAGTCTTGAGTTTATAAGTGCCGCAAATAAGGGATCAACGTTTACTTTATTCATACCTAAATTAAAAACCAACTAGAAGATGAAAAGAATTTTATTGATTGAGGATGACAAAGCCTTGCGTGAGAATACTGAAGAACTTTTAGAATTATCTGGTTATAATGTAACAACTGCACCCAATGGAAAAATAGGTATTGAAACCGCAATTGAAAACTTACCGGATATTATAATTTGTGATATTATGATGCCAGTGGTAGATGGTTATGGGGTTCTTGAAAGCCTGTCTAACAACGAAAAGACAAAACAAATACCGTTTATCTTTCTTTCTGCAAAGACAGAACATAAAGAAATAAGAAAAGGTATGGATCTAGGGGCAGACGACTACCTGACGAAACCATTTGAAGAAGAAGAATTAATGAGCGCCATTGAAAGTAGATTGGCTAAAGCCGAACTACTGAAGCGCATGCAAGATGAAACATCTAAAGAACACGGTGTTTCAGAAAATGAAATGCGCACCATTCATGAACTTAAAAACTTTTTTGATGATAATGGAGAGCTGTCTAATTTTAAACAAGGAGAAATTATATACGAAGAAGGTGCTCGTTCAAATAAAATCTATCTCGTTTTAAAAGGGCTTGTTAAATGCTATAATATGGACCCAGATGGCAAAGAATTAATCACCTCATTATCTAAGGCTGATGACTTTTTGGGCTTTACATCTTTTTTAAACAATGAACCCTATCAAGAATCTGCTACAGCACTTGTAGATGTAGAACTGGCAGGCATATCTAAAGATAACCTAAAAGAGATATTAAATGAAAACAAGACCATTTCATTAGAACTAATGGAGCTTTTGTCTGCAAATATTTCTAACATTAAGGCACAATTATTACAAATGGCATACAGTTCCGTACGCAGAAAAACGGCACAGACTTTACTACAATTTGCTGATATTATGAATACCAAGCCAGATGAACCCATTAAAATTTCACGGAATGATTTGGCAAGTGTTGCAGGTATTGCCACTGAAAGTTTAATACGTACGTTATCAGGTTTTAAAAAAGAAGGGCTTATTGCAATTGAAGGAAGAAATATACAAATTGTGGAACTGAAAGCTTTACAGTACGTAAATTAATCGAAATCTGATAAATATCATTTATTACCCTTCTTTATGCATTTACTTTTGTAACGTAAGTTACATAAATGAAACACATTTTAATACCCACAGATTTTTCTGAAAATTCTTGGAATGCCCTTGAATATGCTGCGTACTTTTTTGAAAACATAAAGTGTACCTTTTATGTATTGCATGTAAATGATTTAAGTAATTCTGACATCGCCGGCAATTCTTTCATTACGTTGAATGCCAAAGAAAAATTTTTTGCTAAAGATAAACTGAACGAAACCATTGATCGTATAGGATTGTGCTGTCCAAATCCTGATCATAAATTCATTTCACTTGAAGAATATGGTAATTTCATTGACATTACAAGAAAGACGGTAGAGGAGAAAAAGATAAATTTAATAGTTATGGGCACAAAAGGTGCCTCTGGTATAAAGGCTAGTATAATGGGTAGCAACACGGGTAATGTTATCACAAAAATAGCTTGTAATGTACTTGTAATACCTGATAATATCATTGCTCAAAAACCTTCTAAAATAGCATTCCCAACAGATTTTAATCTATTCTACACCTACCCCATATTAAATTCTATAACGGAAATACTGGAAATTACTAACGCAAACTTAGAAGTAATTCATATGTCGCAATCAAGACCCAGTTTTTCCAACACACAAGTAATCAATAAAGCATATTTACATGATTACTTAAAAGAAATATGCACTGAAAGCCATAGCTTCGAAAACATACTTGGCAAGAACATTAGAGAAACCATAGTGAGTTATATCAGTGAGAACAAAATTGAAATGCTGACCATGGTCGCTAAAAATTTAAACCTGTTTCAGCAATTGTTCTTCAACAACTCAATAGAGCAATTAAGTTATGAAACTACGGTACCGTTATTCGTAATGCATGAGTAATGGATGTATTTTAATGTTTTGGGTTAAAATTTAAGTTTCTACAACATTTCAAACAATAACATAACATATGTAATTAACCTTCAAAATCGTACTTTTGCAACTTTGCTGTGAATACATGATTAATTTTGAAGAAAATATAGAAGTTAAGGGCGCTCGCGTTCATAACCTTAAAAATATTGATGTTACCATTCCCCGAGATAAATTGGTTGTTATAACCGGCTTGTCTGGTAGTGGTAAATCTTCTTTGGCTTTTGATACCATTTATGCAGAAGGACAAAGACGATACATAGAAACTTTTTCTGCGTATGCAAGACAATTTTTAGGTGGATTAGAACGCCCGGATGTTGATAAGATAGACGGACTATCTCCTGTAATAGCCATTGAACAAAAGACGACCTCTAAATCACCTAGATCTACAGTAGGTACTATAACTGAAATTTATGATTTTCTAAGATTGCTTTACGCCCGTGCTGCAGATGCACATAGTTACAATACGGGAGAAAAGATGGTAAGCTATAGCGATGAGCAAATTAAAAATTTGATCATTGAGTCTTATTTAGATAAAAAAATAAACATACTAGCTCCAGTAATTAAGTCTAGAAAGGGTCACTACCGTGAACTTTTTGAACAAATTGCCAAACAGGGATTTGTAAAAGTTAGGGTAGATGGAGAAGTAAAGGATATCGTTAAAGGAATGAAAGTGGATCGTTATAAGACCCACGATATAGAAATTGTAATTGACCGTCTAAAGGTTGCAGAAAGTGAAGACTTTCATAAACGATTATCTGAAAGTATAAATACGGCCATGTACAGCGGCGATAACGTATTAATGGTACTTGAAGAAGGTACTGAGGTTCCTAGATATTTTAGTAGGGATTTAATGTGCCCAACAACGGGTATCTCCTACCCTACGCCAGAACCTAACACTTTTTCGTTCAACTCACCAAAAGGCATGTGTCCCAATTGCAAGGGCTTAGGTCATGTTTATGAAGTAAACGAGAAAAAAATATTTCCAAACAAGAAACTATCCATTAAAGGAGGCGGAATTGCACCTTTAGGAGACTATAAAAAATCATGGGCGTTCAAGCAGATAGAAACCATTGCAGAACGCTATAATTTTGAGATTACCGACCCTATAGATTCAATACCTAAAGAAGCTATAGAAATTCTACTAAATGGCGGTAAAGAAAGTTTTGAAGTAGACTCTAAATCCTTAGGAGTTAAGCGCACCTACAAAATTGATTACGAAGGTATTTCCAACTTTATTAAAAATCAGTTTGAAGAGGCTGCTTCCACTTCTATTAAAAGATGGGCCAAGGAATACATGGACAAAATTACTTGTCCGTCATGTACAGGTTTTCGCCTTAAGAAAGAATCACTCTATTTTAAAATTGAAGATAAAAACATAGCCGAATTGGCAAATTTAGATATTGTTGAACTTGCTTCGTTTTTTAAAGGTTTAGATAAAAAAATTAGTGGTAACCAACTTAAGATTGCCGAAGAAATTATCAAAGAGATTAGTACAAGAATTCAGTTTCTATTAGATGTCGGGCTTGATTATTTATCTCTGAACCGAAGTTCTAAATCACTTTCAGGTGGTGAGGCGCAACGTATTAGATTAGCTACACAAATTGGTTCGCAACTAGTAGGTGTGTTATATATTTTAGATGAGCCAAGTATTGGCCTACACCAACGAGATAATGAACGGCTGATCAAGTCATTGGAATCTCTTAGAGATATAGGCAACTCGGTAATTGTAGTGGAACATGACCGCGATATGATAGAACGGGCAGACCATGTTATTGATATTGGACCCAAAGCTGGCAAAAACGGTGGAGAAATCATTTCAGAAGGTACTCCAGAGCAGCTAATGCATGTACATACGTTGACCGCGGATTATATGACCGGTGTAAAGGAAATTGAAGTACCTAAAAAGAGAAGACCCGGTAATGGCAATGAAATTGTATTATCTGGCTGTACAGGGAATAACTTAAAAAATATCACGGTTAAATTTCCTTTAGGAAAAATGATTGGGGTTACAGGAGTTTCAGGTAGTGGAAAATCTACTTTGATTAACGAAACCCTTTACCCGATCATGAACGCCCATTATTTCAATGGCGTTAAGAAGCCAATGCCGTATAAGAAAATTACTGGTCTTGAGCACATAGATAAGGTTATTGACATTAACCAATCGCCCATAGGTAGAACACCAAGGTCAAACCCGGCTACATACACCGGTGTTTTTAGTGAAATACGTTCTTTGTTCGCCAAAACTACAGAAGCATCCATAAGAGGTTACAAACCCGGTAGATTCAGCTTTAATGTCAAAGGCGGTCGTTGCGAAACTTGCCAAGGTGGTGGGCTTCGTGTTATAGAAATGAATTTTTTACCAGATGTTTATGTAGAATGCGAAACATGTAACGGAAAGAGATTTAATCGAGAAACCTTAGAAATTCGTTACAAAGGCAAGTCCATTTCAGATGTTCTAGAAATGACCATTAACGAAGCGGTTTCATTTTTTGAACTTATTCCTAAAATACATCGTAAGTTAAAAACCATACAAGATGTGGGCTTAAGTTACATTTCTCTTGGGCAACAATCCACTACCCTATCAGGTGGAGAAGCACAACGTATTAAATTAGCAACAGAACTATCAAAGAGAGATACAGGTAATACATTCTACATTTTAGATGAACCTACAACCGGACTTCATTTTGAAGATATTCGGGTTTTAATGGAAGTTTTGAATAAATTAGCGGACAAAGGTAATACCGTATTGGTAATTGAACACAATATGGACGTAATCAAAATGGTGGATTATATCATTGATATAGGTTACGAAGGTGGGCGATCTGGAGGACAATTAGTAGCAAAAGGAACTCCGGAACAAGTTGCAAAAGACAAGAAAAGCTACACTGCAAAGTTTTTAAAGAGAGAATTAAAATAATAATTAGATATAAATTTATCTAAAAAGCATACAAAATAAAGAATGAGATCAGAAAAACATCACAAAGGCTGGAACGAAATTAAAACGAATGACTCTTGGGCCATTTTCAAGATAATGGGCGAATTTGTCAACGGTTTTGAGCGTATGAGTAAAATAGGACCATGTGTATCTATTTTTGGTTCAGCTAGAACAAAAGAAGAAGATCCATACTATAAGTTAGCCGTTTCTATTGCAAAATCTATTGCAGAAGCAGGTTACGGAGTCATTACCGGAGGTGGACCTGGTATTATGGAAGCTGGTAATAGAGGTGCAAATCTTGCCGGTGGTACATCTGTAGGTCTAAATATTGACTTACCTTTTGAGCAGCATGACAATCCGTATATCGATAATGACAAGAGTTTAGATTTTGACTACTTTTTCGTGAGAAAAGTAATGTTCGTAAAATACTCTCAAGGGTTCGTTGTAATGCCTGGCGGCTTTGGAACATTAGATGAGCTTTTTGAAGCCATCACCCTTATTCAAACGCATAAAATCGGTAAGTTCCCAATAATATTGGTAGGTAGCGAATTTTGGTCTGGACTAATGGACTGGATCAAAGGAACCATGTTAAAGATGGGTACTATTAGCCCAGAAGATCTTAATCTTATTAAAATAGTAGATACAGAAGAAGAGGTAGTTGAAATTATAGATTCATTTTACAAAGGGCACAGCATGAGTCCTAATTTTTAATTTATACCTTGACGAAACGATTAAAATTACTTTTCTATCTGTGCATAATAACATTTGTTGTTAATGCAAGTAGTTGTTATGCACAGTATGAAACTGACCTTACCGTTAGTTTAAACGAGTATACCAAAGAATTGGATATTCGTCAAGAATTCACCTATTACAACAATTCCAATTATAATTTAGGTGTTATTTACTTTAATGACTGGGCTAATGCCTATTCAGATAAAAATACCGGATTAGCAAAAAGGTTTGCCCAAGAATTTAAAAAATCGCTTCACCTTGCAAAAGCAGATGAACGTGGTAAAACTACTATTATCAGTGTTGTTGATGACTCTTATAATGGTCTTGAGTGGAGCAGAACCGAAGGAAAGGACATTTTAAAGGTCACTCTAGATGATATTCTACCACCCAAAACATCAACTAAAATTTTCATTACCTATAAAGTAAAATTACCACCAAATAAATACACCCGTTACGGTTATGGTAGCAGAGGAGATTATTATTTAAAAGATTGGTATTTAACGCCAGCTGTATACGACGGCAAATGGCATCTGTATTCAAATAAAAATCTGGAGGATCTTTATATGAACGAGACCAATACTATCATTAATTTTAAATACCCTGATAGTTTATACCTTGCCTCTAATTTTGATATTAAAACCGAATCTAGCTTCCCTAATGGGCAGTTTGCGCAATTAAAAGGAAACTTACAGCGCGGTGGGGAAATTATTCTGAATACACAGAAAAATTTCTATACCCACAGAACTCCCTACATGACTTTTTTGACCGACATTAGTGCACCAAGGTACAGCCCAATCGGTCAAGGACAATCCATAAATAAAGTCGCAAATTTTATTCATAATAACCTAGGTGACTATCCTCATGAGAAAATTCTGGTCAGTGAGCTAGATTATAGTAAAGACCCACTCTACGGCATAAATCAACTTCCTTCTTTTATAAGACCCTACAAAGAGCAGTTTCAGTTTGAAATGAAATTCTTGAAAACGGCGATCAATAGTATTTTAAGAGAAACCATGTTCCTAAATCCACGAAAAGAACAATGGTTAAATAGCGCTATTGCAAATTATTTAATGATTGCCTACGTTGAAAAATATTACCCAGACCAAAAATTAATGGGTAAACTTTCAAAAATTTGGGGCTTTAGAAGTTTTGAATTGGCAAAAATGGATTTTAACGATCAGTATTCCTTTTTGTACAATCTTACTGCTCGTAAAAATTTAGATCAAGCATTACAAACATCTAATGATTCGTTGATAAAATTTAACCAAAAAATCGCCAATAAGTATAAGGCTGGTTTAGGTTTAGCATATTTGGCCGATTATATTGGTCAAGAGCATGTAGATGAAAGCATCAAGACGTTTTTCAAATATTATAAGCTCAACAATGTTAAGGTTGACGATTTTGAGTCTATTTTAAAACGCTCTACCCAACAAGATATCAACTGGTTTTTTAAAGACTATGTCTCAACAGACCGTAAAATTGACTTTAAGATAAAGAAGGTAAAAAAAGAAACCGATTCTTTACACGTAACCATTAAAAACAAAGAAGGTACCAATGTACCCATTTCAGTTTTCGGTCTTAAAAAAGATTCTGTAGTTTCTGAATATTGGTTCAAAGATATCGAGCTAGAAAAAACCTTTACTATACCTAATAAGAAAGAAGATAGACTGGTACTTAACTATGACCAAAAAATACCGGAATTTAACCAGCGCGACAATTGGAAATCTTTAAAAGGTTTTTTATCAAGTAATAAAAAATTGAAGTTCACCTTCTTTAAAGATGCTGAGAACCCTTACTACAACCAGGTTTTCTATGTTCCCGTGTTAAGTTTTAATGTGTATGATGGTTGGACTCCTGGTATGCGTTTATATAACAAAACCTTACTAGAAAGACCATTTGTATATGATTTCTCACCCTCCTATTCATTTAAAGAAAAAGCATTTGTAGGATCAGGGAAATTCAGCTACAGAAAATACCTAAGCAAAAGCGGATTGTATGTAGCTCAATATAATATAGGTGCCGGCACATCCCACTTTAATGTAAACTCTAGATATTCATCCATAACTCCCTCGGTAAGCTTTGGTTTTAGACCAGCAGATTTATTATCGAACAAAAGAGAGTTTTTATCTTTTAGATATGTAAACATTTTTAGAGATTTTGACCCTGCACTTTTAAGTTTAGCGAATGACCCAGAAAATCCAGATTATAGCGTATTCAACGCACGTTATTCAAGTAGAAATAATGGCATTTTAGATTACAATTCTTGGTTTGCAGATTTTCAATTAGGTGGTAGTTTCAGCAAATTATCATTTGAATACGAGTATCGAAAATTATTTGAGAACAATAGACAACTGAACTTAAGATTCTTCGCTGGTAAGTTTTTAAGTAATAAAACAAAGACAGACTTTTTTAGTTTTGCCTTGGATAGACCAACAGATTACCTTTTTGATTATGGTTATTTAGGTCGTTCAGAAGATTCGGGTATTTATAGCCAACAGATTATTATTGCAGAAGGCGGCTTTAAGTCTTTTTTAGATCAGCGCTATAGATTTTCTAATGATTGGATGGCAACCGTAAACGGTAGTTTTAATATTTGGAAATGGATTGAATTATATGGGGATGCCGGCTGGGTAAAGAATAAAGGTCTCGATGGCAAATTCGTTTATGATTCTGGGGTGCGTTTAAATCTGGTAACAGATTACTTTGAACTGTACTTACCCTTGCACTCAAACAATGGTTGGGAAATTTCACAGCCTAATTACGGTGAGAGAATTAGATTTATTATCACCGTTAGCCCAAAAACCCTTACAGGATTATTCACAAGAAAATGGTTTTAAACTAAGAAATTCTAATACGACCCTTAGAATTTTTAGTTAAAATTAAGAAATTTTCAAAATAATATCACTTTTGTTGAAAAAAATGGAATAAATTAACTGGTTACAGCGTTGCTAAAAAGTACTTGATTCGGTAATTTTGTAAAAACTAGATAATACATGGATGTTTCTTCTAAAACCAGTAATGATATTTCCTTTGAAGATTTCAAAGAACAAATTATAAATGATTACGAAGTCGCTTTTTTAAGCCGAACTTGTAGCTTATTGGGAAGAAAAGAAGTATTAACAGGTAAAGCTAAATTCGGCATCTTTGGCGATGGTAAAGAGTTACCTCAGTTAGCTATGGCCCGTTCATTTAAAAATGGCGATTTTAGAAGTGGTTACTATAGAGATCAAACCTTCATGATGGCTTTAGGTCTTTTACAGCCTAAAGAATTCTTTCACGCATTGTATGCTACCACAGATATAGAAAAAGAACCTATGAGTGCCGGTAGGCAAATGGGCGGTCATTTTTTAACACATAGTTTAAATGCCGACGGAAGTTGGAAAGATTTGACTAAACAAAAAAACAGCAGCGGAGACATTTCATGTACCGCAGGGCAAATGCCTCGGCTATTAGGACTTGCTCAAGCATCTAAAGTGTATAGAAACCAAGAAGGTCTAGACAGTGCTAAATTTTCGGTAAACGGAGATGAAATAGCATGGGGTACCATTGGTAATGCAAGTACTAGTGAAGGCATGTTCTTCGAAACCATAAATGCAGCCGGTGTTTTACAAGTACCCATGGTTATCAGTATTTGGGATGATGAATACGGCATTTCCGTACCTGCTAAATTCCATACAACAAAAGAAAATATTTCAGAGGTTTTATCTGGTTTTCAAAGAACTGAAAATGAAAAAGGATATGAAATCTTAAGAGTAAACGGTTGGGACTATACTGCATTGATGCACGCCTATGAAAATGCTGCCGATATAGCTAGACAAGAACATGTACCGGTCATTATTCATGTAAATGAATTAACACAACCACAAGGTCATTCTACATCTGGATCACATGAACGTTATAAAGACAATGAGCGTTTAGAATGGGAACGTGACCATGATTGTAACAAACGTTTTAAAGAATGGATCTTAGATTCTGGTATTGCCACAACAGAAGAATTAGCATCTATTGAGAAGAGAATTAAGCGCTCGGTCAGAGAAGCAAAAAAACAAGCTTGGGACGAGTATTTAAAAGATAATCTATCAGATAAATCACTTTTAATAAATCTAATTGAAAAAGCAGCTTCTAAGAGTCCGAACAAGAATTTTCTCAATAAATTAAAAAATGATTTAATTGCTATTGAAGAGCCCCTTCGTAAAGATTTAGCTATTGCCGCTAGAAAATCTCTACGCTATTTACTTGGAGAGAATACACCGGAAAAGCAAGACATCATAAATTGGACAGCCAACTTTTTAAAAGAATCTCAACATAAATACAGTTCTCATCTTTATAGTGAGAATGACAACAAGGCGACAAACGTTACCGGTATTACACCAGAATACAGTGATGATAACGAATTAGTAGATGGTAGAGTTATACTTAGGGATAATTTCGACAAACTATTTGAAAAATATCCGAATACGTTGATTTTTGGAGAAGATACCGGTGCTATTGGTGATGTAAACCAAGGTCTTGAAGGTATGCAAGAGAAATACGGTAAAATACGTGTTGCAGATACCGGTATTCGTGAAACAACAATTATTGGTCAAGGTATAGGCATGGCATTAAGAGGTCTTAGACCTATTGCTGAAATTCAGTACTTAGACTATATCTTTTATGCTTTATCAACGCTTACAGATGATTTAGCGACTTTACTATATAGAACCGCAGGCAAGCAGAAAGCTCCGTTAATCATTAGAACAAGAGGTCACAGGCTAGAGGGTATATGGCATTCTGGTTCAGAAATGGGCGGATTAATACATCTACTTAGAGGTATGTACATTTTGGCGCCTAGAAATATGACCCAAGCAGCCGGATTTTATAATACACTCTTGAAAAGTGATGAACCTGCATTGGTTATCGAAAGCTTAAACGGGTATCGATTAAAAGAAAAGAAGCCAAAAAATTTAGGTGAGTTTTGTACACCTATCGGTAAAGTTGAAACAATTAAAGAAGGTAGCGACATCACCTTGGTTTCTTATGGTTCTACCTTGCGTATCGTTGAAAAAGCTGCCAAAGAACTTATTGAAGTTGGTATTGATGCAGAAGTTATAGATGCACAAACATTACTACCATTCGATATTGAAATGGAAGTATTGGAAAGTGTAAAGAAAACAAACCGTTTATTGGTAATTGACGAAGATGTACCTGGTGGATGTTCTGCGTATCTGCTTAATGAAATTATAGAAAAACAAGGTGCTTTTCAATATTTAGATAGTACACCACAGACTTTAAGTGCAAAAGCGCATAGACCTGCGTATGGTTCTGATGGTGATTATTTCTCAAAACCTAATAGAGAAGATATTTTTGAGAAGGTATATGCAATTATGAATGAAGTTAAACCAAACGATTATCCTAAATTGAGATAGAAAAGAATTAAATTTAAGTAAGAAAAATCCCATGAAATATGGGACTTTTTTTATTCCCTAAAATTCACCTCAAAAATAAATGAATTGATATCACTCTTCTACGAAATTCTTAACTCACTGAAAACTAAGCAACCTCTATATTTTACTGCTTAAAAAAATAGAATCTTCTCATTGTATAATTTAATATATTTCAGAAAAACAAAAAAAATTCTATACTTTTAAAGGAAATAATGCCAAAAATGAAAAATACGTTATTAAAAGATATCGGTTTAGCTTTTTTTAGAATTGCAATTTCAGCAATGATGTTGACACATGGTCTTCCTAAATTTCAAAAATTAATTTCTGGAGATTTTGAATTTGCCGATCCTTTTGGTATTGGGGCAGCCCCCTCTTTATTTTTAGCCGTAATAGGCGAATTTATTTGCCCAATTCTAATAATTATAGGTTTTAAATCGCGTTTGGCTGCAATACCAGCAGCAATTACTATGGCAGTTGCAGCATTTATTACTCATGGTGCCGATGATTTTAGTACAAAAGAAAAAGCATTATTTTACTTAGTAGCTTTTATAACCATTTCATTGGTAGGACCAGGTAAATTTGGAATTGACAAAAAGTAACTAAACTCAAACTAAATCAGCACGGTTTTGAAATGAATACCCTAATTACATTCCTACGCAAATGTAGAATCGCTTGAATATCGAATATTGAACAATAGTTAGACTATTTTATATAGTAGTTCTTTTAAAAGGTCGGCCTCTTTCATTGGTGTAGCCCCTACTCCTTTTCCTTTCAAGTCCATTTCACGTAAACTAGAGATAATGCCGCTTACTTTCTTCATTGGGTAATTTCTAGCGGCAGTTTGTATCTCTTTTACAAAATAAGGATTTATGCGTAATGCACTCGCCACATTTTTAGGTGAATGATCCGTAAGACCGTGATACTGTAATAACTGTGTAAAAAACGAATGTAATAGGGTAATCGTTAGTATAAACGGATTGTCTTTTGGATTCTGGGCAAAATAATTAATGATCTTGGTCGCCTTTACGATATCTCTATCACCTATAGCTCTTTTCAACTCAAAATTATTATAATCTTTACTTATACCAATATGTTCCTCTATATGCTGAGGGTTGATTTCGGTCTGTTTTGGCAGAACCAATTTTAATTTATCTAGCTCTTTACTGATTTTACCTAAATCCGTTCCTAGGTATTCTACCAATAATAAAGCGGCTTTATGAGATATGGTATAACCACGGCTTACCAAATGCTTTCTAAGCCAATCACTTACCTGATTTTCATATAATTTCTTGCTTTCAAAAACTACACCGTTCTTCTTTATAATCTTGTGTAGCTTTTTGCGCTTATCCAACTTTTTGTATTTATAACAAATAACTAGAACTGTAGATTGTTGCGGGTTTTCTGCATATGCACATAGGTTCTCTATAGTACGGGATAAGTGTTGTGCTTCTTTTACAATGACCACTTGTTTTTCTGCCATCATAGGGTAACGTTTGGCATTGCCTACAATATCGTCAATAGATACATCTCTTCCATAAAGCACCATTTGGTTGAATCCCTTTTCTTCTTCGGTCAACACATTGTCACTTATAAAATCGGAAATTTTATCAATAAAATATGCTTCTTCCCCATAAAGGAAATATATAGGGCTTATCTGCCCTTTCTTTATCGCATTGACTATTTGTACAGCTTCATCCATTCAGAAAAAATCATCAACTTTGTATAATGCAGCCACTAAATTTTCCTAACTACACTTTCAGGGTCAAAAATAGCGAAAATAGAACCTTGATTTTTGACGTTATACGTAAAAAATTTTTGGTACTCACACCAGAAGAATGGGTTCGGCAGCATGTAGTTCAATATCTAGTACAAGAAAAAAAATATCCGCTTAGCCATATTAATGTTGAAAAACAGATAACCCTAAACGGTTTAAAAAAAAGATATGACGTAGTGGTGTTTAAACCAAACGGTCAGCTACACATACTTGTAGAATGTAAAGCTCCAGAAGTTTCTATATCCCAAATGACATTTGATCAAATAGCACAATACAACTTTAAGTTGAACGCTTCTTATTTAATGGTTACTAACGGACTCTCACATTACTACTGCCAAACGGACCTAATTGCTGAAAAATATGAATTTATGAAGGAAATTCCTGATTTTAGCCGTTAATTTGCGATCGTTTTGAAGATAGCTGTAGTCATATTAAACTGGAATGGTGAAGTACTTTTAGAAAGGTACCTACCTTCTGTTATCAATTATTCCGCTGATGCAGATATATACGTTGCGGACAATGCATCAACCGATGGTTCTGTTTCGTTTATAAAAAATACCTACCCCACTGTTAAGATTATCCAGAATTCTGTGAATGGAGGTTTTACCAAAGGCTATAATGACGCCTTAAAACATGTGGATGCAGATATTTTTTGCTTGTTGAATTCAGATGTAGAAGTTTCGCCCAATTGGTTGGCACCTATAAAAGAAACCTTTGAAAAAGTGCCCGAAGCTGCAATTATACAACCCAAAATTCTTGATTTACTTAAAAAAGATCATTTTGAGTATGCAGGTGCAGCCGGTGGTTTTATTGACCAACTTGGCTACCCTTTCTGCAGAGGCAGGGTATTTCAAACCTTAGAAAAGGATAATGGCCAGTATGATGATGTTAGGGAAATATTTTGGGCAACCGGAGCCTGTATGTTTATTAAAAAAAATGTATTCAAGGAGTTGAACGGTTTTGACGAGGACTATTTTGCGCACCAAGAAGAAGTAGATTTATGTTGGCGTGCAAAAAACCATGGGTACAAAATATTGTATGTAGGCACTTCCCATATCTTTCATTTGGGCGGTTCTACGTTAAGCAATATGAACCCCAAAAAAACATATTTGAATTTCAGAAACACACTATTCTCTATTACAAAAAACTTGCCCAGAAGAAAGGCCTTCATTATTATCTTCTTAAGATTACTGTTAGATGGGATAGCGGCAATACGATTTCTTTTTCAGTTAAGATTCAAACACTTTTTCGCTATTTTTAGAGCACATTTAAGCTTTTACAGACAGTTTAGAAAAATGTATAAGAAAAGAGAAAAAACACAATTTCTCAGAAAATACTATGCTACGAAGTCCATTGTATGGTCTTACTTCGTACATAGAATAAGTAATTTTAACATTTTAGTAAAAGATTAACTAACAACACATATAAGTGACTTTGTAATTATATAATTTTGAAGTCGCTTAGATGCGAAAATTGAGTAAACCACTTAAACAAGTATAATAGAATAGAATTATGAAAAAAGTATTATTAGGATGTCTTGGAGTAACGCTATTACTTTCATCATGTGTATCTTCCAAGAAGTATGCAGATCTTGAAGCTAAGCATAAAAATGCACAAGATTTATTGAATTCGGCTACAGTTAAATTGAATGATTGTTTAGAAGAAAAAGCAACAGCTTCATCTAGACTTCAAACTTTAGAAGATCAAAATGCTTTCTTAAAAGCAAATAATCAAGAGTTGATCAATAATATGGGCAACTTAACAACTTTGACTACCAAAGGTGCTGAGAACTTAGAGAAATCTTTAGAAAGTTTACAAGAAAAAGATTTAACCATCCGTAAATTAAATGATGCAATTACACGTAGAGATTCTGTAAACCTTTCTTTGGTTCAGAGCTTAAAAGGTGTTTTAGGTAACATGGATGATGAGGATATAGAAATCAGCGTTGAAAAAGGTGTTGTTTTCGTATCAATTTCAGACAAATTATTATTTAGCAGCGGTAGCTACAACGTTACAAGAAGAGCTAAAGAAGTTCTTGGTAAAGTTGCTAAAGTGGTAAACAATAAGCCAGATTTCGAATTTATGGTAGAAGGTCATACAGATGACGTACCTTACAGAGGTAACGGTTCTTTATTGGATAACTGGGATTTGAGTGTTAAGCGTGCAACCGCTGTTGTTCGTATCTTACAAAAAGATTTCAATGTAGATCCTAAGCGTATGACTGCTGCAGGTAGAGCTGAATATGTACCGGTTTCTACAACAGAAAAATCTAAAAACAGAAGAACCCGTATCGTTGTTCTTCCAAAAATCGATCAGTTCTATAGTATGATTGAAGAAGGAATGAAAGATCCTGCAATCAACAAATAATTGCTGATTAGCATATAAAATTAAAGCGGCTCAATAGAGCCGCTTTTTTTATGTCTTGGTTTAAAATATAATTTTTAAATAATATCTAAACTACCCTTTCCTTCACGAATAACTTCTGGTAAACCTCCTGTAGAAACATCTATTATGGTTGATCCTACATTACCACCATAACCGCCATCAATTACGATATCCACAAGATTGTCCCATTTCTCGTAAATTAATTCAGGATCAGTCGTATATTCAAGAACATCATCTTCATCACGAATAGAGGTTGAAACAATTGGGTTACCTAATTCTTCAACCAGCGCTTTAACTATACTGTTATCTGGCACACGAATACCAACCGTCTTTTTCTTTTTAAACTCTTTAGGCAGATTATTGTTACCGGGTAATATAAAAGTATAAGGTCCTGGTAAAGCTCGTTTCAATATTTTAAAAGTGGCAGTATCAATTTGCCGTACATAATCTGACAGATTACTTAAATCGGTACAAATGAAAGACCAATTAGCCTTTGCCAATTTCACCCCTTTAATACGTGCAATTTTTTCCAATGCCTTGGTGTTCGTAATATCACAACCCAACCCGTAAACCGTATCTGTTGGATAGATAACCAAGCCACCTTTACGCAATACGTCCACTACCCTTTTTATCTCTTTAGGATTTGGATTCTCTTCGTATATTTTGATAAATTCTGCCATTGCCTTTAGGTTTAAAACCCTACTGTTATTAAATATAACTAAACTATCCCAATACCTCTAACTTAGCAAAGCGAAGCAATAGTTTTTTAATATCGCCTTTATCGAACATTATTTCCGCCTTTCTATCATTACCGGCACCTTCAATTTTTACAACCTTACCACGACCAAAACGAGTATGATTAATCAATGAACCTTCAGTAAGGTTTGGATCAATTTTATTTGTATTACCAACAGGCTCTGAAAGCTGAGGCTTTAACTTACGTAATTTTTTAAGTTGCCCTGAATTTGGCTGACCAACTATTGGCGGTGTGCCCCTTTTTGGTTTTTCTTGACGTAACCTGCTCTTATCTACTTCACCAAAAATATCGGCATTTATAAGAGATTTGTAACGGTACCCACCATCAATTGGTGTAAGGTTCTCCACATATTTCTCGTCTATCTCTTCTAAGAAACGACTAGGTTCTGCGTCTATTAATTTACCCCAACGATATCTATTTTGCGTGTATGTCAAATACGCTTGTTTTTCAGCTCTGGTCAACGCAACATAGAACAACCTACGCTCCTCTTCCAGCTCACTTCGGGTGCTCATACTCATACCCGACGGAAACAGATCTTCCTCCATACCCACTATATATACGTACGGAAATTCCAATCCTTTTGCCAAGTGAATGGTCATCAATGCAACCCTATCGTCATCACCCGTATCTTTATCCAGATCTGTAGCAAGTGCAACATCTTCTAAAAATTCACTTATGTTCCCTGTTGCTTCATCAACTTCTTTCTGCCCTTCAACAAAATCCTTTATACCATTTAAAAGCTCTTCGATATTCTCCATCTTACCGATACCTTCTGGGGTTCCGTCTTTTTTAAACTCTAAAAGTACACCGGTTTTTTTAGCTACATGTTCTGATAATGTAAAGGCATCCGTAGTTTCGTTCATGACCTGAAAACTCTTGATCATGTTTACAAAGTCTGTTAACTTACGTTTGGTACCCGCATTAATTTTCAAATCAATACGATCTATGTTTTCCATTACCTCAAAAATGGAACGGTTGTAATGATTTGCAGCTACAATCAATCTATCTAAAGTAGTACCGCCAATTCCCCTAGCAGGAAAATTTATCACCCTTTTTAAAGCTTCTTCATCCTTAGGGTTAATGACCAAACGTAGATATGACAGTACATCTTTTATTTCTTTTCGTTGGTAAAATGAGAGTCCGCCATAAATACGGTATGGAATGTCTCTTTTACGTAAGGCATCTTCAATAGCCCTAGATTGGGAGTTTGTTCTATATAATACACAAAATTGACCATTGGTCATTTGCTGCTGCATTCTATGCTCCCAAATAGAATTTGCTACAAATCTACCTTCTTCGGCATCAGTAGTACTTCTATGAATTTTAATTGAAGGCCCATCATCATTATCGGTCCAAACTACTTTCTCGATTTGATTTTGATTTTTTCCAATGATAGAATTTGCCGCATTTACGATATTTCTGGTAGAACGGTAATTCTGCTCTAAACGGTACATACCTACATTATCATAATCTTTTTGAAAGTTCAGAATATTGCTAATGTTCGCACCCCTAAAAGAATAAATACTCTGTGCATCATCACCTACAACACATATATTTTGAAAACGATCGGCCAATGCTTTTACGATCAAGTATTGGGAATGGTTGGTATCTTGATACTCATCTACCAGTATATACCTAAACCTATCTTGATATTTTGCCAACACTTCTGGGTGGCGTGTTAAAAGCTCGTTGGTACGCAATAACAAATCATCAAAATCCATTGCCCCTGCCTTAAAACATCGATCCACATAATTCTCGTAAATGTCGCCAGTTCGTGGTTTTTTGGCCATTGCATCCTGTTCTACCAAATCCGGATCATTACGGTAGGCCTTTACGGTAATCAAGCTATTTTTAAATGATGATATCCTATTTTGAATCTGTTTGTATTTATAAATATCCTTGTCCAACCCCATTTCCTTAATAATAGAGGCAATAAGTCTTTGCGAATCTTGTGTATCATAAATAGTAAAATTGGCAGGGTAGCCCAACTTGTTACCGTCTATACGTAAAAGCTTTGCAAATACGGAGTGAAAGGTACCCATCCACAGATTTTTTGCTTCGCTGGCACCAACTATATGTGCTATACGTTCCTTCATTTCCCGTGCCGCCTTATTGGTAAAGGTCAAGGCCAGAATATTAAAAGAATCTACTCCCTGCGCCATCAGGTATGCAATTCTATACGTTAATACACGTGTTTTACCAGACCCTGCCCCGGCAATAACCATTAAAGGTCCGTCTTTATGCAAAACGGGAGCTTTTTGGGCATCGTTCAATTCATCTATAAATGAGCTCAAATTTTCTTTTTTTTAGTGACGTAAATTTAGCCATAAATGAGGGATAGTAAAAGTGAAGTGATTTAGATTTGTGAACAATGACTGGTATTTCTTTTCATTTTGAATATATTTAAACTTTAATTCCGCTTACAGAGAACACCTGTTGATGCATTTATTTCTTAATGACCAACAAAAAATAGAGAACAAACTAACATTAAATACTGATTATGAGAAAACTAGGCATATTGGCTCTCGTTCTTTTCGGATTTACCGTTCAGGCACAAGGTCCAAATCTTGAAAAAGATTACAAAGCTATTGAAAGCAAAGTAATTGATTGGAGAAGAGAGATTCATCAGAATCCGGAATTGGGGAATCGTGAATTTAAGACAGCGGAAAAAATTGCCAAGCACTTAAAGTCTTTAGGAATTGAGGTAGAAACCGGCGTTGCGCATACTGGTGTTGTTGGTCTATTAAAAGGTGACTTGCCTGGTAAAGTGGTAGCACTTAGAGCAGATATCGATGCCTTACCGGTAACAGAAAGAAATGATTTACCATATAAATCTAATGTAACTTCAGAATTTATGGGTGAAAAAGTAGGCGTTATGCATGCTTGTGGTCATGATACGCATACTGCTATTTTAATGGGTGTTGCTGAAATAATGTCCAAAAATAAAGACAAAATTAAAGGAACTGTTAAGTTCATCTTTCAACCTGCAGAAGAAGGACCACCACCAGGAGAAGAAGGTGGAGCTCTTTTAATGGTAAAAGAAGGCGTTATGAGCAATCCTAAGGTTGATGCGATTTTCGGATTGCACATTAACTCTCAAACCCCTGTAGGCGTTATCAGATACAAATCTGGTGGTACTATGGCAGCTGCTCAGAGTTTTACAATTAACGTAAAAGGAAAGCAATCTCACGGTTCGCAACCATGGTCAGGTGTTGATCCAATTTTGATCAGTGCTAAAATTATTGACGGGCTACAAACAATAATCAGTAGAGAAACTGACCTGACTAATGAAGCAGCAGTAATTACTGTTGGTAAAATTAAAAGTGGTGTTCGTTTTAATATCATACCAGAATCTGCAGAGATGATCGGTACTATTAGGACTTTAGATTATGAAATGAAAGACAAGTTAAATGCACGTATGGTAGAAATGGTAAGTGATATCGCCAAAGCTTACGGTGGTGAAGCTACTTGTGTAATTAAAGACGCTACCGATATTACTTATAACAATCCAGAATTAGTAGAACAAATGTTACCTACTATGAAAAGAGTTGCGGGAGATGAAAATGTACAATTTCAAAAAGCGATTACGGGTGCAGAAGATTTCTCATATTTTCAAAGAGAAGCACCAGGGTTTTTCTTTTTCTTAGGAGGAATGACTCCTGGTACAACAGAATCTTTTCCACACCACACACCAGACTTTTTAATTGATGATAGCGGATTACTTTTAGGAGTTCGCACGTTGACAGAAATGAGTTTAGATTACCTAAATAGCGACCAAACACCGCTTTTAGATATAAAACCAAAAGGATAATTTTGATGAACGATTTTTTAAATGCTATTCCAAGTCTACCATGGTGGACTTGGATTTTTTTGTTTCTTTTCATTGTTGCTATCTATGATATTTTTATTCAGAAACGGCACACCATAAAACACAACTTCCCCGTTGTTGGTCATTTACGATATTGGCTAGAAAGCATCGGTCCGGAAATGCGTCAGTACTTTGTTGCAAATAACAGAGAAGAGCTGCCTTTTAATAGAATAGAAAGAGGTTGGATTTACGCTTCGGCAAAAAAGGAAAATAATTACGAAGGTTTTGGTTCTGACAGAGATTTGTATGCACATCAGCATATTTTCGTTAAGAACAGAATGATGGGTTACCAAGTTCCTGCTGGCCACCCTAACGAAGCAGAACCAAATTTTATACCCTGTGCAAAAGTTATGGGTGAGCACAACAAGCGTAGAAAACCTTTTAGACCTGGTAGTGTAGTGAATGTATCTGCCATGAGTTTTGGTTCTTTATCTGCAGCTGCAGTAGAAGCAATGAACAAGGGTGTTCAAAAATCAGGTGCATATCATAATACAGGTGAGGGCGGTTTATCACCTTATCACAAACACGGTGGCGATATCGTATTTCATTTTGGTACTGGCTATTTTGGTGTAAGAACTAAAGATGGCAATTTCTCTATGGAGAAAATGAAAAAACTAGTAGAAGAAAATCCGTGTATCAAAGCAATTGAAATTAAATTATCTCAAGGAGCAAAACCAGGAAAAGGCGGTGTTTTGCCAGGAGCAAAAATTACCCCAGAGCTTGCAGAAATTAGAGGTGTAGAAGTAGGTAAAGATGTTTTATCGCCCTCAACGCACAAAGCATTTTCTAATGTAAAGGAGCTAATGTCGCTTATTGAAGATATCGCTAACGAAACAGGCTTACCAGTGGGTATTAAAGGTGCTATTGGAAAATTAGACCAATGGGAAGAATTGGCCGATCTCATGCTAGAGACAGGAAAAGGTCCAGATTTTATTACCGTAGATGGTGGTGAAGGTGGTACCGGTGCCGCTCCCCCATCATTTGCCGATCACGTCTCTTTGCCTTGGGTATATGGCTTCTCTAGTCTATACAGAGTATTCTTGAACAGAAAACTTACAGAACGTATCGTATTTATTGGATCTGGTAAATTAGGCTTTCCCGCAAAAGCAGCAATGGCATTTGCTATGGGTGTAGATTGTATTAATGTTGCTCGTGAAGCCATGATGAGTATTGGCTGTATACAAGCTCAAGTTTGCCATAATAATACGTGCCCTACAGGTATTGCTACGCAAAGTAAATGGTTACAAAAAGGTATAAATGTGCCTTTAAAATCAGATAGACTGGCACAATATTTCAGTACATTCAGGAAAGAATTTTTAGAGATCACTCATGCCGCAGGTTATGAACACCCCAGTCAATTTACCATGGATGATGTTCAAGTGAACGTAGATGACAATGACCTTAATAAAAGTTTAGCTTCCACGTACGGCTATAATAAAGCAAAAGTACCGTTTACAAGTGTACAAGATTTAAAAGACTGTTTGTATCTTGGCGGCAAAATATAGATTAACCTATTTAATGCATTTTACTATGAAACGATTTCTTATATGTTCTACTTTATTTTTTATAGGACTAAGCACAGTTCAAGCTCAGAAAAAAAGTGAATTGATAGAGCAAAATCAAGAATTAAAATTTAAACTAGATTCTATTTCTAAAATGGTAAGCACATCTCAACGAAACGAGAAATTGGCGAACCAACGCTCGGATGAATACCAATCTCAAGTAACGGAATTACAAGACGCGAATGCTACATTAATGAAAAACTTAAACAGTTTCGCGGCATTGTCTAGTCAGAATTCAGAAAATATCAATAAGACCATGGCTGTTTTAGAACGAAAAGAAAAGCAGCTAAAGGGTGTAACCGATGCCGTAGCCAGTAATGACTCTACTGCAGTGGTGATATTGACAAATGCAAAACAAGTACTTGGCGAGAATGTAAAAGTTGGTGTAACCGACGGTTCTGTAGTCATCTCAGAAAAATTAGACTTTTTCTTTACAGATGGTGTCGGTATTAATCCTTCAAGCGAATCTAGAACGTGGATAGAGAATGTAGCCAAAGTTGCAAATGCAAATCCAAAAAGAGTCATAACCGTTGCGAGCCTGAATATTACTGGTGAAATGAATGTAGCATTACAGCAAGCTACTGCTATTGCCAGCATTTTAATTAAAGATTTTGGTGTAAACGGAGAACGAATTGTTGCAGTTGGTCAAGATGGCGGCTTACGAGAATCGTTACAAATAAAGTTTCAACCGGATTATAAAGCATTTTATGATATGGCGAAGGGAGACGCTAAAAACTAATTTTAAGTATTTCATCGATAAACCACTATACTAATTGAGAAATTTGGACGTTATTATTTCGTAAATAATAACTAATTAAAAAATGAACTCCGACCAAATTTTTCAACTTTTCGCTTATTTGATACCTTCTGTCGTTACAGGTGCCATTGCCTTCTATTTCTTTAGAATGCACACTAACAATGAAGAAGGAAGAAGACGTTTTCTTTTACATAAAGATTCTCAGAAAGATACATTACCGGTGCGTTTACAAGCATACGAAAGAATGGCCTTGTTCTTAGAACGCATTGCAATACCAAGTTTGGTAGTACGTGTATCACCCCAAGGTGATGACAAAAACGCCTATGAAAATTTGTTGATCAAAAGTGTTGAAACGGAATTTGACCACAACCTTTCTCAGCAAATCTATATGACAGATGAATGCTGGAACGTAATTAAAGCGGCAAAAAGCGCCACTATTCAAATGATTAGAAAAGCAGCAATGAGCAATACTGAAACTGCAGATAAATTAAGGGAAGATATTTTGAATGAAACTATGGATAAAACATCACCCTCGGCTACTGCCCTATCTTTTGTAAAAAGAGAGATTGGTGATTTATGGTAGAATTAAAAATATAATGAAATAAAAAAAATGCTTTCCAGATGGAAAGCATTTTTTGTTTGTAGTTGTAACTAGCATTATTCATGCTCATTTGGTTCAATAGGATTTGTTTCTTCGTTCTTATTCTTAGCATACAAATACCCTCTCTTCCACCACAGTGTCATTTTTGCTTTATCAAATATCAAAGAATTGGTAGTTAAAATTGTAGGCGTATAAAACAAGTTGATAATTGCGTTCTTTTGATTGGCAACTAATTTTCCAATTCTAATATTCTGATGTTCTATTCTATCTAAAATAAAACTCATCATTGTTGTAATCAACTCGAATGGATTACGTGAGGCTACTCTGTTCATATAGTTAACTTCAGTATGTAAGACCACCACATCTACTTCTGTTGCTCCTCTTTTTATAGCTTCTTCAATGGGCACAATACTACCTAAACCACCATCGGCATACTCACAATAGTTTTTACGTACCAAACTCATGAACGGTGTATAGTTGGCTGAAATCCAAATCCAATCGCAATAATCTTCATAAGTACAATCTTTAATAGACTTATACTCTACTTGATTTAATGACAGATTAGAAACAGTAATAACAACATCTGAATCCCCGTTCTTTAAGGTTTCAAATTCCTCAATAGTTAAACTGTTTTCTATTAGCTTACGCAGGTTTTCACTTTCGCCAAAAGTCTTTTTCCCAGTCATGAAATTTCTAAAAACATTCCAATGATTAATTGAAATTTCTTCATTACCACGAATATTCTTAACTAAAAACGGACAATTATTAAAAATACTTTTCTGATTGACATTAGAATATATTTCTTTGATCTTATCTAGCTTGCCTAATGCTAAATGAGAGATAAGTAGACTACCAGTAGAAGTACCTACAAAAATATCATACTTTCTCCCTTCTTCTTGAATAAGGTATTGGGCAACGCCACCAGCAAAGGCACCCTTACTACCACCACCAGAAATAACTAATGCTTTCATTATTAATTTAATTTCGTTTTAAGATAACGCAAATCTGATGAATTTAGTTGATTTACAATCTTTTCAATTTCTTTTTTCTGTTCTTGGTCGCTCCAAAGTGCATCAAATAACTTTCTGGCATAATTTCTAAACTGCCAAGAATGATGATTGGTCGCCTTTATCAAATTAATATAGGCATCGTCATTTAAAGCCTGAATTTCTGATAAATATTGAAACGCTGTTTGTCTTACTTCTGGATTATAAATAGGGCTTGTATAACCAACAAGCTCCCGATGAAAGAAAACATTCTCCGTAGGTCTATAATCTGGCGTAAACAATGCTAATGTTAACCATAGTAAACGGACATTTTTATTAGGCAACCCAACAATATTTTTTGTTATTTCTAAGAAAGTACCTCTATCATAATCAAAACTACTCCAAAGATTATAAAGCATTAACTCATTGGTTATATAACTATTATCTAACAATAGTGGCTCTGTAAATTCTTTTAGCTCCTCAGAAATTTTACCCATTTTCTGGGCTGCAAATTGCCGTATTCTGATATCTTCACTAGCAATTAAAGGCAAAAGTTCTAATTCAGGAAAATCACCTTTTTGTTGAAGCAATTCTAACTTCAATTCCGTAGCTAATTCTGAATTCTTTAAAATTTCAGGGGAATTAAAATTTTTCTCATCATCATGTTTTAAGACATAATACATTCTTAATGATGAACTATTTTTCATTAAATAATCATTCGCAGCATCAATTGGAAATACGTCTCCTTCTAACCAAATAGCTTTAAAATCACTTAAATCATAATTGCTGGTTTCCTCCATTACAGCAATAAAATCAGCAACAGCCACATTTTGGTACTTATATTTATTCAGGTATGTTTTTATTCCTTCTTTAAATGCGGAGTCCCCTATTTCTTCTCTCAATATAGCTAAAGCCCAAGCCCCTTTTTCATAAAAGGTAAGACTACTAGCCTTTGGGTTAAGCAAGCTCTGCCCCTCTCCATTTTCTGAAATCTCACTTAATACTTTTGCTGTATCAAATAACTTCCAATAAAAGTAATCATCTCCAAATACTTCTTTTTCAGCCAAATAGGCATAATAGGTAGCAAAACCCTCATGCAACCAATGATGCTCGCTGTTCTTTTCGGTAACCAAATTACCAAACCATTGGTGTGCTAGCTCATGAGCATTGATATTCACATAATTTCTATCAATAAACGAAATGGAATCAATGACATAAGCGTCAGAGAAAAAAGTAGCACTTGTATTTTCCATACCTGCATATAAAAAATCATGTACCGGCACTTGCTTATAATTCTGCCAAGGATAAGCGACACCTATCTCATTTTCTAAAAAATCAAATATCCGTTTTGTGTATCTAAACGTGGGTTCCACTTTTAGACTATCATTAGGATAATAATAGTTTTCAATGCTTACACCGCTTTCAGATGTCAATACTTGTTTGTCATAATTACCCATTGCAAATGCCAACAAATAACTACTCATTGGTTTTTTCATGTCAAATATCCAAATAGGGTCTTCTTCATCATTGTTAGTTTTCAAAAGTAGATTACCATTCGCAATGACTTGATATTTTTTATCGGCTTCAATAGTAAGATCAAATTCTATTTTTTCTTCCATGTCATCAAAACTAGGAAGCCAATGGCTGGTGTATTTTCCTTGCCCTTGCGTCCATATCTGATCATTGCCTTCTACATCATCATCCCAACCAATAAAATAGACCGTTTGTTTGGGTTTTGCCACATACTCAAGAAACAGTTTATGCGATGCTCCCTTTTCAAATTTATTTTGAATGGAAATGATCTTTTTTGTGGCATTAAAATCCATCTCTTTTCCGTCAAGTTCTACTTTTGAAAAATCCATATTCTTTGCATCAAGAAATATAGAGTCAACATTTTGTAACACATTAAAACGATAGATTACCCCACCTTTAATCGTTTTTTCTTTAGATACTGGGCTTAGGTAAACCTTAGCTTTAATAAAGTCTACTTTATCTTGATGTTGCCCAAAAGCATAGAGGGATAAAAATATAAAAAGGGTGAAAATTAATTTCTTCATACAGCTTACCAAACAAATAACATTTCAAATTTAATGTTTTGGGGAGCACTTCCCTAACCTTTACCTGAATTGAATGTGATGCTAAACAACACTTATTTCGCTAGTTACCATGAGAACCATATTTACAAGAGCAGTAATGATATTTTCCCCTTTGGGGATTAAGGGGCTTATCCCTATTTTAGTGCCATGAACGCAAACTTCTTGCAAACTCCCGTAGTGTACTTAAAAGGTGTTGGTCCAAATAGGGCAGAAACCTTAAAGTCCGAATTAGGGATAAGCACTTACCAAGATTTGCTAAATCTTTTCCCTAATCGTTACATTGACAAAACCCAATATTATAAAATAAGTCAATTACAACGTAGCAGTGCAGATGTTCAGATAATTGGCAAAATAGTTCATTTAAAAACGGTAGAACAAAAAAGAGGTTCTCGTTTAGTAGCCCGTTTTAAAGATGACACCGGGGAAATAGAATTGGTTTGGTTTCGTGGTCAGAAGTGGTTACGAGAAAACTTAAAACTAAATGTACCCTATGTCATTTTTGGTAAATGTAACTGGTACAATGGTACCTTTTCAATGCCACACCCAGAGATGGAACCCTTGAAAGCACATGAACAAGGTACTAAGGTATATATGCAACCCGTTTACCCATCTACTGAAAAGCTAAGTAATAAAGGCATTACCAATAAAGTTATCAGTAAACTGATGCAACAGCTTTTTATAGAAATCAACGGAAAATTCACCGAAAGTTTATCAGATAAATTACTGCATGACCTAAAACTCATAAACAAGAGCGAAGCCATGTTCAATATTCACTTTCCTAAAAGTCAGGAATTATTGGCAAAAGCGCAATGGAGATTAAAGTTCGAAGAACTCTTTTACATACAATTACAGCTTATTGGCAAAAACGTTTCTAGAAAGAAAAAGATCAAAGGCTTTCCGTTTAGTGAAGTTGGCGAGTATTTTAAGGATTTCTACAATAATAAATTGCCTTTTGAGCTTACCGGAGCACAAAAACGGGTAATCAAAGAAATACGATCAGATTTGGGCAGTAATGCCCAAATGAACCGTTTATTACAAGGTGATGTAGGATCAGGAAAAACCATTGTTGCCGTTATGAGCATGCTATTAGCAATCGATAACGGATTTCAAGCTTGTTTAATGGCGCCTACGGAAATTCTTGCCAATCAACACTTTCAAGGCATTTCTGAATTGCTGGAAGGAACGGAGATTACATGCGCCTTACTTACTGGTTCCGTAAAGAAATCGGCTCGTAAACCAATTCACGAACAATTAGAAAATGGAGAGCTCAACATACTTATTGGCACTCATGCCCTTCTAGAAGATAAAGTAAAATACAAGAATTTAGGAATCGCGATTATTGATGAGCAGCACCGTTTTGGTGTAGCCCAACGTTCTAAATTGTGGCATAAAAATGAATTTCCGCCACATATATTAGTAATGACCGCAACACCTATACCTAGAACTTTGGCCATGAGTTTATACGGTGATCTAGATATCTCTGTAATTGACGAATTACCACCTGGTCGTAAGCCCATTAAAACCGTACATAGGTATGACGGAAATCGATTAAAGGTTTTTCGTTTTATACGTGATGAAATTGAAAAAGGCAGACAAATATATGTGGTGTACCCATTAATCCAAGAGTCTGAAGCTATGGACTACAAAGATTTAATGGATGGTTATGAGAGTATTGCCCGCGATTTTCCGCAGCCTAAATATCAGATTTCTATTGTTCACGGGCAAATGAAACCGGCGGACAAGGAGTTTGAAATGAACCGTTTTGTACAGGGCGAAACTCAAATTATGGTAGCCACAACGGTTATAGAAGTTGGTGTCAACGTACCTAATGCATCGGTAATGATTATTGAAAGTGCCGAACGTTTTGGTCTATCACAATTACATCAGTTACGTGGTCGTGTTGGTCGTGGAGCAGATCAAAGTTTTTGCATTCTAATGACGAGCCATAAATTATCTAGCGATTCAAAAACAAGATTAGAGACCATGGTCGCCACTAATGACGGCTTTGAAATTGCAGAAGTAGATCTAAAATTACGTGGACCCGGAGATATTATGGGTACGCAACAAAGCGGATTGCTTAGTTTAAAAATAGCTGATATCGTTAAGGATAACGATATTCTAAAATCTGCTCGCTTCTACGCCTTACAGCTTCTAAAAGAAGACCCTTCATTAAGTAAACCAGAGAATCTAATTATTAGACATATGTATGCCCAGTTGGTAAAGCATAAGAATATTTGGACGTATATTAGTTAGTTTTATTTTAAATCTAAAGCCAATATATAGTCATCGGCCGTTAAAAACAAACGCTTTTCATTAGCGGTTAATGCACAATTTGAAGTTAAAAGACCTGTTCGTATTTTAGCTATGGGTTTTGCCTCTTTAGTAAAAATCCACAAGCCACCTGGTCCTGTGGCAAAAACATAACCTTTGCTATTGGTTTTCATACCATCAGGAAGTCCTTGCTCATTTGGTTTGCCCAAAAGGTGCTGAACATTATAAAATAGTTTCTTTTCCGCTACCTTGCCAGGAGCCTCTAAACTATATTGATACCATGCACCGCCCACTTTTTCATCTGACACCGCTACGTAAAGTGTTTTATTATCAGGAGAAAGCGTAATTCCGTTAGGGTAGCTCAACTCTTTATCCAAAAGTAGGAGTTCGCCAGTTTTCAAAAGGCAATAAACACCTTGAAAATCCAACTGCTTATTCTTATCATCAATTAAATTTTCTAGTCCGTATGGTGGGTCTGTAAAATAGAGATTGCCTTCATCATCGTATATGCCATCATTAGGGCTATTCAACCTTTTCCCATCGTATTCACTCACTAGAGAACTGTATTGTGGTTTTGGGTCGTTCAATGATGATTTCATAACACCTACACGTCTTTCGCCTTGCTGCATTAGAACCAATTGTCCATCTGGGTTCAGTAGTAAGCCGTTAGACCCAGAGCCCTTACCCGTATAATTTTGAACATCATAGCCAGAAGGCTTTAAATACGTTACAGTATCGTTCTTGTCATTTAATTTATAGACCTTATTCTGCGGAATATCAGAAAACAGAAGATACTGTCCGCTTTCTATCCACAAAGGTCCCTCTACCCAATCAAAGCCACTCGCCACGATTTGCAAAGAAGATTCAGGATTTAAAATCTGTAACGCTTCTTCATCTAATATTTCAACTGAAAATTTAGAGGAAACAGTATTTGCCACATCGGTATTCTTAGTTTTTATTTCTTTACAAGAAATTAAAGCAAATAAAATTAGTAGAAACAGACTATTTTTTATCATATCAATGAGCCTTTGCCTTGATTAAAAAATCTTCAGACATTTTTTTAGTCGAGTCAAAATCTATCATGCCTGTTTGTGCATCATTTACTACACAACCATAACCAATACCAGATGCACCAGCCTTAAACCAATCTGCAGCGTTATTTGGGTTTATACCACCAACTGCAAAATAGTCTATGTGATCCAAGGGAGCCCTTAATGCTTTAAAAAAATTAAGACCCATAGCCCCAGCAGGAAAAAGTTTTATCACATCTGCCCCATTTTCATGCGCTATACATACTTCAGAAGGTGTCATGGCACCCATTAATACAGGTACATTGTGTTCATGACCCAAAGCAATAACATCAACATTTGTATTTGGGGTGACCAAAAACTGCGCTCCTGCAGTAATGGCTTTTTCTGCAATAGATACATTAATCGCGGTACCAACTCCAATAATTTTGTCAGGGTAAAGTGCACGCGCATTCGTAATTTCTTCTAAAAACCCTGGAGTGTTAGAGGTAATTTCTAGCACATTTACCCCGGTTTCCAAAACTATCTTGACCACCTTTGAAACATCTGCCTGATTCTTTGTGCGTAAAATGGCGACTATTTTTTCATTCTTGATTCTAGCTACTATTTCTTTTCTATTCATCGTAAAACGTGTCCGGAAATATTACCTTCCATTATTGATTTAATTTCATTTTCTGAACTTGTGTGCTGATCTCCCTTTATCGTATGCTTCAATGCAAAAGCCGCAGTGGAGAAATCTATAATTTGTTGATTAGCATAACCTTTATCAATACTATGTAAACACGCCGCAGCAAAGGCATCTCCAGTACCAAAGCGATCGGTTATTTTAACTTTTATCGCCTTTGAGACCGATAAATCATTATCATTTAAAAACACACCCGAAAGCTCATTTTCGCTCGCAGAACTATGATCTCTAATGGTAAAAGCCAATTGTTCAACACCAAACTCTTTTTTCGCTTTTTTAATAGCTTCTATAGTCTTTTCTTCAGCACTATCACCACTAAAATTCATTTCATATACATCTTTTAGAACACCTGCATTACCAAAGAGCAAATCGGTATTTTCAAGAATTTTATTGAATATGACCTGTGCATCTTTATTAGAATTCCATAAAGACCTTCTATAATTCATGTCAAAAGCAACTTTTACTCCCATTTCATTGGCTGTTTTTGCAGCGTTTATAGTCTCTAAAGCACATTGCTCACTAAGAACAGGAGTTATGCCAGAAAGGAAGAGCCATTTTTTATTCTTGAGGATTTCTTTCCATTTAAACTCCCCTTCCACAATTGTGCTAATGGCGGAGTCTGCCCTATCATAAATAACACTTGATGGTCTAATAGAGTCGCCAATCTCGATAAAATAGGTTCCAATTCTTTTACCGCCACGGACAACAAAATTTGTTTGGACACCAAAACCCTGTAAATTTCTAACCGCAGCATCACCCAATTGATTGGCGGGTAGCTTGGAAACGAAATCAACATTGTTATTTAAAACACCTAAAGCGCTAGCCACATTAGACTCAGAACCGGCATAATTGACATTAAAATTGTTGGAAGAATTTATTTTCTGTCCGTGGTCGTTGGGCGTTAACCGCAACATTATTTCTCCAAAAGTTATAAAGCTCATATGTTTACCAATTTGTTAATGACCCGTCATTTCTTCTTAATGTAGGAATATCTACAGGTATAAATTCTTTAGAAAGTGCCAATTCTTCATTAAAATCGACACCAAGGCCAGGTAAATCAGACACCTTGTAGCGAGGTCCTTCAAGCATAGGTTGCACAGGATAAAATTCAGTTGCATTTGTGCCCATTTGTTGAGCAGGTGTATTTATTTCCTCCAACCAACTAAAATTAGGGCACGAAGCCGCTAGTTGTATAGTAGCAGCGGTACATATAGGCCCTAATGGATTATGCGGCATTAAATCTATGTAATGGGTTTCTGCCATTGCAGCTACCTTTTTTGCCTCTGTTAAACCTCCAACGTTACAGACATCTATACGTGCAAACTGCATTATATTTTTTTCAATAAAGGGCATAAACTGCCATTTGCTCGAAAACTCTTCGCCTATTGCAAAGGGTACGTCTATCATTTGGCGCAGGCTTTTGTAAGCTTCTGGGTTTTCGTCTCTAATAGGTTCTTCAATAAAGTCCAGAGTACCTTTTGGCATTCTTTGAATAAACGAATAGGTTTCTGGTATAGAAAGTCTTGTATGGTAATCAATACCCATTGTAATTTCTGATCCGATTTCCTTTCGTAAAGTAGTAACCCAATCAGCTAGAAGTGCTATGGAAACCCTAGGTTCAAAAATACCTGGTTCTTTCTGTGATTCAAACTCCGCCGGAGCCAAACGCAACATTTTCCATCCCTCTTTTATCAAAGTTCTAGAATAGTCTAACAGTTCTTCTTTAGTTGCAAAACGAACCGAGGCAAAACACTCCACATAATCACGTTGCTTACCACCTAAAAGATCATAAATGGGCACATTCAACACTTTACTTTTAACATCATGAAGTGCAATATCAATTGCAGAAATGGCGGCCGTTAAAACACGACCTCCCTCAAAATATTGCCCACGGTACATTTCTTGCCACAACGCACCAATTTGCCTTGGGTCTCTACCTACTAAAAATGTTTTAAAATGCTGAATGGCACCAACAACGGCAAGCTCTCTTCCTGAAAGTCCAGATGCGCCCCAACCAAGAATATTTTCATCGGTTTCAACTTTAATTACCAGCTGTATACCGGCACCTACATTAATAGGGAATGTTTTAATATCAATAATTTTCATCGTATAAATTCATTTAAGATTTTGGCACAATCCTTTCGACCTTGCCAATAACAAAAGTGTAGCAGAAGAATCCTAAAAAAGCAACTCCTCCAATAAAAAACAAAGCAGGCTTAAAGTCCCCATCCTTCACTAAATAACCAATAACAACAGGCACAACGACTGCAGAAAGTCCACCAATAAAATTGAACGCTCCGCCCGTAAGCCCTATTAAATTTTTAGGCGCCATTAACGAAACGAACACCCATGCAATACTAGCCAAGCCATTACCAAAGAAAGCGATGGCCAAAAACAAAATAACCAACGTATTGTCTTCCGTATAATTGGCACCAATAATTGCGGTGGATAACAACATACCTATAACAATTGGACCTTTTCTAGCAATTTCATTACTATATCCTTTCTTTACTAAATAATCTGAACTAAACCCTGAAAGTAGAATCCCTGCAAATGCAGCCAAAAATGGTATAGAAGCCAAAAAGCCCGATTGTAAAAAGTCTAGACCTCTATATTTCACTAAATATGTAGGGAACCAGGTAAGAAAAAAGATAGCGGTGGCACCCAAACAAAATTGACCTATATAAATACCCCATAGCTTTCTGTATTTGAAAACCTGCAGCAAATCTGACATTTCAAATTTCTCTTTCGGCTCTTTCTCTATATCCGATTTTAAATTAATAAGTCCGCCACCTTCGGCTATATGTTTTAATTCCTTTGAACTTATCGTTTTGTGATCCTTTGGATCTCTATAAAAAAGATACCATACCAATGCCCAAACCAAACCTATGATACCACTTACAATAAACAAGCCTCTCCATCCCATTTCAGATTGAATCCAAGTTAAAACCGGAGTCAAGAAAGCTAAGCCTAAATATTGACCAGAAGTATAGACCGCAATTGCCGAAGCTCTTTCATTATCAGGAAACCAACGAGTAACGATTAAATTATTGATAGGATAAGAGGGTGCCTCAAAAATACCAATACTTGCCCTTAACCCTATTAATAATAAAAATGAGTTGGCGGCACCTTGTATAAGCGTGGCAATAGACCAAAATGCCATAAGAACGGGATATAACAATCGCGTTTTTATTTTATCTGCCATAATACCGCCAGGTATTTGTAAAATAGCATATGTCCACGCAAATGCAGAAAAAATATACCCCATTTGAACAGTACTTAAGTCCAACTCATCACTAAGTGCAAAAGCGGCTACTGAAATATTGCTACGATCTAAATAATTTATAACTACGGTAAAGAATACCATAGCCAGAATGTTATATCGCTTTTTTGTATTTTTTTCTATCATTTATTGAATTTTAATCATTTGATATTACGAATAATGACTTTAATGCAAGCTTTGACCATTATGCTATCATCACATTTTTTTGAATAATTTAATCTAAACTTATCGCCAATAGACTATAGAAAATCAAATTATAATATGGACATGTAAAAATTACCACATAATAAGATGAAGAAATATTAAAATGCATAGACAACGAAAGCACATGACCAATTAAAACTACACATTAACTAGACAATGTTAAAATTATTGACAATATGATCAACCAAAGGAAAGAATTGAGTTTTTATCAGTAGTAAATGTGTTTTTCAAAATATTTAAACAGGTAATCGATTGACTTCCAGAAATTTTATATCGTCCTTAAAAATTCATTAAAATATCACAACTTTCCCGTTGAACATCGTAATTTTCAAGAGTGTTAATTTCTAAAAAGCCCTTGTTTTTAATAGATTTGTCGTACTTACATTAGAAAGAATATGAGCGCAACAAAAACATTATTTGACAAAGTGTGGGATTCCCACGTAGTACATAAAATACAAGATGGTCCAGATGTACTGTTCATTGACAGACACATGGTTCATGAAGTAACAAGTCCTGTTGCTTTTCTAGGTATTAAGAACAGAAATATACCTGTGATGCACCCTGAAAAAACTTTTGCAACAGCTGACCATAACACTCCTACTATTAACCAACATTTACCGGTTGCAGATCCACTTTCAGCAAACCAGTTAAGAATGTTAGAAGAAAATGCCAATGAATATGGTATTTCTTATTGGGGATTAGGACATGCAAAAAATGGTATTGTACACGTTGTAGGACCTGAATATGGTATTACCCAACCAGGTGCTACTATTGTTTGTGGAGATTCACATACTTCTACACATGGTGCTTTTGGCGCTATAGCTTTTGGTATTGGTACTTCTGAAGTTGAGATGGTATTGGCTACACAATGTATTATGCAGCCTAAGCCAAAGAGAATGCGTATCAATATTAACGGTAAAATGAGCAAAGGGGTGACTCCTAAAGATGTTGCTCTATTTATCATCTCTCAATTAACCACTTCTGGAGCAACAGGATACTTTGTTGAGTATGCAGGTGAAATCTTTAGAGAGATGAGTATGGAAGGTCGTATGACGGTTTGTAACCTAAGTATAGAAATGGGTGCCCGTGGTGGTATGATAGCTCCTGATGAAAAAACATTTGAATATGTAAAAGGGCGTGAGTTTACTCCAAAAGGTGCAGATTGGGATAAAGCAATGGCATATTGGGAAACCTTATATACAGATGAAGACGCCATTTTTGATAAGGAATTGACTTTTGACGGTTCGCTTATTGAACCTATGATCACCTATGGTACCAACCCTGGTATGGGAATGGGAATTTCTAATGACATACCTATGGCAGATGCTGTACAAGGTGGTGCTACTACATATCAAAAATCATTGAAGTATATGGATTTCAATGAAGGTGATAGCATGATGGGTAAACCAATTGATTTTGTTTTTCTTGGAAGTTGTACCAATGGTCGTATTGAAGATTTTAGAGCATTTGCCTCTATTGTAAAAGGAAGAAAGAAAGCTGACAATGTTACGGCATGGTTGGTGCCGGGATCACATAAGGTTGAATCAGCTATAAAAGAAGAAGGAATCCTTGATATTTTAACTGAATCTGGCTTTGAGCTTCGTGAGCCTGGTTGTTCTGCTTGTTTAGCAATGAACGATGATAAGGTACCGGCCGGTAAATTAGCGGTAAGTACATCGAACAGAAACTTTGAAGGAAGACAAGGGCCTGGTTCTAGAACCTTATTGGCTAGTCCGTTAGTTGCTGCTGCAGCTGCCGTTACCGGTAAAGTAACCGACCCAAGAGAATTAATGGTAGAACTTGTGTAACAAGTTTGCCTTTCGCTATTAGCCGCTGGCTTTTAGCACAGTAACAATTATAATAATACAAGCTAATGGCAAAACGCCAGAAGCAAAAAGCTATAAAAAATGGCATACGATAAATTCGACATATTAACTTCAACTGCGGTTCCTTTACCAATAGAAAACGTAGATACAGATCAAATCATACCTGCACGATTTTTAAAGGCAACTGAGCGTGTTGGTTTTGGTGATAACCTATTTAGAGATTGGCGTTACAATCAAGACAATACCTTGAAAGAAGATTTTGTTTTGAACCAAGATAAATTCAGCGGAAAAATATTAGTAGGTGGTAAAAACTTTGGCTCAGGATCATCTCGTGAGCATGCTGCTTGGGCCGTTTATGATTACGGTTTTAGATGTGTAGTTTCAAGTTTCTTCGCAGATATCTTTAGAGGTAACTGTTTAAATATTGGTGTATTACCAGTACAAGTAAGTGCTGCATTTTTACAGAAAATATTTGATGCTGTTGATGCCGACCCTTCAACTGAGTTGGAAATTAATCTTCAAGAGCAAAAGATAACCTTATTGCCTACCGGTGAAAGTGAGTCTTTTGACATCAACGATTACAAGAAAAACAATATGCTTAACGGTTTTGATGATATCGACTACTTGTTGAACATCAAAAAAGATATTGAGACCTTTGCAGAGAACACTCCGCTTTAATCTCAAATATCAGAACAATACAGAGCACTTACGTTAACTAACCCTATGCCATTTTTAGAATTTAAAAATGGCATTTAGAACACATGAAAAAAAGAAAGTTAGAAATAATGGATACCACCCTTAGGGATGGCGAGCAAACCTCGGGCGTATCCTTTTCTGCATCGGAAAAACTAACCTTGGCAAAGTTGCTTTTAGAAGAACTAAAAGTAGACCGAATTGAAATTGCATCTGCTCGTGTTTCTGATGGAGAGCTAGATGCTGTTCAAAAAATTACAGAATGGGCGGGCGAAAAAGGTTATTTAGAACGTGTAGAAGTACTAACTTTCGTTGACGGCGGTATTTCCTTGGATTGGATGCAGAAATCTGGAGCTATTTCTCAAAATTTGCTGACCAAAGGTTCCATGAACCATTTAAAGTATCAGTTAAAGAAAACTCCCGAGCAACATTTTTCTGAAATAGCTGATATTTTCAAACAAGCTACAGAAAGAGGTATTATCAATAATATCTATTTAGAGGATTGGAGTAACGGAATGCGAAATTCCAAAGCATATGTATTTGAGTTTCTAGATTTTCTATCCACTCAGAATGTAAAAAGAATATTACTACCAGATACATTAGGCATTTTAACGCACACCGAAACATATGCGTATTTGTCTGAGATAGTGGAAAAATATCCAAGTTTACATTTCGATTTTCATGGTCATAATGATTATGATTTGGGTGTTGCTAATATTATGGAAGCTGTAAAAGCTGGCTGCCATGGTTTACACCTTACTGTAAACGGAATGGGAGAAAGAGCCGGTAACGCACCTATGGCAAGTGCCGTAGCAGTTATTAATGACTTTCTACCAGAGGTTGAAATTAATGTAAACGAGACATCATTATATAAAGTAAGTAAACTGGTATCTGCCTTTACAGGGTTTACCATACCAGCGAACAAACCTATTGTAGGGGATAATGTATTTACCCAAACCGCTGGTATACATGCAGATGGCGACAGCAAAAATAATTTATATTTCAGTGACCTAATGCCAGAACGTTTTGGTAGAAAACGTAAATATGCATTAGGTAAAATGTCTGGTAAAGCCAACATACAGAAAAACCTGCAGGAACTTGGTTTAACTTTAAACAATGAGGAGTTAAAAAAAGTTACTGAACGTATTATTGAATTAGGAGATAAAAAAGAACGTGTTACTAAAGATGATCTTCCTTTTATTATTTCCGATGTTTTAGATACTGCAGATTATAAACAGAAAGTATTTATAAAATCATATGTACTTACCCATGCTATGGGATTAATGCCTTCCACTACCCTATCTGTTGAAATTGATGGAAAAGTGATTGAAGCACATGCACAAGGAGACGGGCAATATGATGCATTTATGAATGCATTAAAAAAAGTATATATAGCCAAGAAAATTGCATTACCAAAATTGACGGATTATGCAGTAAGAATACCTCCAGGAAGTACTTCTGATGCTTTATGCGAAACGGTTATTACTTGGGAATTGGATGGAAAAGAATTTACATCAAGAGGTTTAGATTCTGACCAAACGGTTAGTGCGATTAAAGCTACCGAAAAAATGTTGAATATAATTTAGCGCTAGGCGCCGGACGCTGGACGCGGAGCGCTAAACGCTTTTGATGAGAGATTATAAAAAATATAATGTTTGGAAATTAGGTCATGAAGTTACTTTAGAGATTTATAAATTATCTAGAAGCTTTCCTAATAATGAAAATTTTGGATTAACAAGTCAAATGAGAAGAGCCTCTTCATCTATTCCAGCAAATATTGCTGAAGGATGCGGAAGAGAATCTGATGCGGAGTTTAAACGTTTTTTAATCATTTCTCAAGGGTCAGCAAGTGAATTAGAATATTTTACCATTTTAGCAAAAGATCTAAAGTATATTCAAGAAGAAGAGCTTTAATCATTCATGATAAAGTAAATAAAGTAAGAAGAAGTTTAAATAGTTTAATAAATAAGATATAATTATAAATAGCCTAAACTATATACGATTAAAGTATAACGTTTAGCGTACAGCGAAAAGCTAAAAAGCGATTAAACCATGAAATTAAATATTGCCTTATTGGCCGGTGATGGTATCGGTCCTGAAGTTATTGATCAAGCAGTAAAAGTATGTGATGCCATTGCAAAAAAGTATGAGCACCATATTACTTGGAAACCTGCACTTACAGGCGCAGCGGCCATTGATGCCGTTGGTGAACCTTACCCAGATGAGACACATGAAATATGTGCAAATGCTGATGCAGTTCTTTTTGGCGCTATAGGTCATCCTAGATTTGATAATGACCCTTCTGCAAAAGTTCGTCCAGAGCAAGGGTTATTGAAGATGAGACAGAAATTAGGTTTGTTTGCCAATGTTAGACCAACATTTACATTCCCATCTCTTATAGAAAAGTCGCCACTAAAAAAAGACCGTATTGAAGGTACCGACCTAATAATTCTTCGTGAATTAACTGGAGGTATCTACTTTGGTGAGCGTGGAAGAAAAGATGACGGTAATACCGCTTTTGACACTATGACCTACCAACGTTTTGAAATAGAAAGATTAGCTAAAAAAGGCTTTGACTTCGCTATGAAGCGTTCTAAAAAATTATGTTGTGTTGATAAAGCCAACGTATTGGAATCTTCTAGACTTTGGAGAGAGACTGTACAGGCTATGGAAAAAGATTATCCAGAAGTAGAAGTAACTTATGAGTTTATCGATGCGGTTGCAATGCGCTTAATTCAATGGCCAAAAGGTTACGATGTTATCATAACGGCGAACTTGTTCGGGGATATTTTAACTGATGAGGCATCTGTAATTGCAGGTTCTATGGGACTTATGCCTTCATCATCTGTAGGTAGTGATGTTTCTTTATATGAACCTATTCATGGTTCGTATCCACAAGCAGCTGGTAAAGACATCGCTAACCCGTTAGCTACCGTACTTTCAGCAGCCATGCTTTTTGAAGACATGAATATGACAGAAGAAGCTGAACAAATTAGACGCGTAGTAAACAAATCTTTAGCAGAAGGTTATGTAACCGAAGATCTTGCCGATGGTGGTAAAAGTTACAAAACAAGTGAAGTTGGCGATTGGTTAGCTAGCAACATTTAAGAAATATACCTAAAAGAAAATCCCTTTAATCTTTGATTAAAGGGATTTTTAATATCTGATAATTACAATGTACTTAAATACTTGTAGCTATTTCAATTTCTTGTTCATAAATACTTTTAACGATTGCACGTAAATCAGGAATTACGGTCTTAACCAATTTCGATGGTCCGTTGATTAGTACACAAATACCTAAATCCGAATCTGGAAAAAGTGCAATTTCATTTCTGTAGTTGTTCACACTACCACCATGATGCCAAATAGTTTCCTCAGGGGCATTCTCATTCTCTTTTACAGTGTGTATTCTCCAACCAAATCCATAACCTGAACTCACATGTCCTGGCCATTTTTGATAATATTTTCTATGACCATTTAATTCTACAAAAGGTTTAAATACCTGAGCCATATCTTCTCTAGACATTACATCAGGATTATGACCTAATAAGAAACGCATCCACTTAGCCATATCTTCAGAGTTTGCATTGATACCACCGGCAGCGATAGCATTATAATAGTTATCTCTTGGCAAAACCGTTCTCAATCGATGCCCTCTTCTAATATGTGGTAGCGCAATATTTGCATTTTGCATTAATGTCTTATGATCCATAGACACAGAATTCATACCTAAAGGTTCAAAGAATTTTTCTTCTAAAAGCGTTTGAATATCTTTTCCTGTTGCTTTCAACATCACTTCTTGTGAAACAGAAAACATGGCATTTTGATAGCTATATTGCGAACCAGGTTCGGAAATCGGATTTATTCTATCGAATTTTTCGCTAATCGATGACATGGTGTAACCCGCCTCTACTAAATCTGTATAACTATGGTATGGAGTTCCTGTAGTGTGAGAAAGTAAATGTGCTACTTCTATTTTTTGAGTATTCTGTTGATTACCAAAATGGAAATTCGGTAAGTAATCAGCCACTTTATCATTTAGGTGTAATTTACCTTCGCTTTCTAAATTGGCTGCTAAAACACCGGTAAAGCCTTTTGAGATAGAACCTAGTCTAAATAGCGTTTCTCCGTCAACAAATTCTTTACCGTTAAAACTTCTTTTACCATATCCATCAGAGAGAACAACAGAGTCTCCACTCACAATACTTACACCCGCTCCAACAATGTCACCAGAGGCAATAGCTTTATTGAAATAATCGGTCAAGGCTTCGTTCAGCGCTTGTTGACGAATATTATAGAGTTTAATTTCCCTTTTCTCCGCAAGGGTTTTAACAGGGTTGGGATTGGAAATAATTGCTTTGGAGTGTTCTGGCTTAAAAGAAGAAGCCGTAAGAACAAAAAGTAATAGAACCATTATTATGGCTCCAAAAAATAATTTGGTACGTGACACAGCATTGTAGGTTTTGGTTTTCTTTTAACGTCACAAAATCAATAAAATTACCGATGAACTACATAAATTAATAAATTTAACAACCAAACCAACTGATTACAAGGCAAGAAAGCAAATTAAAAATAAGCATGCGCCTGAATATTTAGACAAAAAAAAGGAACCCCATTTGAAGTTCCTTTTTTAAAATTTATAAAAATAAAGACTAACAGCTCATCGCCATTTTTCTATATTTAATTTCTTTTCTCTTTCTAACTATTAAAATGGCTATTGCAATGGCAACTCCAGAAAAAGCCAAAATAGCGCCTACTAAACTAGAGTAAATAATACCGTAGCCAAATGCGATAGGTAATCCGGCTAAATAAGCACCAGATGCATTCCCCATGTTAAAAGCACTTTGGTTCATAGAAGAACCCAACATTTCAGACCCTTTAGAAGTATTGATTATCGCCATCTGAATAGGTGTGGCTACCGTAAATGAAATTGCTCCAATAACAAAAGTCAACACCATTAATAAATAAGGGTTAGTAGCTATAATCATATTCAATAATAAAACACCGCACATAACCGATAAGCTTATTATTACCGCTTTCAAGGGTGAAAATAACTCTGCCATCTTCGCACCTAAAAAATTACCAACTACCATACCTAAGCCAGCTAACATCATAGCGTAACCTACAAAGTGGTTTGGTAAACCAGCAACATCAGTAATTAAAGGGGCTACGTAACTGTACCAAGCAAAGAATCCGCCTGTACCTATAGTGGTCAGTGCAATTAATGCCCAAAGTTCAGTATTCTTTAATCCTTTAGAAACACTTACTTTCTCTTCGGTTTCGTCTACTTCAATTTTTGGCATCCATAGGTAAATGCTTCCTAAAGCCAATAAACCAACAAAACCTACTAAGTAGAAAGAAACACTCCAACTAAACTGTTGCCCTAAATAAGTACCAATGGGCACTCCTATTACATTTGCAACCGTAAGACCAGAAAACATTATAGATATTGCTTGAGCCGCTTTCCCTTTTCTAGCCAATTTTGTAGCTACAACGGCACCGATACCAAAAAAAGCACCATGCGGAATACCAGATAAAAATCTCATAAACAACAAACTGGTATACCCTGTGGCAAGTCCGGACAAGGTATTAAATACTGTAAACCATATCATTAATAAGAACAGCATTTTCTTAGGCGTAAGTTTAGAACCTAAGCCTGTTAATAATGGAGCACCTACTACAACGCCCAATGCATAAGCTGCAATAAAGTGACCGGCCTGCGGAATTGTTATTCCTAATGACCCAGAAACTTCGGTCAAAATTCCCATGATAACAAATTCGGTAAGTCCTATTCCAAAACCACCAATAGCTAAAGCAAATAATGCTTTCTTATTTGATTTTATAGCATCCATAACTTATAAATTTTAAGTTTAACATATATACTATAGGTTCTCAATCAATTTTAAAAAGACAAAGTTAAAACCAATATCCCGGTTAAAACACGCATGAATTACCATATTTATGTTAATAATTAACCGTGTGAATTGGCAACATATATTCAGTTTTTACAATTCAGTATAGAAATTCTACAACTGAGAAAATCAATTTATTCAAACCTTCAATTACGATTCATATTTGTGATATCAATCAAAATATAATCAACAATGAAGACGCTATTATTCTTATTACTTACACTTTTATGTTCCAATGCATTCTCGCAAACAACCATTTCGGGCAAAATTATTGATCAACAAGGCTCACCGATTATGGAAGCAAGTGTCTATCTAAAAGGTACTTATGACGGTACTGCCACCACTGAAGATGGCACATTTACATTTGAAACAACCGCAATCGGCTTACAAACATTAATTGCGTCTTCCATTTCATTTGAGACTTATTCCAAAGCAGATGATGTCACGAAGCTCAATATGATAACCATAAAACTCAAAGATGATGTGAATACCCTAGATGCCGTAACCGTAAATGCCGGAACGTTCAATGCTGGCGACAACGCCAAGGTTACCGCATTAAAACCTTTAGATATTGTAACCACAGCAGGAGCTTTAGGGGATTTTGTTGGCGCTTTGCAAACATTACCAGGAACATCAAATGTTGCCGAAGACGGAAGGTTATTCGTTAGAGGTGGTGACGCAGAAGAAACACAAATCTTTGTAGACGGTATGCGTGTGTTTACACCCTACTCCCCTTCTGCAAACAACATACCTACAAGAGGTAGGCTATCTCCATTTCTATTTAAAGGAATTACATTTTCTACCGGAGGATATTCAGCTGAATACGGACAAGCCTTATCAAGTGTTTTACTTTTAAATAGTATAAACGAACCACAAGAAGAGAAAACTGAAATTTCTATTATGACGGTTGGGCTGGGACTTGGAAATACCCAAAAATGGAAGAAAAGTTCGCTTAGCCTAAATACGTCCTACATTAATTTAGCTCCTTATCAAAAACTGTATCCTGATAATAATGAATGGCACAAGCCGGTAGAATCTGTAGGTGGTGAAGCGGTATATAGATATAAATTTAATAACGACGGACTTTTAAAAGTTTATGGAGCATACAGTTCGGTAAACTTTGATCTAACACAAGAAGACATTAATGTAGCTGATGGTATACGCTTCGGATTAAAAAATAGAAATCTGTACATCAACTCCTCTTATCAAGACTTTTTAGAAAAGGACTGGAGCATTGCAACAGGTATTAGCTTTGCCAATGACCACTCAGAAATTAAATACAATACTTCTGATATTACCGACAATGAAAATTCAGCTCATCTAAAATTAGCTTTTAAAAAGTATTTCTCTAGTCGCTACAAATTAAACTTTGGGGCAGAATATTTCGCAACAAACTTTACAGAGAACTTCGAAGATTCTGGTTTTGAAGACGACTATGAATTTGATAATAACATATTCAGCAGCTTTTTAGAAACAGATATTTTCTTTTCGAAAAAACTGGCTACCAAGATTGGATTGAGAGGAGAATATTCTGAATTATTACAAGAATTTAATCTTTCACCCAGATTATCACTAGCCTATAAATCCGGTACAAATTCTCAATTCTCGTTGGCATATGGTGAATTCTTTCAAAACCCGAAGAACGATTACTTAAAATACAATTCTGATTTTACTGCTGAGAATACAACCCACTATATAGCCAATTATCAATATGTAAAAAACAAACAAATATTCAGAGCGGAAGCATATTATAAAGAGTATGGCAATTTAGTAAAATACGACACTCCGTTTGCTTTACCTACTTCAACTTACAATAACAGTGGAAGTGGTTACGCCAAAGGATTGGATATATTTTGGAGAGATAATAAGTCCATTAAAAATACTGAGTATTGGATGTCGTACTCTTACTTGGATACGGAAAGAAACTACAAAAATTTCCCAACAAGTGCTACGCCAGATTTCGCATCAAAACACAATGCATCTTTGGTAGTAAAACGATGGATCGAGGATTGGAAAAGTCAATTGGGCTTTAGCTATAATTATTCATCTGGAAGAAAATACACAGACCCAAATTTAGGAGGATTCTTAACGGAGGAAGCAAAAAGTTTCAATTCTTTAAATGCTAATTACGCGTACTTAATTAGTCCGCAGAAAATATTATACGTATCGGTAAGTAATGTATTAGGAACCAAAAATGTAAATGGATATCAGTACGCTAACCAGACCAATACAGATGGTTTATTTGAAAGAAGAACCATTACCCCCGCTGCAGACCGCTTCTTTTTCATTGGTTTCTTCTGGACGATTAGTGACAATAAAAATGACAATCAATTAGATAACCTTTAAAAATTACAATTCAACACCAAGAACCTACAATTGGGTCATCTATTTTACAAAAAGCAACGGAATAAAAAGATATTTGAACATCAATAAATAACTAAAAACCTTTACATCATGAAAACAGTATTATTAATCGCCACATTTATTTTTACACTAAGCTTAAGTGCACAAACACCATATGAGAAAGGTATGAATGAAGCTTTTGCTTTATGGGAGCAACAAAAAAATACGGAGGCAGTTCAGTTATTTGAAAGAATAGCATCTGCAGAAACCGATAATTGGCTACCACCCTATTATGCCGGATTGATAGAAATAGTAAGCAGTTTTGGGTTAAAAGACGAAGCGTTATTAAATACAAAGCTGACAAGGGCTAAAGAATTTTTAGATAATGCCTCGGAAATATCAGAAAACAATCCTGAAATAATGATAACCTATGCACTATTGAACACAGCCTACATTGCTTTTAATGGTGCAAAATACGGTATGACTTTGTCTGGAGAGAATGTAGCTATCTATCAAAAGGCACTAGCAATTGCACCAAGCAATCCAAGAGTACTATTAGGTAAGACTGAATGGGATATGGGCGCAGCTAAATTCTTCGGTAAATCTATAGCACCCTATTGCGAAGATGTTGAACGTGCCATTGTATTATTCAATGAAGAAGAACAAACGGTACCCTACTATCCATATTCCGGTTTGGAAAGAGCTAACGAGATTAGTGCTAATTGTAAAAAAGAAACCTCCCCTAATTAATAGGAGAGGTTTTTCAGTCTAAGTTACAGACCTTTATAATATATAATCAGTACTCACAAAATTAGAAAGTTTGGCTTCCAATAAATTTTCAATAATTTCAGTATTTAACTCATTATCTTTAAATGCTACAAAAGTTCTAATAGAGAACGAACGTAATGCATCATGAACACTTAATGTTGCTTGTGCTGAATCTTTTCTTCCCGTAAATGGATAAACATCTGGTCCTCTTTGGCAAGAACTATTTAAATTAACACGACAAACCAAGTTAACCAAGGTATCTATTAATGGTGAAAGTGCATATACATCTTTACCGAACAAGCTTACTTGTTGACCGTAGTTACTTTCTGCCATATCATCTAAAGGTTCTTCAATATCAGAGAATGGTACTATAGGGATGATAGGTCCAAATTGTTCTTCTTGATAAACTCGCATGTCTTTAGTAACCGGGTAAAGAACAGCGGGCCATATATAATTATCAAAATGCTTACCTCCTTTTTTGTTAATAATTTTTGCACCTTTTGAAAGCGCATCATCAATTAAACCTTGAATATAGGCAGCCTTATCCGGTTCTGGTAATGGAGTTAATTTTACTCCGTCTTCCCAAGGATTTCCAAATTTCAACTCATCTACTTTACCGGCAAAATTCTTATTGAACTCCGCACTGATTTCTTCATGAACATACACCACTTTCAATGCCGTACAACGTTGACCGTTAAAAGACAAGGTACCTGCCAGACATTCATTTATGGTTAAATCTAAATCGGCATCTGGTAAAATAATTGCAGGGTTCTTAGCCTCTAAACCTAGTACTAAACGTAATCTATTGCTCTTTGGGTGTTGATCCTGTAGCGCATTAGCAGATTTACTATTGCCTATTAAAGCTAATACATCTACTTTACCCGTTTGCATAATTGGTGCAGCAACAGTTCTACCGCGACCAAATAACACATTTACCACACCTTTTGGAAAACTCGTTTGAAAAGCCTCTAAAAGTGGTGTAATCAATAAAACTCCATATTTTGCAGGTTTGAATATAGTAGTGTTCCCCATGATGATTGCAGGGATCAATAATGCAAAAGTTTCATTCAAAGGATAGTTATAAGGACCCAAGCACAAAACAACACCTAATGGCCCCCTTTTAATATGAGCGTATACACCAGCATTTTTTTGAAATTTTGCGGCATCACGATCCAATTGTTTATAATCTTCAATAGTATCTTCAATATATTCAACGGTACGATCAAATTCTTTCTGAGAATCCGGTAAAGATTTACCAATCTCCCACATTAACAATTTAACTACTTCCTCTCTTTTAGTTTTCATTTTTGAAACGAAAACCTCCATACACTCAATACGGTCTTTAACATGCATTGTTGGCCACACTCCTTGCCCTTTATCATATGCTTTTAAGGCACCATCTAAGGCATCTAACGCTTCTGCCTCTTGCAAATCTGGAATACTGCCCAATAATGTTGGTTTGTATTCTTTTGTTGAAGAAATGGTAGAATATACTTCTGTAGTCTCACCCTTCCACTCCTTTAATTCTCCGTTGACCAAATAATGTTTTTGGTCTATAGTTGATGTAATTTGAAATTCTTCTGGAATCTTAATATCGCTCATTTCATTTTCTATTTTGCACTATGATTGATAATTGTATTACGGATTGATTTCTAAAAAAACTAGAAATTGAATCTGTTGTATTAAAAGTAGTTTAAACCAAATACTCAAACAAGTCCGGTTTATCATTTATATATTCTCCATAGAAATTGTTAGATTTCATACGTTCTATCAATGGCTTCAAGTCGTCTGGATTCTTTAATTCTATACCTACCACTGCCGGAGCATTTTCCCTACTAGATTTCTTTGAATACTCAAAGTGTGTAATGTCATCCGTAGGTCCAAGAATGTCAACCACAAACTCTTTTAAGGCTCCTGGTCTTTGAGGGAATCTAATGATAAAATAATGCTTTAGTTTTCCATATAATAATGCTCTTTCCTTAATTTCAGCCGTTCTAGTGATATCATTATTACTACCACCAATAATACACACTACATTTTTACCAGCAATTTCTTCTTTATAATCGTCTAAAGCTGCAATAGATAAAGCTCCAGCAGGTTCAACCACAATAGCATCCCTATTATAGAGATCTAGAATAGTTTGGCATGCTTTGCCTTCATCTACCGTAATCATGTTATCTAAATAATAGTTACAGATAGCATAGGTTAAGTTACCTACTTTTTTGACCGCTGCACCATCAATAAACTTATCTATATGATCAAGCGAAACTACTTCTCCCGTATCTATTGCTGTTTTCATAGACGGAGCACCTTTCGGTTCTACCCCTATTATTTTAGTATTAGGCGAAAGCTCACTAAAAACACTAATAAGTCCAGATGCTAGACCACCACCTCCAATGCAAACGAAAAGATAATCTATAGGTATTTTTGATTGCGAAATCAACTCAAGACCAACTGTAGCCTGACCTTCTATAATTTTAGGGTCATCGAACGGATGTACAAATATTTTTCCATGTTTATCACCATAAGTTCTAGCAGCCATTGAGGCATCATCAAACGTATCGCCTTCCAAAACTATTTCAACCCATTCGCCACCAAACAGTTTCGTTTGTTCTACTTTTTGTTTTGGTGTAACCGAAGGCATATAAATAGTACCCTTAATTTTTAAATGAAAACAAGCAAATGCCACACCCTGGGCATGATTACCTGCACTGGCACAAATGACACCTCTTGCCCGTTCTTCTTCAGTTAAGGAGCATATTTTATTAAAGGCTCCTCTAATTTTATAAGAACGTACTCGCTGTAAATCTTCACGCTTTAAACGAACTTGACAGTTGTATTGTTTTGACAAACGAATACTATCTGTTAGCGGAGTTACTTCTGAAATTTCAGCAATGGTTTGTGCAGCTTGTAAGACATCATCTAATTTTGGAAAATATGCTGGCTTTGACCCTTTCATATTATTAGCATTCTATGATTAAAAAATTATAACTAGCATGAAACCTAAATTGTCCGCTTGAGAACATTACTTTTAAAACTACAACCTAATAAATGGTCATAACTTTTAGAATGTACCCAACCGGACAATCGGTATATCTATAAAATATGATAACTCTATACGATAGGCTTCATTGCTGTCATTGACTCACGTAAACGAGTACCAACTATTTCTACCGGATGCGTACGTAATGCCTTATTTATAGCAATTAACTGTGCATTATCAACATCATTATCAATATCTCCAGAGAAATTAGTACCAATTACATCAGTATCAATTCCTTTCATGAAATCAGTCAATAATGGCTTACACGCATGATCAAAAAGATAACAACCATATTCTGCAGTATCAGAAATAACACGGTTCATTTCAAACAATTTCTTACGAGCAATTGTATTCGCTATTAACGGAGTTTCATGTAAAGACTCGTAGTATGCAGACTCGGCAATAATACCAGATTCCGTCATTGCCTCAAAAGCCAACTCAACACCAGCTCTTACCATGGCTACCATTAACACACCGTTGTCATAAAACTCTTGCTCAGTAATCTCTTGGCTACCTGCAGGAGTTTTCTCGAAAGCAGTTTCACCAGTGGCAGCTCTCCACGTCAATAAGTTCTTATCATCATTTGCCCAATCTTCCATCATTGTTTTTGAGAAATGACCGGTCATAATATCATCCATATGCTTTTGAAACAACGGACGCATAATATCTTTTAATTCTTCTGATAATTCAAATGCCTTTACTTTAGCAGGATTTGAAAGACGATCCATCATATGGGTAATACCACCATACTTCATTCCTTCGGTGATAGTTTCCCATCCGTATTGGATTAATTTAGAAGCATAACCAGCATCAATTCCTTTTTCAATCATTTTATCGAAACAAAGAATAGAACCTGTTTGCAACAAACCACAAAGAATAGTTTGCTCTCCCATTAAATCTGATTTTACCTCAGCAACGAAAGAAGACTCTAATACACCGGCTCTATGACCACCTGTACCGGCAGCATAAGCTTTTGCCTGTGCTAAACCTTTACCTTCTGGATCATTCTCAGGGTGCACCGCAATTAAAGTCGGTACGCCAAACCCTCTCTTATACTCTTCCCTTACCTCAGAACCAGGACTTTTAGGAGCTACCATAATCACAGTCAAATCTTCACGAACCTGTGTACCTTCCTCTACAATATTAAAACCGTGAGAATAAGACAGTGTAGCACCTTTTTTCATTAATGGCATAACAGCACCTACTACGGCAGTATGCTGTTTGTCTGGAGTAAGGTTGATCACAACATCAGCAGTAGGAATCAATTCCTCGTAGGTACCCACTGTAAATCCGTTTTCAGATGCATTTACAAAAGATTGTCTTTTTTCTTTTATAGCAGCATCACGAAGTGTGTAAGCGATATCTAAACCAGAATCTCTCATGTTCAACCCTTGGTTTAAACCTTGTGCACCACAACCTACGATTACAATTTTTTTGCCTTTTAAAGCATTTACACCATCTGCAAACTCAGACGAATCCATGAAGCGGCATTTTCCAAGTTGCGTTAACTTATCCCTTAATGATAGTGTATTAAAATAATTGGCCATTTTGTATTTACTTTATTTGATTATTGTTTTATTCTTTATTTAAAATTCTTTTAATATTGAAGAAATTTTCATTTCATCCTTAGTAACGGAAATACGACCAGAGCGTACAAACTGCATAATTCCATAAGGCTTTAATTGATCGTGCATTTCATCAATTTCACTTCTTCTACCACTTTTTGCAATAACAAAGAAATCTCTTGATACCGTTACGATCTGAGCATTATTATCCTTAATAATGTTCTGAATTTGACGCTCGTCGAACAAAAGCCCCGATGCTATTTTGAACAAAGCCGATTCTTGATAAATGGTTTCATCATCAGTATGGTAATATGCTTTTATTACCTCTATTTGTTTCTCTATTTGACCGACGATATTGTGTACCCATTTTTCAGTTGTATGAGCTACGATCGTAAATTTAGATACATCGTCAATCTCTGACTTAGAGACGTTTAAACTTTCTATATTGATATGTCTCTTTAAAAATATACCTGATATTCTATTCAGTAATCCAACGTTATTTTCTGAATATACCGATATTGTAAACCATTTATTTTCCATAAGCTTTAATTACCTATTCCTTTCTTCAAAAGGATTTTATGGTGTCATTATAATTATTCTATACTATTTCTTTACGGCCATTATTAAGCCTGTAGACCAATTCATTTTGGTCAATTGTAAATCTTTACGTTGTTCTAAATACGCTGTCAGTTCAATCACATTATCTTCATGACCCGCTGGCCAATTTGGCTGTTTGGTCATATCATCTATAATGTAAAAGCCGCCAACATTTATCAAATTTAAAACCTCATCGATTTCACTGTACTTACCTGGCCAGGCATCTGCAAAAATCAAATCGAATTTTGCACCTGAATATTCCTTGATCCAATCAGCACCATCTTTGCAAACAACCTCAACTCTATCATCATCACCAAAATAACTAGAAGCGATAGAAATTAATTCTTGATCGTTATCTACGGATATCAATTTAGAATCAGCATCCATACCTTCAATCATCCAAGAAAGACTTAGACCAATACCAGTTCCAATTTCTAAAAAATTACCATTTGGTTTAGAAGCTATTAAGGTTTTGAGAAAGCTACCAACGTACAGGTCTGAAGGCATCGTAAATCCGATTTCCTCAGATTTACGAGTTATCTCCGTATGTATTTTAGGAATGTCCTGTATGTTCGTATCGTTCATGAGATTGTTATTGCTGCTATTTCAATCTAACTTCAGAAACCGAAGCTCCAGAAGGTATCATAGGAAATACATTATCTTCTTGCTCAACCTTAACCTCTAAGAAATAAGGTTCTTTAGAAGCCATCATTTCTTGAATGGTAGATTTTAAATCTTTACGCTCAGATATTCTTTTTGCTTCAATGCTATAACCTTCAGCTATTTTTACAAAATCAGGATTCACCATAACCGTAGATGCATATCTTTTTTCAAAGAACAACTCTTGCCATTGGCGTACCATACCTAAGTGCTCATTGTTCAAAACAACAATTTTCACAGGTACTTTATGTTGAAAAATTACACCTAATTCCTGAATAGTCATTTGATAACCACCATCTCCAATGATAGCAACCACTTCCCTATCCATAGCGCCCATTTTAGCACCTATAGCTGCTGGTAAAGCAAAACCCATAGTACCTAATCCACCAGAGGTAATATTACTTTTAGATTGAGAGAATTTAGCATATCTACAAGCAATCATTTGATGCTGACCTACATCAGAAACGATAACCGCTTTGTTATTTGAAGCCAAATTAATTTCTTCGATGACCTCACCCATAGTTAAACCTTCTTTGGTTGGGTGAATGTCATTCTTTATAATCGTATCGAATTCAATTTTATATTTCTCTTTAAAGATATTATGCCAAGACTCATGTTTGTTCTCATTTATCAATGGTAGTAACAATCCTAAAGTATCTTTTGAATTACCTAAAACTGCCACGTCTGCATGCACATTCTTGTTAATTTCAGCAGGATCAATTTCGAAGTGAATTACTTTTGCTTGTTTGGCGTAATCTTCTAATCTACCTGTTACACGATCGTCAAAACGCATACCTATGGCAATTAACAAATCGCACTCATTGGTCATTAAGTTAGGTCCGTAATTACCGTGCATACCAACCATACCCACATTCAAAGGGTGAGCCGTATCTAAAGCAGATGCGCCCATTATAGTCCATGCAGCAGGTATTCCCGCCTTCTCTACCAATTCTTTCAATTCTTGTTCAGCCTGACCAAGTATAACACCTTGTCCCCATACTATAAATGGTTTTTTAGCGCTATTAATTAAATCCGCCGCCGCTTGAATTGCACTCATTTTTGGTTTTGGAACCGGCTTATAACTTCTGACCGCAGTACATTTCTCATAAGAGAAATCGAACGCATCTATCTGTGCATTTTTAGTAATATCGATTAATACCGGACCTGGTCTACCAGATTTGGCAATATAAAATGCTTTCGCCATAACTTCTGGAATTTCAGAAGCTTCGGTAATTTGGTAATTCCACTTCGTTACCGGAGTAGAGATACCTATAATATCAGTTTCTTGAAAAGCATCCGTACCTAACAGTTGCCTAGTAACTTGACCAGTAATGCAAACCATAGGTGTTGAGTCTATCTGCGCATCTGCAAGACCAGTCACCAAATTAGTTGCACCAGGACCAGATGTTGCTATAGCGACACCCACTCTACCGGAAACACGAGCATACCCTTGAGCAGCATGCGTAGCACCCTGTTCATGTCTTGTAAGAATATGTGTTAATTTATCTTGAAATTTATATAGTTCATCGTAGACGGGCATAATTGCACCACCAGGGTAGCCATACATTGTTTCGACACCTTCTGCCAACAAACAATGAATTATTGCCTCTGCTCCAGAAATCTTAATCGTTTTCTTGGAATCTGTACCTTTTTTCTTCTCTTTTACTGTTTCCATAATTAATAATCAAATTCAAGCATTGCATATAAGAGTTACAATTACCTGATATTAAAATCCTTCTAGACTTCCTAAAGTCTAGCCGGTGTTATTTAAAACTCATCGGTTACACAACCTTGTGCAGCAGAAGAGACGGAACGAGCATATTTGTATAATACTCCTTTCTTAAACTTTAAAGCCGGCTCTACCCATGCTTCTTTACGTTTTGCTAATTCCTCATCAGACACTTCTACATTAATAGAATTTGTTTCTGCGTCGATTGTAATTGTATCTCCATCTTTAACTAAAGCTATAGTACCACCATCTTGTGCTTCTGGCGAAATATGCCCCACTACAAAGCCATGTGTTCCTCCTGAGAAACGACCATCTGTAATCAATGCCACATCTTTACCTAAACCTGCACCCATTATGGCCGCTGTAGGTTTTAACATTTCTGGCATTCCCGGACCTCCTTTAGGACCTTCATATCTGATGACGACTACATTTCCTTTTTCTACTTTACCTCCGCGTATAGCGTCATTGGCATCATACTCACTATTAAATACTTTTGCCGTGCCTTTAAACAACAAACCTTCTTTTCCTGTGATTTTTGCTACGGAACCATTTTCCGCCAAATTACCATATAACATTCTTAGATGCCCAGTTGCCTTAATTGGCTTATCTAAAGGCATAATAACGTCTTGACCTTCTTCTAAATCTGGAACATTTTCTAGATTCTGCGCTAATGTTTTCCCTGTTACGGTCAAACAATCTCCATGTAAAAGACCATTTTTCAACAAGTATTTTAAAACAGCCGGTATACCACCTATTCTATGAACATCTTCCATTAAATATTTACCACTAGGTTTTAAATCTGCAATGAATGGAGTAGTATCACTTATATGCTGAAAATCTTTTAGCGTAAAATCAATATCCGCAGCTCTTGCGATTGCCAAGAAATGTAATACTGCATTTGTAGAGCCTCCCATAATGGTTACCAGACGAATAGCATTCTCTAAAGATTTGCGTGTAACAATATCCAGAGGTTTAATATCTTTTTCTATAAGAATACGCATTTGCTTTCCTGCTGCAATACACTCTTCTTCTTTATTGTTGCTGATTGCAGGGTTAGAAGAATTATATGGCATAGACATTCCTAGCGCTTCTATTGCAGAAGCCATAGTATTTGCTGTATACATACCTCCACAAGCTCCAGCTCCCGGTATAGACTTTTTAATGATGGATTTATAATTTTTATCGTCCATAGTACCAGCTACTTTCTCTCCCCATGCCTCGAACGCAGAAACAATATCAAGCTTTCTATCTTCATGACAACCAGATGCTATTGTTCCTCCATACACTAAAATTGCAGGACGGTTTAATCGTATCATTGCCATTAATGCTCCTGGCATATTCTTATCACAACCTACAACCGTTACCAATGCATCATAAGACATACCTTGCACAACAGTTTCCATAGAATCTGCAATAATATCTCTAGATGGTAACGAAAAACGCATTCCCGGGGTACCCATAGAAATACCATCACTAACACCAATAGTATTAAAAATTAAACCTACAGTTTCTTTAGAGTTAACCCCTTCTTTAACCAATTTTGCCAAATCATTTAAGTGCATATTACAAGGGTTACCTTCATAACCTGTACTTGCAATACCAACTAACGGTTTAGTAAAATCTTCATCTTTAAAACCAATAGCATATAGCATTGCTTGTGCTGCCGGTTGTGTTGGATCTTGAGTAACGTTTTTACTGTATTTATTTAATTCCATAATCTAAATCTCGTATGCTTATCTTGATTTCTTAAATACTACTTAATCAAAGATAAAAGTTTATAAAAATTTCTAATTTTAACAATAATGGACAATACAAATTCACTTTATCAAAAATGAACTTAATTAATTGAATACCAAATATTTAAATAGTCATTATATACCATATTCAATACTTCAAAACTCACGGATATTATTCATATTTCATAAAAAAACCTGCATCAAATAAATCTGATACAGGTTTTTTCATTGTATGAAAAACTATATCATCCCTTAGTAGGAATGACAATGACTAGTCTAATATTTAAATTTGATAATATCATACTACAATAGTACTGAAAAATTAGCTGTAAAATAACCGCTTAACAAAATCGGTACAAAAAGTATTAAATTACACCAATTTGAAGCTAATGGTATCTCCACCTTTCTTTTGTGCCAATATGCAAATAGCCCTATCGGTTAATTGAACCGCTCTTGGATAGCCGCCTGTCGTTTGACCGTCTTTCATTAAAACAATTAGTTTGCCCGCAGGTGTTAACTGTACCGTACCAGGTATAGTCGCAGACGTAAGCATTGAAATTGTATGTGCCTGTATAGTTTCAGACAATTGATAGGCCATTCTATTGTTCTCATGTGCAACAGTGAATGTTCTAGAGAAAATTTCTTCTAACTGCTTATCGGTCAATATATCAAATTCCGGGGCTTTATTTACTTCAAGAACAGAATCGTCTAAAAATGAAGCTACCTTAATCTCTGATATTTTAGGCTGAAAATCTTCTTGTACCGCAAAAGGCACGGCATCATTATCAGTTAATCTATTATATTTTGTGATCGGTTGATAGAAAGACCTACTACCTAATACTTGTTTAGAAGTAAAGCCGCCTTTTACAGCTAAGTATGATCTAAATCCTTTTTCTAATTTACCAAAAGAAAGAATATCACCTTTGCTTATCGTATAAACCTTGTAATTTTGAACAGGAAGATTATTCAGCGTAGCTGACATTTTTGCCCCACCAAGTGCTATATAGGTTTCTTTTTCAAAAATAAGCGTGGGTCCGGTCATGGTAATTTCTAATACAGCAGCAGATTCTTCATTCTCAAGTAGAGAATTTACCTTAAAAACCGAAATCTCATCCATAACTCCAGAAACAGGAACTCCTTTATTTCTATAATGAAATCTACCTGAATCTTGTATGGTGGTATAAAAACCTGCTTTCAGCACTTTAAGCATCTATCTTAATTTTTTCAGGTTTATAAATTCCTACCTCAGCTTCTATCTTGCAAAGGTCATGTTCGGCTTTTGATATTTCATAAAATTCAATTTTATCACCTACACTTACAAAGCAAGGATTCTCTTTGGATGCATCAAAAATAGGAACCGCACAATTACCGATAATATTCCACCCACCGGGAGACTCTTGCGGATAAATACCCGCCTGCTTACCAGCAATACCTACTGAACCTTTTACCACTCTTGACCTTGGTGTAGCTTTTCTAGGTATTTCAAGTTCTTTATCAATACCGCCCAAATACATAAAACCAGGTAAAAACCCGATACCAAAAACGGTATATGTAGCACCTGTGTGCAAGGCAATAATCTCTTCTTTCGTTTTATGCAGTTGATTTGCTACTTCCTCTACATCTAGACCAAACTCCAAATCATACGAAACCGGTAATCGCCACAAATATCTATCCGGTTTAGGTGACTCTTTCAATTGCAAGTACCACTTATGTAATTCAGAAGATAATTTCTGGAAATCAAGTTGTTTCGTCCTATTTATAATTAAAAGAGAATTATAAGAAGGTACCAACTCCCACTCTTTATTGGTAAACACTTCTTTGATTAAAAACCTTTCGAAATGTAATATCTTTTCTAATATAATTTCACTGACCTCATTTGGCCATTCAATTAAGACAGAATGAACACCGAACGGTTTAATATTTATTTTAGGGGAATTCACGATTTTACTTGTAGATTATGATGTGGCAATTCATTTGAAAGATACGCCAAAATTTGCAATGCAGCAGGGGTATCACCATGAATGCAGTAGGTATCTGCCTCTATAGTTACATAATTGCCATTTATTGTATTTACCACCTTATCATTATACATCAGTAAGATATGGTTCAAAACCTCTTTACCAGTGGTAACCAAAGCATTCTTTTCTTTTCTTGACACCAAACTTAAATCATCATTATAATTTCTATCTGCGAACGCTTCTACCAAAACTTTAAATCCGTTTTTAACTGCCAATTTTTGAATGACGCTGTTAAAAGGAACATATAATAAGGCAGTATGTTTATAAGGTGCTACCGCTGTTAAAAAAGTTTCTGCCAAATGTTCATCTTTGGCTGTATCATTATACAAAGCACCATGGGGCTTAATATGATGCAATGTGATATTAATTTCTTCTCGCACAGATTCAAACAACTCCATTTGAGTTTGAATACTTTTAATAAGCTCATCATTAGAAATTGACATACTAACACGCCCAAAATTTTCTATATCAGGATACGATGGATGCGCACCAACCTTAACTCCATATTTATTTGCCAGTTCTAAGCATTGTATAATAGTTTCTTTTGAACCAGCGTGACCGCCACAAGCAATATTACAAGAGCTTATCAAGGGAAAAAGGTCTTTCTCGTTACCAATCCCCTCTCCTACATCGCAATTAATATCAATAACTCTTTTCGTCATCTATAAAATACCTAAAACGGTTAGTATACTTTTAGCACCCAATAAAACGGAAAGAAGAATTATTAGTCCGCCAAAAATATTCTGCAAAACAGAGTTCTTATATTTCCCCATCACTCCCGCTCTATTTACAACCCATAATAAGAATACCGCAATAACCGGCAATAACAATCCATTTGTTATCTGTGCGAATTTTATAATCTCAATAGGTTTAATACCAAAGGATAAAAAGAAAACACCAAGCCCTAAAATAATCATCCAAATCATTCTAAACTTAGCATCTTTAAATTCAGCATTCCAGCCAAAGCAACTATTGGCAACATAAGCTGCAGCTAAAGGCGCCGTTATTGCAGAAGTAATACCTGCTGCGCACATACCTATTCCTAAAAAATATAAAGCAGCGGAACCATACAATGGCTCTAAAGCTTTCGCCATATCTATTACATTATTAACTTCAGATGAATTAATAGCCGCAGCTGATATTATTATACTAACAGATACCAGACCTCCTAATATAATAGATACCAAAGTATCTCTTTTCGCCAATTTAAGATCATCTTTAGATTTCCATTTCTCACTGACCAAGGCGGCATGTAAAAAAAGATTATAAGGAACAACGGTAGTACCTACCAAAGCGATTATAGTAAGAATACCTTTTTCAGGGATTGTAGGTATAAACAATCCTTTAAGCAGTTCCCACACATCTGGCTTGGTCAATATAGCCGTCATAACAAAAGAAAGGCTCATAATAAGTACCAGTACTATAAATACTTTCTCCAAGGCCTTATAACTCCCCAGATATAATAATAGAAAAGCAAGACCACCTAATATAAAAGGGTATGATTTACCGTATGTAGCACCGAACAAAGCTTCCATACCTAAAGTGGCACCACCAATATTACCGGCTTCATAAGAAGCATTACCTATTATAATGGCGGAAAAGATAAGAGCTATAACACTATTACGAATCCAGGGATTATGGAGTTCTTGCTTAATTAAATCTGCCAAACCCTTTTGTGTCACTATACCTAAACGTGCAGACATTTCTTGTAAAATATAAGTTGCGATGATAGATAACAACATGGCCCACAGCAAACTAAAGCCAAAATCCACTCCTGCCAAGGTACATGCCGTAACCGTACCCGGACCAATGAAAGCAGCGGCTACCAATACTCCCGGACCTAATTTCTTAAACATTTAACAAAATTATCGTTCTTGTAAATATAACGGGTAAATATGACTTTCCTCACCATACTCAGAATCATTTTCACCACAATTTTAACATTTCAAAATGCCGTTTATCTAAAAAAAAGCAGTTCATCTAAAACTTAGATGTCATTCATCGAGATTACATAATAAATGAAAAACAACGAGGTTATAGCTATCCCCAATCCATAAACTTAACCTATTAATGATTTGTTTAGAATGTAAGAAAGAACTCGGTTATTTAGATCACAAAAATGCAATGGAAAGTGCAGGTGTAGAACTTTGTGCCAAACACCATGAGCGAATAAAGTTATTGATCAACAAACACAATACACCATTAGAAGCTATACAGCTTTATTATGCGCTAAAAGAAGCAGGTGTAAATTCTATGTTAGAATGGTGGGACGGCAAAAAGTCTATTGACATTGCCATTTCTCGTGTAAAACTCAATATTGAGATAGATTCTGAATATGAAAAGCTTACGGAACACGAAGCTATAAACAATTTAGAAGAGGCCATGCACTCATTTAAAAATGGCTTTACTACCATTAGAATTCCGCATATTGTTGTGCGCTATTATTTAAATGAAACCGTGAACAATATTATTGGAATAATGGAAGGTCTCAAAGCCAACATTAAAGTTATTAACTAAAAAACTAGATATGGAAAATTCTAAAAAAGCATTTAGAAACCCCATTAGGGCAGCTATTGCAACTCTTTTGATGGGTATGGTAATGCGAATACTTCATTATCCGTTTTCTGAAGGAATAATTTTTATATCCTTTGCCGCTATATTAATATTATATACCGTACGTTTTTCTAGAAAAAAAGAAAAAAAATCTGTAGACCTAATTAAAATGGCCTTGGTACTTTTTTGGACCACCAACGGAATATTGACAATTTTAGACTTTACCCATACCTTATTTTTTCAAATTGGTACGGCATTTACCTTTATCGCATGGTTTGCCATGGAAGGCACTTCATATTTCATGTCCAGAGACGGAGATGTAAACAATAGCATGACCGAAATTATTTGGAACTTTGTTATGGTAATAGGTGTCATAACCCTAATCTGTGGCGGCCTAATGCATTTATTAACGTGGGATTACTCTATACCTGTACTTACACTTGGCCTTACAATAGTAACAAGTTATATTCTTAAAGACATTTTTACCGCTCCAAAAAGCAACGAAGACGATATAAATAATGAAGGGCTATACTCTTAATAGTGATTACTCTTTATTATAAATAATTTTACCCCAACCAACCCTCTCAAGTTGGTGAACAGTTTTGAATGGTTTTTGAAATATTATTACCATTCAAATCTTGTTCATTTTTTCATTCTACCTTTTTCAAAGTTCCAAGTATATTGACGATTACCATAATACTACCCCAACCAACCCTCTCTATCTAAAGATCGGTATTGAATGGCCTCAGAAATATGGTTGCCATCTAAATTATCTGCACCACCAAGGTCTGCAATGGTTCGTGCCACTTTTAATATTCTATCGTACGCCCTAGCAGAAAGGTTCAATCTTTCCATGGCGTTTTTCAACAAGGCTTTGGAATTATCATCTAGCTTACAATATTCACGAATCTGTTTTGTATTCATTTGAGCATTATAATGCACATTTTCCAAACCGGCAAATCTTGCCGTCTGTACTTCTCTAGCAGCAGTTACCCGCTTTCTTATAGCTACACTACTCTCCCCTTTTCGTTCTTCCGATAATTTTTCGAACGGTACTGGAGTTACTTCAATGTGAATATCGATTCTATCCAGTAAAGGACCCGATATCTTACTTAAGTAGCGTTGCATTTCTGCAGGTGATGAAGTTACCGGAGCATCCGGATCGTTAAAATATCCGCCCGGACTAGGGTTCATACTGGCTACCAACATAAAACTACTTGGATAGGTAACCGTAAAACGGGCACGGGAAATGGTTACTTCCCTATCTTCTAAAGGTTGGCGCATTACCTCTAATACTCCACGCTTAAATTCTGGCAATTCATCTAAGAACAAAACCCCGTTATGCGATAAGGATATTTCACCTGGTTGCGGATATGCTCCGCCACCTACAAGGGCAACATCTGAAATGGTGTGATGGGGACTTCTAAATGGTCGCTGACTCATTAGCCCCATATTTTTAATCTTACCAACAACACTGTGAATTTTGGTGGTCTCCAGCGCTTCATGCAAGGTCATTGGCGGTAAAATTGATGGCAATCTCTTTGCCAGCATTGTTTTACCTGCTCCGGGCGGACCAATTAAAATTATATTATGACCTCCCGCAGCTGCAATCTCCATACAACGCTTAATACTTTCTTGACCCTTAACATCGGAAAAATCAAATTCAGGAAAATCCAGGTTTTTATAAAATTCTTCCCTTGTATCTATGATGGTTTGTTCAAGTGGAGTGCCTTGATCGAAGAAATCTAAAACTTGTTTAATATTATCTACCCCGTAAACTTTTAAATCTCCAACAATAGCAGCTTCTTTGGCATTGGCCGTTGGTAAAATAAAACCTGTAAACCCTTCTTCTTGTGCTTTGATCGCAATTGGTAACGCCCCTTTAATAGGCTGTAGGCTACCATCTAAAGACAACTCGCCCATGATGATATACTTTTCAATGTCCTCTGATTTTATTTGACTAGATGCAGCCAAAATACCAATGGCCAAGGTAAGGTCATAAGCGGAACCTTCTTTTCGAAGATCTGCCGGAGCCATATTTATAGTGATTTTTTTACCAGGAATTTTATATCCGTTGTTCTGGAGTGCAGCAGCTATTCTATAATTACTTTCTTTAATTGCATTGTCTGGCAGTCCTACCAAATGATAACCAATTCCCTTGTCGATATTTACCTCTACAACAATGGTTGTAGCCTCAACGCCAAATACCGCACTCCCATAAACTTTTGTAAGCATTTTTAATCCTTTGGCTTAAAAGTAAGGATTTCTTTACTCTTTTGAATTTCTGCCTTGTTCATCAGCATTTTTCGAAACTCTCCGTTGACGTACATTTCCGCTTGATCTCTATAATGTTTACTAAACGGATTACCGGATTGCCCTGTAGGCAAAATGCTAATACTGTTTTCTACGTCTGAAAAATCTACAAGTCTTCTTGTTGAAGGACCTGAAGTAGTTTTATAAAAGCCTGTTTTATCGTACGAAAATGCCAAGTTGTTTATGACCTCTCTTGTACCATGAATTGGATAAGGACCTACATTAAAAAACGAGCGCAACGCGGCAATTTGACCAATAGGATGCGGATGCTCAATACTATGCACTCTCTCCCATCGCCAATAACTCATATTATGACCAAAATCTTTCTCTAAAGAAGCTATGGCATCCATAAAAGATGTATTCACGATATCTGCCATGCTTTCTTGAACTTTGGAAGTATTTAAATTGTCTAACCATACGGATTCTTCATCCTTAGATAACGGAGCTATTAAACGTTTAACAAAATGTGTACCTATAAATTGATCAAACAAATCTTCGTCTAATTCATCTTTAAACGTATTCTCTAAAAAATAATAAACCCATCTATTATATATAGTTGCTTCAATTGAAGACAGCTTGTAATCTCCTGTCCACATTTTTAAACTATCAATCGCTTTTAATCCATTTTCACTCAATAAAGAAACATCTAAGTATTTAGATAAATTGGTAACAATTTCTGGATCTACAGATGAAACAACATCAGTAATCATTTCACTTGCCGAATCTAAATTCCAATCATTTTTAGGCTCTAAAAGTTGAACTATTCGCTTTCCTCTATTTTCTGGCAAATAGTAACCAGGGTAAAGCATACCGGCAATGGAATCGGGTTGATTATTGGCAGAATACACATAGTTGCTTGGTGGATTTATAGCCTGCGGATTTTCGTTAAATGGTATAAATTCTTTTTCAACTGGAAGCCCTTCTCCCACTTCAAAAATCAACTTTGTATTTACTGAATCTGGAATATTATATAGTTGGGCAGTAGCAAACCAAGCTACATTACCTTCATTATCGCCATACATAATATTCAATCCTGGCGCATGAATTTTCGGTAATGCTTTCTTGAATTCTTTAAGATCGTTAGAATGGCTTAAACCAAATAATGCATCTATTACTTGATTTTCTATTTGAGTGTATAGCCAAGACATAGCAATTGGTCTTTCGCCCTGTACTTGATCGGCAATACCATTTAAAATTGGACCGTGGACTGATTTTTTATAGGTAAACTCAACATCAGAAGAATCTTTAACTTTAAAAGATTTCGTTATAATTTCATAGTCTACATATCCATTTTCAGATAAATACTGATTCTCGTTATCAGGGTTATTCTCTTCAAAATAAAAATCAACATCATCATTCTCGAACATAGTTAGACCATAGGCAACATTTCTATTATGCCCTAATAACGGAAATGGTATACCTGCAATATGATATCCATACTTAGAATATGTAGGTGTCTCTATATGCGCCTCAAACCAAACCGAAGGCTGTGAGAAACCAATATGAGGATCATTGGCAAAAATGACTTTACCGTTCTTAGTTTTTTCTGGAGCAATAACCCAGCTATTACTACCTTCAAACAAAGGAATATCCAACACACTTAAAGCCTTGTTTACAGAAGCCGAAAGGTTGTTTTGAATAGTGTCTGATATGGTTGGGTTATAGTTTTTAATCCATTCCGTTTCCACACTTGACCCTACATGTAGGTCATTTAAATAGTCAGGTCCTAACTTAGCATTTATAGTGGTTAAAAGAGGATCTGTTTGATGGGCCATAGCAAAACTAAAAGCCATATAGCCTATAGTGTTATAGACGTCTTCTAAAACGAATTCTTTTTTATCTATACCTGTTAGATAAAACTCTACCGGTGTTGGTCCTTCTTTTATAAATTGATTGATGCCATCTAAGTAAGCCTTAGCCAAAATAACACCTTCATCGTTCGCATCTGCATTACTTGCTGTCACTTTAGAAGCATCTGCAATACCTAGTGATAAAAAGAATTTATCAGTACCTATTAAATCAGCACCAAAAACTTCTGACAAACCACCACTGGCAATTCTTCTAAGAAGTTCCATTTGCCAAAGTCGGTCTTGGGCATGTACGTAGCCTAAAGTTCTAAAGGCATCTTTTTCATTGGCTCCGTAAATATGCGGAATACCATATTCATCATAATAGACGTTCACCTCTTGCTCAAGATCCGCAAGTTCTTTTTCACCAGAATAATCTGGTTTTAAAGTATATGCAAATAGTCCGACAACAATAATCAGAAGGGTGACAATAACCAATAGGAAAGCTCCTATTTTTTTAAATGTTTTCATAGTTCAGTTTCGGGGGAATCGTTCCCAAGTTAAAACTATTTTTTACATTAAACACCTCGTAGCTCTGCTTTTTATTGACAAGTAATGAACATCCTACAAAAACTGCATACTAGTCATTATTTCGTAATCCTTCAAGCAACCAGTTTTTATAAGTTGGTATATCGGTATTTTGAATAGATGTGTTCAACACTTTTAAATCTGGAGAAAGTAACACATAAAAAGGCTGAGAAATAGAGCCAAAATTCACATCTTGAAAAGTACCCCATTTTTGGGCAATGTTATTAATTTCCTTTACGCGACCACTATCAAACTGAAAATTAAATTGTTCAGCTTCTGGCAGTTCTTCCCTATCATCAGTATACAGTGATATAAGGACATAGTTTTCTTTTATAATCGGAAAAACCTCTGAATCGCTCCATACATTTTCTTCCATCTTTCTACAGTTTACACATGCCCAACCTGTAAAATCTAATAGAATAGGTTTATTTACTTCTTTTGCATACGCTAAACCTTCATCAAAATCTTTATAGCAATCAATACCTAACGGACAATCGCTCTCTTGCTCAAAGATGCTGTAAAATTCAGGAGGAGGAAATCCGCTTAACAATTTTAAATTGGTGATATTGGTAACCCCTAAAATCATGTAAATAGTAAATGCAGCACTTACAAAAGCAGCTACCTTTCTACTCAGCGATAAATTTTTAACCGGACCATCATGTGGAAACTTATATAACCCGAATAAGTATAAAGTCATTGCTATACCCAGAACTATCCAAATACCTAAAAAGATTTCACGCTTTAGTATACCCCAATGCCCAACTAAATCTGCATTAGATAAGAATTTTAAAGCCAACCCAATTTCCAAAAAGCCTAATACCACTTTTACCGTGGTCATCCATCCACCAGATTTTGGAAGTGAATTTAACCACGCAGGGAATAAAGCAAATAGTGCAAACGGCAATGCTAATGCTACGCCAAAACCCGTCATACCAGCAGTAAGATTAGACGCAACTTCCCCTTCCGCCAAGGTGGTACCCCCAAGCAACCCTCCTAGTATAGGTCCAGTACAAGAGAAAGACACAATTGCCAAGGTAACTGCCATGAAAAAGATTCCTAAGACGCCACCTACTTTTGTTGATGCGTCATCCATTTTATTTGCCCATGAGCTTGGCAACGTTAGTTCATAGTACCCAAAAAAGGAAAAGGCAAAGAATATGAAGATTACGAAGAACAATAAATTCAACCATACATTGGTGGCGATGGAATTTAAAATTTGAGAATCTACCGAGTCGAACAAATGAAAAGGCAGACTCAATAAAAAGTAAATAAGTATTATAAAGAAACCATATAACAGCGCATTAATTATTCCTTTAGATTTTTTCTGCGAGTGCTTGGTAAAAAAAGAAACCGTTAAAGGTATCATTGGAAAAACACACGGAGTCAACAAGGCTATTAATCCGCCAAGAAAACCTAAGCCAAAAATAACCCAGATACTGGTTGTCTCTGCAATGCTATCCTGTCCTTGAGTAAGAAGTTCCCTATTCTTTAAATCTAATCGTAACTCCTGCCCTAAAGCTAAGCTTCTATCGTCTACTGTAGTTACTACTTCTTGAGCCGCTGAACCATCTAATGTAAAGATGAATTTTTTATCCATTGGGATACATACCTCTTCACATACCTGAAAAAACAAGTCAACATCTATCTGATTTATGGCCGGATCCAAAATTCTAATTCGCTGCGTAAATGTTGCATTTTCTTTGAAATAAGTTTCCTCAACCTCAAAAATTTCACTGTATTCTTTTATTGTTTCACTTTCCGTCGTGCCGTCTATTAATTCATAAATAGTTCCATTTCCATTATAAGTAAATTCACTTGGTAGAGAGCCAAATTCTGAAGTAAATTGAGAGTACATATGCCAGCCATCTAAAATTTTAGCCTGCATTACCAATTCATATTCCGATTCTGAAATTTTGTTGACCTGCTGTTCCCAAACCACCGGTTCATCTTCCGTTTGCGCAAAAGTGCTGAACGGAAAGATTACTATAAAAAATAATAAAGTAAAAAATCTAATCATGTAATTCTATTTTTAAAATCTCTTGAGCGCTATCTGAAACCCTAAAACGATGATCCGCACGCATACCAATTACCCAAACAATTTGCTCGCCCGAGCATAACAACCAAGTTTTTTCTTTAGACAAAACGTCTACTTTCTCATCTTTAAAAAACTTAGATAATTTCTTTTTCCGATTTAATCCTATCGGATAAAAATAGTCGCCCGTTTTCCATTTTCTTACCGTCAAAGGATACATTAATGCATTCTTTTGAACAAAAATCGCGCTATTCGTATTATCAAAACGTTCAGAAACGACCGAAAATTTTAAATTCACGGGTAGGTTCAAAGGTACTTCTTCTTCTGTAATGATATACTCCTGCCTATCTAATTTACTTTCATCTTTAGCAGACAAAATCAATACCTCACGATTTTTAACCAGCACATGAGAACTAGATACCAATTGTTTACCCGAAAGTCCGTCTAACAACGCCTCTAAATTTTCCATCTCCTTGAATCCGTAAGAACTGAACAAACCAAATAAATAGGTAGACAAAGGCTTTAATTCTTTCAACTTTGAGATGTTTACTTCTTGCCTTTCGCCTTTTTCAACAAAGAGTTCTTCTTTAAGTTTTTCAAGGTATGCCGATGCAATAACATCGGTTTGTCCTAAATAATCTAAGGTACTTTTAAAATTATCTGAAAAAGTAGGATGCAGTTCATTCAACTTCGGAATGATCTCTAGTCTAATTTTGTTACGTAAATATTTTGCATCGGCATTACTGGCATCTTCACGCCATTTCATTTTTTCCACCTGTGCAAAAGATTCAAGTTCTTGCCTGGTAAAAGGCAACAAAGGCCTTCGTATATCATTTATTTTAGCAGGAATGCCCGTTAAGCCATCAATACCAGTACCTCTGGATAAATTGATTATAAAAGTTTCTAAATTATCATTGGCATGATGTGCCGTTAACAGATAAGCACTATTATGCTCTTTTAACAACTGATCAAACCAAGCATAGCGCAATTCGCGCGCTGCCATTTGCACAGAGACCTTGTGCTGATTAACATAACCAAGCGTATCAAAGTGAGTTACAAAAAAGGGTTTATCTATTTTTTTGGCATACTGCCGCACAAAATTTTCATCACCATCACTGGCTTTTCCTCTTAAATTAAAATTACAATGCGCTATAGAAAAACTCAAGTTTATTAGATGGCACAATTCTACGAGTACAGAACTATCAAGACCACCACTGCATGCAATGATGAAATGAGAATCTAGCAATTCTGGAAAAGAATCTTCAATATGTTTTTTGAATGCATTTAACACAAAACAAAGGTAACGAAGTCCTATAATTTAAATAGAAAGCCTAAGAATAATTTAACTTGCCATTAGTTATGTAGACTTATGAAATTGCCTTTACAAAAGAGTCTAGTTTTGTAGCAAAAACCTTAGCCAGATCGTCATTGGTAATCCCTTTTTCTTCATCAAAGTTTTCACCGTACTTAGATAATGAGAAAGTTTCTACAACCGTACCCTGAAATCTTGCAAACATTTTTTCCGCAACTTCAAGTGCACCTATTGCTCCTCTACCCCCACCGGACGTAGCCATTAAGAATATTTTTTTATCGGCAAGAAATTTAGAATCCAATCTAGATAACCAGTCCAAAGTGTTTTTAAAATATGCGGAAGGATAACTATTGTGCTCGTTAACAGATATGATCAGCCCCTTTGCATTGGTGATTTCATTCTTGAACTCAACCAAAGAATTAGAGAATCCGTTTTCATTTTCTACATCTTGACTATACATAGGAAATGGATATTTAGACATATCTCTCAACTTTACTTCTTGCCCTTTTATTAAACTAGCAGTATACTTTACCAATTTGTAATTAATGGATACTGAAGAATTGCTACCTGCAAATGCCAAAATGTAACTCATAGACCTGTTTTTATATGTGATTGCTAATTTAATTCAATTACAGTAAACCTTAGAATATTTTATCTAATTTTGCGACTTTAAACATCCAAACATACTGTTTTATAAGTATATAGGATATAATTGTGATAATGAGCAACTCTAAGTCAAGATTGTTTTTTCTAGATGCCATAAGAGCATGGGCCATTTTAATGATGTTACAGGGTCATTTTATAGATGGGCTTTTAGACAATGCCTTTAGAAACGATACCAATATGCTTTATAGCACTTGGAAGTATTTTAGAGGAATTACCGCTCCGGTTTTCTTTACGGTATCCGGATTCATTTTCACTTTCTTGTTGATAAGATCTAAGCAAACTGGTTGGTCTAACCCACGAGTTAAGAAAGGCATTAAGCGCGGATTTGAATTATTGGTCATTGCATACCTCTTACGCATGAACATTTTTGGTTTGTTCAAAGGCGAGATTTATGATTCTTTCTATTTAGTTGACGTGTTGCACTGCATAGGACTTTCTCTGCTATTCATCATCGGATTTTACATCCTGACATTTGCAAAACAAAAATGGATTTTCCCAACCATACTAGCTTCTACTACGCTGTTACTTTTTGTTTTTGAACCCATATACAAAACAGTAAACTTCGAGTTTTTACCTCAAGTCTTCGCCAACTATTTGACCAAGACTAACGGCTCAGTATTCACCATTATTCCTTGGTTAGGATATGCTACAATAGGTAGTTTTATGTCCGTAATATTCTCTAAATACCAAGAAAGTAAAAATCTTTACAATTACATTATACCAGCTTACGTAGTAACGGGACTAACTTTGATATTTCTTTCTTCGGATTTCTTTCTTTCTGTGTATGATTTTACGGGAATAGAATTGTTTCAATCCATAAATAACAACAATTACTTGTTCATACGTTTAGGGGATGTACTTATTGTTTTTTCTATATTTATACTACTAAGAAAGTTTTTGATGAACGCTACTTGGCTAAGAATAGGTCAAAGCACCCTTTCTATTTACATTATTCATTTCATTATTCTATACGGTAGTTTTACCGGCGTAGGCTTATATAGATTCTTTCATCATTCCCTAAATCCGTACTATGTGGTTCCAGGCGCAATACTTTTTATGTTTGCGAGCACTTATTTGGCTTTAAAATATGAAGACTATAAAGTAGAGATTAAATCTAATGTACGTTCAGTTTTATCCTCTACAAGAATTTATTTAGAGCAATTTGCAATTATTGCTTTTGAACTATTAAGAACAGTTACAGAAAAAGTATTACGCGTGCTAGGGTTGATTAAAAACTAACATAAGAAAATGTAGTTCTCAGCATATTGTAAAACAAAAAAAAAGCAGCCAATTGGCTGCTTTTTACATTACTATTTTTCATCTGATTAGACATGCAATGCACGATCATCAGTAGCAGCTAACGCCGCTTCTTTAACCGCTTCCGCATATGTTGGGTGAGCATGGCTCATTCTAGATATATCTTCAGCAGAAGCTCTAAACTCCATCGCTGTTACCGCTTCGGCAATTAAATCTGCACAACGTGCACCTACCATATGAACACCTAAAACTTCATCGGTTTTCTTATCAGCAAGAATCTTTACAAATCCGTCAGTATCCATACTTGCTCTAGCACGACCTAATGCACGCATAGGAAATTGACCTACCTTATACTCCACACCCGCTTCTTTAAGTTCCGCTTCAGTTTTACCAACAGCGGCAACTTCTGGCCAAGTATATACTACACCAGGTATTAAGTTATAATCTATATGTGGTTTTTGACCCGCTAATATTTCAGCAACCAACGTACCTTCTTCTTCTGCCTTGTGAGCTAACATAGCGCCTTTGATTACATCACCAATAGCATATATGTTATCAACGTTTGTTTTCAAATGCCCGTCAACTATAACTTTACCTCTTTCATCAAGTTTAACACCAGCGGCATCAACATTTAACCCATCGGTATATGGTTTTCTACCAACAGCAACCAAACAATAATCGCCTTCAAAAACGACTTCTTCACCCTTTTTGTTATCAGCCTTTACAATAACCTGATCACCTTTTCTTTCAACGGATTTTACTTTATGAGACAACGCAAATTTTACTTTTTGTTTTTTCAACACCTTAGTAAGCTCTTTGGAAAGTGCAGCATCCATTCCTGGAATTATGCGATCCATAAATTCAACAACAGTAACATCCGCACCAAGTCTTTTGTAAACTTGACCTAATTCAAGACCAATTACACCGCCACCAATAACAATCATATGCTTTGGTACTTCTTTAAGCTCTAAAGCTTCAGTAGAAGTAATAATACGCTCTTTATCTAATTTTATGAAAGGTAAAGTTGAAGGTTTAGAACCAGTTGCTATAATGATATTTTTAGCCTCTATCTCTTCGGTCTTACCATCGTTTTTCTTAATTGACACATGGGTTGCATCTTTAAAACTACCCAAACCTTCATAAACGGTAATCTTATTCTTGTCCATCAAGAACTCAATACCTTTGGTGGTTTGATCAACAACACCCTGCTTACGGGCTATCATTTTTTCCAAGTTAACCTTTATCTCACCAGGAATTTCTATACCGTGTTCATCAAAATGTTTAATGGCATCTTCATAATGATGAGAAGAATCTAACATCGCCTTAGAAGGAATACACCCAACATTTAAACATGTTCCGCCTAAAGTGGAATATTTTTCAATTATTGCAGTTTTCATTCCTAGTTGCGCACAACGTATAGCTGCCACATATCCTCCAGGTCCTGAGCCTATAATGGCTACATCATATTGATCCATAAATTTTATTTTCTAATGTCTTACAAAATTAATACTATTTTTAGTTTTAGAACTCATTTTAATATATTGTTTAGAAGCGAAAATGTTAGCTTTTATAACAGTTTATTGCCGTTTTTTAACTTTTCTAAGGAAATATGCATTAAAAAGCCAAATAGTCTCACAAAGGGCGATAGTTCTGATTGTCCCTTAGGTTAAAAAATTTCAGAGCGGTATAGCCGTTGAATGCTTCACCTCTTTTATGGTAAATGAACTTTGAGTACTACCAATATGACTCATAGTCGTTAATTTGTTGACCATAAAGTTTCTGTAGGCTTCCATATCTTGAACGTGTATTTTTAATAAGTAATCATAGTCACCACTTAAGTGATGACATTCAACCACTTCTTGCAAGCGCATTACTTGCGCTTCAAATTGCGCAATATTATCCTTTACATGCTGCACCAATTTTACATGACAGAATACCGTGAAATTTCTATCTACTACAGCCTTGTCCACTAATGCCACATAACTTCTAATAGCCCCTACCCTTTCTAACCTTTTAATACGCTCATAAATAGCGGTGGTAGAAAGACCCAACTTCAAAGCATATTCCTTGGTCGTCTTTTTACTATCTGCCTGTAACAGTTCTAAAAGGCTATTATCTATTTTATCTAGCTTCATAATGATTGATATTCTAGTAGTTACACCAAATTTACTAAATAACAGAATTAAATTCTAAAATATTATTATTTATAGTTTTAAAAACTGAATTAACGACTTCATATTGACTATTATACTATCAAAAAGTATTTTTACCGAAAACAACAACCCATGAGCCACAAGAACAGCAACGACTTACAAGATCTACAATATTTTGGAGAATATGGCGGAGTAAATCCCTCTATATCAGATTCATCTACCTATACCTTTATATCGGCAAAAACAATGTTCGATACATTTGAAGGTAATACCGAGGGTTGTTATCTGTATAGCAGACATTCATCACCTTCCAATTTATATTTAGGTGAGGCATTAGCTGCATTAGAAGGTACCGAAAGTGCGAATGTGACCGCAAGCGGTATGGGTGCAATTACAGCAGTTATTTTACAATTATGTAATGCTGGCGACCACATTATTAGTAGTAGAACAATTTATGGCGGTACATATGCATTCATGAAAAACTTCTTGATAAAATTCGGAATCAAAACTACTTTTCTAGACATCACAGATCTTAACGCAGTATCTGAAGCTATTACACCAAACACCAAAATGATTTATTGCGAAAGTGTAAGTAATCCGCTTTTAGAGGTTGCCAATATTTCTTCTCTATCTCGAATTGCAAAGAAAAATGAATTGCCTTTAGTAGTTGATAATACATTTTCACCATTAACCGTTTCACCGGCAAAATTAGGAGCGGACATCGTTATTCATAGTCTTACAAAATTCATTAACGGAACTAGCGATTGCGTTGCAGGTGTCGTTTGTGGGACAACGGAATTCTGCCTAAGCCTGAAAGATGTAAACAACGGCGCGGGAATGTTATTAGGAAGCACTCTAGATAGCATGCGAGCAGCATCAATTCTAAAAAATATGCGCACGTTACATATTCGCATGAAAAAACATAGTGAGAACGCTCAGTACTTAGCAGAGAATTTTGAAAAAGACGGATTACGAGTAGTTTACCCAGGATTACCTTCTCACCCAGGGCATCTGATCATGGAAGATCAAATGAATCCGGAATACGGATACGGAGGATTAATTACCATGGATGTGGGCAGCTTAGAGAATGCCAACGCACTTATGGAATTAATGCAAGAAAGAAAATTAGGTTATTTAGCGGTAAGTCTTGGCTTTTACAAAACATTATTCAGCGCACCTGGAAGCTCAACATCTTCTGAAATTCCATTAGAGGAACAAGAAGAAATGGGACTAGGTAACGGATTAATTAGATTTTCTATAGGCTTAGACGATGATATTCAAAGAACCTATATACTAATGAAAAAATGCCTTGAAGACCTTAATATACTGGATGTCAAAAGCATAAAAGCCTAACCTTTCAAATATAAAATGGGTTTGCACATCAGTAACAGAAATCGTAATATTACGTAGAAACCAAACTCACTCTTAATGTCAGACCAAAATACCAATGAACACAGGGAAAACGAGCATATCGTTGACAATAAAGAATTAAGCATTTTCGCCGCTTTAATTCCCGTTATAGCCCTGGTTGCTATGTTGGCATACAATGTTTATGTTTTTGGTGATGACGCCTTAAGTGGTTCCAATCAATTCATTCTTTTATTAGGTGGTGCAGTAGCGGCAATTGTTGGTTTTATGAATAAAGTTTCATACAAACAAATGATCGCTGAGGTTGAGGAAAATATCAGGTCAACCACAGGTGCCCTCCTTATACTTTTAATGGTGGGTGCTTTAGCAGGTACTTGGCTTGTAAGCGGTATTATTCCCGCAATGATATATTATGGCCTACAAATTCTAAACCCTACCATATTCTTAGCCGCATGTGTGATTATATGCGCTATTATTTCAGTAGCGACAGGTAGTAGCTGGACAACATCCGCTACTGTAGGTATAGCTTTAATAGGTATTGGCGAAGCATTGGGTATTTCTTTGGGAATGACCGCTGGTGCAGTTTTATCTGGCGCATATTTTGGTGACAAACTATCTCCGTTGAGTGATACCACAAACCTAGCACCTGCCATGGCCGGCGGAGAACTTTTCTCTCATATTAAATATATGTTGTGGACAACCGTACCAACAATAACGGTCACCTTAATCGTATTCTTGATTATAGGCTTTAGTTTAGATACCAATGGAGAAGCTGATGTTGATGCTATTTTGGCATCTATAGACACTTCTTTCGATATTAACGGATGGTTGTTTCTTGTACCTATAGCAGTTATAGGTCTAATTGTTAAAAAAACGCCTCCACTAGCCGCCTTATTAGTTGGCACATTATTGGCCGCTATTTTTGCTTTGATTTTTCAACCAGAGGTTGTTGCCGGTATTACGGGAGCATCAGAGATTACCTTTCAATCAGGTTACCAAGGTATTCTTAAAGCTATAACCGTAAGCACCGAAGTCCCGACCGAAAACGAGGCCTTAAGCGATTTATTTTCTTCAAAAGGAATGACAGGTATGTTAGGTACCATTTGGTTAATTATTTGCGCTATGTTTTTTGGCGGAATCATGGATGGTATAGGTGCATTGTCCAGAATTACAAAATCACTGCTAAAAATGGCTAAATCCACATTTGGTCTATTCTTTAGTACCGGTATAAGTTGTATCGTTTTAAACGGTACCGCTTCTGATCAATACCTAGCAATTGTCGTACCGGGAAAAATGTTCTCAAAAGCATTTAAAGATAGAGGTTTAGCCCCTGAAAACTTAAGTAGAACACTAGAAGACACCGGTACGGTAACATCAGTATTAATCCCTTACAATACCTGTGGAGCCTATCATAGTGGCGTATTGGGAGTTGGTGTAGCTGAATATTTCGTTTACGCGATATTCAATTGGCTAAGTCCTATTATGACATTCATATTCGCCGGATTAAATATTAAGATCAAAAGACTAGCTTCAAAATAAAATCAAATTCCCTTTTTTACTTTATTAACACGTTAGAAGATATCCCTCTATCGATTTGATAATTTTAAGGTCTAAAAATTACGCGATTCTTACCAAAACAATACTATTTCTTTAGCTATTCAAAATAGTTATTCTAGCATTGAAAATTCTAATTTAGAA
>JAHDDP010000057.1 GCA_020629285.1 Maribacter sp.
GAAAGCCCTTTACAGTAATGTAAGGGGCTTTTTTTATGGAATAAGGTCAAGGTTTGATTAAACTCTCGTATTTACGTTTTTTTAGTTGGTACTAATAAAAATTTTAGCTATTTAATTCGATAATAGAAGTAATGTGGCAAGTTTATCTCATTGAATATTCCCCATGGTTCAGTAGCAAGTGATTTCGTTTCAGTTTACACATATTTCCAATTTCAAAATTTAGCAGTTTTATTCGATTTTTTTTACATATTTTCAATTTGGCTTTAATGTAAAGCAATTATTGGAATCTGAAATTATGAGATTTTACATTTGTTGTAGTCAAAAAACCATTTGGTTGAAGTTAATAGCATATAAATATTAGCTTGCAGAAGTATCTATCTACAATGAAAAAACGTAATCTATATTTAATTTTCACAACTCTTGTATTAATTACTTCTTGTTCTAAACGAAAAGAGTTTAGTAAAGATGTTGTACCAAAAGTTCAATCGATATTGCCTTTTGAAAACGTCATTATGAATGATATGAGCGGTTTCCAAGACAAATCTAATAATTGGCGAATAGTTAAATCGGTAAGTGTTAATCCATTAGAAAAAAAGGATCTCAAAGTAATTGAAGGTGTCGGAGTATTATGGAACAAACCTGATGAATCAAATAGTGGGAATCTATTTTCAGCTTTTGAACATGGAGATATTGAATTCGAATGTGATATTTTAATGCCTGTTGGTTCTAATTCTGGCATTTATTTTCAAAGCAGATATGAAATACAGCTATTAGATAGCTGGGTTGTTGATAAACCTACTTATGGCGATATGGGAGGTATTTATCAACGTTGGGATAGTTCAAAAGAAAAGGGAGCTCAAGGTTATGAAGGTACCTCTCCAAAATTTAATGCTTCAAAAGCGCCTGGTTTGTGGCAAAGCCTTAAGGTTATCTTTCACGCTCCTCGGTTTGATTCTTCTGGAAATAAGGTAAAAGATGCTTGGTTTGAAAAAGTGTTTTTAAATGGTGCACTGATTCATGAGAATGTTGTTTTATCCGGTCCTACAAGAGGAGGTAAAGCCAAGGAAGTTTCAACGGCACCATTAATGTTTCAAGGTGATCATGGGCCAGTTGCTTTTCGAAATATAAGATACAAAAAATATTCGGGTCAGCAGGTTGGTTTAACTGATTTACGTATGTTAGAATATGAAAATGCTCGCCCAAAGTTTCCGCACTTAGATAGCTTAAAAGTAATTAGAGATATCGAAACAGATAGCATATCTGCTGTTATGGCTACTGGTAGGCGTCCGCAAAAACTGCTTTATTATTCTGGAAAATTAGTTATACCTGAATCTGGCGAATATTTGTTCGACTATAAAATTAACAGAGGTGGGGGTGCCTTATTAATTCAGTCTGATACCATTATTTCAATGAATGGTAATTATAATCTTGACTCTCTCAATGTAGCAAAGGTTATTTTGGAAAAGGGAGAAGTACCTTTTCAATTAATCTATAATAAACATGTACCATGGCAACGTGGTTTCGGTCTATATGTGGAAGGTCCTGGTATACAAAAACATCAATTACATGCTGAAAGTTCTCTAGTGTTGAGAGAAGGCGAGATTGATTTGAATTATGTCATTAACCCCATCAAAGAAACGGTTACGCAACGTAGTTTTTGGATACATAATGGAGAAAAAAGAACACATTGTATTTCGATAGGTCATCCTAAAGGAGTCAATTATAGTTATGATCTTGAAACTGGTTCTTTATTACAAGCTTGGGGTGGTAATTTTATGAATACCAAAAAAATGTGGCAGGGTAGGGGTGAAAAACAACTAGGTGAACCCTTAGGCTTCGTAATTTCAATGCATGGTGATCCAGAGTTTGCTTATTTAAAAACAAGTAGTTCAGCATGGCCAGATGTTCATGAAACTCAAGACATAAAGCAATTGGGTTATAGTTTCGATTCAATAAGAAATCCTGTTTTTTCTTATCGTATTAATGAAACTTTTATTACAAATAAAATAGCACCTATATTGAAGAATAGAGGTTTGGAAAGGGAAATATACATTGAAAATAGTAAAAAAATTACTCATAAAATTGCAGAAGGAGAATCAATTACCACCCTTCAAAACGGCTTATATATCGTGAATAATGAAAGTTTTTATATTGACTTTAAAGCTACTGATAAATTGAAACCAGAAATTAGAAGAATTGAAGGAATTGACCAATTGTTATTAGAAATTCCTGCAGGTTCACAAAGTATCAACTATAGTATAATTTGGTAACACGAAGAAAAAGGATGAAAAGTATTTATTTCAGTTTAATTCTATTGTTGGTTTTCATAAGTAATTCAATTGCTCAAGCACCTTCTAAACTGGCAATCCAAGAATCAAAATATTACAACATTATTAATGTGCCTATTCCAGATAGTGTAAAGTTAGAAGTTGGAGGTTTGGCGCTGAATGATGCTGATGAATTAGGAGTTTCGACTAGACGAGGAGAAGTTTGGTTGATAAAACAACCCTATAGTAAAAATCCGATTTATAATAGATTTGCCTTTGGGTTACATGAGCCTTTAGGATTGAATTTTAAAGATAATAGTTTTTATTTGGCACAAAGAGGAGAGCTTACCAGACTTGAAGATTTAGATGGCGATGATAGGGCAGATGATTATCAAACAATTTATGCATGGCCTTTATCCGGTAATTATCATGACTATTCATACGGACCAAAATTCAAGAAAAATGGAAATATGTTGGTAACCTTAAACCTTTCTTGGATTGGGCATGGCGCTAGTTTAGCTAAATGGCGTGGATGGTTGCTTGAGATTACTCCTGAAGGTGAAATGACACCGATAGCAACTGGTCTTCGTTCACCATCAGGATTTGAACTAAACGATAATGAAGAAATTTTCTATACTGAAAATCAAGGTGATTGGGTAGGATCAGGTCGAATGACACATTTAGAAAAAGGTGATTTTGCTGGAAATCCAGAGGGTTTAGTGTGGTCAGGGGAACCAAGCTCACCTTTAGATCTAAAAATGGAAGACGTCGAAGAGCAATCTGGTTTGAGCTTGTATGAATATTCCAAAAAGATTCCTGCTTTAAAAGCACCTGCTATTTGGTTTCCACATACTATTTTGGGTATTTCTACCTCTGATATGCTTTTTGACAATACCGGAGGCAATTTTGGTCCATTTGAAGGTCAAGTTTTTGTAGGCGATCAAGGTCATAGTAAGGTAATGCGTGTTTATATGGAAAAGGTTAATGGGGTATATCAAGGAGCAGCATTTAATTTTGTTGAAGGATTTTCTTCTGGAATATTAAGAATGATATGGGGTAGTGATAATAGTATGTTTGTTGGAATGACCAGTAGAGGATGGCGTTCAACGGGTGCTGCTGAATATGGATTACAACGCCTTGTTTGGAATGGAAAAACTCCGTTTGAAATAAAATCTATACAAGCGCAAAATGATGGTTTCATTGTTGAATTTACAAAACCAATAAATTCAAGATTAGGTCAAGAATTATCAACGTATCAATTGACTAGTTTTAATTATAAGTATCACAAAACCTATGGGAGTCCTATTGTAGACCAACAAAAAGCTAGCATACAAAAAGTGGAACTATCTGAAGATAGGCGGTCCGCTAGACTTACTGTTGATGGAATGCGTTTAGGATTTATTCATCAATTGAAAATCCCTGATTTAACCGCAAATTCGGGGGAGAAGTTGCTACATAACACGGGTTATTATACTTTAAATGAAGTGCCAGGTGGGGTGTTAAAATCAATGCCTATTGTAGAAGAAAAAAATACAAAAGGAATTGTACAGCCGAAACGAACTAATAAAATGCCATTAGCCTGGCAAAATAGCGTTGATCAAAAAGTCGAGGTAGCTACAAAACCTGGTCTTAAATACGATGTTAATGAAATTGAGGTTATACGAAATTCTAAAATCGAGCTAACCTTTAGCAACAATGATGACATGCTACATAATTTAGTATTAACCCAAATGGGGAAGGGCGCTGTAGATAAAGTGGGTAATATGGGACTACGACTGGGCCTTGATGGTGCAGATTTGAATTATGTTCCAGAAACTGATTTAGTATTAAGCCATACGGGAATTGTTGAACCAGGTACAGAAGAAACGATATACTTTCAAGCGCCAAAAAAACCAGGTGAATATTGGATTGTATGTACTTTTCCAGGTCATGCGGCATCAATGAGAGCTAAATTTATTGTGAAATAAATAAAATGGATTGACTTTGTATCTTTGTCTGAAATGAATGATACTCAAATCCATCCTAAGGAAGAATTTCTTAATACCGTTAGCCATTTTTTAGGTGCAGTTTTCGGAATTATTGGTGTCTTCTTATTACTATCGAAAAATTCGAATAAAACAACTTATGCTACCCTAAGTATAATTGTTTATAGTGTATCTTTTATTTCAATGTTTTTAGTTTCGGCACTGTATCATGCAGTTACAACCATTAAAGCTAAAAGAGTACTTCGAATAGTTGACCATATAAATATTTATTACTTAATCGCTGGTACTTATACACCCGTTGCACTAATAACACTTATTAACGGAAATGGATGGTCTATTTTCTTTGCAGTATGGGGTATAGCGGCTGTTGGTACTATTTTAAAGTTATTTTTTACTGGTAAGTTTGAAATTATATCCTTGCTACTTTATTTAGCCATGGGATGGCTCATAATATTCGATTTTCAAAATTTGGTAGATAATACTTCAGAGTTTGGAATCAATTTACTCATGCTTGGAGGTGCATTTTATACTATAGGAATATTATTTTATGCGGTTAGAAGAATTCCGTATAATCACTTCATTTGGCACCTTTTTGTACTGTGCGGAGCAATATGCCATTGGTATTTTATTTACATAGATGTAATCTAAATGTTTTTCTAATAAGATTAAGAATCTATAACATCTTTATACTCTTCATAGAATTTCTCTATCTGCAACATATTATCGTTTAAAAATACCATTGTCTCCCTCCATGTATTTTTATTATGTATAGATACGTTGTTTAGCTCCACATAAATTCTTGATATTTCTTTTTGGTTTTCTAGGATATAGAAATCTTCAAATATTCCCGCAGGAAGGAATTCATCTAATAATATTGATTTTAAAGCTATAAGTTTATCCCATACTTTTATTCGCTGTTCAAAATCAGAATCTACGTCTATGGAAACTATAGCTTTTTTTAAATCAAAATGAAATTTGAAGGATAAGCCTTTTACTTCAGTTTTATATAAAGTCCATTTGTTTGGAAACGATTTGCCAAAAGCAATCCAAAATTCTTCTCGTAATTTTCTTGATTCTTCTTTACTGAACATTATAGATAATATGCGATTGTTATACCTAGTAAAATCACTAATAACTTTCTTAAATTAAATTTATGCCCTTCAGAACTTTCAAATAGTATTACAGTTGAAATATGTAAGAACACACCTATTACTAGAGCATTTAAATACATGCCGTAAGTAGAGAGTATATCTGTTGTATTGGCTAAATAGGTGCCTAACGGAGTCATAACAGAGAATAAAAGCATGAAAAATGCTGCGTAAATAGGTTTAATATTTGACCCTAAAAGAAATATACTCATTATTATTGCTATAGGAATTTTATGAATTAAGATACCATAAATGATGGTGTCATTTGTACCAATAGGTAGACCCTCCAATAGAGCATGGGTGCATAGACTAATAAAAAGTAACCAAGGAAAATCTTGACTTTGCTTCGAAATATGAACGTGGCCGTGTTCAGCTCCTTTTGAGAAAAATTCTAAAAATATTTGAAAAAGAATACCTAGCATTATAAATACACCTATAGTTTTAGGATTCGTATTTTCATATACTTCAGGTAACATTTCAAAAATAGTAAGTGCTAATAAAAATGCGCCACTAAATGCTAATAATAGTTTGAATGATTCGTTTTTCTGGGGTTTTGCAACAACCACAAAAAGAAAACTAATAAGTACTCCTAGAATAGGTAATATGTAAATCATGTGATGCTGATAAACCTTTAATAAAAAGGAAATAGGTCATAAATTAAACAGGCGTCAAAATTAGCGTATTTTTGCGGTACGAGAAAAGATGAATATGGGTAATAATTTTAAAATGGTCGCTAAGACCTTATTTGGTTTCGAAGAACTACTTTCTAAAGAACTTAGAAATTTGGGGGCAAGCAATGTTGTTGAGGGTACTAGAAATGTATCTTTTGAAGGTGATAATGGCTTTATGTACAAAGCCAATCTATGTTTGAGAACAGCTATTAAAATTATTAAGCCAATACATTCTTTTCGTGTTAGAGATGAAAATGATCTTTACAAGAAAATATATGCGATGGATTGGACAGAGTATCTTTCTGTCAGCGAAACTTTTGCCATAGATGCTACGGTGAATTCAGAGCAGTTTACACATTCATTGTACGTGTCTCAAAAGACTAAGGATGCTATTGTAGATAAATTTAGGGATACTGATGGTACAAGACCAGATGTAGATGTTAAAAATCCAGACTTGCGTATTAACATACATATTCATAACAATGACTGTAATGTATCTTTAGATAGTTCTGGTTATTCATTACATAAAAGAGGGTATCGTACAGCTACTAATATTGCTCCTATTAACGAGGTACTTGCCTCAGGTTTACTTTTGTTGAGTGGGTGGGATGGTCAGTGTGATTTTCTTGACCCAATGTGTGGTAGTGGTACTATGTTGACAGAAGCGGCTATGATTGCTTGTAATATTCCCGCAAATATCAATAGGAAGGAATTTGCATTTGAAAAATGGACTGATTTTGATGCTGAACTATATGAGAAGATCGTAGATTCTAGTTTGAAGAAAACAAGGGAGTTTCATCATAAAATTTTAGGGTACGATAAAGCGCCTTCTGCTGTTAGAAAGGCTCAAGACAATATAGAAAATGCTAATCTTGAAGATTATATTACCGTAGAAAGAAAAGATTTCTTTAAAACTGATAAGCAAACAGAAGGTACCTTGCATATGTGCTTTAATCCACCTTATGGAGAACGTCTAGATATTGATTTGGAAAATTTTTATAGTGCGATTGGCGATACTTTAAAACAAGGTTACCCTGGTACCAATGCTTGGTTTATAACAAGTAACCTGCCCGCTTTAAAGTTTGTAGGCTTAAGACCTTCTCGAAAAATAAAGGTGTTTAATAGCCATCTAGAATCTCGTTTGGTAAAGTATGAAATGTATGAAGGTAGTAAGAAGGCCAAATATCAAAAAAGAAATGAAGAATGAAGCTAAAACATAAAGTTCTAATATATAATTTTTTAGGCTTTGCAGTACTATTTGTATTGTTCCGCTTTCTCTTATACATTTCGCTGTCAATAAATAGTCTTTATTTATCAGCAATAGCTGCTATTGCAGCTTCTCTACTAGCTCCAAAATTTGCAGTTGCAAAAATAGAAGGGCTTGATAAGATCGTAATGAAATGGGTATTTATTAAAGGGTTTAAAGTTTTATAAGCGTTCTTTTGGCTTAGGCGGCCCTACGGGTTCATTAGAATTTTCAATCTTTTTCTTAGCCTTATTTTTCTTTTTATAGAGCGGCAAGAAGTAAGAAATACTATAGTTGTAGCCAACACCAAAATTACTATCCCACGTTACTTTATTAAAACCGGGTACCCATAGATTAGGAAAACGCTCGTCTTCTTTTTGAGTTAATATAAGTCCTAAACGTACACTAGCTCCAAGGTATATATTTGAGAAGATTTCAAATTTAGTTCCAAAAAGAGCTTCTATCCAAGTTGTAGAAAGACCTGAGAAATTTTCTGAAGTATCCGATCCATTTGCAAAATCATCTGGATTCCAGTATCTATTCGTATCAAAGTATTGATAGTTATTAAGGGTATTTTCAAAAGTGCTGAATCCTAATCTGGCACCCATGTAAATCAAATTTTGCTCTCCATACCAATTAGCATAATTGTTTTTATTGATACCTAGTTTAATGTAATTACCAGAGGTTGTAAAATTGTATAAGTCTTCCTGTCGTGTCTTTTCTTCGCTCCCAAGTTCAGCAGCTAGATATAAATTTTGGGTTAATCTGTAATCCGCAACAAATTCAATTCCTTGATAGTTGTCGTCTAAGGCACCGGTTATAATTCTACTTAAATCTACACCTAAACGTAAACCATAGGATTGTTTATATTCCACCGTATCCTTAGGGTTAAGATCAATCGGTTTACCCTGGCTAAAAGCCATGCAAGTTCCCAGTATAAATAAAAGATTAGTGAAAAATCTTGACATGTGTAGAATCTGAGTTGGTGACTAGTGACTGTTGTATTTCTATATCTTGAATCCAATTATCTGAATCTGCTGTTACATTCGCTTGTAGTTCATCATAATTTACTACGAAACCGCATGCACGTGAAAGAAAGTCTTCAATTCTAGTGTATGAAAAATTAATGGTATCTAGGTTACCTGTTTCTGCGCCATCATCAGCATCTGCCGAGTCGCTAATTAATATGAAACTTGTAGCATCTTCATCTGTCTTTAACGGGATGGATATGGTACTTAAATTGCTGCGATCTGTAACAGTATTCACGGTTACATTTTGACCGACACCTACTACCCTTAAAGTCTTTACTTCTTTTAACGTCTCTATGTCATCAATATCATAAAATTCTATGACCAGTAGGGGAGTGTCTCCTTCTACACAGATATCATCTTTCTCACATGACGATGCAGAAATAATACTAAGAAACAGCAATAAGCCGAATTGAATTTTTCTCATTCTAAACTTTCTTTTCTAAAAGTACAACATTTTCTACGTGGTGCGTCTGCGGAAACATGTCTACAGGCTGAACCTTGGTTATATTGTACATCTCTTTCATTAGTTCTAAATCTCTTGCCTGTGTAGCGCTATTACAGCTTACATAAACAACTTTTTTAGGTGCAATGTTCAATATTTGCTGAACTACATCTTTATGCATTCCATCTCGTGGAGGATCGGTAATAATAACATCTGGCACACCATTTTGAGCAATAAACTGTTCGTTGAAAACATTTTTCATATCGCCAACAAAGAAATCAACGTTTTCAATTTCGTTTCGCTCTGCGTTTGCCTTGGCATCTAAAATTGCTTCAGGTACAGATTCTATACCAACTACCTTTTTTGCTTTCTTAGAAACGAATTGTGCTATAGTTCCAGTACCTGTGTAGAGGTCATATACCAATTCATCGCCTTTTAAATCGGCAAAATTTCTGGTGATTTTGTATAGCTCGTATGCCTGTTCTGAATTTGTTTGATAAAAGGATTTTGCATTGATCTTAAATTTCAACCCTTCCATTTCTTCAAAAATATGGTCTCTACCAGCAAAACAAATAATTTCTTGATCGTAAATGGTATCGTTCTGTTTTGGATTGATTACGTACAATAATGATGTAATTTCTGGAAAAGTCGTAGAAAGATGATTTAACAGCAATTCTCTTTTCTCTTTATCATTTTCAAAAAACTGAACTAAAACCATTATTTCACCAATAGAGCTAGTACGTATCATTAATGTACGTAGCAATCCATATTGGTTTCTTGGATTAAAAAATGTTAATCCGTTCTCCGTAGCAAATTTTTTAGTTTCTAATCGTATAGCGTTAGATGGATCTTTTTGTAAATGACATTTCTTAATATCCAATATCTTGTCCCACATACCAGGTATATGAAAACCTAATGCATTACGATCATCGATTTGGTTATCCGATCTTACTTCTTCTAGCGTTAACCAACGACTGTCTGAAAAAGAAAATTCCATCTTGTTTCTATAGAAGTATTGTTGCTCAGAACCTAAAATTGGTGTAAGCTCTGGCAAATCTAAATGCCCAATTCTTTTAAGGTTGTTTTCTACTTCTTTTTGCTTATAATATAGTTGGTGTTCGTAACCCATGTCTTGCCATTTGCAACCGCCGCAAACATTAAAATGCTGACAGACCGGATCTACTCTTTTATCTGAAAGTGTATGAAAGTTAATAGCTGTGCCTTCAAAATATGCTTTACGCTTTTTTGTAGTTTGTACATCTACTACATCACCAGGTACGGTGTTGTTCAAGAAAATAACCCTTCCATCTGGGGCTTTACCTATGGTTTTACCTTTTGCTGCGGCATCGGTCACCACTACGTTTTCAAAAACTACTCGCTTTGTTTTTTTTCGCATGAGGCAAAAATAAGCATCCCTTGGCATTTATAATAACTAATAAACAGTGTACACTTGTTATATTTAGTTAAATATGACTGTTCATGTAGTTAATGATTTTTTGACCTATTTGTATGAAATAAAAAAGTCAGGGAATCTTGACTATTAGATTCCCTGACCTTAAATAATTGAGCAGCTTTATATACTACTTGTTTTTATTGAATTTATTTAAAATCCTTTCCATTTGCTTGCCTGCAGCTTCTCTGCCACCTAGCCCAAATGATAATGCTATAGTTACTGCAATGGTACCTAATGTAATACCAAAGGCCATATTAATAATTTCATCTCCAATACCCATTGTCTTAAGGCCCATTGCCAAGAAAATTGCCAATATGCACATTCTTACAATTGATGCAACAAAAAGGCTGTTTTCGTCTTTGGCCATCGCTTTATGCGCTGTAGATGCAATCCAGTTTCCAATAATTAAAATGACCAAACCGAATAGTATGTTTCCAGAAACGCCAACTAAGGTATCCAAAACATTGGTAAGTTTTTCAAATTCTAATTTTTCTAATGCAGTCGTAATCCCAAAAAGAACAATGAAAAAGTAAACAACATTACCTAAAAGTTTTGAAAGGTTTGTATTAGATGATAAGCTGCTTAAATTCATTCTATTAACAATACCGTCTAAATTTAAACTTTCTAATAGATCGGTAACCAAACTAGCAACAAATCTACCACCTATAACGAAGATTAAAAGAATAAGAACCGCAACGATGATTTTTGGTATGGCAGTAAAAAATTGTTCTAGCATATGGGTTGCAGGAACAGAGATAGCATCCATATTTAAGATGTTCAATGCTGTTATCAATAGCGGAATAAAGATAAAAATGAAAACAACTTTTTTAAGAATGTTTACTAAATCTAAATTTTCTGGAAGTTTCAATTTAGGTACAAAACTTTGTATTGTTTCACCTGAAAGTCCTACTAATTCAGATACGATAGTCGCAAGCATATAACCTATATAGCCTACTAAACCTGCACCTACAATATTAGGTATATAATCAGTAAAGCCATTAAGTAGGTTCTTAACTGGATCTAAAACGCTCGTCATACCTAACTTTTCTAAAGCCAACATAAAAACAAAAATCATGATAAAGAAGTATACTAATTTTCCTATAAAGGAGGAAAGTACCACTTTACCTGTGCCAAGTTTGCTGTCTACATTAGTTCGCTTAATTAATTTTGTAATAAGTCTTTTTAAAAATCCTGCAATGAACCATCCTATTAATAGGATAAGTATTGCGCCAATTGTGGTTGGTAAAAAATCGCCAACGGAATTGGAAAGGCTGGTCATCATGTTCTCTAAATAATTCATAGTGTTCTTTTTATAATAAATTGGTTGTATTCTTTAAGACACCAAATTTTGTTAAAGGTCACATTTTATGGTAGTTCATAGGTTCTTTTGCATTTTATGTTGGTTGAAAAAAAATATTTATTAAGTTTGTAACTCTACAGGATGATTTCTCTCCCACGCTGAATTTTCTCCCCGATGTCTTTTTCGGGATTTGAAAGGAAAAAGGTATAGAAGGAATTGCTAAAGTTTTATTTAAAGTAATTTTTATCATGTCAATTTTAGAAAACATCACTTCTAAGGATGCTATTGCATTAGAAGAAAAACACGGTGCTCACAATTATCACCCATTACCTGTTGTTTTAAGTAAAGGTGAAGGTGTTCATGTTTGGGATGTGGAAGGAAAAAAATATTATGATTTTCTTTCTGCGTACTCTGCCGTAAATCAAGGGCATTGTCACCCCAAAATTGTAAATGCCATGACAGAACAAGCAAAAACATTGTCTTTGACTTCTAGAGCATTTTACAATGATATGTTGGGTAAATACGAGAAGTATGCAACCGAAACTTTTCATTTTGATAAGTTGTTACCTATGAATACAGGTGCAGAAGCTGTTGAAACTGCTTTGAAAATTTGTAGAAAATGGGCGTATGAAGAAAAAGGTATTGCAGAGAACAATGCTGAAATAATTGTTTGCGAGAATAATTTTCACGGTCGTACGACAACTATAATTTCTTTTTCAAATGACCCTGTTGCTCGTAAGAACTTTGGTCCGTATACTGACGGATTCATTAAAATAGAGTACGATAATCTATCTGCTCTAGAAGATGTTTTAAAATCAAATTCTAATATCGCTGGCTTTTTAGTGGAGCCTATACAAGGTGAAGCTGGAGTTTATGTACCTTCTGAAGGTTATCTAAGCGGAGCGAAAGCCTTGTGTGAAAAATATAATGTTTTGTTCATTGCAGATGAAGTGCAAACGGGTATTGCCAGAACAGGTCGTTTATTGGCAACTTGCGGTAATTGTTCTTGCCCAGATAAACATTGTAGTGGAATACCTGAAATTAAACCAGATATTTTAATATTAGGTAAAGCCTTGTCAGGTGGGGCTTACCCTGTTTCGGCAGTTTTGGCTAATGATAATATTATGGGTGTTATACGCCCCGGAAACCATGGTAGTACTTTTGGTGGTAACCCTATTGCCGCTGCTGTTGGTATGGCTGCTTTAGAAGTCGTAAAAGATGAGGAGCTTGCAGAAAATGCCTTTGAGTTAGGTGAGCTTTTTAGAGCTGAACTAAATAAATTTATACCAAATACAGATTTGGTAAATAGTGTTAGAGGTAAAGGTCTTTTAAATGCAATACTTATTAATGATAGTGAAGATAGTTCTACTGCATGGGATATTTGTATGGCGTTGAAAGAAAACGGATTACTGGCAAAACCAACACACGGTAATATTATAAGATTTGCACCACCATTGGTAATGACAAAAGAACAGCTTTTAGATTGTGTTTCTATAATTATTAAAACACTACAAGAGTTTAAAAACTAGAAATAAAAAATCCCCGATGTAAATCAGGGATTTTTTTTAATTATTAATTTCTTATTGAAAATCGGCTGTTGCAAAGAAAGCGATAATCAATCCGAAATAGAGAATACAGAATACTAGGTAAATAAGAGCTAGTGCTAGCCCTATATAAGAAAGAATTCTTCCTGTTTTAATATTTTCATATCCCCTATAATTACCAGGGTTAGCTTCAAAATAACTCTTAGCTTTTTTAGCATTGCTCAAACCAATGAAACTGAATATAGCACCAAAGGGACCACAACAGAAAAGGGTTAATGCAATAGATAAAATGCCAAAAGTTAAAGCGTTACTAGAACCTGGTATTTGTTGATTTTCTGAATTGTTCATTTATTGGTCAAGTAAATCGTTCATTCTTTCTTGAATCAATTCTTGATCTTGGCTCATAATTACATCCCATCCTATCCACATTATAAACCAAACCATGAACAAAAGGAATAAAATGTTTAAAACAAGTCCGATAATAGAAACAACCTTAGCGGTTTTTAAAGCCGAATAATTAGTGTAATCAGTAGGGTTTGCATTGTATGTTTTTGTACTGTTCATAGCTAATATAATCCCTAAGACACTAAGTATTAATCCTAAAATACCATAACACCAACATAGTAAGATAGATGCGATTCCTAGAACTAATATCAGCGTTACATTAGGTAATTTTTGTTGTTCCATAATTTAAAGGTTTAGTTAATTAGATAAATTTTAAAATATAATTGGTTAATATAAAACCTACGGTACTTACCATAAGCGTAATTGTAATTGTATTTGAATGTTTAAAAGGGTATAATTTATTTAATCCTAAAAAGCCAAAAAGTAAAAGCATTGGATAAATTGCCGGATACATTAAAAATGCTGATGTAAACTCCCCTTTAATTAAAAATAATAGCGATCGTTGTAAACCGCAACCAGGACAATCAACCCCTAATATTTGCTTTGTGAAACAGGGTAGCATAAAACTTTCAAGTCCCAGAAAAATAATTAATGCTTTAATACGCATCTATAAATAAATTAGTAGTCCGAAAATTACCATTATTTTTGTGTATACAAAATAAAAACATGCGTCATTTTAATATTGGTGATACGGTAGAAACTATTGACGATGTCATAAAAGGCGTTGTGGAGTCTATTAATGGCGACAATATTACTATGCTCAGCGATGATGGGTTTCCGTTAACGTTCAGTTCTAATGAATTGGTTTTGATAGCCGATGATATTCGCGTTTCTAATTATGAAGTCGCTAAAATTAAAAAGGAAAAGGAAATTCCTAAGCGTAAAAAAACGAGAGTTCTAAAGTCAAAGGAACGAGCAGCCCCAAAAATGGAAGTTGATTTGCATATAAATCAACTTATCAAAAACCCTAAATCTATAAGTAAGTTTGATATGCTTACACTACAGTTAGATACAGCTAAACGTCAACTAGATTTTGCTATCAGTAAAAGAATACAGAAAATTGTATTTGTACATGGGGTAGGCGAGGGTGTATTAAAAGAAGAATTGGGTTACTTGTTCAGAAAATATGACAATGTAAAATATTACGATGCCGATTACCAAAAGTATGGGTTAGGTGCTACCGAAGTCTATATTTTTCAAAACTTCTAATTATTCTACTGTAGTGGTTACCGTGCCAAATTCATTTACTTGTAAATCTGTAATTCTACTGCCATTTTCATTTAAAAAAGTAACGCCACTTAATTGAATTGTATGCGAAAAAGTTACACTATCCACTTCAACGGTTGTTACAATAATACTACCGCCTTCAGCTTCGATTTCCTCTAGTACAGTTGGCGTAAGTGGTGGTGGTGAGTCACAAAAATAACTGCTACTAACGGTCTCAGAGAAAATACGATAGGTAATTTGAGAACTGCCCGGTACAGCACTTTCAATTCCGGTTGCAGTAGAAACCTCGTTTCTTAATAATTGGCTTGGCAGATTCAATATTAACGCTTCATCACCATTAATTTTAAATAAAACATTCTCTGTTGTTGGTGAAATGTCATTACAACTTTCAATCGTATCTATACTGTCAAAATCAACAGTTTCTATCTGTAGGTCACCATCATTACAGTTAAAGAATAATATGGAACAGCCAATTAAAAGGTATTTTTTCATATTTCAAATTTAGTTTAAAATTTATAAATCTGTCTGTCGCATGACTGTCAATTATAGGTTAATTAACTATTTTTGCTCATTGTTTATTTTAGCGAATCCCTATATGAAACAAGTATATTTAGATAATGCGGCCACTACGCAGGTTCACCCCAATGTAATTGCAAAAATGCAAGAAGCTTTAGCTGTGTATGGCAACCCTTCTTCTACCCATAGTTTTGGAAGAACGGCAAAAACCGCTATTGAAAGTGCACGTAAAACCATTGCTAAATATTTAAATGCACAGCCTTCAGAAATCATATTTACATCTGGTGGTACAGAAGCGGATAATATGATCATTAGATGCGCTGTACGAGATCTTGGTGTAAAAACCATCATTACTACTCGAATTGAGCATCATGCAGTTTTACATACTGTTGAAGAATTGGAACAGAAAGGATTGATTCAATTGTTATTTGTAGATTTAGATGCATATGGTAATCCTGATGTAGCTCATTTAGAAACACTTTTACAAAAAGATGACTCCAAAAAATTGGTTAGCCTAATGCATGTAAATAATGAAATAGGAAATAAGATCAATTTAGAGGAAATTACCCTTTTATCTAAAAAGTATGATGCACTCGTACATTCAGATACCGTACAGTCTTTAGGACATTATAATTGGGATGTTAAAGCATTTCCGATAGATTTTTTAGCTGCTGCCGCTCATAAGTTTCATGGGCCAAAAGGTGTTGGTTTCGCCTTTATTCGTAAGAATTCGGGGTTAAGCTGTATGATATCTGGCGGTTCTCAAGAACGTGGTCTAAGGGCAGGTACCGAGTCTTTTCATAATATAGTTGGTTTAGAAGAGGCTTTTATTCATGCCTACGATAACTTAGAAGAAGAAAAGAAATATGTTGAAGGCATAAAATCTTATTTCATTGATCAGATAAATAAAGAAATACCTGGTGTCAAATTTAATGGGCATTCTGGCGATATGGAGAAGAGTACCTATACCTTGGTAAACGTATGCTTACCTATCACTGAAGAAAAAGCGATGTTGCTTTTATTTAATTTGGATATGAAAGGTATTGCTTGTTCTAAAGGTAGTGCTTGCCAGTCTGGTAGCGATGCTGGTTCTCATGTACTTACCCAGATATTATCTGCTGAGGATATGAAAAAGCCATCTGTTCGCTTTTCATTCTCAACGTATAATACCAAAGAAGATATAGATTATACTATTGCGGCCTTAAAAGATATTATGGAAGCGTAATCAATTTTTACGATCTCTTTTACGCTCTCTCTCGTAAGGGAATTTTCTAATGGCTAATTTCATCATGCGGTCAATAAGGTCAGTGGTGTTTTTACCGGTTTTCTTATTGATTTCCTTTTCGTACTTCCAAAGAAGTTTACCAGAATCGCCATCGCTTATTTTAATGCCTATTCTACCGTAATTTGCCCCTCCAGAGAAATAGTCTGTAAAGCTAAACTCTGTTGGTATACCATTAGATAGCAGTATGTTTAAATCTAAGGTGCCACTAATAATACCATCAACACCTAAGATTTCGCTTAGCTCTTTTGTAGTATATACATCTATATTATCATAACTGATATTTTTCTTAGCTAAAATGGCTGCTGTATTTTCAATGTTTTGGAATGTTACCGGAAGCTTTTTCTTTTTACTACGCTTAGAGAAATAAGTCTCTAAAGCATTTTGAACAGCGTAACCTTCGTTTTCTTCTAATCTTTTTTGTTCCGTTTTAGACACTTTTTCATTTAAATCTAAATTGGTTAAAAAAGGAATGATAGCTAATACATTATGGTCAGCACTCAAATTATCGAAACTTGGACTTTCATAAATGTTTTTCTGAGCCATTACAGCAAATGAGGAAATAAGTGCCAGTAAGAAAAGTATTCTTTTCATTTGTATTGTTTAAAGGCGTATACCCAATTTTAAGTTTAAAACCCTGGAAGTAAGATAATTTGGTACAGCATATTCATTTTTACTGTCGGCATCTCTTACCCAAGTGTTGGTAATTGAATTTTGATTGTTGAATAAATTGAAAATTTCAAAACCTAAACTCAATTCTTTAAAATTGCGTAGCCAATGTGTTTTTGGAAACTGTTTGTTCTTATTTGCAAAAATATAGGAAATTCCTAAATCTGCACGTTTATAGTCTCTTAATCTATTCTGAAAAATATATGGGTCGGCATAACTAGGGGATCCACCGGGTACACCTGTTTGATAAACCAAATTTAAATACATTTTTAAATCTGGGATCGTAGGTATGTAATCTTGAAAGAGAATGCCAAATTTTAAGCGTTGATCTGTAGGTCTGGGTATATAGCCTCTATTGTTTCTATTCTCTTCGGTTTTTAAATAGCCTAGACTTACCCAAGACTCCGTTCCTGGTACAAAGGCACCGTTTAATCTAATTTCCGCTCCATAAACATAAGCTTCAGTGTCATTATTGGCTGCGTATCTGATACGTACATCTTCTAAAGTATACGAATTTACATTTTCCAATTTTTTGTAATACGTCTCGCTTATCAATGTAAAAGGTCTATCCCAAAGAAGAAAACTGTACTCATTACCTGCTACGAAATGAAATGCTTTTTGTGCTTTGACATTTGGCTGTATTGTGCCAGTGTTGTCGCGTAATTCTCTGTAGAAAGGTGGTTGATGATATATTCCTGTAGATAACTTAAAGAGCATATCTTTATCCCAGTTGGGTTTTATGGCAAATTGTGCACGCGGACTAAAAACGGTTTGTGATACTTTTTCAACTCCGGTTCCACTGACTGTCCAATGATGAGAGCGTACACCAACGTTGTAATACACATCTGCATTGCTCCATGTTTTATGCGTTCCCAATTGAACGTAGCCAGAAAACCGATTTGTCTTTACAAAGTTCAAAGCGCTTAATCCGCTATATGCTTCTAAAGGTGCATCAAACGGTTCAGAAGGTTGATTATTTATAAATTCACTTCTAGGTGGTCTAATTGAAAATCCTGCAGAATCAATAAATTCAGATTCACGTAATTGATCGCGTATATCTTCATGAGTATATTTTGCTCCCCATTCCAAAATAGAATTACCTATGGTATGTGAGCCATTGTGCTCTAAATTAAATATTAAGGCATCTAAATCGTTTCTCGTTCTGTTGAACTGAGAACCTATTCCGCGAGAAGTTAACACCTCGCCAGCCGTATCGCTACCTAAATTACTATCAACATCACCAAGCTCATAGGCTGCAACAACGTCTGAATATTCTTCTTCCGTAGTATGATAAATAGATGATATCAATTTTAATGTCGTATTCTCATTTAAAAAATAACTGCCTTTTAAAGCTCCTAATGCGGTGGTATATTTATTTGTCTCTTGTCCTTGATAAAAAACTACTAATGCCTGCGGATTGTCTATAGTACCAAAATTAGTTTGTCTGTTTAAAGGTTCGTTCTTGTAATCATTAACAGTTAGGTTACCAAGAAAATTTAGCTGAAATTTAGGTGAAAAACGGTAGGTCAAATAACTTTGAATATCTGTAAATGCCGGATTGAAATTGCTTTTTGTCTGCTGGCTATTGACCAATAAAGAGTTGTTTCTATATCTTATACCTGATACTGAGCTCAGTTTTTGATTTTTAGAAACAGTTTCTAAACTTGCACTAGCACCAAGAAAACTTACATCTGCCCTAAGGGAAAATAGAGTAGGGGTCTTGTATTTAATATCTAATACGGAAGCTAGTTTATCACCATACTTTGCTTGAAAACCACCAGCTGAAAATTTCACATTCTGTACTAGGTCACTGTTTACAAAGCTTAATCCTTCTTGTTGTGCCGAACGAATTAAAAAGGGTCTATACACTTCTATTTCGTTTACATATACCAAATTCTCATCGTAGTTGCCACCACGTACAGCATATTGTGTACTTAACTCGTTGTTAGATGATACACCAGGTAATAGCTTCAGTATTGTTTCTACTCCGGAATTTGCACCTGGTATTTTTCTGATTTTCTCCGGGGAAATATTCAGAATGTTGTTAGCTTCTTTTGCACCGGTGGCAGAAACGGTTACGCCGTCTATTTGGGTAACATCATTTTTTAAAACAGGATTGAATTCAAAGGTCTCGTTCGTATTCAATAGTAATTTTTCCAATACGACGTCTAGGTATGCAATATGAGAAAAAACTATGGTGTTCTCTATATCTGAGGTAATCTCTAGAATATAGAATCCGTCAGAATTTGTAGTGGTTCCCAAACCCTTACAAGATATATTGACATTTGGTAACGGTTCATTATTTGCACCTAGTACTATACCAGAAATAGTAGCGTTCTGAGCAAAACCAATGGAGCTGCACAGCAGTAATATCAGGCTTAGAACATTATAAAGTTTCAACTATATTATTTTCTGTAAAAGGAGGTGCTTAAGGTGTTTGTATTACCTACATTATCTGTAACGGTAACTTCAAGTACACATTGCGTTTGATCAGCAATCTTATCGTCAAAATTATAAGTAAGGGTATTGCGCTTAGGCTCATACTCCATTAATATCCACTCTCCGTTTAAGGTAGCGGAATATTTGTCTATACCACTTAAGTCATCTGCAATCTGTACACTTAGGTACTTGTAATTATTTAACCATTGCTTTTCTTTAAAATTTTTGGTCCTTATGGTTGGCGCTACAGTATCCTTAGCTAAAGTATATGTTCCTAAATTACGTGTTCTTGTTGTAAATTCATTACCACGTTTATACGTATTTGCATGGTTTGGTCTAAGTTTAGAATCTAATCTGGCGATAAACAATTGCTTTCGTTCTTCTTGTGAATATTTAGAAACGTCAAAAGTGATTGTAAAGTTTCTATGTGCAGGCACAGTGTTGGTGTGTATGGTAACCGTATCTTTTCCTTTCTTTAAGTCAATATAAAAATCCTCATAAAAAGTGTTTGTTGGGAAATATACCTTAGCACCTTCTAAATCAAAATTATTGGGTTTTTTTGCGATTACATAGTTGTCGGTTTTTTCTATAACCTTTTTATTGCCCAATAGATTCTTTACCCCTTCAATAGGTATGTTGACCTCAATTTTATTACCGGCATAATCTTTAATCAATAATTTGGCATTATAACTTAAGCCTTCGTTAATTTTAACTTTGCCATCATTATATAGGTCTTTGTAAATACTAAGCTTGTTACCTGGCGATTTAAAGCTCTTTTGAATTTTTCGCCTATTTCTACCGTAATAATCATAATCTACAAGTGTGTTTATATATCTGGTTTCTCCAAATGAAAATTTCTCAAAATCATATAAAGAATATACTTTGCCGTTTACACTAAGTTCTACACTATAAACGCCATTTTTATTAGCGGCCATATCTAACCTATCAAATCCGATAAAGCCAACTCCGATTTCGCCTAAAGCAGTTACTTTATCCGCTAAAAATGTACCATCTTTCTTTTTACTAACGTTTATCTGTGTTCTTTCGTAATTATTATTAACATGAGAATTATCTGTTAACGGATAAATAAATAATTTTTCTAAAATAGGATTAGTAGCATCGGCAACCTCTAAACCGTACATTAACGGGTTGGTGGGTTTTTCAGAAATACTGCTTCTTATTTCAAAATGTAAATGCGGACCTGCAGAACCACCCGTATTACCGCTATAGGCAATGAGTTCGCCTTTAGAAACTTTCAACTCCCCGTAATCAGGAAATACTTCTACTTCGAACGATTTTTTAGTGTATTGTAATTTCTTGATATAAGCTTCAATTCTAGGTGAAAATTTTTGAAGATGACCATAAACTGATGTATACCCGTTTGGGTGGGCTATATAGAGCACTTTACCGTAACCCCAAAGAGAAACTTTTATTCGGGTTATGGTACCATCGCCTATTGCGTTGATCGGAATTCCCTCTCGCTGCTGTGTTTTGATATCGACACCAGAATGAAAATGATTGGAACGTAACTCGCCAAAAGTACCCGCTAAAATAATGGGGATATCCATTGGTGGACCAAAAACATCTTTCGGGTATTTTTCTTGTGCGAAAAGGTTAAAACAAAATAATAATAACAGACTAAGGGATATTTTTTTCATAGGTAGATAGGAATACTGCGAAAATAAATAATCAAATACAATTCAATGAAATTGAGGGTGCAAAAATTATGAGAAAGAGTTTACGGTGGTGTATTCTTAATTTATGTACTGCTGATTTACGAATATTTGAAAAAACTATTGCTAAGTCATATAATGTATGTTAACTTTG
>JAHDDP010000058.1 GCA_020629285.1 Maribacter sp.
GATTTAGCTTTAAAAAGACACTAAGTTTCAACTAGGTCTACTTATACCTCCAACTCGTTAAATCTGCCCCTTTTGGTGCACTTTTTTCTATTCGCTCCATAATCTTTGGCACATACATCGTATTATATCTCAAGCGAGTAATAGCGTTTGGCTGGTCTGGATTTCCGTTCCAACAATGTTCGTCTCTATCTCCATATTTCACCTCTCCCTCATAATATGGATCTGTAGTACTCTCCAAGAAATCTTCCATTAGGTATACAGCATTGTTAAGGTAGTAGTTATCCATATCTCCACAATAGATATGAATTTTACCTTTTAAATTATCACCTAACTTATCCCAGTCGCGTTCTAGAATATGTCTTAAATCGAAATTCTCTTTCCAGTATTCAGCCACCTCGTGGTCAATATCACCTGTCTTTTTATCCCAAATTCTCTCTGGGTACCCATCTTCGGCTTGTGGCGAATAAGTAGCTTCCCAAATATCCCATTGTTGTCCTGATCTAGACTTATCGCCCAATACTAATTCTAAGTGATTTCCTTGTTTTAAGGTAGATTGAATTTGACCTAGATAATTACGATGCGATGGCACTTCTAATGTTTTATGTGCGCTCTTATAGAAGTAGGCATTTTCATCTTCATAGATATTCGTTAAGGTATATGCTCTAAAATCTATGGGATCTGGGCATGCCGCAAAGCAACCATTGTACTCATCTGGGTATTTTACCTGAACAGCCAAAGCTTCCCAACCACCGGTAGAACCGCCATAAAGAAAACGAGACCACCCCTCTCCCATTCCTCTGAATTGTTTTTCTATTTCAGGAATCAATTCATAGGTAATGGCATCGCCATATGGACCTTGACTTGCAGAATTCACCGCATAAGAATCATCATAATATGGGGTTGGATGTTGAATCTGCAGCACTATGAATCTTGGAAAATCTGGCTCATTCCAACGTTTATAAAAATCGTAGGCTTCTTGTTGTTGAATAACATTATAGCCTTCTAAACTAAAGCGTTCAGAATATTCTGGTTTCATATTAGGATCTGGAGGCGTAGTTCTGAATCCGCCAAAATCTGAAGGAAAATGACCGTGAAAAACCATTAGCGGATACTTAGCTTCCGGATGTTCTTCAAATCCTTTTGGCAGCAATACATGCGCTACTAAGAAAATATCACGTCCCCAAAACTCAGAAAGCTTTTCTGACTTCACTTTTACGTGCTTAATCCACTTAGTATCTTCTGGCTCTTCAATTGGTACAATCACCTGATCTAAATCCACCGACACATTTTCAAATCCGTTACCGGCAACTCTAATTTTAAATGGTTTACTATATAAATTGCCTGGTGATTTATTCCATTGCTGTCCCTCGCCATTATCCATAGGTAGCTTTACCGTATGACCGGTAGACAAATTAAAAGTTTCATAAACATTCAAAAGTGCCTGTACATTATACTCGCCCGGTGGAACATCTTTTAAGCTTTCGTACGGATAACCAAAAACCGTTTCATCAAAAGTTATGACTGAATCCTTAGCCCAGTTCTCCACATTAACTCCGAATATCAGTTGCGTATTAAGTCCGTCATTAATCTGAAACCGAGGTTCATTACTATCATCTGTAGAAAGCATAAGCAGCAAACGACCATCTTTAGCCAAGGAATCTACCTCAGCTGAATAACTAACCTTTATTGAAAATTTATGCTCTAATTTAGGAGGTTCCGTACATCCTATTACAAAAGCAACGACCACTAGTATCAAAAGAATTTTTCTCATAAGGATAATTGTTTCACAAAAGGTACAGCATTCTCAATTGACATCAAATACCAAGACTAATATTTCACCGTTTTATATACATGTAATAATTATTTGACAGGATAAATCCTCTATTATGAAAAAATTACTTTATACTTTACTCATAGGAATTTCAATAACCGTACTAGCAAGCTGCGATTATGATGACAGTAATGACATCGATATCTTAATACCAAATGACACTACCGAAACCGGAATAACTATAAAGAAATTACCGGCATAAAAAAAGCCCTGCAATACTATTGCAAGGCTCATTTATAAATTTCCACAGTAATTAGTTTCTACTTCTATGCCGGAAGTTATTGTCTAGAAACGATTTCCTCATTAATTAAGGCTATAACCTTTTTTGTGCTATCGACGGATGCTGTCTTTTCTCTAATTCTCCATTCTTTCAATTCAACAGAAAAAGAAACCATATTTTTAAATTTTACATCCACTCTAAGACTATCATAATTATTTGGAATGTAATATTTATTTTTTAAATCATAGCTAAATTTCTTATATATTTCATGAAGCATCAAATCTCTATATACACTACTTGTAGTAAAGGTTCTCTCTATAAGTTTAGGGTATTCAATTTCGTATAGATTTATCAATTTTTTTCGTAAACTATCATTCTGTATTTTTCGTAAACCAAACGATTTTAATGCAAAATATCCTGAATTTTCCATTTCTATACTCTCCATCCACGCAATCCTTTTATAATCTAAGAAAAGGGATTCAGGCTGAATTTTTTCTTTATCTAGAGCAATAAGAACCCTTTTAACATTTTCAATTGTTCTGGTTTCGTCTCTAATATTTTTTTCAATATTTGAGACATTAAACATTAAATTATTCTTTGATTCTTTTAATAATCCTAATTCCGTTTGATGATCCTGAAATCTTTCGTATTCTCGATCAAGATAGAATGCGAGAAATACTGAAACAAGAATAACTACAAACTCAAAAGCAAATTTCCTGACTAAAGCAAAAATTTTACCTGTATGCTTTTCAAACTTGCTTTGTATTTTTACAAGAAACTCCATTCTCTTAAATATAAAATTAAAGTTATAATATACTTAAGCTTTTGATGCTCTATGTCTCTCACGAGCCAACAATGTATTCTTCAATAACATTGCGATGGTCATAGGACCAACCCCACCAGGAACGGGAGTAATATATGATGCTTTTTTACTGACATTTTCAAAGTCAACATCACCCGTAATATAATATCCTTTTTCTTTAGTTTCGTCTGGTACCCTAGTAATACCCACGTCGATTACAACAGCATCGTCCTTAACCATTTCCGCCTTTAAAAATTTAGGAACTCCTAATGCTGAAATTACAATATCTGCCTGTGAAATAATCTGTGTAATATTTTTTGTATGACTATGGGTAAGAGTTACGGTAGAGTTACCTGGCCATCCTTTTCTACCCATTAAAATACTCATTGGTCTACCAACAATATGGCTACGACCAATAACTACAGTATGTTTACCTTTTGTATCTACTTTGTAACGTTCCAATAATTCAAGAATACCGAACGGAGTAGCAGGTATGAACGTACTCATATCCAAAGCCATTTTACCGAAGTTCGTAGGGTGGAATCCGTCTACATCCTTATCTGGATCTACGGCCATAATTACCTTTTGGGTATCTATCTGCTCAGGTAAGGGTAATTGAACAATAAAACCATCGATATCATCATCAACGTTCAATTCTTTGATCTTGTTCAATAATTCTTGCTCAGAGGTAGTACTTGGCATTTGAATTAAGGTAGATTCAAAACCAATACGCTCGCAAGAACGCACTTTACTACCTACGTAGGTTAAACTAGCCCCATCGCTACCAACGATAATTGCTGCTAAATGCGGTACTTTTTCACCTCGTTCTTTCATCTTGGCCACCTCGGCCTTGATTTCCTCTTTAATTTCGTTGGATACTTTTTTACCATCCAATAATTCCATATCCGCTTTTCTTTAAGTTGTGTTGTTAGGTTGTATTATTCGGTCTTTATTTCATTCCTTTCATGGCACCCATCATCTGCATCATCTTCTTACCGCCACCGCCTTGCATCATTTTCATCATCTTGCTCATTTGATCGAACTGCTTTAAAAGTTGATTGATCTCTTGAACTTCTCTACCTGAACCTTTTGCAATACGTTTTTTTCTACTTGCATTTAATTTAGATGGCGTAGAACGCTCATCTGGTGTCATTGAATAAATAATTGCTTCTATATGTTTGAAAGCATCATCATCTATATCCAAACCTTTTAGGGCTTTACCTGCACCAGGTATCATCCCCATAAGATCTTTCATATTACCCATCTTCTTAATTTGCTGAATTTGGCTCAGGAAATCATCGAATCCGAATTTATTTTTAGCAATTTTCTTTTGAATTTTTCTGGCCTCTTCTTCATCAAACTGTTCTTGAGCCCTTTCTACAAGTGATATTACATCACCCATACCCAAGATACGATCTGCCATACGTGAAGGATAGAAAACATCTATAGCTTCCATCTTCTCACCGGTACCAATAAATTTAATTGGCTTATCTACCACAGATTTAATAGAAATAGCGGCACCACCACGGGTATCACCATCTAATTTGGTTAAGATAACACCATCAAAATTCAAGATATCGTTGAATGCCTTTGCCGTATTTACAGCATCTTGACCAGTCATAGAATCTACCACGAACAAAGTCTCTTGAGGTTGTATCGCCTTATGAATATTGGATATTTCATTCATCATAGCCTCATCAACAGCTAAACGACCAGCGGTATCAATGATGACCACATTATGTCCGTTTGCCTTTGCATGTGCTATACCAGCTTTAGAAATAGCTACTGGGTCTGTATTTTCCCTATCTGAATATACTTCAACACCAATTTGCTCACCAACTACGTGCAACTGATCAATTGCCGCCGGACGGTATACATCACAAGCCACCAATAATGGTTTTTTAGTTTTCTTTGTTTTTAGGAAATTGGCAAGTTTACCAGAGAAGGTAGTTTTACCAGAACCCTGTAAACCAGACATTAAAATAACCGATGGATTACCTGAAAGGTTAATACCTTCTGACTCACCGCCCATTAATTGGGTTAGCTCATCTTTTACAATCTTGACCATTAACTGGCCAGGCTGCAAGGTGGTCAATACATCTTGCCCCAATGCCTTTTCTTTTACCCTGTTGGTAAATTCTTTGGCTATTTTAAAGTTAACATCCGCATCCAATAAGGCTCGGCGTACTTCTTTGGTAGTCTCTGCAACATTAATTTCTGTAATCTGACCATGTCCTTTTAGTACATGTAAAGCCTTGTCTAGCTTATCGCTTAAATTATCGAACATTCTTTTCTTTTTTAAGGGGCTACAAATTTAATAATATCAATGCTAATTCCGTAGCAAGTACCACAAAATAACAAAACAAAAGAGCATCGATTTAAAAAAAAGATGCTCTATTGCTGCTTGTGGGGCAAAAAAGGTGATTCATATTCGGTATTACCGATTGTACTCTTACCTGTTTCATTGAAAACAAGTTCACCTAAATTTTTGCATGCTTAATTTACGCTTTTTGTTCGAGAAAATTAAATATGGAAAATATAATTGGTCTTTAATTGAACTACATACGCTCAGGTACCTCTACACCCAACAATTTGAATGCATCTTGTATTACCTCAGCAACCTTCTTAGACAATTGTACACGTAAAATTTTCTTCTCATCGTCTACTTCACCTAAAATAGATACCTGCTGATAAAACGAATTAAACTCTTTAACCAAGTCATACGTATAATTGGCAATCAAAGCCGGACTATAATTATCTGCAGCTAATTGTATGGTATCTGGAAATAATTGAAGCTGTTTGATCAACTCCTTTTCTTTGCTATGAAGTTCTGTAACCTTGGCGTCTTTAGAAATTTCAATTTCCATACTTTCCGCCTTTCTTAATATAGACTGAATACGTGCGTAAGTATATTGAATAAAGGGACCAGTGTTCCCTTGAAAATCTACCGACTCTTCTGGGTCGAACAAAATTCGTTTTTTAGGATCTACTTTTAATATGTAATATTTTAAAGCTCCTAAACCGATCATTTTATAAAGCGATTGCTTTTCTTCTTCATTATAATCGTCAAGCTTACCTAACTCCTCTGAAATATTTGCAGCAGTTTGCGTCATATCCACCATAAGATCATCGGCGTCTACCACGGTACCTTCCCTACTTTTCATTTTTCCACTAGGCAAATCGACCATACCATAACTAAGGTGGTGTAATTTATTCGACCAAGAGAATCCTAGTTTTTGTAGAATCAAGAACAATACTTTAAAGTGATAATCTTGCTCGTTACCAACAGTATACACCATACCATTTACATCTGGGTGGTCTTTTACACGTTGTATAGCAGTGCCAATATCTTGGGTCATATAAACCGCTGTACCATCTGAACGAAGCACAATTTTCTCATCTAAACCGTCTTCGGTCAAGTCGATCCAGACACTACCATCGTCCTTTTTAAAGAAAACTCCTTTTTTTAATCCCTCTGCAACAACATCTTTACCTAAAAGATAGGTATCACTTTCATAGTATAGGTTATCAAAATCAACACCTAAATTCTTATAGGTAACCTCAAAACCTTTGTATACCCATCCGTTCATGGTTTTCCAAAGTGCTACGGTCTCTTCATCACCAGCCTCCCATTTTAAAAGCATTTCTTGGGCTTCCAATAAAAGTGGCGCTTCTTTTTCTGCAATTTTCTGATCGGTACCTTCAGCTACTAATGCTGCTATTTGTTCTTTATACGCTTTATCAAAAGCAACGTAATAATTACCAACTAGCTTGTCGCCTTTTAGCCCCGTAGATTCTGGTGTTTCTCCGTTTCCAAATTTCTGCCAAGCTACCATACTCTTGCAAATATGAATTCCTCGATCATTAATAATCTGGGTCTTGTATACTTTTTTACCAGATGCCTTTAAAATTTCAGCAACGGAATACCCCAATAAGTTATTACGAATATGACCTAAGTGTAATGGCTTATTGGTATTAGGAGAAGAATACTCTACCATTACGGCATCTTTAGACTCTTTTACAAATCCGAAATTCTCCACTGAAGAAATTGAATTGAAAAAATCTAAATAGAAACCATCGTTGATAACGATATTTAAAAAGCCTTTAATAACATTAAAGCCTGCTACGGCATCTACGTGCTGTTCTAAATACCCACCAATTTGTTCACCAATTTGAACTGGATTGCCCTTGACCACGCGCAACATGGGGAAAACCACAATAGTGATATCCCCTTCAAAATCTTTACGTGTAGGTTGAAATTCTACATTCGGCAATTCTTTGTCAAAAATAGATTTTACCGCTTCTTTTACTTTATCTGATAGTACCTCTTGAATATTCACCAAAACGTTTAATTAAGGCTGCAAAACTAATCATTTTTTAGGCTTTTAAGGTAAACAGATGCTGTATTCATTTGGCTTTTCGCTAACTTTAATGAAATCAACGTAATTGAATTCATATGCTTGTAAATGTATCATACAACAATAAAGAGGCTAATCGAAAAATAGATGATGCGGTCGGTAAGCCGTTTACCTTAAAGCAACGTTGGGCGATGGGCGGTATAGGCTCTCCAAAATTGATCATTACAGAAACAAGTGTTGAGATAAGAAACCTGCTAATTTTAGACAACAATAGAGATACCTGTAATATTGAAATGAGACCCAAGGGAATTATAGTTGGGTTTAGATCCTTATTGGAATCTTACGCATTGATCATACCTTATTACAAACTAACGATGTATAAAGGAGAAGCATCTGTTTATTCGATCTACCGAGACAATTATTTTATTAAAGTGGAATCTGACACAAAGGCCGTACAGAAGTTCTTTAAAAAAATATTAAGTTACAAAGCGGACAACTCACCAACGTCAATTGAAGATTTATAATATGTTCGCAGATTTACCCAAAATAGATATAAAACTGACCAAAAATCAGCAAAGACAAATTGCTATCGGGTGGATCATGATACTAATGAATTTTATAATTATTGGTGTTTTTTATACTGATTTGCCAGATAACATTCCCGCACATTTTAATTATAAAGGAGACGTTGATGGTTATGGGAATAAAAATTCAATTTGGACTTTGCCAATTATTATGGCATTGACTTACGCCCTTTTGGCTTATATCATAAAAAATGTTAAGCCATGGAATATGAATTACCCTGTTAAGGTAACGAAGCATAATGCTACAGGAGTTTATAAAATGTCATTGCAAATGCTGATATACATGAACTTGCTAATATCACTTATAGCCGCGCCAACAATTGTAGAAACTATTTTACTAGCTTATAAAATAGACTTAGGTTTTAAAATATCAAGTCTATCCATAATAATCGTAGCTGTTGCAACCCTGCTACCCCTCTATTACATTTTTAAAATGTTCAAAATACCCAAATAATGAAAATACTACTTACAGGAGCCAATGGTTATATAGGGATGCGCATTTTACCGCAACTTTTAGAAATGGGGCATGAAATAGTTTGTGCGGTACGTGATGAAACCAGACTTTCTGTAGATAAAGAAACTAGGCAACAAATAAAAGTCATTGAAATTGACTTTATAGAAGAACCCAAAGAAAATATAGTTCCACAAGATATAGATGCCGCTTATTTTCTAATTCACTCCATGAGTTCATCAACACAAGATTTTGACGAAATGGAGGCTAAAACTGCCGAAAACTTCAATAAGTATGTTGCTGAAACTCAAATTCAACAAGTAATATATTTAAGCGGAATCGTAAATGATAATAATCTTTCTAAACATCTACAATCTAGAAAAAACGTAGAAGACATTTTATATCAAGGTAACTTCAAGTTAACAGTACTAAGAGCAGGTATTATTGTAGGGTCGGGAAGTTCCTCTTTTGAAATCATACGCGATTTATGTGAAAAACTTCCGGTAATGATCACCCCTAAATGGGTATTGACAAAAACACAACCCATTGCCATACGTGATGTCATTGCATTTCTTACAGGAGTTCTAGGAAATGAAAAAACATACAACGACTCCTTCGACATTGCCGGACCCAACGTACTCACCTATAAAGAAATGTTACATAAATATGCTGAAGTCAGAGGATTCAAAAACTGGATTTGGACCGTACCCGTTATGACTCCAAAACTATCTTCATACTGGTTATATTTTGTAACCTCAACGTCATATAAGCTCGCATTGAACCTAGTAGACAGCATGAAAATCGAAGTCGTAGCAAAAGACACTCGCTTGCAAGAAATACTTGGTATTACTCCACATACCTATAAAGAAGCCATTGATCTAGCTTTTAAAAAAATAGAGCAGAACTTAGTGATTAGTAGTTGGAAGGATAGTATGATCAGCGGTCGCATCGTCGATAATTTAGAGAAGCACATACAAGTACCAAAATATGGCATTCTAAAGGATTACAAGCAGCAAAAAATATCTAACCCAGAGGTAGTATTGAAACGTATTTGGAGTATTGGTGGCGAAACGGGATGGTACTATGGCAATTGGCTATGGAAAATTAGAGGTTTTATAGACAAGCTTTCTGGCGGTGTGGGTCTACGTCGAGGAAGAACCCATGCCCATAAAATATTTGCCGGTGACTCGTTAGATTTTTGGCGGGTGTTATTAGCCGATAAAAAAGCAAAACGACTACTACTTTTCGCAGAAATGAAATTACCGGGCGAAGCTTGGTTAGAGTTTAAAATAGATGAGAACAATGTGCTACACCAAACCGCAACTTTTAGACCAAGAGGGCTAAGAGGACGTTTATATTGGTATAGCATCGTACCCTTTCACTATTTCATTTTTGGCGGCATGATCAAGAATATTGCCAATCAAAAAAATGCTAAGTAATACAACACTCTTACATTAAACCTACTTCGATAATTTCAAAGGCAGCTCTGTTAAACGCTGCCCCGTTAAACGCCTTACTGCATTAGCAATGGCGGCACCAATAGGTCCTAATGGCGGCTCACCTACAGCACCAGGAGTATCTTTACCTTGCAACAAAACCACATCAATTTCTTTAGGGGCGTTCTTCATCAAAGCCATTTGATATGGTCCATAGATAGTCGGAGTTAATTCCCCATCTTCTACAAACATTTGCTCGTAAAGCACAGCACTCATCCCCATAATTACACAACCTTCGCATTGCGCACGTATCTGATCAGGATTTACCGCTAAACCAGGATCCATAGCCACGGTTACCTTATGCACTTTAATTTTGTTATCAACAATAGAAACCTCGGCTACTTGAGCACAAGGTGTATTTGCATCTATGGAAGCGGCAAACCCCATTGCACGACCATTAACAACTTCTTCGTTATAATTTGCTTTTTCAGCTGCAGTCTTAATCACATTTTTTAAACGGTTATCTATCGGCTCTTCACCTATTTGATGTAATCTAAAGTCTACTGCATTCTTATTGGCCTTTAACGCCATTTCATCAATAAAACTTTCCATGGCAAACGTATTAGCTAACAAGCCCAAACTACGCCACCAACTGGTTGCAAATGGCAATACCACATGCCAATACACCGTTTTAAAATTAGGTATAGCCGTATACTGAATGAATCCGCCACGAATAGCACCAACATCGGCACCTAAAAAGTTAGTTAGTGCATTAGGTATCAAGGCAGAATCCGTAGCCACATCGCCACTTACAAATTCATGTTCAAGCGTATCTAAATATCCTTCACTATTCAATTTACCTTTAATAATATGGTGTGTTGGCGGGCGAAACATATCATGCTGAAATTCTTCTTTTCTACTAAAAAAGTATTTTACCGGTTTACCTACAGCTTTAGACATTACAGCAGCTTGTACAGCATGAGGTGTATGTAACCTTCTACCAAATCCGCCACCTAAATAAGTAGGTACGATATTTACCTTGTCGGTATCTAAGCCCAAGCGATTTGCAACCTCTTTTCTAGTAATGCTTACAACTTGTGTTGAAATTTTAATGGTAGCACTGTCACTTTCAACAAAAGCAACAACACCATTAGGTTCAATTTGGGCATGTGCTCCAATAGGGCTTCTAAATTCTAGTGTTTCAAATTCATCATCTTCATCAAAAGCATCACCGTTTTTCTGTATTGTAGTAGAGTTACCGTTACCTACCGTCATCATTTTAGTGATAGCAGCAGTATCTAAATTTTCATAACTTTCCCAAGTTACATTAATGGCATCTTTAGCGTGCTCGGCCTCTATCATAGAATTTGCAACTACACCTACAAAATCATCTTCAACAATTATCTTCACCACCCCAGGCATATTTTCTGCAGCAGAAGTATCTGCGCTTACAAAAGTAGACCCAATTTTAGATGGTCTAACCACTGCGCCATAAAGCATATCGGGCATTTCTGCATCCATACCAAAAATTGGATCTCCGTATACTTTCGCATCCAAATCTACCCTAGCAATAGGTTTGCCTATATATTCATAGTCTTTCGCATTTTTTAACGAAGGAACATCTGGCACTTCCCAATTTTCAACTCCTTTAGCTGCCTGCGCATAAGTCAGTGTTCTTCCGTTACCGGATATGACACCGTCTTCAACATTAAGTTCATCAATACCCACATTCATTTTACGGGCAGCCTCTTTAATAAGCATAACCCTCAGCATTGCAGCAAGTTCTCTTAAGGGTTTCCATAGTCCAGAAATCGAAGTACTACCACCTGTAGCAAAACTATCAACATTACCGGTAGATGAAGCAGCATGAACAACTTTTATCTGGCTCATAGAAACAGAAAGTTCATCAGCGGCCATTTGGGCTATTCCTGTAAATGTTCCTTGCCCCATTTCCATTTTAGGAGAATGCAGTAGTATCTCATTGTTATTGGTCACTTCGAACCACACCATAGGTTTATCAGTATTATCGGTATATGGCGCTTCGAGAGAGTTTGCAAATCCTAATAACTCTCTACGGATGGGATTTCTAAAAATATATGCACCAACTGCAACCACACCGATAGTACCTAATCCACCTTTTACTAGAAACCTACGTCTAGATACTTTCTTTGAACCTTTTTCTTTATCAGCCATAGATTACAATTCTTTAGATTCGTTATTTTCCTTTTCTAACTGCAAATTAGCTGCTTTATGTATTGCCTTTCTCATGCGGTAATACGTTCCACAACGACAAACATTTATAATATTCTTATCTATATCTTCATCTGTAAGCTTAGGCACCTTATTTAAAAGGGCAGCCGTTGCCATCATAAAACCTGGCTGACAATAGCCACATTGCGGCACAATTTCTTCGATCCAAGCTTGTTGAACCGGGTGAGGGTTTTCTTTGTCTCCCAACCCTTCAATAGTAGTCACTTCTTTACCTTTAGCAAATTTTACAGGATAGGAACATGAACGCACCGCTTCACCATCTACATGTAAGGTACATGCCCCACAAGCCGCTTTTCCACAGCCAAACTTCGTACCTTTTAAGTCTAGCGTATCTCTAACTACCCAAAGTAAAGGCGTATTTTCATCTGCTATATCAACAGTTTTTAATTCACCGTTAACAGTTAAGGAAATTTTCATAAAATTTTATTATTTAGAAGGTATTACCGCCCCGTTAGCAAACCAGTTTTCAACAGCTTTTTTAAAATCTTCTTTAGAGACCGGGGGCAAAGTTCTTTGTTCTCCATTTGCACGAATACCTGGCTCCCATGCCCAAAGCACTAAATCATCTTCGGTCATATGTTCAACAAGTTCCTCATGACTTCTGTTTCCATTGGTGTTTTTATCCAATAAACGTTCTGCGATTTTTTGTCTTGTCAATCCTTCCCACGCCATTGAAGCTGGCGCCAATGCCCAATGTGGTGCACCGGGAACTCCAGAATTTAAATTATTTTCAGATTGATGACAGGTATTACAATTAGTAGCCTCAAAGCCATGATCATCTTTTCCCCTTGCCATACCAAAATAATGCGGATGACTATCATCGCCTTGCTTTGGGATGTTATCACTAGGATGACAATTCATACAACGCTGATGGGTAAGTACATCCATCATCATATTATAATCATCATTAGAACTTTGAGATTGCTCTTCTAACATTTCATACGCTGAAATTTTGGGCGTATTAGCTAATGCGAACAACAAACCCATGACGGATAATGTTAGAAAAATATAAATTGGTTTTACCTTCATAGTGATTTTCAAAATGCAAAAAAAAATCTAAGCTCTTTGAAGATAGTGAATACTTTACAAAAAAGTTACCCTGTTAAAACATATAATTTTAACAGGGTTATTATTTTATCTAGTTGTTTGGAAGAAAAACTTCTGCCATCATACAGCGAGCACTACCGCCACCGCATGTTTCAATAGTATGTAGAGAGCTATGTAAAATAGCACAGTGATTTTCAATTTGAGCAATTTGTTTTGTTGTTAAACTATGGTAAGCTGCAGAACTCATGACCATATATCGCTTATCATCACTACCCATAACCTGTAGCATATTACCCGCAAATTGATGCATCTGTTGCTCTGTAATAACAATCACTTCTTTCCCATCTTTTTTAAGATGTTCCAATACATTTTTTCTTTCTTTTTTATCGTCTATTGTATCAGAACAGATGACCACAAAAGTTTCAGCCAAAGCCATCATTACATTCGTATGATAAATAGGCAATCGCTTACCATCAACAGATTGATTAGCCGTAAATATCACGGGAAAGAAATCGAAATCTTCACAAAACTCAATAAACAACTCTTCATCTGCTCGTTCAGATAATGCACAATATGCCTTTTTGTTTACTCTGTCGATTAATATGCTACCGGTACCTTCTAGAAACAATTCTTCTTCTTCAGCAGAAGTATAATCAACGACATCATTGATTTTAAAACCGTTCTGTTCTAAAATCTCAAAAATATCATCTCTACGTTCGTTTCTTCTATTCTCTGCAAACATAGGATAAACACCTACGGTACCGTTGGCATGAAAAGAAATCCAATTATTTGGAAAAACGCTATCTGGAGTATCAGGTTCTTTGGTATCCTGCACAACGATAACATTTACTCCCTTATTTTTTAATACGGATACAAATGCATCGAACTCCTCTTGAGCTTTCTGATTTATTTCTTGATTTTTCATATCAACATCTTCCATAAAGTAGTTATTGACAGCGGTCTGCTCATTCATTCTGAACGAAACCGGGCGAATCATCAGTATTGTATTTGTTATTTGCATAGGGGTACTAATTAAATTATTGTTTATTGATTTATAAATTATGCTCGAATCAAGGGCAAAGTACTACAACGCAATAACCCTTCTTGCTTTGATATTTCAGCATACGGAATTTCCTCTACCGTAAAACCTTGTTCCCGTAACCAATTATTTAAACGAGTAAAGCTTTTTTCAGAAACAACCACTTCTGGTGAAATGGAAAATACGTTACTGTACATATGATACATTTCTCTAGCATCAATTTCAAAGACATTTTCCTTTCCAAAAAAATCTACTAACCATTGGTATTCCTCTTCTACTAAAAATCCATTTTTATGAATAATAGCTTTTCCTTTCCCTAAGGGTTGAAAACAGCAATCTAAATGCAATGCGTTTTCTTGAGCAATGGTGTTAGACTTGCGCAATTCAAAAGACTTAATTGTTTTATGCGGAAATTGTTTGGTCAAATATTCAACGGCAGCTTTATTTGTTCTAGCAGTTATGTATGTAGCATAATCAGGCGCCGTATATGTACCTACAAAAATATAATCATTCCAAGGCATAACATCACCACCTTCTACATGAACATCTTCGGGCGGAGTAAGAATTTTATCATCATCTATTTTATCTAAAACATGTAGAATTGCTTCCACTTCTTGCTCTCGATCAGGTAATATATTGGCTTTTATCAATTTATCTTCTATAACAAATGCGATATCTCTAGTAAAAATCTGATTACAATCTTCAAGAATTTCAGGTCTAAATACTTGAACATCATATTTCTCGAATACTTCTTTAAATGCTTCCATTTCAGCAATCATATCGGATTCAGTTGGGTACGTTCCAGCTTTAATATGTTCTTTTGATTTTGGATCGTAAGCTTCTTCTAAAGTAGGGGTTGGTCCAGAACTTTTAGCTATACCTAGAACAACTGCCTTTAAACGTGAAATTTCATCATTAACATTTAATTGTAGCATATGTATTTATTTAAATCCGAATTAAAATTTGACACAAAAAAAAGCTCCTTTACAATTAAAAGAGCTTTTTGTTTTTTTATTAACGGTAGCAATCTACCTCTTGTCCAGTTCGACAAAAGGTCTTAAGTTTTCACCTACATAAACTTGTCTAGGTCTACCGATAGGCTCACCATTCAATCTCATTTCCCTCCATTGCGCAATCCATCCCGGCAATCTACCCAAGGCGAACATAACCGTAAACATTTCTGTAGGTATGCCTAAAGCCCTATAAATAATACCTGAATAAAAATCTACATTAGGGTATAGTTTTCTATCTACAAAATACTGATCTTCCAATGCTTCTTTCTCTAAACCTTTAGCGATTTCTAGAATAGGATCTTCTATACCTAAATCTGCCAAAACTTCATCAGCCGCAACTTTTATAATCTTTGCACGCGGGTCAAAGTTTTTATAAACTCTGTGACCAAAGCCCATTAGTCTAAAAGGATCTGACTTATCTTTAGCTTTAGCCATATATTTTTTAGTATCACCACCATCTGCTTCGATTGCCTCAAGCATTTCTAAAACCGCTTGGTTGGCACCACCATGTAATGGACCCCAAAGAGCAGAAATACCAGCAGATAAAGATGCAAATAAACCAGCATGAGAAGAGCCTACTATACGTACCGTACTTGTAGAACAGTTTTGCTCATGATCGGCATGTAAAATCAACAACTTATCCAACGCCTCTATTACTACTCTATTCTGCTTATAATCTTGATTAGGACGTTTGAACATCATTTTATGAATGTTCTCTACATAACCTAAACTATCATCACCGTAATCTAATGGAAGACCTTTCTTTTTACGCAAAGTCCAAGCTACAAGAACCGGGAATTTTGCTAGTATACGCACAATTGCATGATACATATCATCATCAGAACTTACATCTACAGTAGAAGGGTTAAATGCGATTAAAGCACTTGTCAAAGATGAAAGAACCCCCATTGGGTGGGCAGATTTTGGAAAACCATCCAATATCTTCTTCATCTCCTCATCTACATGCGATTCGTCTTTTATATCTTTATGAAACTTAGCTAGTTCTTCTTGATTAGGTAGGTTGCCAAATATCAATGCATAAGCAACTTCTAAAAAATCAGCTTTCTCTGCTAATTCTTCAATTGAATAACCTCTGTAACGTAAAATACCTTTTTCGCCATCTAAAAAAGTAATTGCACTTTCACAAGATCCTGTATTTTTAAAACCTGGATCAATAGTTATAATTCCTTTGGTTGCAGAACGCAATGATTTGATATCGATTGCAAGTTCATCTTCGGTTCCCTTAGTAACAGGAAACTCATATTTTTCACCATTATATTCTAAAATAGCTTTGTCTGACATTTTTATTTTTACGTTTTATATACTTCTCGTAAAGTTAACAAAACAGGATTGGTCTACCAATTTCACAAATCTGTTTTGGGTAAAATTAACAATAAGTACTATGAAAAGCTTTCATTACAACAGATATAGCGACTCGTAATATGTATCTAAAGATTTTTCCCAAGTAAAACGAGCCTTTTTTGCATTTGCCTTGATTTTTTTCCAAGTAGGTTTATCGTTTTCCCAAATAGTCAAAGCTTCATCAAAACTCTTTACCATATTACTAATTTGCTCATCGTATGTATCTCCACTAAAAGCAAAACCTGTTTTTAAATGCTCAACGGTATCTTTTAATCCGCCAGTATGATGCACCAAACAAGGATTGCCATTTCTCATAGCCAACATTTGACTTATACCGCAGGGCTCAAATAAACTAGGCATAAAATACAGATCTGTTTCTAAATACATAGAGTCTATCAAATCTTCAGATTGCCCATTAGTGAACACAAAATTTTTATGATGGTAGCTCATATGACGAAAGAATTCCTCATAATCTGGATCACCAGTGCCCAATAGAATAAATATACCATCTATCTCATTTAACCTTGCGAGCATTTTTTCAAAAGCTTCAGGAGATCGTTTTAAAAAATAGAATTTCTGTTCTGTTAATCTAGCTACGCTAGAAACTATAAACTTAGGTCTATTTCCTACGAATTGCATAATCTTCTCACCTGTATGAGCTAGAAAATCAGCTTTATATTTCTTTGAATTTTCTTGAAGCCATCTAAATATTGCTTTAACCGTATTTCTATATAGAAATCCTTTTTCCGCTACTCTTATATTACCATAATTACTAGCATTTAGAATACCAAAAAGGCGGCCTTCATTATCTGCTTTCAACAAATCGTTCTCTAGACTTTCACCTCCAATAAATTCTGGTCTTCTACTTGGCAATAGCACATCTTCTTTATAAGATGGCGAAACAGTATGTACCGCATCAGCAAGGCGTATACCTACCGCCATTAGATTGATACAATCTTGATATCTAGAATCCATTAATGCAGCATGATCTAACTGTACTTCTGGAAACCAATTATTCACGGAAGCATAATTATCATAAAAAGGACGAATACCTTGTATAGCCAAATTATGTATGGTATACACATATCTCATCTTTTTTAAATCTTGATAATTTGGATGATATGTTTTAATGAACAAAAGTGTTGCTGAATGCCAATCATGCATATGCACAATATCTAAATCACCAAAAGCTCCTATTTTAATTGCTTCTGCAGTAGCAGTACAAAATATGACAAACTTTATAAAATCATTAAAAAATGGTTCTGTTGGGTCGTCGTGATAAATATGAGCTATACCGCCTTCTACAATTTCAGGATGATGTATAACATAATGCGTAATATTCTTATCTACTCTCTTTGGAATAACCTCGTACAATTCTGCCGTATATGGCATACCCCTAAGACTAAACTCGAGCTTTGTCTTAAATATTCCGTTTTTATGTAATCTAGAGTATGAGGGTACAACTACATGAACTTTATCTTCCCGCTTGGATATTTCTCTAGGGACGTCTCTTACAACGTCACCCATTCCACCAGCTTTACAATCAGGAATGGCATCATTCTCTGCGGAAACAAAAAGAAAATTATTCATACGCTAACAAAGAGGGGTTATTATTGATTTATTCTCAAAAGGTAGTTAAAGTTTTGAAGTACGCCAAAAAAAAAAGCCTTTCTCGAAAGAAAGGCTTAATTATATATTTCACTTAGAAATTAATCTAATTTGAAAGCCTTTTCTTGTGGGTAGTAAGCTGTACTTCCTAATTCTTCTTCTATACGAAGTAATTGGTTGTACTTAGCCATACGATCCGATCTTGAAGCTGAACCAGTTTTTATCTGACCAGTATTCAATGCAACAGCTAAATCTGCAATTGTATTATCTTCTGTTTCTCCAGAACGGTGAGACATCACTGAAGTATAACCAGCGTTTTTAGCCATATTTACAGCAGCAATAGTTTCCGTTAAAGTTCCAATTTGGTTTACTTTAATCAATATTGAATTAGCAATACCTTTTTCAATACCTGTAGACAAACGTTCAACGTTAGTAACGAATAAATCATCACCTACTAACTGAACCTTATCACCAATTTTATCGGTCAAAGATTTCCAACCATCCCAATCATTTTCATCCATACCATCTTCAATAGAGATTATAGGATATTTAGCACTTAAATCCGCCAAGTATTGAGCTTGCTCTTCTGATGTTCTAATTACACCCGATTCTCCTTCAAATTTAGTGTAGTCATATTTTCCATCAACAAAGAATTCTGCTGCAGCACAATCTAAAGCGATCATTACATCGTCACCTAAGTTGTAACCTGCATTCTTCACTGCTTTTGCTATAGTATCCAGAGCATCTTCTGTACCACCTGCAAGGTTTGGAGCAAATCCACCTTCATCACCTACTGCAGTACTAAGACCACGATCGTGTAATACTTTTTTAAGGTTGTGAAAAATCTCTGTTCCCATTTGCATTGCATGTGTAAAGCTTTTTGCTTTAACCGGCATTACCATGAACTCTTGAAACGCGATAGGCGCATCTGAGTGAGAACCACCATTTATAATGTTCATCATTGGTACAGGTAACGTATTAGCGCTAACACCACCAATGTATCTAAAAAGAGAAAGACCTAATTCATTTGCAGCAGCTTTCGCAGCAGCTAATGAAACACCTAAAATTGCGTTAGCTCCTAATTTAGATTTATTTGGTGTACCATCTAAATCTATCATAGTTTGATCCAAAAGATTTTGATCAAACACACTCATTCCTAAAATTTCTTCAGCTATAATACTGTTTACGTTATCAACAGCTTTACTTACACCTTTTCCCATGAAAGATTTACCACCATCACGTAATTCAACAGCTTCATGCTCACCAGTAGAAGCTCCAGAAGGAACCGCAGCCCTACCCATTACACCATTTTCCGTAACTACATCTACTTCAACAGTTGGATTACCTCTAGAATCTAAAATCTGCCTTGCGTGAACATTTAATATAATACTCATTTTAATCTTTTTATATGTTGTTTGTAAGAAGTAAAGATACAAAACAGGGAAATCACTGGGTTTGTTTACACCCAACATTTCCCAATTAATTAATGTTAATTTAAACTATTTCGTTATGTTTTGAACTTTTCTCAATTAATTTAAAAAAATCATCAAAAAGGTAATCAGCATCATGGGGACCCGGACTTGCTTCTGGGTGATATTGCACAGAGAATACATCTTTATTTTTCATACGAATACCAGCAACCGTTTTATCATTAAGATGTGTATGCGTAATTTCTAAAGTCTCATTAGCCTCTGTTTCTTCCCTATTAATTGCAAAGCCGTGGTTTTGAGAAGTAATCTCTCCTTTACCTGTAATCAAATTTAGTATTGGATGATTAATACCCCTATGCCCATTATGCATTTTATAAGTTGAAACTCCGTTTGCCAAAGCTAAAACTTGATGACCTAAACAAATACCGAAAAGAGGCTTATCTGTTTGTATCATTTTTTTAACTGCAGATATGGCATCAACCAAAGGCTCTGGATCACCAGGACCATTAGAGATGAAAAATGCATCAGGATTCCAAGAGGACATTTCTTCAAAACTACTGTTAAAAGGAAACACCTTTACATAAGCTCCACGCTTAACAAGATTTCTTAAAATATTCTTTTTGATACCTATATCAAGTGCTGCAATTTTGAAAATAGCATTTTCATCACCAACAAAATAGGGCTCTTTCGTAGAAACTTTAGAAGCCAATTCTAGTCCTTCCATACTAGGCACTTCACTTAACTGTTTTTTTAAGTCCTCTATGTTCTCTATGTCCGTAGAAATTACAGCATTCATTGCTCCATTATCTCTTATATAACTAACTAAGGCACGTGTATCTACATCAGAGATTGCAAATAATTCATTTTTATCTAAAAAACCTTGCAAACTATCATCTGCCAAAGGTCTAGAATATTCATAGCTAAAATTTCTACAAACCAATCCAGATATCTTAATGGACTCAGATTCAACTTCATCTTTATTTACACCATAATTACCGATATGTGCATTGGTAGTTACCATAATTTGTCCAAAATAAGATGGATCAGTAAAAATCTCTTGATAACCTGTCATTCCCGTATTAAAGCATACTTCTCCAAAGGCAGTACCTTGTTTATCTCCAACAGATTTTCCATAAAAGATAGTACCATCTGCAAGTAATATAATAGCTTTTCTCT
>JAHDDP010000059.1 GCA_020629285.1 Maribacter sp.
TTTATTAGTCCTTTTTTTTAGGAACCCATTTTATTTCATTTGCTTGTAAATCATAAGACAATTTTCGTGCCAATACAAAGAGATAATCTGAAAGTCTATTTATAAAAGATAACACATTTTTATCGAACGGTTCGTTTTCATGTAATAAAGTTGAAATACGCTCAGCCCTTCTGCATACGGTACGGGCAATATGACAGTATGACACGGTTGAGTGACCACCAGGTAGAATAAAATGGGTCATTTGCGGTAATTGCGAATCCATTTGATCAATAGCGTCCTCCAAAAAGCTGATTTCAGCAGTACCTACTTTAGTTATTTTTAAACGCTCTGTACCATTTTTAAGCATTTCTTTTTCTGGGCTGGTAGCTAAAATAGCACCAACGGTAAACAAATGTTCTTGTATTGCAATGAGTTGGTGCTGATAAATAGGATCAATTTCTTGGTCTCTAATAAGTCCGATCCAAGAATTTAGCTCATCTACGGTACCATAACTGTCAATTCGTATGTGATGTTTTGGTACACGTGTGCCACCAAATAGTCCGGTAGTTCCGTCATCGCCTTTTTTAGTATATATTTTCATTGAAAGTGAGTGTTAGAAAGAAGTATAGATTAAATTGTGGTTAACAAAAATGTTTAAAACAATAGGTTGACTTTTATTCTTTACCACCTTTATTTTTTCTTTCATAATCACCCATGAATTTTCTTGATTTACGATCTTTAGATTTTCCTTTACTGGTAATACGTATAGCTAAGTAGATAGCGAAAACGACCCCAAGGGTAATATAAATGGTATTACTGCTCATTAAGATTTGCTTTAGTCTAAAATTACTGGTTTATATCCGTATTTTAAAATGTTCCTTTACTTGTTCTCTTCTAAAGAATACGGCGCCACAATAAAACATATCTATTGTGACCTTAACATGACTTTCTGCTTTTAGATTTTTCCAAATTTCTAGATTTTTTTGGTTTTGATGTATTCCGTCTAAAAGAAGCATGCAGTCGTTAGATAGCGTATTAAGATTTATACTTTTTAAATCATTGATGTTTGCAAGAATAACATCTGGGTTATTTTCAACAAAAGATATATTGGCACAATGTTGTTTAATGAGTTCTTCGGATGTTTTATAATCGCCCACAAGAAAAATTGATTTGTACTTAAAATAATTTATACTTTTTACAAAGACTGTTAGAGTTTTATTAAGTTTTATATTTTTTTGATGATAGAGACATTTGGTGATATAATCGTACACAAAAGGCGAGTGAATACCATGTTGGTTATTTGAGGTAAATAGAAATTTAATAAATGAAATAAAACGGAACACTAATTGGCTTTTCTGATTTTATCAAAAGTAAATAAAGTGGTTAAACAAAGCGTTGAAATCTTAATTCACTAGTTGGTTTCTATGTCTTTTCTATATTAGAATATAAAATTTCTGAGCTACAAAATGGTTAACCTTCCATCAATGCAGAAAGCTCAAACCAACGTTCTGTCTTACTATCTATAGCATCTGTTACTTCTTTAAGCTCAATAGAAAGGTTCTTGATATCATCGCCACTTAAAGAGCTATCAGTGAATTTTTCTTGCAATACTACTTTAGATTTTTCCAATTTTTGAATCTCTCTTTCTAACTTCTTATACTCTTGCTGTTCTGCGTATGAGATTTTTGGTGAAGCATCCGGTTCTTTCCAACTGGTCTTGGTAGCTATTTGTGTTTCCTTTTGCTCTCTCTTTTCTAAAATCTGACTGTCTTCATATGCTCTATAGTCAGAGTAGTTGCCAGGAAAATCTTCAACAACCGCATCACCTCTAAATACAAATAGGTGATCTACGATCTTATCCATAAAGTAACGGTCGTGAGAAACTACCATTAAACATCCTTGGAAATCCATTAAAAAGCTTTCTAATACATTCAAGGTAACGATATCTAAATCGTTGGTAGGCTCATCTAATATTAAGAAATTAGGATTCTGTATCAATATGGTACATAGGTACAATCGTTTACGCTCACCACCACTTAGCTTCTCTACAAAGTCATACTGCTTTTTTCTGTCAAATAGAAAACGCTCCAATAACTGCTGTGCAGAAATCTGTCTGCCTTTCATTAGTGGTATGTAATCACCGAATTCACGAATAACATCGATTACTTTCTGACCTTCTTTTATTTCAATACCCTTTTGAGTGTAATACCCAAATTTGATAGTTTCACCCACAACCACTTTACCGCTATCCGGTTGGTCGTGTCCACTTAAAATATTTAAGAAGGTAGATTTACCGGTACCGTTCTTACCAATAATGCCAATACGTTCTCCTTTTTGAAATACATATTCAAACTTATCAAGGATAGGTTTATTCGGAAATGATTTTGAAATCTTGTGTAGTTCAAGAATTTTGCTTCCCATACGCTCCATGTTCAATTCTAACTGAACTTGGTGGTCTTTTCTACGTTGACTTGCTTTGTCTTTGATAACGGCAAAATCATCTATTCTAGATTTAGACTTGGTGGTACGTGCTTTTGGCTGCCTGCGCATCCATGCCAGTTCCTTTTTGAATAGCAATTCGGTTTTGTGCTGTTCTACCGCCTCTTGCTCTATACGCGCTTCTTTCTTTTCTAAATAGTAACTGTAATTACCTTTGTATGGATATAATTTTCCGTTCTCTAGTTCAATGATTTCATTACAAACACGTTCCAAAAAATAACGGTCGTGCGTTACCATAAACAAGGTCATGTTTTCTTTCGCAAAAAACTCTTCTAACCATTCGATCATTTCTAAATCTAAATGGTTGGTAGGCTCATCTAAGACTAAAAGGTCCGGTTTGTTTATTAGGGCATTCGCCAATGCCAAACGTTTCTTTTGTCCACCAGATAGTTTGCCCACCTTGGCATTTAAATCATCTAACTTTAACTTATATAGGATCTGTTTATACTGTGTTTCAAAATCCCAAGCTTCAAAGCGGTCCATTGCTTCAAATGCTTTTTGGTAGGCATCTGCCTCTTCAATATTTATAAGCGCTTTTTCATAGTTTCTGATAACTTGTAACACCTCGTTGTCAGATGCAAAAATAGTTTCTTCTACAGTTAGGTTTGGGTCCATAACCGGCTCTTGTGCCAAAAAGGAAACCCGTGTAGATTTACGGTAATTTACCTGACCAGAATCGGGAATATCTGCACCCGATAGAATATTAAGAATCGATGTTTTTCCTGTACCGTTTTTAGCGATTAAGGCAATTTTTTGGTCTTTGTTGATACCAAAAGATAGGCTGTCAAAAAGGACATGTTCGCCATAGGCTTTCGAAATATTTTCAACGGTAAGTAGATTCATGTAGGGTAACTTAATTTTGTTTTTTACCTAGTTGTTTACTCTTAAAATAATAAATAAGGTAAACGTAGCGAATAGCTAATGCTAGTAAAACGATGATTAATAATATGGAAAACACTTGAATTTTAAACATCCACAGCATACAAGTGATACCCAATAATATGGTTAAAAATATGATGTAAGTAATCATCCATGACGGAATCTGTTTTTTGATTACTATAAATGCTATGATAATATTCGGTGCAAATGCCCAAAGGGAATTGAAGTTGGCTTTGGTGGCTAAATGATCTGTTGCAAACCACAGGAATAAAATAAGTACACCTGCTAGTCCGGTTACAGTAAATAACCCTAAGTCTAACCATTTATTTCTGCGAAGATTTTTATAATCCGTATACGTAATGTAACAGACCAAAAGCAATACTATGCTTAGCCAAAATAAAGGGGTTAAAAATAGGGGAGACCTATCATCTTGTTCTGGTATGTCTAATAATACAGTTTCCTTTTTAACTATAGGTTTGCCATCTAAAGTGGTGTGCTTCATTTGCTCATACACATAAATAGGTAAGAACAAATGCTCGTAAGGCGATGCCTCTCTATCAATTACAGAGCCTAAAGCTAAATCAATACCAAAATTGGACCACGAATTCGGATTCAATTTTAGACGAATCAACTCCCTAAATGTTAATTGCTCTTCTAAGTGGTTATAATCGAATTTAAAGGTATCACCCAAAGTTTTTTCAAATACCATAGGTATTCTAGTGGCACAATTATCGAACAAAAAGTCATACTTATACTTCTTGTTCTCGGGGAGTAAGTTGTGCTCTAAAAAGGTGATAATGTTTTTGCGCTGTTCTAAATTGACATCTAGCTCTTGTTCCCTTATCCAACGTTTTTCTTGTTGGTAAGAGTATTCAAAATACTTGAACGGAATTCTAGAAATGGTGTATGATAGTTTACCACGTGTAAAGTTCAGATAGAAATTAGGGTCTTCAAAATCGTAAGTTCCGTAACCGTATACTTCGTCAATACCTAGAGTGGGGTCTTGCAGTCTTATAGCGCTATGCCCAAATTTGGCTGCTAAATCTTCACCTGTACCAACGGTCAATAAGCTAATTTTTGATAATGGTGATAGTTGTGCATTTTGAGCAAGACCCAAAAATGGGGTAAAAAAGAGTACTAAAAGAAATGTGATTTTTCTGAACATACTTTTACTAGTTCATAGCAACTGCAAAGATGCAAATAATAACAGACTTGAAGTAGGTTGGATTTTTTAAATTTTTGTGAAAGACTGTGATGACGTAGTTGTAGGGTCTAATAAAACAAAAGCCACCTAAAATAGGTGGCTTTAAAAATATGTGCTAAAAAAGTACTACTGAACTTATGAAATGGTTATCACCAAATCATCTTGCTTTACCATACTACCTTCTGTTAAACTAATTGATGCTACTTTACCAGATTTAAATGCGGTTACAGTAGTTTCCATTTTCATGGCTTCAATAACGAATAAAGGATCGTTCTCTTTTACTTCTTGGCCCTTCTTGACCAAAACTTTATACAGAGATCCTTGTAATGGCGCTCCAATCTGATCATCATTTGCTGGGTCTATTTTTTCGTTTTCTTCAATTTTTAGATTCAAAGAAGTGTCCAAAACATCAACGAATCTATTTTCCCCGTTTACCTGAAAGAATACGGTTCTCATACCTAATTCATTCGGTATACCTACAGAAAGTAATCTTACGATTACCGTCTTACCTGGTTCTAATTCTATTAAGGTTTCTTCACGAAGTTTCATGCCATAGAAGAAATGTTTTGTTTGTACCAATGCTAGGTTACCGTATAGTTTATAATTTTCATGTGCTTTTTCAAACACTTTTGGGTATAGGGTATACGAAAGAAAATCTTCCATTTCTATAGCACGTGTAAATCCTTTTTGAAACTTCTTTTTAAAGGCTTTAAATTCCTTGTCAAAATCTGTTGGTGCTAAATGTGCATTCGGTCTATTTGTATATGGCTTCTTGTTTTTAAGAATAATTTTTTGAAGCTTTTTAGGAAATCCGCCAACGGGCTGACCTAAATCTCCCATAAAGAAACTAATAACAGAATCTGGGAACGATATTTCCTCACCACGGGTCATTACGTCTTCTGTAGTAAGTTCGTTCGTAACCAAAAATATGGCCATATCGCCAACAACTTTTGAACTTGGAGTTACCTTAATTAGGTTTCCAAAAAGTTTATTGACATCTGCATACATTTTCTTTACTTCATCAAATCTATCGCCAAGACCCAATGCTGTAGCTTGTGGACGTAAGTTTGAATACTGCCCACCAGGTATTTCATGACCATAAACTTCCGCAGTACCAGATTTTAATCCCGATTCAAAGGGGTAGTATAACTCTCTTGTATCTTCCCAGTAGTTAGAAAACTGATTCAGCTTCGGCATATCGAATTCATGTGCCCTTGGCTGACCCTTCATCATTTCAACTACCGAATTAAAATTGGGCTGAGATGTTAATCCGGATAATCCGCCCAATGCAACATCAACCACATCAACGCCTGCTTCAATTGCTTTTAAGTAGGTAGTTGTTTGTAGTGAAGAAGTATCATGTGTATGTAAATGAATAGGAAGCTTTACCGTGTCTTTTAACGCGGTTACCAATTCCGTAGCAGCATAGGGCTTTAAAAGTCCTGCCATATCTTTTATGGCAATCATATGCGCACCGGCATTTTCTAGGTCTTTTGCAAGCTGCGTGTAATATTTTAAGTTGTATTTGGTTTCGTTTACATCAAGAATATCACCCGTATAACTTAACGCAGCTTCGGCAATACCGCCAGTTTTGTTTCGTACGTAGTTAATACTGGGTTCCATAGCTTTCACCCAATTGAGCGAATCAAAAATTCTGAATATATCTACGCCGTTTTCCCAAGATTTCTCAACGAATTTTTCAATCAAATTATCTGGGTATGCTTTGTAACCAACTCCGTTAGAGCCTCTAAGAAGCATTTGAAATAATATATTTGGTATAGCCTTACGTAGTTCACGTAATCTTGTCCACGGACTCTCATGTAAGAATCGCATACTCACATCAAAAGTAGCACCGCCCCAAACTTCCATACTAAATGTGTTTGGGTGATTTTTGGCATAACTCTCCGCTACGCGCAACATATCGTACGTACGCATTCTTGTTGCCAATAAAGATTGATGGGCATCACGCATGGTGGTGTCCGTATAATGAATCTTCTTTTCATCCATTAACCAAGCGCAAAATTTCTCTGGACCCATTTCGGTCAGCATATCTTTTGTTCCCTTCGGATGAGCTTCTAACGGATTGAATTTTGGAACCTTTGCATTTCTAAAGACTTTGTTTTCGTCTATGTATTTGACATCAGAATTACCATTGACAATAACCTCTGCCAAAAAGTTCACCACCTTAGAGGTTCTGTCTTGAGAAAGTTTTATATCAAATAGGGCAGGGGTGTTCTGTATAAAGTTTACCGTAACCTTACCATCCTTAAAAGTAGGATGCTGAATTACGTTCTGTAAGAAATGAATATTGGTTTCAACACCTCTAATTCTAAACTCCTTTAGTGCACGTACCATTTTACGGGTAGCACCATCTAGTGTTCTACCGTGAGATGATACTTTTACTAACATGGAATCGAAAAACGGACTCACCTGATACCCTTGGTAAATACTACCTGCATCTAAACGAATACCCATACCAGAGGCACTTCTATACGTAGTAACTGTGCCGTAATCTGGGGTAAAATTATTAACCGGGTCTTCAGTAGTTAATCTACATTGAAGGGCAAAGCCATAAGTTGCAATGGTTTCTTGACCGTATATTTTTATTTGCTGACTATCTAATGTATAATTGCCGGCAACGAAAATCTGTGTTTTTACCAAGTCAATACCGGTAACCATTTCTGTAACCGTATGTTCAACTTGTATTCTTGGGTTTACTTCAATAAAATAAATGTTGTCATCAGGATCTACTAAAAACTCTACCGTTCCAATATTGTTATAGTTAACCTCTTTGGCAATATCAACGGCATATTTGTAAAGATTCTGTTTTACTTCTTCACTAACATTATGCGAAGGTGCAATTTCTACCACTTTTTGATGACGACGTTGAACTGAACAGTCACGTTCATGCAAGTGGCGAATATTTCCATGGTTATCGGCTACGATCTGTACTTCTATATGTTTAGGGTCTTCTACATATTTTTCAAGAAACATAGTGTCATCGCCAAAAGCGTTTAATGCTTCATTACGGGCAGAATCGAAATTCATTTCTAGATCTTCATCTTTTCTAATGATTCGCATACCACGGCCACCACCACCAGAGGCGGCTTTTAGCATTATCGGGTATCCTATGGTTGCCGCTTCAGCTAATGCAACTTTTAAAGATGTCAGTTTCTTTTTATTGCTTTCAATAATGGGGACATTACATTTTACAGCAACTTTTTTGGCGGTAATTTTATCCCCAAGAGCATCCATCACTTTTGGATCCGGACCAATGAAAATAATATCATTAGCGGCACATTGTCGTGCAAATTCAGAGTTTTCAGATAAGAAGCCGTATCCTGGGTGAATGGCGTCTACATTTTTAGCCTTTGCCAAAGCTATAATCTGCGGAATGTCCAAATAAGGTTTTAATGGCTGATTGTCTTCACCTATTTGGTAAGATTCATCGGCTTTGTTCCGGTGTTGAGAATAGCGGTCTTCATAAGTATAAATGGCAACTGTTTTAATGTTTAGCTCTGTACAGGCACGTAATACACGAATTGCAATTTCACTTCTGTTGGCTACTAAAACCTTTTTAATCTTCATTTTTTGGCAATGTATTTAATGGTTAGTATTTATAAATGTTTGTTATAAAACTTCAATTTTCTTCTGAAATTGTTACAAAGGCTATAATTTAATTCTAAAATATCAACTAAACAATACTATGCATGCATAATATTTTTCATTTGAGAACTAATTTGTGATATGACCTTGTAAAAGGTAGTTTTTATTTTAATACCATGTGTTTAAGTGATTGTAAATTTGATTGTTGTACTTGCCTAATTTCAATGGGTAACTTCTAAAACGTTACCGAATATGAGTGGTCTAATAGCTTTTTAACTCAGAATACCAATACCACCATATAATTATATTAATTTAGAGCAATAATTGAGATAAGGTTTTCTGCCTTTTTGAGATTGTGATTATAGACTGACAATTATGAAAAAACATATACCCAATTTTATTACTCTTTTGAACGTGTTCTGTGGCTGCGTGGCTACTATGTTCGCTGTCATGAATAAATTAGAACTTGCAGCTATATTTGTTGCACTAGGTATTTTCTTTGATTTTTTTGACGGATTGGCTGCGCGTGTTTTAGATGTAAAAAGTGAACTGGGTTTACAGTTAGATTCTCTGGCGGATATGATTACGAGCGGACTTGTGCCTGGTGTTGTCATGTTTCAATTATTGGCAATGTCTCAAACTAGCGGATGGGGAGATGGTGCTCACTTTTTTATGGAGGCAGGTAAATTTCAATACATTCATTTGATACCGTTTTTTGGATTTATAGTGACAATGGCTTCTGGATACCGATTGGCGAAATTTAATATCGATGAAAATCAGACGTCTTCTTTTATAGGTTTGCCAACTCCTGCAAATGCACTTTTAATTTTGTCACTACCATTAATTCTTCTGTATCAAAACAATGATTTTTTGAATAGTCTTATTCTTAATCAATGGTTCTTAATCATATTAACTTTAGTAAGTGCCTATTTGCTAAATGCTAATTTGCCGCTCTTTGCTTTAAAATTCAAGAATACTAGCTTTAAGGATAATGCTATGCGTTATATCTTTTTGATAATTAGCTTAGTGCTTATCGTTACCATGAAGTTCATGGCAATTCCTTTAATTATTTTGTTTTACGTAGTAAGTTCTGCTATACAAGAGAGACTTTAAAAATAGAATATTTTAGGAAGATTGATTATGGAAAATGAAGAATATGAGTTTTGGTTAAGTGGACCTATTCAAGACGTGCCAGATTTGTTGCAACCAGCCGCACATGCTTTATTGCAATCTGAAAGAGAACTTAAAAAGTATACTCAAGATTTTCCAAAAGAATTACTTTGGGCTAAAGCTGCGGGTAGAGCTTCTGTTGGTTTTCATATGAATCATATTACAGGCGTTTTGGACAGAATGTTGACGTATGCCAAAGGTGAATCGTTATCAGAAGAGCAGTTTCAATTTCTAAAAACAGAAGGTTCTTTTAATTTAAACACTGAAGTATCTGATTTGCAAGAGCAGTTTTCAACAAAGGTTGCGGAAACTTTGGTATATTTTAAAACGTTACCAGAAACTTCATTTACCGAAAAAAGAACGGTGGGTAGAAAGAAATTACCATCTACGGTAATCGGTCTCTTATTTCACGCTGCGGAGCATAGCCAAAGACATATTGGTCAGTTATTGGTGACCGTTAGCGTACTCCAATCAAAGCTTTGATGATTTTTTTACCAAATGAGTGTGAAAAATAATAATGTCAGTTCGAGTGCTTCATTTTATAATATTTTCATTGAAAAATTAAGTGTATCGAGAACCATTCTGCCTAAAAGGTTCTCGATACAATTTATGTTCCTAAAAAGGGAACAAAATCACTCGAACTGACAGTATAATTAGGTGCTCAACAAATTTGGCAATAGCTATTTTATCATTTATTCTAATTAGAATAACTTAAAAAAATGAACACATCGGTAGTAATTATCGGCGCAGGGTTATCGGGTTTGTTAACTGCGTATCGGTTGCAAGAACTTGGCTTTGATGTCAAAGTACTAGAGGCACGAGATAGAATTGGTGGTAGAATACATACCTTACAATCTGGAAATACTAAAGTTGAAATGGGTGCTACTTGGTTCAATCAGGCTCATTACCATTTGGCAGAAGTTATAGACGAATTTAAAGTTCCGTACTTCGAACAATTTATGACCGGTACATCTTATTTTCAAACATTTTCAAATGTACCACCACAAGAAATAGCGGTTCCAAATGATAGTCCGAGTTACCGATTTAAAAACGGAACTATTGATTTACTCAATTCAATAGCTGCCAAACTGAAACCAAATACCATTTTTTTAAGTGAAGAGGTCAGTGAGGTAAATGTGATTGATGATAATGTTGAAGTGAAAACCAATTCTCGTACATTAAATGTTGATATTGTTATTACTACATTGCCACCAGCAGCGTTAATAGATCAAATAACATTTACGCCTCAGTTACCAAATGAAGTGGTTTCATTGGCAGAGCAGACTCACACTTGGATGCAAGATTCCATAAAAGTTGCCCTAACCTATAACAAGCCGTTTTGGAGAGCGCAAGGTAAGTCGGGTACGATATTTAGTAATGTGGGACCTTTGACCGAATTCTACGATCAATCTAATCTAGAAAATGAGTCGTACGCCTTAGTCGGTTTTGCTTCTGGTAGCTGTGCTCGTTTTACTAAAGAACAACGAATTGAAAAAATCGAGGCACAATTGAAATTGGTTTTTGGGGATGATGCCTTAAATTATGAATCGTATCATGAAACGGCTTGGTATAATGAAGAGTTTACCAAATCTCATAAACAAGCAGATAATTTGTTTCCGCATCAAAATGGAGGTCATGCACTGTATCAAGTACCCTTATTTGATAATAAATTGTTTATTTCTGGTGCAGAAACATCAAAACATCACTCTGGTTACATGGAAGGCGCTATTTTTGCAGCTGAATCTGTTGTTGCAAAACTGAAAGGTTTGCATCAAACCCAGTAATCTATACATGTCAATTACCTTATTATCATCCCCATTACAGGGCTTTACCGATTTTAGATTCCGCAATGCGTTCCATAAGTATTTTGGAGGTATCGATACTTTTTATGCACCATACATTCGCTTAAACGGTAAAATGGTGATAAAGAATTCGTATCAGAAAGATTTACAGCCAGAGAATAATACTACCTTAGAAGTAATACCACAGGTAATGACCGGTGATGCCGATGAGTTTCTATTTGTGGTAAAATATATTCAGAGTTTAGGTTACAAAGAGCTGAACTGGAATTTAGGTTGCCCTTACCCAATGGTAACCAAACAAGGTATGGGTAGCGGACTCATTTGTAACCCCGAAAAAATAGATCATATTTTAAAACGGGCTCATGAAGAAACCGATGTGGTGGTTTCAATGAAAATGAGAATGGGGTATGAAAATGCAGAAGAGATTCTAGATGTTTTTCCTATTTTGGATACCTATCCGTTAAAGAATATTGCTATTCACGCACGTATTGGAAAGCAATTGTATAAGGGCGGAGTAGATCTTGATGCTTTTCAGAAGTGTGTTGATAGCACTAAACATACATTATACTATAACGGCGATATTACTACAGTAGCGAAGTTTCAAGAAATGAAAGAGCGCTTCCCTACAATTGAAAACTTTATGATGGGAAGAGGTTTAATTGCCGACCCATTTCTGCCAAGTATGATTAAAAACAATACGACGGAGTATCCAAAAGACCGCTGGAAGATTTTTTCAGAATTTCATGATACTATCTATCAGCAATATGATGAAGCATTATCAGGGCCAACACCTATAAAAATGAAAATGCGTGGTTTCTGGGAATATTTTGCACTTTCAACTTCCAATCCGCATAAGGCATTCAAAAAGATAAAAAAGGCTAATAATCCCAGAGCATATCAGCAGGCGGTGCGTGAGATATTGAATAATGAATGAGGTAACTGTTATCTTTGCAGCATTGTTCTAAAATAACTTTGTGAAAGACTTTCTTTTAATAACACCACCTTTTACCCAATTAAACACTCCGTATCCGGCAACGGCATACATTAAAGGTTTTTTGAATACAAAGAGTATTTCTTCTTTTCAGTCCGATTTAGGGATTGAGGTGATTCTAGAACTCTTTAATAAAGATACATTTCAGCAACTTTTTGACATGGCTTTTTCTTCGGATGCCATGGTGACTGAAAATTGCCAAAGAATTTATGCGCTTCGTAATGATTACTTGAAAACCTTAGATGCTGTCATTCTCTTTTTGCAAGGAAAAAATGACACCTTGGCTAGGCAATTATGTACCGATAATTTTTTGCCACAAGCTTCTCGTTTTGAACAGTTAGATGATTTAGAATGGGCTTTTGGTACTATGGGTATGCAAGATAAAGCCAAACATTTGGCTACGTTGTACCTTGAAGATCTCTCAGATTTTATAGTAGAATGTATAGACCCCAATTTCGGATTCAGTAGGTATGCAGAACGATTAGGGCGCAGTGCCAATTCATTTGATGAGCTTTATAGTCATCTTAACGAAGAACCCACTTTTATTGATGAGTTAACGCTAGCCATTTTAAAAGAACAGTTAGAAGAAGTACAACCAAAATTGGTGTGCTTTTCGGTTCCTTTTCCGGGTAATTTATATAGTGCTTTTCGTTGTGCCCAATTTATAAAAGCTAATTATCCTGATATAAAAATTGCTATGGGTGGCGGATTCCCAAATACAGAACTACGTAGCCTTACTGATGTTCGTGTATTTGAATTCTTCGATTTTATTACCTTAGACGATGGTGAGCTTCCTTTAGAATTGGTACATCAATATGTGGTCAATGGGGAAGGGGAGTTAAAGCGTGCTTTTGTTTTAGAGGATGGTAAAGTCGTTTATAAAAACGATAGTTTAAGGCAAGATTACAAACAGCAAGATGTTGGTACACCAGATTATGCCGATTTGCAATTAACCAATTACATTTCCGTCATTGAAATTGCCAACCCCATGCACAGTTTGTGGAGCGATGGTCGTTGGAACAAATTGACCATGGCGCATGGCTGCTATTGGGGTAAATGTACTTTCTGCGATATCTCTTTAGATTATATAAAAGTATATGAACCTGTAGCGGCTAGTTTGTTGGTTGACCGTGTAGAAACATTAGTGGAACAAACCGGGGAATCCGGATTTCATTTTGTGGATGAAGCGGCACCACCTTCTTTAATGAAAGCTTTTGCTTTGGAGGTACTTAAAAGAAACCTGACCATTACGTGGTGGACGAATATTCGTTTTGAAAAGAATTTCACTCAAGATTTATGTTATCTCTTGAAAGCATCGGGTTGTATTGCGGTTTCAGGCGGATTAGAAGTGGCATCTGACCGATTGTTAGAACTCATAGATAAAGGTGTAACGGTTGAGCAGGTGGCGCAAGTAACTCGCAATTTTACCGAAGCCAACATAATGGTGCATTCCTATTTAATGTACGGCTACCCAACACAGACCATTCAAGAAACAGTTGATAGTTTAGAAATGGTGCGCCAGTTGTTTGAATTGGGTATTATTCAATCTGGTTTTTGGCATCAGTTTGCATTGACCGCTCATAGTCCGGTAGGTTTGCATCCGGAAGAATACGGAGTTATGCCAGATTTAAAAACTATCAGTTTTGCAAACAACGATATTGACTTTAAAGATAAAACAGGGGTTGACCACAGTAAGTTCAGTTTCGGATTAAAAAAATCGCTTTTCAATTTTATGCACGGTATTGGTTTTGATATGAGTTTGCAAGAATGGTTCGATTTTAAGATTCCACCTTCAACCATATCCGCAGATTACATTTACAATTGCCTGCAACAAGAAATGGTGTTACATACAAAATCAACCGCTAAAATAGCATGGATAGGTCCAATGCCTATTACTGCCGAACGTGTGAAGAAGAAAAAAGGCATGACTTGGCAGCAATTAGAATTGGGTTTTCATACAAAGACAGATATGTATGAAATAATAGTAGATAGGGATAAAGGAGAATGGTTGTTGTCTATGTTAGAAAAAGTGAAGCCTGAAAATAAACTTGTAAGTTACGGTCAGTTGAAAAAAGATTACGAAACGCAATTAGAAGACTTTGAGCTGTTTTGGTATTCTAAGCAAGTAACAGGTTTACGTGATCATGGACTATTGGTATTATAAAAAAATGTCGTGTTGAACATGCAACACGACATTTAATTTTATTTTAGAATTATTTAGGAGTAGCTTAAAGAATATCCTATTTCTGTTGAATAGCTTTCTGATAATAAGGTGTCTACAAAAATCCATTCAGACGTTACATCTGTAGTTGTAAATGTTGTCATCATATATCCTCTTCTTGATGCATCAAAATAATTTAATCCGTCTATTAATGCTACTAAAGCTTCTTGAAAACCTGCAATTAATTCAGGTGAAGAATTTGCACCAAGATATGTTTCAAAGCCGGGTGAGCTAATTGAGGATGTTGCCAATTCTATACCTACTTCCGTTCCATTTTCTGAAGTCAACGTATTTTGCCAAGCATTATGGGTATCGCCAGCAAAAGTTACTATCTTTTTGCCGTTCAATGCACTATAAATAATCTCCCTGTCAATTGGGTAGCCGTCCCAAGCATCTAAATTATAAGGTATAACGGTAGTTACTCTCGCAATTTCTTCTGCACTTAAGCTAGGGTCATTATTTAATAATCTTAACTTGATGGTCACAAGTTCTGTTAGAATGGCACCAAAATTTTCAGAACCAAATGCAGTTAATAACTCCACCGGTATGTTCATTTTACCCATGAGTACTTGTTGACCTAAAACCTGCCATTTGGCAGAACTACTATTTAGTTCAGATATAATCCAATCTCTTTGGGTTACTCCTACTATAGAACGGTTTGGGTCTGTCAATGCAGTTTGAAATGCTAGGGCATCAAAGCCTGTTGCTGTATAATAATCGCCAATATTCAATTGCTTATCCCTACCTATTAGACGGGTGTCCATTAAAATAAGGTTAACAAGGTTACCAATATTTACAGAACGGTAAATAATGCTATTGTCATCTGCAGCTATTCTGGAGAAAGGTAAAAACTCACTATATGCTTGTAAAGCATTTTGCTTTCTGATTTCAAAACTGCCTTCTGTGGCTTCATCATGATTTTCTGCTCCTTCTTTATAGGTGTCATTGGCAATTTCATGATCGTCCCAAACACAAATGAACGGTTTCTTTTGGTGGGCTAATTGTAAAGAAGCATCTGATCTATATTGCTTGTATCTAGTTCTATAATCATCTAGAGAAATAATTTCTCCCGCAGGTTCATGAAAACGGTTTAAGAAAGCGTTCTCTTCTGTAGAACCGTATCCACCAGCGCCATATTCGTAGAAGTAATCACCTAAATGTACAATGATATCTGCATCTGAATTTGCCATGGCATCATACACATTAAAAAGACCTGCTTGGTAATTTGAACAAGAACATACGGCTAGTTTAGCCTGAGTGGCATCGGTAGGTAATGTGATGGTTTCACCCACAACGGAAATTGAATTGTCTGTTGTACTAATAAATCTATAATATAGTTTTTGGTCTGGATCTAGCTCTGTTAATTCAATGGCCAGAGTGTTGTCCCTAGAATCTTCAGTTGTAATTTTTCCGGTTCTTAATATGTTATTGAAATCCGATTGCGTAGAAACTTCCCAGATAATTTCAACATTTGCGGTATTAAAACGGCTCCATATAATAACTCCGAAGCTACTTGGGTCAAAACTGGCTACGCCATAATTGAAGTTTTGTACCGTTAATTGCGATTCGTCATATTCAACTTGTAAATCATCATCATCGCTACAGCTTATAAAGTTTGGAGCTAAAATTAATCCTCCGGAAGCCATTAAGGTTTTTTGAATAAAATTTCTTCTTGTATTTTTCGTCGTTTTCATCTGGTCATTTAGTTTCCTCAAAATTGTTTTAATTCTGATGAATCAACGTTAGTTGAACTTTATGTTTATGTTATTGAAACTATTGATGATAATAATTGAAATTTGATGCTAGTCAGTTTTCTAGGTTTTGAATGAATTCCTTAAGTTTGATTAATGGCAAATACATACACGACTCCAAAAATTGTTACTCTAGAAGAAAAAATATTAGTTGGATTTTCAACCGAAATGAGTTTAATGGATAACAAAACTCAGGAACTTTGGAAAGGCTTTAGGCAGCGTAGTAAGGAGATTGCCAATAGGTCGTCTGATGATTTTATCTCTCTACAAGAATACCCGGTAGATTATTTTAAAGCGTTTTCTCCTGCAAATAGATTTGTAAAATGGGCTTGTGTTGAGGTGGAGGATTTAGAGTTCATTCCAGAGAAAATGAGTAGTTTAATTTTAGAAACTGGCTTGTTTGCTGTTTTTAATTACAAGGGGACTGCAAAAGATGCGCAGGCATTTTTTCAATATATTTATAGTGAATGGATACCCAATTCTGATTATATGTTAGATGACCGTCCTCATTTTGAAGTGCTGGGAGCTAAATACAAAAACAATGATCAAAACTCAGAAGAAGAAGTTTGGATTCCGATAAGAGAAAAATGAAAGACCCCGAAAAAGCGCCTTGGTATTATCTGTTGTTATTGATTTTAGCAGGGGAGAGCGTCTTTATTTTACCTTTTGTATTACAGCGTGTTTTTAGACCTACCGTTTTAAAAGTGTTTGAACTTGATAATGTTTCGTTGGGTTTGTGTTTTTCCGTGTATGGCTTTGTTGCATTGATTTCTTATTTATTAGGAGGGCCTTTAGCCGATAAATTTCAGCCAAGAAAATTAATAGCCATTGCGCTTTGGCTGACCGCTCTTGGCGGATTGGTTTTTGCTACATTCCCAGACTATTTAACCTTGCAAGTACTTTACGGCTTTTGGGGTTTTACCACAATTTTCTTGTTTTGGTCGCCTATGATAAAAGCTACCCGAGTGTGGGGTGGCCAAAGTTCTCAAGGCAAAGCTTTTGGTTTTTTAGATGGCGGTAGGGGATTGGTAGGTGCACTATTTGGAACATTGGGAGTGCTTGTTTTTTCTCACTTTATGTCGGCAGATCTAGAAGTTGCCACCTTAGAAGAAAGTAGGTTTGCTTTTCGGTATGTAATATTGACCTCTTCAGCTATTGTATCTATTGTAGGTGTTCTTGTCTGGTTTTTAATGAGATTACCAGAAAGCCTTGAAAACGAGATTGTCGTAGAAAGAATCACCATTTCTCAAATTAAAGAAGTGCTACGTTTACCTTCAGTTTTACTACTAATGATTATAATTCTATGTGCTTATGTAGGTTATAAAATCACTGATATTTTTTCGCTTTATGCGCAAGATGTAATGTTGTACAATGAAGTGGAATCTGCAGAAGTAGGTACCTTTTTATTATTCGCAAGACCGCTAGTAGGTGTTTTTATAGGTGTGATAGCAGACCGTTCTAGACCAACTCTATTTCTATTGATCGGTTTTGTAGTTGCACTGTTAGGTTCTTTGTTGTTCGCATCGGGTATGGTTGCCAATGTTTCTTATTTCGTATTCTTGTTCTCTATCATGATTGTGGCATTGGGCGTGTATGCTATTCGTTCTTTATATTTTGCTGTAATGCAGAGTGGAAGAATTCCCTTGGTATTAACTGGAACTGCGGTGGGGTTAATTTCGTTGATAGGGTATACTCCCGATATTTTTGCGGGTCCGGCAATGGGTTATTTATTAGATGCATCACCTGGCTTAGAAGGGCATCAACAGGTATTTTGGATGCTAGCCCTATTTTCATTTATTGGAGGAATAGCGGCATTTAGATATTTTCAACTTTATGGCAAATCAGGATATGACGATTCCAAAAAATCTTAATTTATTATTATCAGGGGTTGTTGTTATTATAGCCGGTGTGGTTTATGGTGGTTACCCAACATATATTATGCCCGAACTTTTGGGTTTTGAAGTGGTTGATTTGGAGCTAAAGAATATGCTACGTGCAGTAATGGGTATTTATATGGGTGTAGGGCTGTTTTGGATATTGGGGTCTTATAAAACGAAACTTTGGTATGCAGCAACCTTATGTAATGTGCTCTTTATGGGCGGAATTTCTTTTGGTAGAATAATAAGTACCCTCTTTGACGGAGTATCACCATTATTTACACCCGCATTAATTTTAGAATTGATATTCTTTGGTTGGGGATTATATAATCTTAAAAAGTATTCTTAAAGCAATGATCGTATGTTTAATTTTAAAAATATGAGTATTCTTTTTAAAATAAGTAGGATTTGGAACGTGTTACTTTGCCTTGCTATGTTTTCATGTGTAGGGACAACAACAGAAGAAAAGTATTATAATGATTTAGGAGAAATACGTTTTGATGAAAAACTTGACGATATAAACTTTAAGGTCTGTCATGAAGACTATACGTTTCCGTTTAATTATGGAGGAGTAGGTTTAGTTTATACAGGGGAAAAAAGAGAATTGGAAAAGACTTATTTTGATGATTATAAGAATACTAGAATAGAAGGTCAGACCGGTTTTATTACCATTCGCTTTATCATAAACTGCGAAGGTAAAGCTGGTAGGTTTAGGGTCGAAGAGATGGACCTTAACTTAGAACCTAAAAAATTCGATGATACAATTTCTACTCAAATTATAAATATAACCAAAAGTCTTGGCGGATGGCAAGCTTATGAGTATGAAGGAATAACTTATGATTACCAGCAATACTTAACTATTAAGATAGAAGACGGCAGGTTAAAAGATGTTTTACCATGAAAAAGTTGCTTTATTTTTTAATTTTAGTATCCTTTCAAATGAGCATCTTTGGTCAGCAAAATTGTGAAATTTTAAAAGATAATTCAAAATGCTACCGAGCTTGTTTGATAATGAACGAAGAGAGCTTATTTAGGCAAGGTTCTTTTGAATCTCAAAAGCATTTAAGCGATGCAATAGAAATGTGTCCGACTTTATCCAATGCTTATTTTGAAAAATCTGTAGCTTATTTAAAGCGTGGTAGGTTCATGGAATGGAAAATGCTCATGGATAAAGCTGTAGAATTAAATCCAGAACAGCATCTTTCATATAGAGCATGGTGTCAATTTTCATTTCTACATAATTATGAAGAAACCATAAAAGATTTAAACCAGCTTTCAGCCATTAAGAATACCCCATTTATCGGTGTAGGGCAAAGTGGTGATTATGATTTGCGAATGGTCTTGGCACTAAGCTATAAATTTACCGAACGAAAAGAAAAAGCAATTGATATAATAGAAACTGCGCTACAGGATGAAGATTATTATGTTGGGCTTTATGACTATTTGCATTTAGGAGTGCTATATCTTGAAAATAACCAATTAGAAAAAGCAGTTAATTCATTTGAGAAACAAATTGAAGAAAATGAATTGGCTGAAGTTTATTATTATTTAGCTAAAACCTATCATAATCTGGAAAAAGAATTAGAGGCTAAAAGGAGTATAGAAAGAGCACTTGAAATGTATAACAAGGGGCGGAAAATGCATAGTAATTATTATCAATATGCAGATCAAATTTATGAAAAGGACATTCTAGATCTACAAAAAAAAATAGGCTAAAAATAATAATATGCTACAGTAGCTATATTGCTTAAAAATCCAATTTCTTCTTTCTTAGTTCAAAGTTCTGACCCAGATAAACTTTACGTACCATTTCATCTGCAGCTAATTCTTCTGGTTCTCCTGATTTTAGAATACCACCTTCAAACATTAGGTAAGAACGCTCTGTAATAGCAAGCGTTTCCTGTACGTTGTGGTCAGTGATAAGTATTCCAATGTTTTTGTCTTTTAACTGCGCTACAATACGTTGAATATCCTCTACGGCCACGGGATCTACCCCGGCGAAAGGTTCATCTAGCAAAATAAATTTTGGATCCGTAGCCAAAGCTCTAGCGATTTCTGTTCTTCTTCGCTCACCACCTGATAATAAGTCACCACGACTTTTGCGTATATGACCTAAACCGAACTCTTCTATAAGCGACTCCATTTTCATGTGTTGCTCTTTTTTGCTCAATTTTGTCAATTGAAGTACGCTTAAAATATTCTTTTCAATACTTAGCTTTCTAAAGACAGATGCTTCTTGTGCCAAGTACCCAATACCATTCTGAGCTCTCTTGTACATAGGAAATTTGGTGATCTCCATATCATCTAAATAGATGCTGCCGCCATTGGGTTTTACAAGCCCAACGATCATATAAAAGGAAGTGGTCTTACCGGCACCATTAGGTCCAAGTAACCCTACAATTTCACCTTGATTAACTTCAAGAGAAATTCCTTTAACCACCCTACGACCTCTGTAGGACTTCATAATATTGTCGGCACGTAACTTCATGTTTTCAAATCTATTGGTTATTGGTC
>JAHDDP010000013.1 GCA_020629285.1 Maribacter sp.
CTTTGCGACCTGCAAAAACAGTTATGGTAGCTAAACTTACGAAAGGATTTTGGCCTAAAACGGCAAACATAATTCTACGAAACAGAATCCTGATTTTACTCTTGATTGCCGGTTTTACCGTTTTTATGGGTTGGCAATGGCAATACATGCGATTCTCTAGCTCGCAAACGAATCTACTGCCAGATGATCACCCTGTAAATGTTCAATATCAAGATTTTCTAAGCAAATTTGGAGAAGAGGGTAATGCCGTTGTTTTCGCCATACGCGATAATGCCTTATTCACACCTGCCAATTTTAACCGTTGGAACAAGCTTAGCAAACAACTTGCCGCTTTCCCAGAAGTGGAATTTGTTGTTTCAACAGACAATTTAAAAGAGCTTATAAAAGACAAAGAGAAGCAAGAATTTGTAATGCGCCCTTTAATAAATGGCGAACTAAAATCTAAAAAAGAAATAGATAGCATTACCGATCATCTTTTCAATGACATACCATTTTACGACAATCTACTTTACAATAAGGAAAGTAAAACAATAAGAACCATTGTTAATCTAGATAAGGATATTGTAAATACCTCGGTTAGAAAAGACTTCATTTTACAGGACATAAACACATTGGTCAAAAAATTTGAAGAAGAGACCAATTTGGACGTTCACATATCAGGTATGCCCTATGTGAGAACAATGAACTCCCAAAATATCATTGATGAAATTGGTAAATTTATTTTGGCGGCACTTGGTGTTACCTCGTTAATTTTCTTCTTTTTCTTTAGAAGTATCAGAGCTACGTTCATTTCTATGTGTGTGGTGATTATTGGTGTAATGTGGGCTTTTGGTTTACTTGGATTGTTGCAATATGAAATAACCGTTCTTACCGCACTTATTCCACCATTAATTATTGTTATAGGTATACCTAATTGTATCTTTTTGATAAATAAATACCAGCAAGAAGTCAAGAAACACGGTAACCAAGCATTATCATTACAACGAGTTATTTCTAAGATTGGAAATGCTACCTTAATGACCAACATTACGACCGCATCAGGCTTTGCTACTTTCATTGTAACAGACAGTACCTTATTAAAAGAATTCGGTATAGTTGCCTCTATTAATATCATAGGCATATTTGTTTTATCGCTATTGATCATCCCGATTATTTATAGTTTTATGCCGCTTCCAAAAACAAAGCATTTAAAACATTTAAATAAAAAATGGATTGATGCCTTTGTTCAGTGGATGGAACGCATTGTAAGACATAGAAGAATTACGGTGTATATAGTTTCTATATCGTTATTGGTAATAAGTATTATAGGAATTTATCAAATAAGAATATCAGGAAGCCCCATTGAAGACATGCCCAAAAATGCTGAATTCTTTCATGACATTCGTTTTTTTGAAAAAGAGTTCAAAGGTATTATGCCTGTAGAAATAGTAGTAGACACTAAAACACCTAAAGGCGTTTTAAAACCTGTTACTCTTAAGCGCATGAACCAACTTGGGGAAGTTATTGAAGAAATTCCAGAACTCTCTACACCTGTTTCTGTCGTAAATTTGGTAAAATATTCTAAACAGGCTTTCTATAACGGTATTCCAAAATATTATCAATTACCTACCAGTCAAGAAAATACATTCATTATGGATGTTGCCCGTAAATCTGGTGATAATGGCGATTTATTAAAAGCCTTCGTAGACAGCACGGGACAAACAGCTAGAATGACGACTTTCATGCGCGATGTTAATACCAGCCGTATGGAGGAAATAGAAGAGCGTTTATTAGAGAACATCACAAAGATATTCCCAGCTGAGCGATATAATGTTTACATGACGGGTAGCGCATTATTGTTCTTAAAAGGAACTAAGTACTTGGTAAAAAACCTTATCATGTCACTTGCTTTGGCAATTGGGCTAATTGCCTTATTTATGGCCTACTTGTTTAGATCATTTAGAATGATCGTTATTTCATTGATCCCTAACTTATTGCCTCTGGTGATAACCGCTGGTATCATGGGCTTTGTTGGCGTTCCAATAAAACCATCAACCATTTTGGTATTTAGTATTGCCTTTGGTATCTCGGTAGATGACACCATACACTTTCTCGCAAAGTATAGACAAGAACTCACGGCCAACAATTGGCGCATAGAAAAATCGGTTTATAACGCATTAAGGGAAACAGGGGTTAGTATGTTCTACACCTCAATTGTATTATTTTTCGGTTTCTCAGTTTTTGTAATATCTAATTTCGGTGGCACCGTAGCACTAGGCTCGTTAGTTTCAGCAACATTGTTATTAGCCATGTTGGCCAACTTAATTTTATTGCCATCACTACTCTTGTCACTGGAAAAAAGTATCGCTAACAAACAAACACTTAAAAAACCACAAATAGATATTTTACCACAAGATGAAAATAATAACCAATAAAATTATTTCATCACAAGTTATATAGCTATTTAAGCTCTCTATTTTTTAACAAAATCCTATCTTTGGGACTATAATTTTCAATTCAAGATCATGCGTTTAGCAACAATAAAAGAATTACTAGCAAGTAAGAACTTACTACAAGAAGTAACAATTAAAGGTTGGGTAAGAACCTTTAGAAGTAATAGATTTATAGCATTGAACGATGGCTCTACCTTGGGCACCATTCAGTGTGTTGTTGATTTTGAAAATTTTGACGAAGAGCTATTAAAAAAAGTAAATACTGGTGCTGCATTAAAAGTAACGGGAACGCTTGTTGAAAGTCAAGGTCGCGGACAATCTGTAGAGATTCAGGTTAGCGCTTTAGAAGTATTGGGTATAGCAGATCCAGAAGAATATCCTATTCAACCTAAAAAACACTCCTTAGAATTTCTTAGAGAAAAAGCACATTTAAGAATACGTACTAACACATTTGCAGCAATTATGCGTGTTAGATCTACCTTATCTTTTGCTATACACAACTACTTTAGAGAAAATGGTTTCAACTATTTTCATGCTCCTATTATTACGGGATCAGATGCAGAAGGTGCAGGTGAAATGTTCAGAGTAACCACACTTGATGAAAAAAATCCACCGTTAACTGAAGACGGAGATGTTAATTACAAAGAAGACTTTTTTGGAAAAGAAACTAACTTAACGGTATCTGGTCAACTAGAAGCTGAAGCTTACGCTATGGCTTTAGGAAAAGTATATACATTTGGACCAACATTTAGAGCTGAAAATTCTAATACATCTAGGCATTTAGCAGAATTTTGGATGATAGAACCAGAAATGGCTTTCTTTGATTTAGATGCTAATATGGACTTGGCGGAGGACTTTATTAAGAATGTTATTTCTTATACTTTAGAACATTGTCAAGAAGATTTAGAGTTCTTAGAAAAGAGATTGTTAGACGAAGAAAAAAGCAAGCCGCAAGCTCAGCGTAGTGAAATGCCTTTAATTGAAAAATTAAAGTTCGTGGCAGATAACAACTTCAAAAGAGTTAGTTACACTGAAGCTATAGATATTCTAAAAAATTGCAAGCCCAATAAAAAGAAAAAATTCTCATATATAATAGAAGAATGGGGTGCCGATCTACAAAGTGAACATGAACGTTATTTAGTAGAAAAACATTTTAAATGTCCGGTAATATTGTTTGATTATCCTGCAAAAATCAAAGCTTTTTACATGCGTTTAAATGAAGACGGAAAGACCGTTAGAGCCATGGATATTCTTTTCCCTGGTATTGGTGAAATAGTTGGTGGATCTCAAAGAGAAGAGCGTTTAGATGTATTAAAGGAGAAGGTTAAGGAACTGGGCATTGACGAAAAAGAACTTTGGTGGTATTTAGATTTAAGAAAATTTGGAACTGCAGAGCATAGTGGATTTGGACTTGGTTTTGAACGATTAGTTCTTTTCGCTACAGGTATGGGCAATATTAGAGATGTAATACCGTTTCCTAGAACACCGCAGAATGCTGAATTCTAAGCGGATTTAATTACTTTTACAAGTACTAGAATAAAGTAATGCTAAAACAACATTTATCTTTTAAACTTTCCCAAAAGTTATCTCCCCAGCAAATTCAATTGATGAAGCTGATTCAATTGCCTACGCAGGCTTTTGAACAACGCCTAAAACAAGAATTAGAGGAGAATCCTGCTTTAGAAACCGGCAAAGAAGATGTTGAAAGCACTACCGATGATTATGATGATGTTTATGATGATGCATCAGACAATGAAACCATCAACACAGAAGACATCAATATAGATGATTATCTGAGTGATGATGAAATTCCTGATTATCGTACCAAAGCAAATAACTATAGCTCTGACGATGAGGAAAAAAGTGTTCCTTATGCTGCAGGTATTTCATTCAACCAGCATTTATTAAATCAGCTAAATACCGTTTATCTAACAGATGATGAATGGAACATTGCCGAGTTCTTAGTAGGTAGTGTAGATGAAAGTGGATACATACGTAGACCAATAGCCGACATTATGGATGATTTGGCTTTTACCCAAAATGTATACACGGACGAAGAAACCATAACTAAAATACTGGGCATAGTTCAAGAGCTAGACCCACCAGGTGTTGGTGCAAGGTCCTTAGAAGAATGTTTGATCATACAACTGGAACGTAAAGAAATTACACCAAGTATTGAGCTTGCTACGGATATTCTTAGAAAATCATTTGAGCACTTTACCAAAAAACATTATCAAAAATTAATTCAAAAACATAATATAACCGAAGCAGAGCTAAAAGAGGCAATCGGAGAAATTGAAAAATTAAATCCTAAGCCAGGTGGTTCCTATTCTGGAAACAACAGAATTGTAGAGCACGTTGTACCTGATTTTGCAATAAGAATTACAGAAGGTGAATTAGAACTTACCCTCAATGGCAGAAATGCACCAGAATTACATGTATCTAGAGAGTATAGCAATATGCTTAAAGGCTATAAAGAAGCCAAGGAGAAATCTAAATCCCAGAAAGACACGGTTATGTTCATTAAGCAGAAATTAGACGCTGCTAAATGGTTTATAGACGCTATTAGACAACGTCAGCAGACATTGTTCATTACCATGAACTCAATCATGCAATATCAAAAAGAGTATTTCCTAACAGGAGATGAACGTAATTTAAGACCCATGATCTTAAAAGATATTGCAGATGAAATCGGCATGGATGTTTCTACCGTTTCAAGGGTAGCAAATAGCAAATATGTTGACACCCCTTATGGTACTAAACTTATTAAAGAGTACTTTTCCGAGTCAATGAAAAATGAACAAGGTGAAGATGTTTCCACTAAAGAGATAAAGAAAATTTTAGAAACAGTTATCCAAAATGAGCCTAAGAAAAAGCCATTAACAGATGACAAACTTGCAGCAATTCTAAAGGAAAAAGGATATCCTATTGCTAGAAGAACGGTTGCTAAATATAGAGAACAACTAAGTATTCCGGTAGCACGCATGAGAAAAGAAATCTAATGAAGGTTTTCTCTAACTTAATCTCATACATATTACACCCCCTTTTCATTCCCATAGGTGGTACTGTTGCCTATTTTCTTATAACTCCAAAATACACACCTTTAGAAATACAGAGTGCTAGCATTCTACCTATTTTTATATTGACAGTTATTATACCCATAATTACATTTTTAATATTGAAAAATTTGGGTCTAGTCCAATCTGTATCTCTAAACACTATACAAGAAAGAAAATACCCCCTTTATATTCATGCCTCCATTCTTCTTTTAATCCTCTACAAGGTCATTCCAAACAATTACGTGAGTGAGTTATACTTTTATTTTACGGGTTTATTAGGAGCCACTGTTGCCTGTATATTATTACTGCTGTTTAATTTTAAAACCAGTTTACATACCGTTGGCGTAAGTGGTCTTTTAATGTATTTGATCAATCTAAGCATACACTTTGAAATCAACTTAATAATAGCAATAAGTTTATTTATTCTGTTTACGGGAAGTATTATAACCGCCAGACTTTATCTAAAAGCACACACAAGTATTGAAGTGATAGTTGGTCTGTTTATAGGGCTATTATCACAATTGTTAACCGTAAGGTTTTGGTTATAGAATATAAAAAATAAGTCCGATTCTTAGTGGACGATACTGCAATACCTCTCCATTTACAGAAGCATTACCATCAAACAATTCGGTTAAAGAATAATAAGCATTTACATTAAAGGTATTATACCCAAAACTTAAAGTCAATCCGTATTGAAATTTTGTCAGATCGGTATTCTTGAAATCCTCACTAATATCATCTAAATCATACTTTGATCGAGCACCTAGCACATATGCAGCCTTAATACCACCATATATACGCCAAAACTTATATTCCTCTGCTGTAGAATTCCGCCATCTAAACTCTAACGGAAACTCTAATAGGTGCGTTTCTAGCTTACTCCTAGTAATATCGTCATTGATACTATAAGATATCTCATCATCAGAAATATCTGCCACAAGATTTGAGTAATAACTGTTCAATGCCATGCCTGCTCCTATACCTATAGCTTTAGTTCCTGAACGATTTAAAGGCAAATCTTTAATTATACCTGCTTGTAGACCATAAGATAAGTTACGTTGATTAGAAGCCTCAGGATGATTTAAAATAAAATTGTATGATAATCCTATATAAAACTGATCTTCAAAATAACGTTCATCCTCCATATTATCAGTTACCAACTGAGCATTAGAATAAAGTGTGACCAAACAAAATAACAGGACAAAGCGCATGAAGTAAATTTAATGAAATAAAAAACGCTTCAAATAAATTTGAAGCGTTTTAAAAATGTAATATTCTACTTAACTAACTATTGTAGATTATTGAAAGCGTCACCTTCATAGGTAGTATAATTTACCTTTAAAGCGTTAACCTTTCTTAACTCTTGTTTAATATCGGAAATCAATCCCATATTAGCGTTCTTATCAACCTTAAGTGCTGTGGTCAATACATTTTGAATTTCCTGAGGCTTCTTAGCTCTTTCCATTAAAATATAATCACCAACTTCTGAAGGACTAGCGAATTTATCGTTCAATTGAATTTTTGGCTCAGACCCAAACGTTTTCTCAAATTCCTTTGTTGGCTTCCCAACATAAATATAGATAACACGATCTTTCTTTTCCAACTTCTTAACTTCACTAGCATTTGGAAGTACGTTTTCAACTTTCAAGGAACTATCCTTCATAACGGTTACCGTCATAAAGAAAAACAAAAGCATAAATACAATGTCAGGAAGGGAAGCTGTTGATACCGCTGGTACCTCTCCATCTTTTTTCTTTGCAAATTTTGACATAGTGTTACTTTTAATTTATTAATTATTCGCTTGAAGTTTCAGCTTCAGATAATTTCTGAGGAAACAAACCTTGTATTCTAGTCACCTTCTCCTTTAGTTCTTCCTTTACGGAATCCTCAGTTTCAGGGTTCAAATACTCAGCTTCCATTTCTACATAATCTTTGCCGAATAAACGCTTAGCTTCTCTATTTCTAAGATCGTTGTATGCACCTACTAGCTCATTCTGAACTGTTATGTACGTACTGTATTTTGTTTCACGATCATTTTTCAAAGAGATAATTGCTTTTGTCGGGTTATCCGAAGATTCAGCATCACGTTTACCTTTACAGTAGTTACAGTAATCAGGACTTCCTGATGGTGCTCCACCGTTATCTAAAAACGCAATTGCTTTTTCACGCAATTTATCTATTGAAAGAATCTCATCTTCCACCAACAATTGACCATTTCGGTTAATATTCACCGTAAAAATGTTCTTTTGTTTAATAATTGGTGGCGCTTCAGTAGGTGGCTCCATTGGCGGCAACATACGATCCAATCCTGCATCAGTTTCAATAGTAGTAGTTACCAAGAAAAAGATAAGTAAAAGGAAAGCTATGTCTGCCATTGAACCCGCACTTACTTCTGGTGCTCCTGCTCTTCTAGCCATAGTTTTCTATTTTTTTTATTTACTAAACATGTTTTTAACAGCTGGTATAACTAAAGATAATACAGCGATTATAGTAAGGATAAAAAATACATTCAATCCCATTCCTATATTCTTAATAGTACCCTCATCTGTCATAGCGGCGTACTCAGGATCAACATCCGTTCCACTAGCCAAAACATAAGAAACCCCAACTACTAATAAAAAACCACCAACAACGAACAACGTCTTCTTAAGACCTTGTGGGTTTGAAAATAAGTTTTTTAATGTAAACACTAAACTTACTACAACAGCAACACCCAATAAAAGGTAAGTAATAATAAACATTGTGTTCAAAGCTCCACTTTGAGCAGCTTCAGCTGCCGGCATATCTGAACTTGGCAATAAATACCATAGTATAGCACTTAATACACCTATAGCAATTAATGCTATTTTAATAATTTTTTGCATAATTTTTAGGTATTAAAAGTGATACTTATTTTTTGTGATCTACCAACATATCGATCAATGTAATAGAAGAGTCTTCCATATCATTAACGATGCTATCAATTTTAGCGATAATGTAGTTATAGAAAATTTGAAGGATAATTGCCGTAATAAGACCGAATACCGTTGTTAATAATGCAACCTGAATATCACCTGCAATAAGAGATGCACTTAAGTTACCAACAGCTGCAATCTTTTGGAAGGCCGCAATCATACCAATTACCGTACCCATGAAACCAAGCATTGGTGCAATAGCGATAAATAAAGACAACCAAGAAACGTTTTTCTCTAATTGACCCATTTGAACTCCACCGTAAGCTACAACAGCTTTTTCAGCAGACTCAATGCTCTCACCAGCTCTATCCAAACCTTGGTAGTAGATAGAAGCAACAGGACCTTTTGTATTTCTACAAACCTCTTTTGCAGCTTCAACACCACCAGATGCCAATGCGTCTTCAACTTGTTGTTTCAACTTAGTAGAATTTGTACTTGCCATGTTCAAATAAATAATTCTTTCAATAGCAACTGCAAGACCAAGGATCAAACACAAAAGAACGATACCCATGAAACCGGCACCACCTGTAATAAACATTTCTTTTAAAACTTGAGTGAATCCTTTTTCCGCTTCAGCTCCTCCTTCTTGAACTAGCAAAGCTACTGCTGCTACTTTTGCACTTACAATATTTGTACCTGCTACAAATGCCCCAGCGACTGCTAGGCTTGGGAATAATTTTTTCATTTTTTCAAACTTAAATTAGTTAGTTAATAGGGTTAAAGATAAAAAAAAAACAATATAAAAAAAGTAAAACTTACTTGCAGAGAGGAAGGGATTCGAACCCTCGATACCCTTTTGGGGTATACACACTTTCCAGGCGTGCGCCTTCGACCACTCGGCCACCTCTCTAAGATACCTTTTTTAAGGGTGGGCAAATAACAAAAAAAATATTGGTTTAAGAAATTAAAGCACTGTTAAATTTATAACATCTCTCCACGCAGAGAAGTTTCAAAAACAGTTTTAAACAACTCATTAGATATACCACTACCAAGTAAGTACATTGCCTTTGTAATGGCAGCCTCAGTTGTAATATCCTTACCATTAATAACTTGCATTTTTTTTAGCCTAGAACTAGTTTCATAATGCCCCATCATTACTGCACCACCAGAACACTGCGTAACATTAATTATATGAATACCTTTATTTATTGCCTTATTTAATTTCTCTAAAAACCATTCTTCCATAGGCGCATTTCCAGAACCATACGTCTCCAAAACAAGTGCTTTTAACTTTTCGGCTTGTAAAATTGCATCAATAACATTTTTGTTAATTCCCGGAAATATTTTTAAAATCGCCACATTATCATCCATATTTCTATGAGATTTTAACGTTAATTTCTTTTTTTGAGGCAATAAATATTCATCAAAAACGGTCAAATGCACACCAGATTCAATTAAATGAGGATAATTTAAAGACGCAAAAGCCTGAAATTGTTCTGCATTTATCTTCGTAGTTCTATTACCACGATACAATTTATACTCAAAATAAAGCCCGACTTCTTGTATCACAGGCTTACCCTTTTTATATAAAGCAGCAATTTGTATAGCAGTTATTAAATTCTCTTTAGCATCGGTTCTTAAATCACCAATAGGCAATTGAGACCCAGTCAATATTACAGGTTTTGAAAGATTCTCCAGCAAAAAACTCAGTGCGGATGCCGTGTAGCTCATAGTATCACTACCATGAAGCACCACAAAACCATCATATTCTTGATATTTTTCTGAAATAATATCTGCAATAGCTACCCAATGAGCAGGGTTCATATTAGAAGAATCTATTGGATGCTCAAAAGAAAAACTAGATATGGTACAATCTAGTTGATTAAGCTCAGGTATATTCTTCAGCAACTGCGAAAAATCAAAAGCTTTTAAGGCTCCAGAAGTATAATCTTTCATCATACCTATAGTACCTCCCGTATAAATCAATAATATATTTCTTTTATCTATACCCAAACCCATTTCTTATTTTAATTACTAAATACCAAAAACATCCTTAGAGTTCCCTGTTGTCAATAAAGCTATCTCTTCATTTGGAACACCGTGAATATCCGCCAATTTCTCAAGTACATTAATAATGTAAGCACTTTCATTTCTTTTACCTCTATAAGGTGTAGGCGCTAAGTAAGGCGAATCAGTTTCAAGTACAATATGTTTTAAATCTATTTTATTTAAAAAAGTATCTATTTTACCATTTTTAAAAGTAACCACTCCACCAATACCCAACTTCATATTATATGATATAGCCTTTTCCGCATGCTCATATGTTCCCGTAAAACAATGAAATATCCCTCTTAAATCATCACCTTTTTCCTCTTCTAATATCTCAAACACCTCATCAAAGGCATCACGACAATGTATAACTATAGGCAATTTATGCTTTTTGGCTAGCTGTATTTGCTTTCTAAAAGCTATTTGCTGTTCTTTCAAATACTTCTTTTCCCAATATAGGTCTATTCCAATTTCACCTATTGCATAGTAAGTATGTTTACCCAACATTTCTTCTACATGTGACAGCTCTTCCTCAAAATTTTCTTTCACATGCGTAGGATGCAAACCTGCCATTAAGAACATATGACCCGGAAAGTCTTTCTCTAAAGCTAACATACTTTCTGTATAGGTAGAATCTATAGCAGGAATAAAAAATCGCTTCACTCCTAAATCAATTGCTTTCTGCACGGCTTCATTTCTATCTTCATCAAAAGCTTCGCTATATAAATGTGTATGCGTATCTGTTATTATCATGCCGCAAAAATAGGCTTATCTTTGAAAAAAATGAATTATGACTACCCTCAAAAACTTTTTGAAGGATAAAAATTACGTACGTATACCCTTAGTTTTGACCGCTACAGATCATTTTGAAATTAATGCAGAAATAAACGCTGTTGAAGGGCGGTTTATTTTAGATACCGGAGCATCCAACACCTGTATTGGAATGGATCGTATGGAACATTTTAAATTGATTTCTGAAGAATCTATAATTAAAGCTGCAGGAGCAGGCGCCACTAATATGGAAACCTTAGTTTCTAAAGAGAATACAATTGACATCAACTCTTGGAAGTATAAAAAACTAGAGATCGTACTTTTCGACCTTAAACACGTTAACGAAGCACTGACTGCCCACAATGCAGAACCTGTTGATGGAATTATTGGAGCCGACATTCTAAAAAAGTCGAAAGCAATTATAGACTACAACAAAAAGTGTATTTATCTAAAAAAGAAAAAGCGCTGAGTTTATCTCAACGCTTTTCCTATATCTTACTAGCTTTAGAATATTTACATTTCTAAAGCTTTCTTTACATTATTATCCATCAATAATTCTTCTGGATTTTCTAAGGCTTCTTTAATTGCAACTAAGAAACCTACAGATTCTTTACCATCAATAATTCTGTGGTCATAAGAAACCGCAACATACATTATAGGTGCAATTGCAACAGCCCCATCTCTAGCGATTGGTCTCTCTACAATATTATGCATACCTAAAATAGCACTTTGTGGCGGATTGATAATTGGCGTAGACAACATAGAACCGAATACACCACCATTAGTAATAGTAAATGTACCACCCGTCATTTCATCAACAGTAATTGCTCCATCACGCGCTCTTAACGCCAACCTTTTTACTTCTGCCTCAACACCTCTAAATGTTAAGTTTTCAGCATTTCTTATTACAGGAACCATTAATCCTTTTGGCCCTGAAACTGCTATACTTATATCACAGAAATCATAAGAAACCATTTCTTTACCATCTATCATAGAATTAACGGCAGGATACATTTCTAAAGCTCTAACCACAGCTTTTGTGAAGAAGGACATAAATCCTAATCCCACACCATGCTTACTTTTAAAATCTTCTTTGTACTTTTTTCTAAGTTCAAAAATAGCACTCATATCCACTTCGTTGAAAGTGGTCAGCATAGCTGTTTCGTTCTTTGCAGAAACCAATCTCTCGGCAACTTTTCTTCTTAACATAGAAAGTTTAGATCGCGTCTCACCACGGTTACCACCTGTAGGTGTACCCATTGAAGGAACTGCATTTACAGCATCTTCTTTAGTAATTCTTCCATCACGACCTGAACCGGAAACAGATGTACTATCCACTCCTTTTTCGTCAAGTATTTTCTTTGCAGCCGGTGAAGGCACACCCGAAGCATAAGTTTCCTTAGCTTTAGCTGGCTGAGGAGCTTTTTCAGTTTTTGGCGCTTCTTTTTTCTCTTCCTTTGGTGCACTAGATGCATCTGCAGCACCTTCTGGTTTAGCTGCACTTGTATCTATTAAACACACGACAGCACCAACGGCAACAGCATCACCTTCTTCTGCTTTCAATGTAATTGTACCACTTACTTCTGCTGGTAACTCTAAAGTAGCCTTATCTGAATCTACTTCTGCAATTGCTTGATCTTTTTCTACATAATCCCCATCTTCAACTAACCATTCCGCTATCTCTACCTCTGTGATAGACTCTCCCGGCGAAGGGACTTTCATTTCTAGAATCATTCTTTCTATAATTTGATATGTTATTTTATTTTTTAGGTTTGGACATATTGTCCTTTGTCTTATCAAAGACGTAATCTATAACTTGTTGGTGACGTGCTTTTGAACGTACAGAACTACCCGCTGCAGGTGCCGCATAAAAACGTCTAGAAACTACTCTAAAATTCCTAGCTTCATCAAAATGTGTTAACAGATGGCTCCATGCCCCCATATTTCTAGGTTCTTCCTGAGCCCAAACTATATCGTCCGCATTCTTATATTTGGCAATAGCTTCCCTAATTTGCTTTTCAGGAATAGGAAACAATTGCTCTATTCTTACCAATGCCACATCATCCCTAGAATTCTCTTCTTTGACCGCCAGAAGGTCATAATAGAATTTACCCGTACAAAATACCAAAGATTTTATTTTTTTGACATCTGCGGTTTCATCATCTATTACCTCTTGGAAACCTCCGGTAGTTAAATCTGCAATCTTAGACACCGCTTTTGGATGTCTCAACAAACTTTTAGGCGTAAATATGATCAAAGGCTTTCTAAAATTAGCCTTCATCTGTCTACGAAGAATATGGAACATCTGCGCTGGGGTAGTTACATCCGCTATATACATATTATCTTTTGCACATAGTTGCAAATAACGCTCCATTCTTGCCGAAGAATGCTCTGCACCTTGCCCTTCATAACCGTGAGGCAATAACATTACCAAACCATTTTGAAGTTTCCATTTATCTTCTGCCGCAGAGATATATTGGTCGATCATAATTTGAGCTCCATTACTGAAATCTCCAAATTGCGCTTCCCAAATAGTTAATGTATTAGGACTTGCCATGGCGTAACCATAGTCAAAACCTACAACACCATATTCCGACAATAATGAATTGTATATCTGAAACTTAGCTTGCTTTTCAGAAAGGTGATTTAACAAAATAACCTCTTCTTCACTTTCTTCAACTTTCATTACCGCATGACGGTGAGAAAAAGTACCACGTTCTACATCTTGTCCAGACATACGAACCGCATAACCTTCTTCCAATAAAGAACCGTATGCTAAAAGTTCTCCCATCGCCCAGTCAAGATTATCGGCTTCAAAATACATGTTGTATCTATCTTTAACCAATTTCTCCACTTTACGTAAAAACTTCTTACCCTCTGGTAAAGCCGTTATTACTTTGGCAATTTTATTCAATTTGGTTTTAGTGAATTTAGTATCCACCGCATCCATCATTTCCCACTCACGTACATTTTCAAAACCTTTCCATTCATCTGCCATGAACGGTGTAATTACAGTTTTATCTTCTTTACGTGAATCTTCTAATTTTTCTTCTAGAGAATCTTTATACTGCTTTTCTAACTGCTTTACATAAGTGCCATCGATAACGCCTTCTTGAATCAGTCTTTCCGCATAGATATCTCTTGGATTCTTATGTTTAGATATTGCTTTATATAATTTAGGCTGTGTAAATCTTGGCTCATCACCTTCATTATGCCCGTATTTTCTATATCCTAACAAATCTATAAATACATCACCTTTAAAGCGCATTCTATATTCTAATGCAAAAAGAGATGCGTGTACTACCGCCTCTGCATCATCTGCATTAACATGTAATACCGGACTTAATGTTACCTTGGCAATATCGGTACAATAGGTAGATGTTCTTGCATCTAGGTAATTCGTAGTAAACCCAATTTGGTTGTTTACAACTATATGTATGGTACCACCGGTCTTATATCCATCAAGACCTGCCATCTGAACTACTTCATAGACCAAACCTTGACCTGCTATTGCAGCATCACCATGAACTACAATAGGTAAAACCTTGGAAATATCATCTTGATAATCTGCATCTTGTTTTGCTCTCGCAATACCTTCAACAACCGCACCTACCGTCTCTAAGTGAGATGGATTAGGAGCAATACTCATCTTAATTTTATTTCCGTTATCAGATTTTCTATCAGAGGTCCAACCTAAGTGATATTTTACGTCTCCATCAAAAATCTCTTGTTCGTAATCTTTACCGTCAAACTCACTAAAGATATCTTTAGCAGATTTGCCAAATATATTGGTAAGTACATTTAATCTACCACGGTGTGCCATACCCATAACAAATTGCTTCACACCCATTTCAGCGGCGCGTTCTACAATTACATCTAAGGCAGGTATCAACGATTCATTTCCTTCTAAAGAAAATCTCTTTTGCCCTACATACTTGGTATGCAAAAAAGTTTCGAAAGAAATAGCATGATTAAGCTTCTTAAGAATATGCTTTTTACGGTCTGGCTCAAAATTCGGATGATTGTCATTAACATTTATCCAATCTTGGATCCATTTAACGCGCTCTGGCTTTCGTATATACATATACTCAACACCAATAGCATCGCAATAGATACTTTGTAAATGCCTGATGATCTCTTTTAAGGAATTTGGACCTATACCAATTACGTCACCTGCATTAAAAATAGTATCGAGATCAGACGAAGCTAATCCGAAGTTTTCAATTTCTAAAGTCGGCTCGTAATGTCTTCGCTCACGTACGGGGTTCGTTTTAGTAAACAGATGACCTCTGCTTCTGTAACCATCTATCAATCGGATTACCTGAAACTCTTTTTGAAGAGATTCCGGCATTTCACTAGAATGGCCATTAACTACAACTGTAGTACGATTTTCATCGATTTCCAGCTCATCTAAAGAGCTCTCCATTCCAAAATCGAATCCTTGAAAAAAGGCTCTCCAACTTGGCTCTACACTATCTGGATTTACTAAGTACTTATCGTATAACTCTGAAAAAAAAGAGGTATGAACGGTATTTAAAAAGGAATATTTATCCATGAATTACTTTCTGTATCTTTAGAATAAATTTCTAACAAAAATACAACATTTACAATATCTAACGATAGAATGCCATGTATTATTGAAAAAAACGAAACTTTAAAACAAAATCGTCATATGAGCTTAAAAAAATTAATTTTCATTGGGTTAGCAACGTTAAATATCACCATAACACTTGCCCAAGCATCAAAAAACAATTCTGATTTCTGGAATAACGTTAGATTTGGTGGAAGTATTGGATTAGGGTTCACAAATAATGGATTCAATGGATCTATTGCACCAAGTGCCATTTATCAATTTAACGACAAATTTGCTTCTGGGGCCAGTTTAAGTTTTAATTATGCCAAGTTTGACAATGATAAATTATTGGCTTATGGCGGCAGTGTTCTATCATTATACAACCCATTCGCACAATTACAGCTATCTGCAGAATTTGAACAATTACGCATAAATAGAACTATTGCCACACAGACTATAGATATAGAAGACAACTATTGGCTACCGGCATTTTTTATTGGCGCAGGATACAGCAACAGAAATATAACATTTGGCATACGGTACGACTTACTATATGACGACAACAAAAGCATTTACGGCAATGCCCTAATGCCATTTGTACGTGTTTATTTTTAATTAATCGTTATCTTTCATAAGACCAAACCAACCAACATGAATACATTTAAGAACCGATATCTTTCATTGGATGTTTTTAGGGGGATGGATGTTGCGCTTATGATTATAGTGAACTCCCCCGGAAATGGTGATACGAGTTTTGGAATTTTGAAACACGCCGTTTGGAACGGATTTACACTTACCGATCTTGTCTTTCCTACATTTTTGTTCGTGGTAGGTAATGCGATGAGTTTTAGTATGAAAAAATACGAAGACGAAGGAAGTAGTACATTTTTCAAAAAGGTTCTAAAACGCTTTTCTATACTATTTTTATTAGGGTTTCTTATGTATTGGTTTCCATTTTTTGAAGATGGTGCTTTAAAACCGATTGCAGAAACCCGAATATTTGGAGTATTACAACGAATTGCACTATGCTATTTATTCGCTTCTATCCTACTCCATTATTTTAAAACAAAATCTGTATTGATTTTCAGTGCCCTAGCATTGATAGGCTATCATATTATATTGGTAGTTTTTGGAGACCTCTCTTTAATGGGCAATGCCGTTTTAAAACTTGACAAATTCTTAATTGGCGCAGATCATATGTATCATGGTAACGGTGGCGTAGCTTTTGACCCTGAGGGATTGTTAAGCACCCTACCAGCTATAGTAAATGTTATTGCAGGATATTTTACCGGAAAATTCATTCAAAAGAGCGGTCAGAATTACGAAACCATTGCAAAACTTATAATGGTTGCAGGTCTTCTTGTTGTAGCAGGATTTGCATGGGATTTAATATTACCGTTCAACAAAAAGCTTTGGTCCAGCTCTTTTGTATTACTTACTAGTGGAATAGACATATTCATCATAGCCGTTTTAATATATCTACTGGATATGTCCAAACCTGGCAAATGGACTTATTTTTTTGAAGTATTTGGCAGAAATACACTATTCATTTACCTATTATCCGAACTGTTCATTATCAGCTTGGCCGCAATATCCATGAATGGCACAAATGCTTATAACTGGATAGCAGATAACATTTTTATAGCCACCGTTGGTGATTATTTTGGCTCGTTGTTATTTGCCTTATGGATAATGTTTACCTGCTGGCTTGTTGGTTATATTATGGACAAAAAAGGTATTTATATAAAGGTATGAAGTAACATTATTGATATCGATTACGATACCATACCTTTTTATACTCCCGCTTTAAAATCAATAATGTGACCTGATCTGCAACATCAACAGTATCGGTAATTTCTATATTCTGAAATGCACTTTCCGGAATGTCTATGATGTACATTAAGTTTAAATATTCAGCAAAATGCTCCATCATTAAGTAATACACTTTCTCACGAATAAGCGATATAAATTCAGCATGACCTAATTTTTCAGGAATTTGCAGAGGTATATTGGCAAGAACAAAATCCTTCTCCACCTGATGCTTCAATTTATCAAAAAGAGAATCACCAATAGCAACCTGCATTAATTGCTCGCTATTATCAACATTTAACTTCATTTCGCACCTATATACCTTACTTCAACAATTAGAAAATAATCCAAAATCATTGCTTATACACAACACCATCTTTCATAACAAAAACAACATCTGTTAATGTTTCTACATTATCTAATGGGTTTTCATTTACTGCAACGATATCGGCTAAATAACCTTCTTTGATTTGTCCTAATTCTTTCTCGCCTAAAAGCATTGCATTTGTAATTGTAGCTGAACGTAACGCTTCTATGATAGGCATACCTGCTTTGTTCATGTAGATAAATTCTTTAGCATTATCTCCATGAGGCGACACTCCAGAATCGGTACCAAAAGCGATACTCACCCCTTTTTTATAAGCTTTTGCAAAAGTTGCATTCAATTTAGGACCAATCTCCAAAGCTTTCTTAGCTACAACAGGTGGCAAGTAGTTTGGTATTTTTGCCAACCTAGCAGCTTCTTGTCCTGCAGAAATGGTTGGCACCATATACGTATCATGCTTCATCATTAATTCCATTGTTTCCTCTGACATTAATGTTCCATGCTCGATAGTTTTAATTCCTCCTAAAATGGCTCTTTGCATACCTTCATCACCATGCGCATGCGCTGCTGTAAGCATACCGTAATCTTTAGCCGTTTCTGTAATTGCTTTTATTTCTTCAATAGTAAACTGAGGGTTCTGACCATTTTTAGCAACACTTAAAACACCACCGGTTGCAGTGATCTTAATGACATCCGCACCATCTTTATAACGTTGGCGAACCGCTTTTCTACCATCTGCAGGTGAATTGACTACACCTTCTTTTGGTCCCGGATCACCCATTAATTCATTACTTCTACCGTTAGTTGGGTCTGCATGACCACCTGTAGTAGCAAGTGCTTTACCTGCTGTAAAAATACGTGGACCAACAACAGTACCTTTGTTAATTGCATTCTTCAAGGCAATATTTACTCCCGACCCACCTAAATCACGTACGGTTGTAAACCCGGCCATCAATGTTCTTTTCGCATAAACCGTGGATTCAAAGGCGACATCAGCTTCATTCATGGTAAAAGCCTCTAAATATCTTGACGGACTAGATTCACTTTCAATGTGCACATGCATATCTATGAAACCCGGTAATATGGTCTTTGACTTTAAATCCACCACCTGATCTTGATCACCACCAATTACATAACCATTTTTGATTTCTGTAATTTTGTTACCCGAAATAACAATTGTTTTCTCAGACAATACTTTACCCGATTCAACATCTACAATTTTACCGCATTGAAGGTATGTGTCTTGGGCTGTAGCTACTGTAAAAGACAGAAGCATGAGAAGAAATAATGATTTTTTCATAAGAGGTGGTCTTTAAATTAAATAAGGGGAAATATAGCTATATTTCCCCTTATTTATATGGTTACAACTGAAAAAATCAGTCACGTATTTTCTGTTCCCAAATCCATGCATAATTCATGGCCTCTTCTAAAGTATACTCCGCTTTCCAGCCCAATACTTTATTTGCTTTAGTGGTATCTGCATAAGCAGTGGTAATATCACCTGGTCTTCTGTCAACTATTTTATAATTTAATTTTCTACCAGATACTTTTTCAAAACTTTTTATAGCCTCTAATACCGAGCTACCAGTTCCGGTACCTACATTAAAAACTTCAAAATTAGATTCGTTTTTTCCGTTCAACAAACGCTCTAAAGCAACCACATGGGCTTTAGCCAAATCTACCACATAAATATAATCTCTTATACAAGTACCATCTGGTGTAGGGTAATCATCCCCAAAAACGGATAATTGATCCCTTAATCCAATACCGGTTTGCGTAATAAAAGGCACCAAATTCTGAGGCACTCCTTTTGGCAACTCCCCTATTTCTCCACTCGGGTGTGCACCCATTGGATTAAAATAACGTAATGCAATTGCATTTAAACTTGGAGTAACTTTACAGGTATCTGCTATTATTTCTTCGCCCATTTGCTTGGTATTACCGTATGGTGATTCTGCTACCTTAACCGGTGCGTCTTCTGTAATCGGCATTTTATCTGCCTGACCATATACCGTACAAGAAGAGCTAAAAATAAAACTAGCCTTGTTCTTTTTACAAAGTTCCTTTAATATGTAAACTAGCGTACCAATATTGTTTTCATAATACAACAATGGTTTCTCAACACTTTCACCTACTGCTTTAGAGGCAGCAAAATGGATAACGCCAGCAACATCTTGGTATCGTTGAAAAAAGTCTTCAACTTTATGCTTTTCTTTTAAATCTAACTTTTCATAAAGCGGCTTTTTACCTGTGATCGCTTTAATACCATCAAGTACATTTTCATCAGAGTTAGAGCAATCATCTATAATGACCACTTCAAAGCCTTTGTTTTGAAGCTCTACTACTGTGTGAGAACCGATAAAACCTAATCCGCCTGTTACTAATACTTTCATTTATAATGCTGTTTGAACGTTATCAAATTTAAAAAACTACACCACTACCCGTTTACAAATCCGATAATTAACTCGGTTATGTAGTTAATCTGTTCTTCATCTAATTCTGTATGCATCGGTAAAGACAATACTTCTGTGACTAATTGATTGGTTACAGGAAAATCTTCTTCCTTATATCGATCATCTAGATAAGCTTTCTGGTTATGTAGCGGAATTGGGTAGTAGACACCAAAAGGAACTTTATTTTCAGCCAGAAATTGTGCTAGCTCATCTCTTTTACCATTTGTAATTCTCAAAGTATATTGATGAAAAACATGACAATCGCAAACATCGCAAATACCCTCACAATTATTTACGGTTACGGGAGTAATGATATGCTCTTGACCCTCAAAGGCTTTTGAATACGCACGAGCGGCATTTCTTCTTGCATCGCAATATCCATCTAGCTTAGGTAGTTTTGCCCTCAATACTGCAGCTTGTATAGAATCTAATCTTGAATTTACGCCAACTACATCATGGTGGTAACGCTCGTACATACCATGATTAACAATACCTCTTAAGGTATGTGCCAGTTCATCATCATTGGTAAAAATTGCCCCTCCATCACCATAACATCCTAAATTTTTAGAAGGAAAGAAAGATGTTGCACCTACATTACCCATACTACCTGCCATATGCTTTGTACCATCTTTTGAAAGATATTTAGCTCCAATTGCCTGAGCATTATCTTCAATAACGAACAAATCATGTTTTTTTGCCAACTCAAGAATAGCATCCATATTGGCACATTGACCGAATAAATGAACAGGGACTATAGCTTTCGTTTTTGGTGTTATTGCTTTTTCTATAGCTTCTATATCAATGTTGAACGTATCTGGATAGACATCTACCAAAACCGGAGTCAATTGTAACAATGCAATAACCTCTACTGTAGCGGCAAAAGTAAAATCTGCAGTAATAACCTCATCACCAGGCTTCAAACCTAAACCCATCATTGCAATCTGCAAAGCATCGGTACCATTGGCACATGGTATTACATGCTTAACCTGAAGGTAATCTTCTAGCTCCTTCTGAAAAGCATGAACCTCTGGTCCGTTTATAAATGCCGACGTTTCTAAAATTTGAGTTATAGAAGTATTTACTTGATCTTTAATTTCTTGGTATTGACCACCTAGGTCTACCATTTGTATCTTTTTCATCTGTTGTAATTACATGAAGTCGTACAAAAATACGAAACAGACGACACTAATTTTATGGAAGAAACGTAATTTAGCCTAAAAGCATCTGTTTGAACTTTCTCTATAATCTTCTTGTCATAAGCGCATCTGCCATTTTAAAGGTATTGGCATTGGTGAATTCAAAACTCTCGCTATTTGTAAAGGGCAGAACTGAAACTATTTCGCTTATTAAGCAATCTATTTCAAAAGAAGACAGTGTTATTTGGATTCATGCAGCATCTTTAGGCGAGTATGAACAAGGTTTACCTGTTATAGAACAATTAAAAATTCATCATCCTACACATAAAATAGTACTTACTTTTTTTTCTCCTTCAGGATACGAAGTAAAAAAGAATAGCAAAATAGCCGATGTTATTTGCTACCTACCAATGGATACAAAGCGGAAAGTAAAATCGTTTTTGACAGCCGCACACCCAGATATTGCCATCTTTGTAAAGTATGAGATATGGCCTAATTACTTAACTGCCTTAAAAAAGGCTGATACTCCCACCTATTTAATTTCCGCATTATTTAAAGACAATCAAATTTATTTTAAGTGGTATGGTGGTTTTATGCGCAACGCATTAAATAACTTCTCGCACTTTTTTGTGCAAAACGAAAAATCAAAATCATTATTAAATTCGGTTAACTATACTAATGTAACCATTGCCGGAGATACTCGTTTTGATAGAGTAAATGAAATAGTAGCGCGTGACAACAAATTAGATTTCATGACCTGCTTTAAAAATGATAAATACTGCTTTGTTGCAGGAAGCACATGGGCAGAGGACGAAAAGATTATTATAGACTATATCAATAAAAATGTTCAGCCAATAAAATTTGTAATAGCTCCGCACGCCATTAAGGATAATCATATTGAAGAAATAATAGCAGCTATTGACAAAAAAATTATACGCTATACAGAAATGGAAAACGTAAATTTAGCTGAATATGATGTACTTGTCATTGACACCATAGGTATTTTGACCAAAGTGTATAGCTATGCCGACATCGCATATGTAGGTGGCGGTTTTGCTACAGGTTTGCACAATACATTAGAGCCAGGCGTCTTCGGTATCCCGGTTATAATAGGTCCGAAGTATGATGGATTTGCCGAGGCAGAAGAATTGGTACAACTAGGCGGTGTCATTTCTATAAAGAACGATCATGAATTTCAAGAGCATGCGGATAAGTGCTTTGAAGATATTGACTACAGGTCAAAAATCGGTCTTATAAACACAGGCTACATCAAAGAAAAAGCTGGTGCTACCGAACGTATTGTTTCTAAATTAAATGTAGTTTCAACATCGAATAATTGAATTATTTTCAATTAACTACCTACTATATTATTGAATAAACCATTTTTATAACAACTAGATATTGTGTAGAAAATATACTTTACACAGATACTTTCTATACGTTAATCGATTTTACACTTCTATTTAACAGCACTTTAGGTTAGATCTACCATATTGAAAGCAGAACAATAGAATAATGAATATGGAAAAAGGACTAACTTCAGGAGTTAAAATACTCAATGGATTTCTTAAATTAATGGTTACCTGCTTGGTAATAATACTTTTATCTGTACCCTTGGCAGGCATAGCAGATTGGTTGAATCTTATTCAATAGATTTCATCATAATAATACTTACGAAAGCTACAAATTGTGATATAAAATTCTAAAGTGCTGTAATTCAGATATCGACGAGATACCATTTTCTAGGCTGAAATGCATATTTTAAAAAACATATACCACAAAAATGTAGGATTTTACATCTATTTAAGAGAGTTTTACAACTTTTTCTATGGAATTGTTGCTTAATTCAACTAACTTTAGTAGTGTAACTTTAAAGTAGGTAATGTTATGAACAATTTATCTTTCAAAACCGGAGTAGAGACTTATCTATCCGTGCTTGTTATTGCAATGCATGCATTTTTAGCTGTCGTTGTAGTAGGAGCTTTTTTAGCCCTTTTGGGGATTGTCTAATCTTTTAATACCAAATCCTTATTGAGAAAAAATTACTTTAAAAAAAATGCCCCTTATTCAAGGGGCATTTTTTATATGATCTATTCATGTAATATTTAATCTTATAATTCTTCTAAAATTATTAAAGAAAAACAAAAGGGCTGTTGATTTCTAAATCAACAGCCCTTTATATAAACCAAATGTTATTATTGATAAACTCTTACATAATCTACTTCCATAGTATCTTCTGTAAAAGCCGCATCGATAGTACCACCTAATGTACCACCCATAGCGACATTCATTATTAAAAAGAAATCAGCATTGAATGGTGTTGTAGCATTGTTCACAAAACTGTTATGTACTAACTGATCATCTACAACAAACTTAATACTATCAGGTGTCCACTCTACAGTATAATTATGAAACTCAGAAGTTGCATTTTCCACTGGCGTAGATCCTACTACGGCATTACCTGCAGAATTACCAGGATAATGTAATGCACTACTAATAGTATTGTTATTATTACCAACATGTTCCATAATATCTATCTCTCCAGCCGTAGGCCAACCAACTTCATCAAAATTAGCACCCAAAGCCCATAATGCAGGCCAAGTACCACCAGCTGATGGAAGTTTAGCTCTTATCTCAACTCTACCGTAAGTAAACTCAAATAAGTTTTCAGATTTAATACGACCCGAAGTGATTCCGCCAGAAGGAGAAACACCAAAATCAAAAAACAAGACAACTCGATCATAAGTACCAACAGGAACACCAGTGAAATCAAATGTTAGTGTTTCCCAGGCATTTGCAACAGTTGAATTTACACTTACCTCAACATTCTCATCAGCATTAGCTTGATTCTCAAGTTTCAAAATTATATTGGCTCCAGCTGCAGGCGACCATGTTTTTAAACTAATACTAGGATATGCAACAAGATCAACCGGTGCAGACAAATCAAAGAAAGAACCTGCCCATGTCTCAGCACCTAAAGCTTTAGTAGATTCTGCAACATTAGCACTAGTATTCTCTCCCGTAGGATCCGGATTTGCAATAACTGCAGTACCAACACCACCAAAACCAGTAAAAACAGGGGCCGCACCTTCAAAATCTTCTAAAGTTTGCGTAGCACCACTTCCATCGACTAATGTCATTTCATCAAAATAGTGAACAGCTGCTTCTCCCTCACCAGCTATAGCGGTAATTTTTAAAACACCGTCTTCAACTTTAACGTTTTCAGCTGCATCTGTATATGTTTGAGCCTCACCATTACCCCAGCCACCTGCGCCAAGGTCATAACCCCAATTGGCAGCATTTGGTGCACCATCAACATCAAACTCATCTGACCAAACTAAATTGGTATAAATGGTTTCAAGACTTTCGTCTCCACCATCAACAGCAACATCAGAAGTAAATTTATGATACCACGCTAAATCAGCATTCTCCGTATCATATGTTCTTACATATAAGAAATCCTCGCTTATAGATAGTATTTCATATACAGAAGAACCTACATAGTACCCCATGAAACCTCCATCAGAAAATGTCATTTGTATTCCAGTTGTCTCACCCTCTGGAACATTTCCTTCTACTTCAGAAAGCTGAACAGCTTTTTCACCTGAAGTATCAAAATCATAACAAAAATCAATATCCTCACCTCCGCCAACAACAGCTTTATGACCTACATTAAAATATGTTTGACCTTTATTATCTAATGTGTAAACTAAACCGCCATTCGCATTTACTGAAAATGTAAGTTCATCATCACAAAGACAATCAGAATCTTCCGTTCCACATTTTTCAAATGCAGCAGCGGAATACCATTTAGGATACCACCAATCGCCATCAATACCTTCTCTAGCAGGTCCAAGTCCTAAGTGACCCTGCTGAGATGCCGCTAAAAACCAAGTTTTTGAGCTATCGTTAGTTAAAAAAGTTACCGTTTCAGTATCGGTAAAAGCTAATGAAACAGAAACCTCTAAAGTCTCAGATATCTTTTTACCTTCAGATGAACCCGCAGTAATAGTTACAGTATATATATTATCACCTATTTCTTCATAGGTTTTTGAAGTTGCCCCAGAAGTTTCCAGAGCACTTGTGCCATCACCAAAATCATAATGATAATAATTAGCATTTGTTGCTAATGCTGTAAAGTCGAATACACCTTCGCCCATGTTCTGAGCACTAACCGTAAGATTAGAAGGTGTAACCGATTCTGGAATATCAATGTCATCACCATCGCAGCTCATCATTACTGCAAATACCGACACCATGATGTACTTTAATTTTTTCATAGTTAATTTTTTGAGTTAATTATTTGATTTACAATTTATCTAAACATAACACCAACTAACTATGTAGTGTTAAAATTAAAATAATCGCTTATGCAATTTACAATATGCAATTATCAAATTATAAATTTTTACCACTACAAAAAACATACAATACAAAATAAATGGCTCAAAAAAGAGATTATGATAACCAAATACGTGAATTATCAACTTAAAATCAAAAACAAAACATACACTACAAATACATGAAAACAGCTATTGTTGTGGTAATGTTGTGGTGGATTTGAATATTGTAGTGGAGATTACAAATTAATGATATAGTCTGTTAATCCAGTTTCGTGCGGAAGATTCATTTTTTTACGCAGGCGGTATCGTTTCACTTCAACACTTCTGACCGATATATTTAAAAGAGGTGCAATTTCTTTAGAAGACAGGTTTAATCTCAAATATGCACATAATTTTAAATCATTAGCAGATAACTCAGAATGCTTTTCTTTCACCTTTTTCAGAAAATCTTTATCTGCATTATTAAATGCACTTTCAAAAAAATTCCAGTCATCTGCATTGTTAATATTACTATCTATTGTTTTAATTACTGATTTTATCAGTGGAATATCACTACTATCTTTCAACTTTTCTTTGATAGTATTCAAAAACTCATTCTTTTTTATAATACTCATTGTAGAAATAGCTAGTTCTCTATTTTTACTTTCTACAAGTTCTTGCAGCTGTTCATTTTTTATTTGAACTATTTTTCTTTGATTTTTCAGCTTTTTACGTTTCAACCTCTTATTATTCTCCTTGACAAGGTTCCTTTGCTGTTTCTTGTAATAATCCTTGTACATCTTATGAATTAAAACAGCTAGGAAAGCACCTAATATTATATAACCCAACAGCGCCCAGTAAGAGATGTACCATGGTCTTTCTATAACAAACCTATATGAAGATGTATTTTTGGTTAATTCATTACCTACTTTTCCTCTAACCTCAAATTCATAGGAACCATAAGGTAAATTATTAAAAGAAACTTCTGACCCAGTATCCCAATTACTCCAATCATTGTATAAACCGTCTAATCTATACTGGTAATAAACCTCAGTGAATTTATCATATGATGTAATGTTATAATTGAAGCTTAAACTATTTTGATCATATGAATACTTGTCATTGTCTTTAAAGGCGACAGGAACGCTGGGAACATCATAAGACTTACGTGAAACACTGTTAAGATTGATATTATAATCTCGCTTTTTAACATTACTAAGATTTAAAGTGACGTAACCGTTAGAAATTCCAATTAAATACAATTCATTTTCTAAATGAACTACAGATTCAAAACCAAGAACTCCCATACTTCTTCTAAAAAAATTGGGAATAGATATTTTAATACTTTCTGGTTCTTCACTTAAATGCCCTGTAGAAACACTAATAATATTATCATCTGTAAAACCCCATAACCTCTCAAAATCATTGGTAGATTTTAATACCCCTAGAATACTTTCGTTTTTATTGAAAAATTTACTGGTCAACAATGTATCTAAAACAAAGTTATTCTCCTTAGCCCTAAATTTGAAAACACCGTTTATAGTTGAATATACTATATCGTTGTTATATCTCAACAAGCTTGATCCGTTACCTTTCGATTCAATTTGCTTGACATCTAAAGCTGATGTATATGTTACATCTACCTTTATATCAAAAACACCTTTATAATCGTGGTTAACTAATATTCGATGATTATCCACAAACTCAAAAAATCTACTTGAGCTATCAAATCCCTTTATATTATTTCTGTATTTCCATGCTCCGTTTTTAAATTCAAGAATACTCAACCCTTTGTAATTACCTTGAATTAGTAACTCTGAATTTGTTTTTATAGGTTGAATATCCCAAGTACCTGGATAATCTGAAATAAGGGTAGCGGTATCATTTTCAACAACGTAAGTACCTTTGTGATGCCCACAAAACAAAGTACTGTTAATTTCTTTTAAAATCCATACCTGACCTTCCGTACCTTTAACTAGTTTAAAGTCTTCCTCGTCGTCACTTTTATAAAACAGTCCTTGATTTGTACCTAAATACAAAACATTATTCATTTTCTTTGCAGTATAAACCACTCCTAGAGCCCCTACATGATCTATATACTCTTTAAACGGAGAATCTAGATTTAACACACTTAACCCATTATCCAGACCCAGCCATAAGTTATGATCATCATCTTGAAATAAGGAAAGGACCGTATTATTATTAAGCCCTTTTTCTTGATTTATATGTTCAACTATTTTTCCGTCCTTATCTAAATGATAAATACCTTTTGAAATAGTTCCCAAAACAAAAGTCCCATCATTTAAAATCAGAGAACTGTAAACTTTCACTGATGACAAATCTATCTCTGATTTAATCTCCCATTTTTCAAGATGACCATCTTTCAGGTATAAAAACGCTCCATTCTCAGTAATAACTAACATATTATCTCCAAATGGAAATGCACCAACAATATTATTATTTTTAAAGATAAAATCATCGGAAACCAAGAGTGGTTTGCCATTTTCTAATGTAAAAAAACCTTTATCTTTTATTTGAAAATAGACCTTTCCCCCAACTTCAAAAATTTTTGCTCTTGTGTTTTTTGCATTTAATATTTCAAAATAGCCTGTTTTAGAATTATATATATAAATCCTATCTAAAGATTGAAACAAAACCCAATCTTTAAACTGAGTAATATTCCAAAAGTCTTCATCGTCAATTAATGGCTCATTTAATTTAGAGGATAACGAACTATAATTTAAAACCCCTAAATCATCCTTTTCCCAAAAGCCGAATTCCATGTAACCTCCAGTGTAAATTTTGCTTCCAATGGATTTTACAGATTTAACAGGAGTACCAAAAGGAGCCTGATATAATTGCCAAGTAGTACCATTAAATGCTAACAAGCCACTATTATTTGAAACATATATAGTTTGATCTTCTGACTGGCTTAAATTCCAATTTTGATTACCGGCATTATATTCAATAGGAGTATAATTTTGAATAGGAGATATTTCTTGAGCAGAAACAAATAAAGAATACAAAAGAAAAATGTAATAATACGGCTTCATGATTATTTTTAGGAAAATCAAAATTAGTTGCATTTAAATATAATGCATTTAAAACGAGAGAAGAACTGAATACCGTTGTATGTTGAATTAAAAAAGACATAAAAATATGACTTGCTAGATTTTTTTTCATTCATAAAACTAAGTATTGAGAAAGTCTAAATTACATTCATTCAAAATGATATTTAAAATCTAACATTTATAGTCATTTTATATTTACCTAGGACTTAATCTTGATTAAAATAGTAATTTCATTTTCGGCTAAAAACACCTGAAATACCGCTTATGTTGCTTTTAACAAAGTATTATTTTTAAATAATCTAAATACATACTACTGAAAAACAGTTATTTAAATTGCTTCTAAAGGATGAAGGGTCTAGTTTTAATATGAATTTAAAACGGAAGATTATGTCGATAAGATTTGGAAACAGTTGTGTTAATTGTGATAATTTGGTTGAAGGCAATACTTGTAAAGTACACGGCGTAAAAGTAGGTAATAGCTATACGTGTGATAGTTTTGAAATGAAAGCTACTTTAAAAGATGACACCAATTGTGTAACCTGTGTAAAGTTTGAATCTAGTGATTGTGCTAATCCACAAAAAGCAGCACCAGGTATGTCATGTAGTCATTGGGCACCACAAAATGCTACTGCATAAATGCAAATAATATTTAAGTAAAAATTTAAAGGTCAGCCGAAAGCTGACCTTTTTTAATATAAACTATTTTACTTCTACGCCTTTCCAAAAAGCCACATAACCCTTAATTCCTTTGGCTAGTTCTGAAACTTCAGGATAATACCATGCAGCATCTTTATTAACATCTCCATTCACTTCAATATCATAATATGACGCTACTCCTTTCCAAGGGCAGTTTGTATGGGTCTCGGTACCTTTAAAAAATTCTTGTTTTATTGCTGTTGGAGGAAAATAATGATTTCCTTCGATCACTACTGTAGCATCACTTTCTGCTATTACCTCGTTATTCCATATTGCTTGTATCATATCTTAAATATTTAATTCTATTTTAATTCCGTTAATACTGTAGAACCTGTGGTTAAAGTTTTATGTACGGGACATTTATTAGCAATCTCCAATAACCGCTGACGTTGTTTTTCATCTAGATTACCGAACAGTTCTATTTTTCTTTTAAAGGTATCTATTTTCTTAATCGATGCCGTGTTTTCAGAATCTGGGGCATGCTCTTTGCCATAATCAACATGTACGATTACTCTTTGTAAATCCCATTTCTTTCTAGTGGCGTACATTCTCAATGTCATCGCGGTACAAGCTCCTAATCCCGATGAAACATAATCATATGGAGAAGGACCAAAATCGTTTCCACCAAAATCAGTAGGTTCATCTGCAATCAACAAATGATTACCAGAAACTATTTCAGAGGTAAAACCTTCATTACCTATACTCACCGCTAATTGATGAGCTGTCTTTAAAGGTGCTCTCTTAGGAATATCCAAATAACGCTCTGCCCAACCGGCAATAACATTACCTACATAAGTAGAATCTTCATTATCCGTCAAAAGATGATCAGCCTTATCTATAGAAATAAAGCTCTTAGGATGATGCGCGTATTTATACAATTCTTTTGCATTTTCAATACCCACAATAGTATCTTGTGGCGAATGAATGACCAAATATGGTTTTCTCAAGTTCTTTAATACCTCTTTCATAGGTTTTGACTCAATATCATCAATAAAGTCTTTTTTAATAGTGAAGTCCCTACCACCAATATTTACTTTTGCCTTTCCTATCGCATTTATTTCTTCCACATTAGACTTGAACAAATGTTTTACATGAGCTGGTGAAGATGGAGCTCCAATAGTTGAAACAGCGACAACAGATTCAATTTGAGAAGCAGCAAAAATTACAGCTGCACCACCAAGCGAGTGTCCAATTAAAAGAGAAGGAGCTTTATAATTTTCTTCTAAGAATTTAGTCGCGTGAATAAGATCAGAAACGTTCGATGAAAAATTGGTATCCTCAAAACTACCTTCACTATCACCTAAACCTGTAAAATCGAAACGAAGTACGGCAATTCCTTTATTTACTAAAGCTCTTGATATATTACGAACGGCAGAAAAATTCTTGTTACACGTAAAACAATGGGCAAAAATTGCATAACTATGAGCCACTTGATTGTTAGGCACTTCTAACCTAGCCGCTAATTGTTTTCCTTCAGAATTTGTAAACGATACTTTTTCGAACCCCATATTTGACTTTTCTATACTGTTAATCTAATCTAAAGTATTAGAAGTAAATAAAGGTTAAAACTTACAAATCTCTTTTAAAAGGGAAGTTCTAAAGAGCTTATTAGAAAAAATTCATCCATAAAAAAAGCCTCTCAGTTTCCTGAAAGGCTTCTCGTTGTACAGGCGGAGAGACTCGAACTCTCACACCGCAAGGCACTAGATCCTAAGTTCAGCTTTTAAGCATATCAAATCACACCAAAATGATACAAATAATTGATTTTTAATTACTTATATTTTTATTCATACTCATTTGAATCGATATGATACAATAAAATGTGTTACCCATGTGTTACCCCGAATGTTTATCTTTATAAAAAATCGGTAAGATATGGCAACCTTAAAAACAGTTTTACACACCAAAACCGACACAAAAGGAAACAAAGATTATAGACTTGCTCTGCGGCTCACTGTAAATCGAAAACGAAGTTATTATCATTTGGGGCAAAAGATAGACCCAAAATTTTGGGATGAACAAGCTGGAAAAGTAAAATCTTCACATTCAAGACATAAGCAGTTGAATAGGTTGATAAGAAAGAAATATGATGAAATAGAAGATATCATTTTTGAAATGGAAGCTTCAAAACAGAATTATTCCGCAAAACAGATAATAGACTCCATCAGAAAAAACACCAAGAGACTATCGTTTTTTGAACTTGCCGATGAGCATGTCGAAGATTTAATCAAAGCAAATAATCATAACAGAGCAATTTCCGATAGAAGTAAAATCAACAGAATAAAAGAATTCGCTAAAAAGCGCAACATAGAGTTTGAAGAAATTGACGAAAATTTATTGAAAAAATTGAAAATTTATCTCCGTACTACTGCAAGACTATCCGAACGATCCGTTATGAATATTTTCGTCATGATTCGATTACTATATAATAAGGCCATCAGCAGAAAAATAGTAGATAGAAAGTTTTACCCTTTCGGGAAGGACAAAATAAAAATCAAATATCCCCAGACCATTAAAATAGGTTTGGATGAAACCGAAATTCGTAAAATTGAAGAACTTGACTTGGACCCAAGAACATCCGTATGGCATACTAGAAATGTATTTTTATTTTCATTCTATCTTGCGGGAATACGGATTTCAGACGTTTTAAGGATGAGATGGTCCGATATTGTCGGAGGCAGATTATATTACAAGATGAGTAAAAATGACAAAGCTGATTCTTTAAAACTCCCAACGCCCGTAATTACTATTTTATCATATTATCGAAAAGATAAAAAAACCAAATCCGATTATATTTTTCCAGAACTCAAGACCATACATATTAAAGATTCAAAAGCTATCTATTCGAGAATTAAAACCTCAATTAAAAGACTTAATTCAAATCTGACCATTATTGCGGACCTTGCCGGAATCGACAAAAAAATCACCAATCATATTGCCCGTCATAGTTTTGGAAATATAGCCGGAGATAAAGTTTCTCCACAAATGCTTCAGAAATTATATCGACATACTCATCTAAGCACTACTATAGGTTATCAAGGCAACTTCATTCACAAGAACGCTGATGAAGCTTTGAACGCAATAATTAATTTTTCTAAATAATCATGGAATTGTAAATATTTAAAACGAAATAATCTTTTCTGTCCCGTAAAAAGTGAATTAGCAGGGCTATTAAAAAAGACCAAGAAAAGGACACATCAACAGTGTGCCTTATGATTTTGGAAAATAGTATTGTAAAAGGGCCGTTTCAGAGGACAGTTTTGTCATAGTTATTCCTCGGTTACAAAATGTGTTATCTATATACTATTTATTTGAAATTGATAACGACTCAATTCAGATTCCGAAATTCATTGGGTGCGACCCCCGTGCTTTTTTTGAACATCCGGCTAAAGTGCTGGGGATATTTAAAGCCTAGTTCGTAGGCAATCTCCGATATACTCTTATCCACATTATAAATTCGTTCTTTCGCAAGATTAATGACCTTTAAATGAATATGTTCCTGTGGCGACTTGCCCGTTTCTTTTTTGACCAAATCGCCAAAATAGTTGGGGGATAAATGTAGCTGCTCGGCAAAGTGGCTTACCGAGGGCAAACCATATTTCTTTGGTTTTTCCGATGAAAAGTAACCATTCAGAAGTACTTCAAACTTTTGTAATGATGATTTGTTTGCCTCTTCCCGGGTTATAAACTGCCTATCGTAAAAGCGGGTACAATAATCCAACAACAATTCTAGATTGGCAGTAATCAAATGCTTACTGTGCTTGTCGATATTTTGCTCCAGTTCAAATTGTATTTTTTCTATTGAACTAAGGATGACTTTACGTTCTTTTGAAGAAAGATGGAGCGCCTCATTTGAGGTGTAGGAGAAAAAATTATATTGATTTATTTTTTCAGCGAGGGTCGTCCCAAACAATAAATCAGGATGGAATAAAAGTGCGTATCCTTTCGGTACGTAATCGGGATCTAAATTTCCGAACTCGATGATTTGGTTCGGGGCCATAAAAACAAGCGTACCCTCATCATAATCATACGATTTGCCTCCGTACATCAATTTACATCCTTTGGCATCTTTTAAGAAGATAGCGTAACACTGATAATGAAAGGCATCATAGTCTTTGTTAGTGTAACCTGTTTCGTTTACTTTGTCAAAATCCACAACACATATCAATGGATGCTGAACCTCATAATTTCTTAACTTACAGTAATCTGCAACCGACCTGATATAAAGGATGTTTTCCATAATCCGAAAGAATTTGGAATAAAGATAGCTGAAAGGAAGGTACCAGATCAAGCGTATTGGCACCAATCAGTAAAAATGGTCGGTAAAACAGTAATCGATATACAAAAAGCGCAAATACGAATCGATACCTTTGTTTATGAATACATAAAATACATTTTTATGAGAGTATCCTTACTATTTTTATCCTTGGCTCTTTGTGTTGTAGGGTGCAAACAGAAAGGGGATGTAAATGGGAAATCTGTCCAAGCTAAAGCAGATAGTGCTACCGTTTCACAAAACGTAAAAACCGGTATAGCCATACAAAATACGACCTACGGCAGTAGTGATGTGGAAATGATGTACCGCATATCGGAAATCGAAATATATCCAGATGATTTAGAGGCATATAATGCTATTTTGAAAGAAGAAACATCCGCTTCGGTACGGTTAGAGGCTGGAGTAATCGCTATTTTCCCGATGTACCAAAAAGAGAATCCCAACCAATTCAGGATATTGGAAATCTATGCAAGTCAAGAAGCATATCATTCACATTTGCAAACGCCACATTTCAAGCATTACAAAGAAGCCACGCTGAAGATGGTCAAGTCTTTAAAATTAGTGAATATGGAGACTTTGGACGAGGACACTGTCGATTTAATCTTTAGAAAAACCGGACAATGAAAAATTCTTTAAAAGTTATAATTATTCTTATAGTTACAATGCACATTTTCGGATGCAAGGAAAACAATACCGAGCAGACCAAGACTATCGATAATACCATTGATAGTACAATCATTGCAATTAAGGAACAGGGTACATTTGCCATCGGGGGCACTGTTAAAGAGAGTCCCGGAACTTTTGACCCCATAGCTAATGGCGCATTCAATCCTACAGATCAAAGCACGGATGGCCAAACCCTGCACGGTGACCACGCATCGGTATTCTATCAGATTCCTATTAATGCGAGGGATTTACCTCTCGTATTCTGGCACGGCTATGGGCAGTCGATGCGCACTTGGCAAAGTACTCCCGATGGTCGGGAAGGCTTTCAGAGCATTTTCTTGAGAAAGGGCTTTCCGGTCTATTTATTGGACCAACCAAGACGAGGCCTTGCAGGTCAAAGTCTGGAACCTGGAACATTGCAGGCCAGAACGGAAGACCAGCTTTGGTTCGGTATTTTCAGAATGGGCGAGGGAACAGAATTTTATCCAGACGTACAATTTTCCAAAGATCCCGAAGCGCTCAACCAGTTCTTTCGTCGGAGCACGCCTGACACGGGACCATTGGATATCGATCTTAATATAGATGCAGTTTCGGCGCTGTTCGATAAGATAGGTGATGGCGTTTTGGTTACCCATTCCCATAGCGGAGGGCAAGGATGGCTTACGGCATTGGAAAGCGACAATATCAAAGCCATTGTGTCCTATGAGCCCGGTAGTAATTTTGTGTTCCCTGAAGATAATGTTCCAGAGCCGATATCGTATGTAGGTGGTGCGTTGCGTGCGCGTGGTGTCGCTATGAAGGAATTTGAAAAGCTGACCAAAATTTCTATCGTGATTTACTATGGGGATTATATCCCGGAAACCGAAGTAGAAAATCCCGGCCAAGAGCAATGGCGTGCCGCGCTTTTGATGGCGCGTAAATGGACAGAAGCAGTGAATGATGCCGGAGGGGATGTTACACTTGTTGTATTGCCGGAAAAAGGCATCAAAGGAAATACCCACTTCCCCATGTCGGATCTGAACAATCAAGAAATAGCCGATTTGATGTACAAATGGCTCGCAGAAAAAGAATTGAACTAAAATTATAAGCAAATGAAAAATCTAATCACAACAGTATTACTTATTATTCCTATTTGTGTTTTTGCACAACATAGCGACTACGAAGTTTCTTCATACAAAGAAGAAGGCTTTAAGGCTCCGAATACTCATTACATAGGCGAGGCTTGGTTGAACAGCGTACTGGAGGCCGACGATCCAACGGACTTTAATATTACCAAAGCAACCTTTAAGGCAAATTCTACGTTGGACTGGCACAAACATTCATCATCCCAAGTCCTTATCTACGTAGACGGCGAAGGATACTATCAAGAAAGAGGAAAAGATCCTGTGATTCTTAAAGCAGGTGATGTGATTAAATGCGATAAGGACACAGAGCATTGGCACTCATCCACCAAGGAAAACGATGTTACCTATCTGGCCATTTACGGTGGAGCACAACCTACCACGTGGACCGAGGTGCTTACCCAAGAATATTACGATAGCGTAGCGAATAAACTCAAGGACTGATTTACCACTGACAAGGTTGAAGTTTTTAACACCTGAACATATTATGATTTCGAAAAAGCCTCTTAAAATCAAAAACTTGTTGCTATTTGCGGTCCTGATTTTTGGATTGCAATCCAATGCACAGCAAACAGAACTAAACGACAATGTTTTATCAGACCAAGAAAAAAGCATTGTCAAAATTGCCAGTCATACCGCCCAAGGCAATTTGAAACAGCTTAAGGAAGTATTGAATGAAGGATTGGATAACGAGCTTACTGTTAATGAAACGAAGGAGATTTTAGTACATCTTTACGCCTATGCAGGATTCCCAAGAAGTATACGTGGCTTGCAAACCCTTCTCGAAGTGCTGGAAGAAAGAACGGCAAAAGGAATAGCAGATGATTGGGGGCCAGAAGCCTCTCTCATTACCGATTCCCGAACCAAGTATGAGCGTGGAAAGACTATTTTGGAAGAGCTTGTCGGAAGCCCGTTGGAAGGAAAACCCGAATATCAGGAATTTTCGCCCGAAATGGACAGATTCCTGAAAGAACATCTTTTTACAGATGTATTTGAGCGGGATGTGCTCAGTTACAAACAGCGAGAATTGGTAACCATTTCGGTTATCGCTAGTTTGGGCACCTTGGAACCTATGTTAAGAAGTCATTACAATCTTTCGCTCAATGTAGGTTGGCAGCCAGAGCAATTGGAGAATTTCGTTCAAATAATAGCGACCACGGCCTGGGAAGAAAAAGCCAAATCCGCCAATTCAGTATTAAATCAAGTCCTTGATAACCATGAAAAATAACGTTCAAAAAATACCCAATGATGCAAAAACGAATATCTTTTATTGTTACGATAGCCGCGCTGATTCTAACAGGGTGCGCAGAGCATAAAGAACGTGTCGCAGAAGACGTTTCAATTTTTCCTGACGGACGGAAAATCGATAACGATAATTTTAATGGTGTCGCTTGGCTTACGATGCTTGCGGAGTCAGATAGCCTAAATACGATGTATGCTGCAAATGTAAGATTTGAACCGGGTACAAGAACCAATTGGCACTCACACCCCGCCGGGCAATTGCTCATAGTAATTGACGGGGAAGGTTATTATCAAGAAAAAGGACAACCTAAACGAATTCTACGGAAAGGGGATGCGGTAAAGTGTCCACCGGACACCCCACATTGGCATGGAGCAAGTCTCGATAGCGACTTTTCACACATTGCGGTTTCCAGTAGCGAAAATGGCCCCACAGAATGGCATGAGCCGGTTTCCGATGGTGAATATTTTGGTCAATAAATTTCAAAGACTAGAATATTGTATAGCTTGGGGGCATAGTTCCTTGATAGCAACGATTTTTTGGACACTCCAATAAAACTATTTTCGGGTAGCTAGCTTTTTAAATTTTAAGTAATGCCATACTTAAACAAATGGCACATTTTGGATTTATCCAAATGTGTAATTTGTCTTTTAACTACACTTTTTTTCTTGATTATTAAATTGTCAATTGTTGATAACTCAAAATCCTTCCAGTTTTAAAAAAAATCAAATGGTACCATTTGAATCGTTTTGAAACCAAATTTTATTCACTAAATGATATTTGGTTTCTTTTGTACCGATTTGACACAAGTCGTTGTTTATCAAATATTTGTGGATAAAATTAGTGAATCAACCTTACCTTTTCCCCTCCTTCTTTTTACCTTTATCCATAGAATTCCACAAAAGAAAACAAAAGCGCTTTTGTTCATTTTTTAATCTAAAAAGAAACAAAATGGACAATTTTTTGATACTCGAACGGCTCGACCGTTTGGAAAGACTGTTGATTGACAATAAAGAGGTACTGACCTTTGAGGAAACATGTGACTACACAGGTATATCCAGAAGCTATCTGTACAAACTTACCGCCGCGGGGCATATCCCGCACTCCAAACCCAACGGGAAACTGATCTTTTTCGAAAGGAAGAAAATCGTCGATTGGCTGCTCCAAAACGAACGGAAACCCATTCCTGAAATCGAGACTATAGCGGAACCAGTTGGTTAGGCAATACCAATCCTGGATTTTATCAATCTATACTACGCCTTAGGAATCACCTTTGGCCTCTAAAACCTTATCATATGAAATCAATTCCTTATTTAAGGGTGGGCACTTCGTACTACAAATTGGTACAGGCACCAACTATCGCCGGGCATTTCAACGAGATCCTGGTCCATTGGAACATCGAGACCATCCGCCAGGACCATGGGAAGGATTACCTGAGCAAGGTGCCCAAGTACGATGGCTTTACCTGTATCCCGAGCCATATCGATTTCAAGCAGGAATACAAAGGGTTCTACAATACCTATTCCCCGTTACCTGCAATCCCCAAAGAAGGGGAATACCATACCTCATTGGGATTCGTCGAACACATATTCGGGAAGCACTATGAACTGGGTTTGGACTACTTACAACTGTTATATACAAGGCCGGTACAGGTATTGCCTATACTTTGTTTGGTCTCCAAGGAACGTTCCACGGGCAAGAGTACTTTTTTAAAGTGGTTGAAGGCCATATTCGACAATAACCTGACCTATCTGACCAATGACAGTTTCAGCAGCCAGTTCAATGCGGATTGGGCCAATAAGCTTCTCATCTGTATCGACGAGGTACTGTTCAACAAGGAAGAGCTTACCGAGCGCATCAAGTACCTGAGCACGACCAATATCAACAAATTGGAGGCCAAGGGAAAGGACAAGCGGGAAGTTGAGTTCTTCGGAAAGTTCGTTCTCTGTAGCAACAATGAGGATAATTTTATCAAGATAGACGGGAACGAGACCCGATTTTGGGTACTGAAGATACCAGTGTTAAAAAAAGAGAAAACGGATTTCCTCCAACAACTGGTATCCGAAATACCAGCTTTCCTATGCTATCTGCAAAAAAGACGATTGTCTTCCGGGCATACCACCAGAATGTGGTTTACACCAAAACAGATTAGAACAGCCGCGTTAAAAAAGTTGGTGCAGAACAACCGCAATAGGGTTGAAAAGGAACTTGCCACGATTCTTCTTGGGGCCATGGAACAGTTCGATACCGAGGAAATACACCTTTGCCCCTTGGATGCCTTGCAGTTGTTGAACCGGACACGGATAAAGACAGATCTGACCCAACTCCGAAGATTGCTGAAAAGGGATTGGAAACTGGACAACAGGGACAATACCTTGAGCTATCAAAAACTGGTCATCTGGCAGGATGCCTCAATGCAGCTGCTGGATGCCAAGGGAAGGTATTTTATTGTCGAGAAATCTTTTTTGCTCGAAAATTTCGATGAAACGATGACAAATTGAACTGACCCCTTTGTTTATCGATGCTTAGGCCGTCATCATTATATCATCATTTGTTCATCAAAAAATAGAACGATGAGAATTAAGGTCGAATAAAAAAGTAAAATGATGAATCGATGAACAGAACGATGAAGCAAAAACCTTAATGAATACTGATGCTCTGGAAGGAATTCATCAAATCATCAAAAAAATGACCAAAAGTAATCTGCTTATGAAAATAAAAAGAACAAAAGGAATATCGTGCGAAAGAGCCCGAGCTTTTCCCATCGAAAAGGCGCTGGCAAAACTAGGGCACTTTCCGACAAGGACGACCCCCAAAGAAGCTTGGTTCCTGAGCCCTTTCCGCTCAGAAACCCAAGCCTCTTTCAAGGTATGCAAGAAACTGAATAGATGGTACGACCATGGAGCAGGAAAAGGCGGGAACGTAATAGACCTGATATGTTCGATTAGAGAATGTACCGTAAAAGAGACATTATTATTTTTAGACGAAGATGAACCTCTTTTTTCTTTTCAGCAGCAATTGATTTTTGAGAAAAAAGAACGAGAAAATGAAAAAATTGTCATCACCGAAGTCAAGCCGATATCACATCCCGCATTGTTGGGCTATATCAAATCAAGGAACGTTCAAATTTCCATAGCCAAAAGCCATTGTAAGGAAGTCCATTACACGTTTAAGGGGAAACCGTATTTCGCCATGGGTCTACAAAATGAATCCGGTGGATGGGAGCTACGGAACAAGTACCTGAAGAACTGTACCTCTCCCAAGGATATCACATTGTTCCAAACCGGACACAACACCATGATAGTAACCGAGGGCATGTTCGATTTGCTTTCCATTGTTGATCACAGACCGGAATTGCGGCAAAAAAGCGATTTTTTAGTAATGAATTCCACAGTTTTAATCCAAAAAACAATGTCGTTTTTACAGGGGTATACTACCATAAAACTCTATCTGGACAACGATTCGAACGGGAGGTCATGTACGGAAAGGCTAATGGAACATAGGGGTGCGAAGGATATGTCTTTAATCTATACAGGCCATAAGGACATGAACGAATGGCTTGTGGAACATACCAAAAATACTGTTGGTCAGAAAGCGCAAGATTTGTCTTTGTTGCCACAAAGACAAACTTGCTTTACTCCCGATGGTCGCAAAGTAAAAAGAAGATGAAGAAAACCTACGTTAAATTCAGGTGCTCCATCTACGAGAAGAAGCTGCTCAATAAAAGGGCGGAACGGGCCGGTATTTCCCTCTCCGAATATTGCCGCAGTTCGGCTTTTGGAAATTCGGTCATCGAACGTTTGACCGAGGAACAATTGGCCCACTATAGAATGCTGGTGAAGTACAAGGGGAATTTTACCCGCATCAGTAATATGTTCAGGAAGCACAATCCGAAACTGGCCAACGAGGTCGAGGCCTTGGCAGCGGAAATAAGAAAACACCTCCATAACTTCAAAAGGACCAAGAAATGATAGGAAAGGGGACATCCATAGCGCACACCGGGACAAGTATCGATTACGGTTGGAACCAAGAGAAGGGTGCCGAAGTGGTCTTCAGTCAACACCTGGCAGGGGAAAACCCCAAAGAGATCACCGAGGAGTTCAGGCTGGTCCAGGAGGAGAACACGCGTTGCCAAAAGAACACCCTGAGCTTTATCCTTAGCCCGACCCAGGAGGACGGCAGGAACTTGACCAAGGCACAACTAAGGGAAATGACCCAACGATTCATAAAAGAAATGCAGCTGAAGGAACGACAGGCCATTGCCTTCGTACACAGGGACAAGGCACATACCCATGTGCATCTGTACGTGAACCGTATTGGTTTCGACGGCAAGGCATATAACGACAGCTTTATCGGAAAGCGCAGCCAACTGGCGGCGGAGAGCGTGGCCAAGGAAATGGGGCTGACCACGGTCAAGGAGGTACAACTGGAAAAGGAACTGGATTCCATAAAGGTCCGGCTGGAAATAAAGGACATCCATCATAAAGTAATGGAAAGCGATAGACCAAAAACATTGGACTACTACATCAAGGCCATGCAAGAAAGGAACGTGGAAGTCATCCCGACAATAAACCGGGCCAATAAGTTGCAGGGATTCCGGTTCCAATATGAAGGCCATAATTTCAAGGCAAGCGAGGTACACCGTTCCATGTCCGGGGGAAGGATAATGGCACAACTTTCCCGGAACGAAGGGATTGCCAAACCAAAAGAAGTCGGAAAATCGGTCCAATTACTTGGGAAAACGGTGGAACTGGGTACCAACCTCGCAACGAGTATCGCCAAGAACATCATCAAGAAAACCATCAAAAGGGCCATCGACACGGGAATTGGAATTTAAAACTGAAAACTATGGGATATAAAAAGCTGGACGAGGTAATGGAACTGCTCACCGACGAGCTGGACGGGTTCAACAAGGCCATCGTTAGATTGGAACGCTTTACCCAAAATACGGACAACATCAAAGTAGTACCTGATACTTCGGAAATCGAACGATTGCTCCGAGAACATTTGAATTCCGAGAAGGACGGTACTGAAAGGCTTCATGAGTCGGTTCAGGATATCAGTAGTCAGATTTCCAAGGCACGGATTATCCCAAAAACAAAATTATGGATTCACTATATGATTTGGCTCTTTAGCTTGATTATCATAGGATATTTGGGATTTAAAGCATCCCGAATGAACGATGTTCGGGAAAAAGCCTTTTCCGAAGGCGAACAAAATGTCATATTGAGTTTGAGAGGATATTTCGAACAAAACCCCGAGCTTTATGAATCGTACCAAAAATGGTTAAGGGAAAAAGATAGTGTTCTAGACCAAGAGTAGGGTGCGCCCTATGGAATTTTTGCTTGACGTTTATCTGCCGGAACACTACAAAAATTCCACAGGATCCAGGCGCAGGTAAGTTATGGTAAGATTTGGGACTCGTCCCTGAAATACCCATAAAAGACTAACAACTATTCAATTTGACATCAAATGGTTGGAAATGGTATCATCTAAAATGTCCAACCGAAAAATATCCAATTGTGTTACCCATGTGTTACCCAGAACTAAAAAAGCCGACTCCTAAAAGTCGGCTTTCCCTTGTTGTACAGGCGGAGAGACTCGAACTCTCACACCTTGCGGCACTAGATCCTAAGTCTAGCGTGTCTACCAATTCCACCACGCCTGCATACTTTCCAAAATCACGATATGTGATTATCGGGGTGCAAATATAATGCAAAAAATCAATTCTCTAAATTTTAGCTATTTAAAAATTACGCTTTTTGTACTTTTATCGAAAGTCATATAAAAAAGTACATGAAAAACGTAAAGAATTATATAGCGGAAAATAAGGACAGATTTTTAAACGAAATCATAGAACTACTTAAGATCCCGTCTGTTAGTGCAGATCCTGCTTATTCGCAAGATGTTTTAAATACCGCAGAAATGGTAAAAACTAGATTAGTGGGTGCTGGCTGCGATATTGTTGAAATTCATGAAACTGCCGGTTACCCGATAGTTTATGGCGAAAAAATTATAAATAAAGACCTACCAACCGTACTGGTTTATGGTCATTATGACGTACAACCTGCCGAACCATTAGAATTATGGACTTCACCACCATATGAGCCAGTTATTAAAAAAACGGACTTACACCCGGAAGGAGCCATTTTTGCACGTGGTGCTTGCGATGATAAAGGGCAAATGTACATGCACGTAAAAGCTTTGGAATTAATGGTGAAAACCGACCAACTTCCCTGTAATGTAAAATTCATGATCGAGGGTGAAGAAGAAGTTGGTAGTAACAACTTAAGCATCTACGTAGCCGAGAATAAAGAAAAACTAGCTAACGACGTTATCCTAATTTCGGATACGGGAATGATTGCCAATGATGTGCCGTCTATAACTACAGGTTTACGCGGACTTAGTTATGTTGAAGTAGAGGTTACTGGTCCTAATCGTGATTTACATTCTGGCTTATATGGTGGCGCTGTTGCCAACCCTATCAATATTTTGACAAAAATGATTGCTAGTCTACATGACGAGAACAATCATATTACCATTCCTGGTTTTTATGATAAGGTAGAAGAGCTTTCTGCTGAAGAAAGAGCTGAAATGGCAAAAGCACCTTTTAGTATTGAAAAATACCAAGAGGCTTTGGATATTGAATCTGTTTACGGAGAAGAAGGATATGCTACCAACGAACGCAACTCTATCAGACCAACATTAGATGTTAATGGTATTTGGGGCGGATATACTGGCGAAGGTGCAAAAACAGTTATTGCTAGTAAGGCTTTTGCAAAAATATCTATGCGATTGGTACCGAACCAAGATTGGAAAGAAATTACCGATTTATTCAAAACACATTTTGAAGCTATTGCTCCAAAAGGTGTGAAGGTAGTCGTAAAACCTCACCATGGCGGACAAGGGTATGTAACGCCTATTGATACCATTGCATACCAAGCAGCATCCAAGGCTTATGAAACTACCTTTGGTAAAAAACCGATACCGCAACGTAGTGGTGGTAGTATTCCAATTGTTTCTCTATTTGAACAAGAACTAAAAAGCAAGACCATACTTATGGGCTTTGGCTTGGATAGTGATGCTATACACTCTCCTAACGAACATTTCGGAGTATGGAACTATTTTAAAGGAATTGAAACCATCCCTTATTTCTATGAATATTTTACTGAGATGACCAAGAAGTAAATGGTTGACAGTTTAATATAAAACGTCTTTGCGAGTTTAGCGAAGCAATCTGTAACTGTAAAACACGAAACTTGCAGATTGCTTCATCGCTAAAAAGCTCCTAGCAAAGACGTTTATTTTATTCTAGAAGTATTTTTTTATAGATGATATACTGATTTTAAGAACCTACAATCAACAACTAAATTTTCTTCACGTACTTTGTAATAATAACGGTCATTGTTGGTCCTACTTTACCTTCAATGTATTCTGCATTTTCACGGTCTAAAGAAATTCTACGCACGGCAGTACCTTGTTTAGCTACTTGGCTAGACCCTTTAATTTTTAAGTCCTTCACCAGAACTACACTATCGCCATTTTCAAGTATTACACCATTGACATCTCGGTGAATTATTTTCTCGCTTTCTGCTAATCCTTCGCCAGTAGCTTTTGCCCAATCTAAAACCTCTGGTTCCAAATACATCATATCCAGCAAATCTTTAGGCCAGCCTTCAGATTTTAATCTAGACAACATTCTCCAAGCTACAACTTTTACTGAATCATATTCACTCCACATACTATCGTTCAGACAACGCCAGTGGTTAGCATCCATTTGTACTGGGTCTTCAATTTGGGTACGGCATGTTTCGCAAGCCAAAATACTTGAATCTACTCCGCTTATAGAAACCGGTTCTACTTCAAAAACCTCTAAATTATCGGTTCCCGTACATAATTCGCAAGTGGAGCCACTACGCGCTTCCAAATCTGCTAATACACTCATATTATTGGTTGTTTAAGAAAACAAACTTACATCTTTTAAGTGGGTCAATTGGACCTTTCCCCAAAGAATTGGGGTCGGGCTATACATTACAAGTACACTTCGCAAAAAGCGAATGCGGGCTTTTCATTACTATCCCTAAGGCAAAAAACAAAACTTACTCTACATTTGTAGAATCAAAATATATGTTCTATGTTTGTAGAACATACTCTAAACTTGTAGAAAATGCATTTATCCAAATCAGAAGAAGAATTAATGAATATTCTATGGAAGCAAAAGAAGGCTTTCATGAAAGATTTGCTCGATGCTTACCCAGAACCCAAGCCTGCCACTACAACGGTTGCCACACTTTTAAAAAGAATGACCGACAAGAAGTTTATTGACTACAAAAACTTTGGTAGAAGTAGAGAATACTTTCCGTTGGTAAAGAAAAAAGACTATTTCTCTAAACATGTTAACGGACTCATTAAAAACTTTTTCAATGATAGTGCCAGTCAGTTCGCATCTTTTTTTACTCAAGAAACCAATTTAAGCAAATCAGAATTGGAAGAACTGAAAAAACTAATAGATGTTGAAATAGAAAAGAAGTAATTATGGAAATCTATCTTTTAAAATCCGCCGCATGTATGGGCATCTTCTTGCTTTTCTATAAACTCCTATTGGAGAATGAAAGTATGCATCAATTTAAAAGATTCTTTCTATTAACTGCAGTTATCGCTTCTTTTATAATACCACAAATTGTATTTACAGAATATATTGAAGTAGAACCCACCACGGCAGTCACTCAAATTATTTCCATAAATGAACCCCAAAATATACAACCAGTAGTTCAGGCTATTGAAAAATCGCCTATGAATTGGTCTTTAATACTATGGACTATCTACGGATTAGGTGTTGCAGGATTTGCATTGCGTTTTCTTATCAATCTTTATAAAATATGGAAACGTATTCGTAACAACCCAAGAACAAAACATAGTGCTATCTATAGAATATTACTAAAAGAACAACTGCCGCCACATACCTTTTTACGTTACATATTTTTAAACAAACGAAAGTTTGAAGTCAACAGCATACCAAATTCCGTAATAAAACATGAGGAAACCCATGCTAAAGAATGGCATAGTTTAGATGTACTTTTTATTGAAATATTACAAGTATTATTTTGGTTCAATCCGTTAATATATGCTTTCAAAAAAACCATTAAACTAAATCATGAATTTTTAGCAGATAGTGCTGTACTAAATGGTCAAGAAGACCACTTAAACTATCAAAATACATTACTGTCGTACTTATCAAACGACAATCTTAACACCCATCAATCAGTTGGTATTGCAAATGCCATAAATTATTCATCAATCAAAAAACGATTCATCATCATGAAAAAACAAACATCAAAAAAAGGAATTGCAATTCGAAGCCTATTGTTGCTACCGGTATTGGCTTTAATGCTTTATGGTTTTGCAGAAAGAAAAGAAAAATTCATAAGTAAACCAGATGGTTACTCCATTAATGGAGATTGGCTAAATAAAGAAAATGAATTAGAAAAATTAACAATTACAAAAGAAAATGAAAATTTACTATGGGGTAATAACCAAGGTCTTATCTTAAAAATTGAAAAACAAAAAGGTCAATTTTACTATTATTCCAAGCCTAATGAAGAAAAGATATTAATTGAAATAAACGCAAAAGAAGAAACCATTAAAATTAACGGAGAAAGATTTATCCGCAAAGAAAAAAGCTTAAGAAATCGATTAAATGGCACATGGCGTAATGAGGAAAATAACATTAAAATAATTGTTTCCGAATACGATATTTATATGGTTTTTGATTTCATAGAGGGTAATAAAAAAGCTGTTCGTTATTACCCTAAGAAACGTGGCAACAGTTATTATTTCACCTATGGCTATGAAGATTGGTCGTTTAAAATTGAAAATAATCAATTAGTTGACTCTAGAGGAAATTATTATACCAAACAAGAGAACCAGCAATCAATCAAAAAATCCAACAGAGTAATAAAACTTGCTGGTTTAGTAGTAGATTCTGAAACTTTAGAACCTTTAGTAAATGCAGAAATTAAGGACCATAAAGGAACTGTTCTCACCAAAACAGACATTAAAGGTTATTATTCGTTTGAATTAAATAATGACTCACAAGGTGAAATAAATTTTAGCCTAACGGTCAGAAAAGATGGCTATAAATCATTATTACAGAATGAGCATTGGGGAAATCTTCAAAGTGAAATTACTAGCTCCTTCTTCTTCGGTCTTCAAAAAAATAACGGAGCTACAACTGAGTTCTCTAAACTTTTTACGAGGAACGGTAACTTAGATTATGCATCTGTTTTAAAAAACAAATCTATAATTGAAAGCGAACGGTTTTTGAATTCAAAGTTAAAGGATGCAAAAAATGGTAATACTAATTGTATTGTAAAGGTTAATGAATCACATTATTTACTAGACGCTACGTCATGGATTAAACTAAATTCTACAAACGATATTATAGCTATTAATGATAAAGAGGATTTACCTGCTTACAAATTGAACGGTTATATTAATAGAAACAATATTAAAGCAATGTCTCCATTAGAAAGCCTTGACAGTGCTCAGTTTGCTATATATACCACTTCGGGCGATATCAATACCAACCTAAACAAGAGAGCTTTTTCCACATATAATAACCTTGCTAAAAAATACAACGCTATTCCCATTGCAACGAGAGAAATTCCACTTAATGATTTGAAAATATTGGAGTCTCTTTATAGAAATTTGAGTCCAGCTCAAAAAGAGGAGGCTCAACCCTTCCCCAAGTATTTGCCAAAGCAAAATCAAGATGGTGCTACAAAGGAGCAATTATCCACCTACAATAAGTTGGCAAAAAGTTACAACACCATGATTTCCGAAGGCGGAAACATTCGCATCCTAAAATCTGATGTTGATCAACTAACATATATCTACGGATTAATGTCTGAAAAACAAAAAGTGAATGCAGAGCCATTCCCTGATTTCCCGGAGCCACCACCTGCTCCCAAGGCACCTGAAGTGGCAAAAGGAGAAAAAAGTAATATTCCACCTCAACCATCTCCTCCTACTCCACCATCACCCATAGATTATGCTATTAGTATGGCAAAAAAAGGAGCAACGTTTTTCTACGAAGGCAAAGCCATTTCGTCTGATAAAGCCATTGACCTACTAAAGAAAAACAAAGCGTTAAATATAGAATCTAGAGAGAAAAATGGCAAAGCAGAAGTAAGAATTACCAAAGAACCTGTAACAATAAGATAACCACAGCGTCAAACATATGTTAAAGCCCTCTTTACGAGGGCTTTTTCAGTACCAAAAGTGAAATAGTTACGTTCACCCAGTATACATCATCATCAACTTGCCAGCCGTATGGATGGTCAAAAAACAAATCAATCATCATGATACAAGACTTCTTTATTCTCTGCTCGGGGGCAGATGCCGATCTTTTAAAAACCTGCTCTAAAGGTGAACAAAACAAATATGCAGGTATTGGCGCTACCGTGTTCTTTACAGCGGTAATGGCTTTTATTGCTAGTAGCTATGCATTATTCACGGTTTTCGACAATGTGTATGCCGCAGTATTCTTCGGTTTCATTTGGGGGTTATTAATATTCAATCTAGACCGTTTTATAGTTGCTACCATTAAAAAAAGAAACAATTTTGGTCAAGAATTTTTACAAGCTACTCCGCGTATCATTCTCGCAGTCATAATTGCCATAGTAATTTCAAAACCCTTGGAAATGAAAATTTTTGAGAAAGAAATAAATCAGGTACTATTAGAACAAAAGAATGAACTTACCCTTGCCAATAAAGACCAACTTGCGTTGCAATACACCCCAAAGGCAGAAGAATTAAATCAAGACATTGCCTCTTTAAAATCAGAAATCGCGACTAAAGAAAAAGAAACAAATGCGCTTTATGATATTTATATCAATGAAGCCGAAGGTACTGCCGGAACCAAACTGCTAGGTAAAGGTCCCGTTTATGCTGAAAAACGAGATAAGCATGATGCTGCACTTGCAGAATTACAGGCGCTTAAAACTACTAATAATGAAAAAGTATTGGCTATAGAATCTCAAATAGAAGCTTTAGATAAGGAATATGGCGAAGTAGTAAAAAATTCGCAACCCATTATAGATGGTTTCGACGGATTAATGGCTCGAATTACCGCTTTAGACGAATTGCCGTGGTTACCTTCTTTCTTTATATTTCTATTGTTTCTGGCTATTGAAACATCACCGATTATTGCAAAATTACTTGCCCCCAAAGGAGAATATGATATTAAACAAGAAGAGGAAGAAAGTGTACTTTCTACTTGGGTAGAACAAAAATTGGCACAACGTCAACTTATAGCTTCAACTGACGGAGAAATTAATCAAAAAATATATGAAGATTTAAAAGGGGAAGAAGAATTGTACGGCTATAAAAAGAAAAAGGCAGAAGAACTACTTCGCCTACAAGCCGATAGTTTTCATAAAATTCAGACCAAAGGATTAAAATAAAAAAGCCAATATTACTATTGGCTTTTAGTGATTTGGGGGAACTACCTGAACAATTACCTATTTTGCCATAGCCTCTAAAATCAGTTCAGAACAAGTAATATTAAAATTGCCGATTTCGAAAATTTCATCTTGGCTAACGGTTTCAAAATAACCTAAACATTGTTTTGCGTTGACTACTTTTTTCATAGACCTTACTAATAATACTTTGTTTGTTAATCGTTACTTACACTTCAAAGATATGGTGACGGTCTGGCTTTAAAAGACCGTAGCTGCCAAATCAGCGGTATGTGTAGACGAAATACCGTTTTGCATAGATGTGCTATTACTAACACCTAATTATATCAAGAACAAACAATAGTCTTCGATCAAATAAAAACGCATACAGATAATCTTCTTTTCAAAAAAGCTAAATTTATCTATTGGTAGGTTTAACTTTGCTGTTTTATGGCATCACTTAAAGAATCCAAGAAAAAAAAGAGAAGGTTTTACAACCTCGTTATTATAATAGTACTGCTGATTATAATTGCTACAGGTTTTATGGCTCAACTGGGATAGTATTGCCCAGGTTTATAATTGAATGTTAGTATTCAATCACTCAGTATTAACGAAATGGCCAATATAAATCCGAAATTTAAGAAATATCTAAAACTACTAGGAAAAACAGCTCTTGGTCTCTTGTTTCTATTCCTCATATTAATTTTAATAATTAGAACTCCTTGGGCGCAGAACTTAATTGTTTCAAAGGTCACTGGTTCCATATCAAACAAAACCAATACTAAAGTAGAGGTTGGTAATTTATACCTCACCTTCTTAGGAGACGTTCAAATAGAAAATATATTTCTTGAGGATAAAAAGGGAGATACTTTGTTCTTCTCCAAATCATTGCAGGCAGATATACCTATTTACCCACTTGTCTTTCAAAATTCTTTAAATGTAGATGATGTCATATCGAACGGCGTAGTTGCTAATGTTAGTCGAGCAAGCAACCCCGATGAATTTAATTTTACATTTTTGATCGATGCCCTGACCACACCAACGGATACTACTACAACTGCCAGCGAACCAATGAGTATTACTGTGGGCAATTTAGATATAGCCGATTGGAAGTTGAAGTATAACGATACCTATTTAGGAACGGATATGAACTTAGTACTTGGTAAACTAGATATCGATGTATCTGAATTTGACCTAGATGCCATGAAATTTTCTTTAGATGATTTTGAGCTTAGCGATACTGAGTTTACATATGTACAATCCCAAGCCTTTCCAATAACAGAAGACACCACTAGTACAGCCCTACCATATATAGAAGTTGAAGATTTTAATGTAAAAAATGTTCATATCAACTACGATAGCCAACCTGGTGGTTTACAAACTAAATTACAATTAGGCACTATTGAACTTACAGATATACTAGCAGATGTTTCTAAGAATAGATACGAGACAGATGACTTTGTTTTTCAAAATTCAAAAATCGACCTTCAAATAAATAGTGAAGAAGCAGTAGAAACTACCAATAATACAGCTGAATTTATATGGCCCGAATTTATCATTGCAGCCAACAATATTGATATTTCAAAAAATACATTTCGTTATTCATTAAATGGTAACCAATATAAAACTGAAGCCTTCAACCCAAAAGCATTTAAAATTGAAAAGCTACAACTGCTAGCTGAAGATTTAAAATACCAACCAAAGAAATTCAATCTAAACCTTTCTGATTTCTCCTTTTCAGAATCTAGCGGCATCAGGTTAAATCAATTGACATTTAATGTAGGTTTGACCAATACCAAAGCGTCACTTTCAGATGTAGTTTTTCAAATGAATCAGAGTTCTGCAAATGCAGATTTTAATATACGGTTTAGTTCTTTGAAAGGAGCAATGAAAAATCCTGAGAAAAGTACTTTGTTCGCACAAATTTCAGACCTTAATTTAGAACTTGACGATCTACTGAGATTTCAACCTGACTTAGCTCAAAATCAGTATATAGATTCACTATCCGCATATCCTATTAAGGGGAATTTAAAAGCTGAGGGGACCTTGAAAAAAGTAGATAATTTCAATACAGAACTACAATGGGGCAAAGACACCGAACTTATTGCAGAAGGCAGTATAAATAATCTTACAGATGCAGATTCCCTCAATTACGAATTGAACAATATTAGCCTTCACACTACCAAAATGGCTATTAATAAAATAATATCGTCCAAAAATTTAGGTATTTCTATTCCAAAAACAATAGTTACGAAAGGGAGTTTATCTGGTGGAACAACATGGGCAAACCCCAATTTAAACATTAAAATACCAGAAGGAAACGCTAACATAAATGCCCTAGTGGATTTTGAAAATCTCATAAAATTCGACGGCACTGTTTCAGTGGATAGTTTAGAGCTGGGGCAGCTGCTACAAAACAATCGAATGGGTAACATTTCACTTGATGTAAAAGCTAAAGGATCAGGTAATGAATTAAGTGATTTTAATGCTAATATCAACGGTACGGTTCCGCAATTTCAGTACAGTGGATATACCTATAACAAAGTCAGCATTAATGGTTTTCTAAAAGATGGAAATGCTAATGTAACCGCCAACATAAAAGATCCAAATTTGAACATGAAAGCTAATGCAACAATGATGCTTTCAGCAGAAGAAAATGATATTACTTTCACTTCAAATATCATTGGTGCAGATTTACAGCAGCTTGCCCTTACAAAGCAAAACATAAAAATTGCGGCAAATATCAATGGTAATTATAAAGGCAATCCATCAAATTTCAGGATCAAAACAACTATTGATGACGGTATTGCCATTGCAGATAACGAACAATACCAAGTTTCTACCATACTTTTAAAAGCTCACATTGAAGATACTATTACCGACGTTTCTGTTGAAAGTAACTTCTTGAACGGGCAATTGGCATCAAACGCATCACCCAATAGAATTACTAATGCCTTAAAAAAACAAATAGCGAATTACTTCTCTACAAACGGCAGCACATTTGAAGTTGAGGATGATATTGACGCGAAATTGGCTCTCGCAATTATTCCAACTCCGGTTCTTTCTAAAGTGTTTTTCAACGGAGTAGAAGATTTAGACTCTTTAAATATAGATGCAAGTTTTAATTCTAAAAATAGAAAAATATCCGCAGAGGTTAAAGTACCGCATATTGCTTATGCAGGTAGCTCTGTTGATAGTTTAAATGCATTCATAAAAGGAGATGCCGTTGACCTTAGGTTCTCGGCAGGTTTAGCAGATTTGATTTATGAACCCGTTCACCTAAAACAGACTTATTTAGAGGGTAATTTGAATAACAAAGAGCTTTTGCTTGATTTTACATCAAAGAACGACTCTGTTCAAGTAATGTATATAGGTTCTAAACTCGCTTTTCAAAAAGATACCTTAAAACTACAAATTGATTCTAAAGATTTGATATTAAATAAAAAACAATGGCAAATACCTAAGGATAATAATATCGTTATAGCCGATAAATATTCAGACTTCAAGAATCTAATTTTGTCCAGAAACACACAAAAACTTGAAATTTCAAACAAAGTACCGAAAATGAAGGGCGAACATATTGGCATTCTGTTCGAGAATTTTCAGTTACAGACATTTCTAAGCTTTTTGAATCCTGATGAAGCTCTTGCAAAAGGCAACGTAGAAGGTAATTTTGTTATTCTTAATCCATACTCGGCCTCTGGTTTAATTGCCGATATCGATATAAAAGATTTTCAAGTAATGCAAAACCCGTTAGGTACGTTAACCTTAGACGGATCCTCCAAATCTTTATCAGAATACGACTTCGACCTTGCGGTTAAAGATGGTGGTGCTAACCTCACCTTGACAGGAGACTACAAGGCTACGGAAGATGCTGCGTATTTAAACATGGAACTTGATATTCAAAAGCTACAGGCTAGTGTTGTTGAAGGATTTTCTAACGAACAACTAACAAACGGTAGTGGTTATTTAGATGGTAGCTTATTGGTCAAAGGCACACTTACCCAACCTAAATATTCCGGAAGAATAAATTTTAATGAATTTGGCATAAGCTTAAATGCTTACAAGTCTGCATTGCTCATTGACAATCAAAGTATTGATATCGATCAAGATGAAATCACCTTTAATGACTTCTACATAAACGATGTCAACCAGGGTAAACTAACCATTGATGGTAACGTTACTACAAAGAGTTTTGCAAATCCTACTTTTAATTTGTCTCTGATGACCGATCAGTTTAGAGTATTGGATTCTAAAAAAGGAGATAATGAACTCGTATATGGTATTGCAAGTATACAGGCAGATTTAAAAGTACAGGGTAACTTAGAATTACCGATTGTAGATGGAAAATTACGTATTCGTGATATTACGGATATTACCTATGTTGTACCACAAGACCAATTGGACATTCAAGAGCGTGACGGGGTTGTTATTTTCGTAAACAGGCAAAATCCCGATGCTATTCTTACCAGAACAGATGAAGAAACTACCGAATCTTTTTTTGCCGGCATGGATATCAATACCATATTGGAGGTTGGTGAAGAAGCCAAATTCACTATTGTTCTCGATGAGAAAACACAAGATAAATTACAGGCATCAGGTAGTGCAACATTGAATTTAAATATTGATCCAAATCAAGATATACGTCTCGCTGGCAGATTAGAATTAAATTCAGGCTTTTATAGAACAAGCCTGTATAATCTAGTTAGCCGTGAATTTCAATTACAAAAAGGCAGCAGTATCGTTTGGAGTGGAGACCCTTATGATGCCAGAATGGATGTTACCGCCATATACGAGATAGAAACCTCGGCATCTTCGTTAATGTCATCTATTAGTTACGGTACTGACAACAGCGCTTCAGGCATTTATCAGCAGGCGACAGACTTTTTGGTATACTTGAATATCGACGGTCAATTAACTAAACCAGAAATTTCATTTGCTTTGGACATGCCCGAAAACGAACAAGGTAATTTTGGTGGTGCGGTTTATGGTCGTATTCAACAATTGAACGAGCAAGAAGCTGAATTGAACAAACAGGTGTTTTCGCTATTGGCACTCAACCGATTTTATCCTACTTCTGGTAGTGATGGTAGTAGTGGCGGTGCTATTTCCATTGCAAAAAACAACGTCAACAAAGTACTTTCAAACGAACTTACCGCTATTTCAAGTAAACTACTGGGCAATACAGGTTTTGAGCTTGGTTTTGATTTAGATAGCTTTGAAGATTATGAAAGTGGTACCGCAGAGAGTAGAACACAGTTAAATATTAATGCCAGTAAAAAACTATTCAACGAACGCTTGATAGTAACGGCAGGTAGTGCCGTAGACGTTGAGGGCAGCGCATCATCTAGCGATACCGAAACCCCTATAATCGGTAACGTTACCTTAGAATATTTATTAAGTGAAGAAGGTACGTATAGAATTAAAGGTTTTAGAAAACAAGAATATCAAAATATTATAGATGGACAGTTGATCATAACCGGTGTGGCTTTTATATTTAACCGCGAGTTCAATAAATTCAGTCAATTATTCAGCCCGATAAAAGATAAGAATTCCGATAAAAAATCTCTGAAAGAGGATAAGAAAGAAGAGGACATTGAAAAATAAAAAAACAACATACCTTAATCTATGCTGCATAATACTATTATTCATGCATTCTTGTGGAATAGAGAAGTATATACCAGAGGGTGAGCAACTATATACAGGATCAACTCTTGAGTTAACTACAGAAAGTAACAGTAAAGACGAAAAAGAAATAAAATCAGAACTACTAGGTCTTATTGAGCCCAACCCGAATACTACGTTTTTAGGAATGAAGCCAGCTTTGTTCTTTCATTATAAAGCGCAGCGAGAAAAACCAGGTTTCATATACAAATTTCTAAACAAATCTTTTGGGGAAGAACCTGTATATTTTTCAGATGTAAACCCAGAACGTATAGAAGAATTGATACTGAACCGACTGGATAATAATGGATTTTTCTACAGTAGATCAGCATCTGAAACGGTCATAGATGAGAAATTTGCCTCTGTAAATTATTCCGCCAAGTTACCTGTTCCTTATGTATTGGAGAATTACAATCTAGAATCTGACACCTTACCCATATATAAGGAAATAGAAAAAATGCTCCCTGAAACCGCTCTAAAGAAAGGAGACCGTTTTGATCTAAATCTATTAAAAGCTGAAAGAATACGTTTGAATAATGGACTAAAACAAAGGGGGTTTTATAACAGCCAAGAAGACCTTTTGATTTTTGAAGCGGACACCAATCAATATAAAAATCGCAAGTTCGATTTATTTCTCAGGCTTAAAAAAGATGTACCAGCACGTGCATCTATTCCTTACACTATAGATTCTATTACTGTTTATCCAAATTATACTATTGAGGGCGACACCTTACCCTTGAATGAAAAAAATGCTACACGGGTTAACGGTATCGATTTTATTCAAGAAGAGCTTTATTTTAAACCAGAACTCTTAGAGTCGTATTTATTATTCAATAAGGGAGATTTGTACAATGCCAACACGTCTAAACAAACAAGCAACAGATTATCTGCATTAGGCAGTTATAAGTATGTAAATATACAATACACCGAATTAGACACCACTGCAACCGATGGCAATGGTGGTTCGTTGGCAGCAAACATTTATTTGGCTCCATTGACCAAAAGGTCTATTAGAGCAGAGATACAGGCCGTATCTAAATCAAATGGATTTACCGGGCCAGGTGTTTTATTAAGCCATATCAATAGAAACATATTTAATGGAGGCGAAACCTTTAGTGTTTCCGCCAATTTCAGTTATGAATCGCAATTATTAAGTGGTAATAATTCCAGTTTAAGCAGCATTGCCGGTGGTATAAGCGCAGACTTAATCATACCTAGATCCGTACCGTTATCTCCTCGCAGGTTTCAATATGCCGTACCCAAAACAAAAATATCCCTAGGCTACGATTTTTTACAGCGCAGCCAATTGTTTACTCTAAGCTCAGTCAATGCTTCTTTTGGCTATACATGGCAAGAAAATCAATATGTATACCACACCCTAGACCCTATTAATATCAACTACTCTAAACTTTCTAACGTAACCAATGACTTCCAGACCATACTTGACGATAACGAATATCTCAGCCAAAGTTTCGAGCAGCGCTTTATTGCAGGCTTATTGTATAGTTTTACTTACGATGAAGTTTCTAAATTAAGTAAAGAGGCGCCAATATATTTCGCTACAAATGTTGATGTAGCAGGTAACCTTCTAGGTCTTATTAGCAGTGGATCAGAGACTGTATTCGGTTCTACTTATGCGCAATATACAAAGGCAGATGCAGATTTGAGACTATATTTGCGTTGGCAAAAAGAACGCACCTTAGTTTCTCGCATATATGCCGGTTGGGGTGTACCTTATGGCAATAGCACAACGCTACCTTTTATAAAGCAATTTTATTCTGGAGGTCCCTATAGTGTTAGGGCCTTCAATATTCGTTCTTTGGGTCCGGGTAATTTTAACGCAGAGACCGAAAACGCCACTACAGATTATTTTGACCAGTCTGGAAACCTAAAATTAGAAGCCAATGTTGAATATCGTTTCCCTTTGTTTTCTTACCTAAAGGGTGCCTTTTTCATTGATGCAGGTAATGTTTGGTTGACAGGTGACTACTCTGATATCGAAGCCGACCAAAGAAACAGTAGTTTTTCAGAAACACTTTTTACCGATGGTAAATTCGAAAAAGATTGGTTAAGCGAAGTAGCCGCAGGTGTAGGTTTTGGTGTTCGTTTAGATATTCAAAGTTTTGTAATTCGGTTAGATTTAGCTTCGCCACTGCGTATACCCTATTTAGATGAAAACGAACGTTGGAATGTACCTTTCTTTAGTAATGCTGATAATAATATGACCTTGAATTTTGCGATAGGCTATCCGTTTTAAGAAGTTAATTGCCCCACATACGTTGCCACAACGCAGCCATTAAACGTTTGGCGTCTCTTTTAAACTTTGGTCTTTCTTCCACAATTAAATCATCTCCATTAGGCACTAATTTATAACTGAATGCAAACTGGGTTTCATTATCGTCTAAACTAATGAGTCCGAATCTTAGGTCGTTAAAATACAGCTGCCCATCATTTTCGGTAATCGTATACCAGCCTTCGGTTAATTTTATAAGTCGCTCTATTTTATCGTTACTAGACCATTTACCCAGTAATTCATGATTTTTAGGATACGATGTAAACGAGATAGGCTGCGTATCAAAGAAAGAATAATCTCCCATTAAATAAGCATCTTCAGTATCTATATTTGCCATCCAAAGTACCGTATTTAATGGTGCAGGGCGGGTATTCATATCATTATAAGAAACACCTTGTTCCTCAAGCGCATTTTCAAATTTCTGAAAAGCGATTCCTTTTAAAACTAATGTTAATACTAAATATGATGTACTAATGACTAGTCCGAGTTTCACATATTTTTTACGTTTCAAAAAAGTACGCTTTTGAAACATAGCTAATATCAAGAAAATAATAAACGGAACAGTATACAACGGGTCTATCACAAAAACACTCTGAAACGCTAATCTCGTTTTAAACGGCCAGAATAATTGTGTGCCCCAAGTGGTAAAAGCATCTAACAACGGATGCGTAAAGAGACCCCAGAACATTAACCAAGACCATTCTTTCCAAGTAGCAGATTCTTTCTTGTTTATTTTCCAGACCAGCCAACCAAAAATGGGTGCAAATACTACTGAAAAGAAAATAGAATGACTAACTCCCCTATGCCATTCGGTAGCCGTAACGGTATCTAGAAAATAACGGGTAATCACATCTAAATCGGGTATGGTACCAGCAATAGCACCGAAAAGCATAGCCTTATTGCCCACTTTCTTACCAAGAACCGCCTCGCCCACTGCTGCCCCAAGTACAATTTGTGTTAGTGAATCCATTTTATAATATAAAATTGATAATACTATTTTATAATCCCCATCTTCTTTAACAAAAAAGAAGCGTTCATATTCTGACAAATACCGTCTTTAAACGTGTAATCAAAATGTAGTTCGTTATCTATGATTTCCGCGTCAAAATAATGGTTCTTAACCGCATCATATTCATTAGCGACTTCGCAAAGACTAAGATCATGCGTAGCGATTATTCCGGTAGATTTACTCTTTACTAAACGCTCTACAAACTTTCTTGAACCCAATGCCTTATCAGTACTATTAGTTCCCTTTAAAATTTCATCTAAAACAATAAAATAACGGTCCGTTTGTATTTCATCTACAATGTATCTAAGGCGCTTTAGTTCTGAAAAGAAGTAAGACTCATCATCTGTCAATGAATCTGTAGTACGCATACTGGTAATTAGTTTTATTGGGGAATAACTTACAGATTCAGCACAAACTGGCAACCCAACATTTGCCATCATAATCTGCAGCGATACCGTTCTCAAGAACGTACTCTTACCTGCCATATTTGCACCGGTAATAATAAAGAACTGTCCGCCATCAATAGTAATATCATTTAATACACTTTTCGCTGGATCTAATAACGGGTGACCTGCATTTTTAGACTTTAACACCACTCCGTCATTGGTAATCGTAGGATATGTGAAATTCGGATGATTAAAAGCGAAGTTCCCTAAACTACTATAGGCATCAAAAAATGCGATGGTATTGAACCAAATTTCTACACTTTTACCATGTTTTTGAATCCAGTTTTCTACCGCAAGGCAATCGGTCAACGAACGGAGGAAAAATCCATTTGCAAAAATCAGATATAGAAGATTATTATTACGGTCTAGATTACTTAAAAGCGAAGCGAATTTCTTTAATACTTTAGAATTATTCTCCCCATTGCTTAATATATTGGATTTCTGTTTCTTTAATAGATCAGACGAAAATCCCGTTGTTTCTATCATTGACAGCAATTGATTGTACTGATCAAAAGTAGATTTCATTTTGGTAGCACTCTGTCCTAAATTGGTTACCTTTTTTGTAAATAAACCAACAATGATCATACCTAGAACCAACCATGTAATCAATACAGATTCTGGTAGGTAATCTAAAAAGTATGCAATGAAAATAGCCACTGAAATAATTGAAAATACTAGCGGAATAAATTTCATTGCCTTTGGTACAAAAGATTCGTAATTCTTTAACCATTTAGCAATAGTATGTGTAGAAGTTTCCGTTTTCGTTAATGCCGCCATCGCAGAAAACTCTTGTCGCCAATCAACTTTTTCACCAATTTCAGTAATTGCCTCTTGCTTTTCGGCGATGTCGTTAATGGAATTCTTCTTATAAATTTCGGCTAATAAAAGGCTACCCTCTGCAAGTTTTGTTCTATTTGAAATTTGATAAAAAGAATCTTCACCAAACAAGTCTATATCTTGGCTAAAAAAATGAATATCATCGGCAAATTCTTTTCCGTTAGACAATTTAGAAAAGTCTCTTTTTAGCACTTGTAACTCTACTTGATTGAGATTTCTCAACTCTTCAATTTTAGCTTTTTGAAGTTTTAGATTTGTGTACTTACTTACTAAAAACAAGAACAATGGTATACCAACAAATAACACGGCAACCACATATTTTGCATTTACCGAAGCGAAATAAAGTGCAGCTATTGTACCTAAGAATATCAGTAATCGTAACGTGCTAAATAAAAAAAGTTTCTTATTCAAGGCTTCAATAAGCTCCTCAAACTTTTGTACGCGTTGGGTGTAAAATTCTTCTAAATTATTCATGAATATCAACCTATTATAGAAAAGGTAAAGATAACCTTAGAAAGTGGTTTCTATAAATGGAATGATGAATTAAAGTGCCTCCAACTCCGCCTTCACTTTCTTAGTCAATTTAGACACCACCAAATCATAAGAATGGTCAATAAGATCTTTTGTAAGGTCTTTTGATATTTTATCTAGATATACAGTGTTCCAATGCTTTTTACTCATGTGCCAACCTTCAATAATGCCTTCATGCTCTTCACGAAGTGCTATAGCTCTTTCTGGCTCGCATTTTAAGTTGATACGTAACGGAACATTATCCAAACCACAAAGGGCAAACATTTTACCCATAACTTTGAATACCAACGTCGTCTCATCAAAAGGAAAAGATTCTGTTACTCCTTTCTTTAAAATACAATAATCTCGGTATTCTTCAACATTCATGCTATTGAGGTTTTAGAACATAATTTGAGTAAGGTCAAATACCGTAAACAGTACCTGACCTTAAAATTATGGTACTTTTTAAATACCAGTAGAATCGTAAACGATGACCTTAGACCACAACTTTTCAGATTCGGCAATAAACACCTTGTGCGGTGCTTCATCTTGGTATGCTTGTTGAGATTCAGCAGAGTCGAAACTTACGATTAAAGAATACGTAAATGAACCATCTACCACATCTCTACTCGCTTTTGGCGGCTTGCCAATAAATTGTGTTTTAGCATATGCCGAGTTATCTAAAAACTTACGTAAAGAAGTTTCAAAAGCAGTTCGGTCTGCTTGATTATCAGGATTTTTCAACCAAAAAAATACGGTATGGGAAAAATTAGCGTCGAATTCAGTCATTTTATCATCATTTTGACCAAAAGTTACAGAGGTCATTAGTGTTATTGCAAGGATACAAATTACGTTTTTCATAATTAAATCTTAGTTGTTTATTGTTTTTCTTCGAGTAATTCTATTTGTTTCTGCGGAATTTTAAGTGCGGAATAATCAAGCGTCCAACCAATGGTTTCAACAATCTTTTCCATAATCAAAACTGTTTGCAAGGCTTCTTTTCTTGCATTATCCATTAGTCCGCTTTCAGGAATCTTTTCCTTTATATGTGCTTTGGCTTCCGCATTTAATTTGGTTAAATCATCTGGAGCAAAAAAGTTAAAAAATCCACTTTTAATATCATAAAACTCCAGTTCTGGTTCAATACTTAGTACTTCCGGTTGCGGAAAATTATCAAGAACTATTTTTTTCTTTTTCTCATCGGCATGCATTAAAAGTTTACTTAGATCATAACCAATATGTGCTTTAGCTTTTATAACTACCAAAGCCTTCTTTTTACTACTCACTAAACTCATGAAATCTTTCACATTTTCATACTGGTAGATTTCTGCAAATTCGCCTTCAACAGATATCAATTTGCAAACACTTTTCATCTTCTCTAACAACACGGTAGATTGGTGTGTTGTGATCTCTTTACTTTTCTTGCCTTTAAAAAAATTAAAAAGCCAATACATACCAATAGCCCCTAAAACCAGACCGAGAATCGTATCAAATATATTATCCATTGTTATTTCCTATTTCGCCTAAATGCGTAAACTTAAACCCCTTATTATATTTGAGTCCGTAGCCAAAGATACGGTCCATGGCGGTATGTATAAAAAGAATTGTACCTATTAATTGTATTATAGGTAACATAAAATAAATACCTACAAAGTATAATAGTACGGCGAATCCCCTATGGTGAAAGATATTATAACACACTGCACCTATTTTGGAACCTAGTAAATAACCCAACATTGAAATATCTGGCGTAAGTATCAAAACTGGCAACCACCACCATTGATAACCTAACAAGCCGAACATAAAAATACCGAGCACCATTAAGGCGAGTTCCTCTAATTTTAGTAGATTTTTCATAATTATTCTATTTTATAAAGCACCGGTCTGCTTGGGCTAGCGTCATTCTCAAAAGGTGCCACCTGCAAGTTTACAAAGTACGAACCATCAGTAATGGAATCTGGAACATATATGAACTCCGTAATGGTAGCGTTCAATCTCACCTCTGAATTGAAGTTCCAAAATGCCTTGTGTGCCAGAAGCTTGCCATCATCTTTTTCCTTGTCTACAGATGGCAAGTCGATCAACAAATGCTCCACTCCCAAATCTTTTAATAACACCATGGCATCCTCTAATATGTAAGGCGGGTTGGTATGCGAATACTGCCTATTTAGTTTTAATGCCAGATTAGGAAGCGTTCTTATCACTAGTGCCTTTGGTGTTTTACCGCCAAGTAACTTTTGAAATTGATCTTTTGTAATGACCAAATCTCCTTTTTCTTTAGATGGTGTAATCGTAATCACCTCAGCCAAAAAGAAAAACTGTTTTAAATGCTGATTTATAGATTGATGCGCTGCAGAAATATGACCAACACATTCGGTATGCGTACCATGTGCATGCGGATTGAAAGATATATCATAAAAATTGGTGCTCGCCCCTGCCGGAATACTCCCAACAAAATCCTTCTCTCGATGTGGCTCTATCTTTGGGGCATCAATATACCAAGCGTTTACGTTATCATCTTTATTAGTGATTGGTATGGAAATATCCAAGGGTTTAGACAGGTCTATTTTGTACTCGTTGGCATTATGGGTTATGGTAGTCTTCATTTTACTTACACTCAAATTATAAGGCAGCTTTGAGATAAGAAATTTACAACTTTTTGGGCGGTTATTTCGAAGGATTCTAGAAGATGTGAATATTCGTGTCCCTAGCCTGTTCTCGATACATAGCCTGTAATAAAGTGAATCAAGAAGCCTGTTCGTGTCAAATCCTGTTCTCGATACAATTTTATACTTCCATTACATTGCAGCTTAAAATCACTCGAACTGACAGTACATTTTATACCACCTCTGACAAATAGACTATTTCAAGTACTAATGTCACTTCGAGTGGATTTACGAGGTACGAGAAAATTTGTATCGAGAAGCTCGCGTGTTCCGAACCTGTTCTCGATACAATTTTTAATTTCCGTTACACTTCAATAAAAAATCACTCGAACTGACAAAACGTTTAATATTAACCTTAACAAAATGATTGTTTCTAGTACTCTTGTCACTTCGAGTGAATTTTTGAGGCACGAAGAAATTTGTATCGAGAACTCGTTTGTAAACATCTAAATCGTAAATTGAAAAGGTGATAACTTACTATGTTTATATATTGGAATGTGCCGACAGCACTTTTTACACCGGCATAACCTCTAGACTAACTCAAAGGTTAGAATCACACCAATCAGGTAAATATAAGGACAGCTACACAAGCAAAAGAAGACCTGTCACTCTAGTCTATTATTGTGAATTCACTGACCCCAATATCGCAATTGAAACCGAAAAGCGTATTAAAAAATGGTCAAAAGCTAAGAAAAGAGCGCTTATTGCAGGAGAATACGACGAATTGCCGAATCTTTCGAAAAAGAAGTTTTCGTAATAGCTATGAGTAGTCGTGTTCCAAACCTGTTCTCGATACAATTTATTATTTCCGTTACACTTCAATAAAAATCACTCGAACTGACAGTACGTTTTACCTCAACTTTGCAAATAGATTATTTCAAATTCAACATAAACAAATCTGCCGCAATGCCGTCTGCTAGAAACATCCCTTTTTTAGTGGTCTTCAGAATGTCACCGTCAACAAAAAGTAAATGCTCTTCTAGAAACTTATCGGCTTGCATTAGCGCATATTCTTTGTATTGAGGACCGAATTCAGTTGATATTCTAGTAAGAGACACACCCCAGATAGTCCGCAAGCCTGTCATCACATACTCGTTGTATTTATCGGTCGCAGAAAGTACTTCCACCTCCATGGGTAATATATTCCGCGCTATGGATTTTATATACTTAGGGTTATTATTAATATTCCATCCTCTGCGTACACCATCAAAAGAATGTGCAGACGGACCAATACCTATATATTTTTTCTGCTGCCAGTAGGCAGAGTTATTCTTAGAGTAATACCCTGGTTTACCAAAATTGGAAATCTCGTAACAATTGAATCCTGCTGCAAGCAAAGTATCGTTCAGCAGGTTAAAATGCTCTTGCGTTTCTTCGTCAGTAGCGGGAGTAATCAATCCATCTTCCACAAACTTAGCAAGTGCGGTTTTTGGTTCAACCGTAAGAGCATAACTAGAAATATGGGGAATATTAAAACCAAGTGCTTTATTAATATTTTGCTTCCATCGCTCTAAAGTCATATTCGGCATTCCGTAAATCAGATCAATTGAAATATTATCGAAATGCGCACTTGCTAATTGCAAACACTTTTCAGCTTCCAAAGCTTTATGAGCCCTATTCATCAGCTTTAAATCTTCCTCAAAAAACGATTGAATACCTATACTCAATCGGTTTATTGGGCTAGCTGCCAGTTGTAGTATTTTCTCTTCGGATAAATCATCAGGATTCGCCTCTAAGGTAATCTCAGGATTGTCCACAACATTATAATATTCGAGAACCGTTCTGATCAACTGCTCAATTTCCGCAGTCTCCAAAACAGACGGCGTACCACCGCCAAAATAGATAGTAGCAACAGTTTCCTCTGAAAACTCCGTTTTACGCAGCTGTAGTTCTTTACACAATGCATTCACCATCTGTTCTTTCTTCCCTATCGTAGTAGAAAAATGAAAATCGCAATAATGGCAAGCTTGCTTGCAAAATGGAATGTGGATGTAGATACCGCTCATGTGTTCAATTATCAATTAGCAATAAACAGTTAACAATTATGCTTGTTTTTTAATCCTTGTAGATTTAAGTATAGCAAACATTATTTTAGAAAGTTCATCAGCGTTTTCATTTAGCCCATTCGCAATTGACACTTTAATATATTCTGAATCTTTTAAAAGGTTTAACCAATATTTAGTCTCTAAACTTTCTTTATAGGCTATTGAAATCTTAGCAGAAAAATCTGCTTTTGATATAGCGCCATTAGCTTCTGCTATATTCGCACCTACAGAAGTTCCTGCTCTCAATAGTTGTTTCGATAGAACATACTCCCTTTTATTCTTCGTTAGTTCTTGATATAATTTAACAATTTGCAAAGCAAAATCATAAGATTTACTCAAAAGAGGATTTTCATTATTCATTGCCAATTAATTATTGTTAATTGTTTATTGGTCATTGTTAAGGTTTCTTAACTCGTTTCTCATTCTGCTTCACAAAAGCATCCCAGCCAGAATAACTTTTACCGACCACATCAACTCTACCTTGGTTATAAAAATGACAAACGGCAGCAGCAAGTCCGTCAGTGCTATCTAGGTTTTTAGGGAGTGTTTTTAGTCCCAATACGCTTTGTAACATTCTAGCGACTTGCTCTTTACTAGCATTTCCATTTCCGGTAACCGCCATTTTGATTTTTTTGGGCAAGTATTCGGTAATCGGTATTTGACGTGATAGTCCCGCTGCCATAGCAACCCCTTGTGCTCTACCTAATTTAAGCATCGATTGTACGTTCTTTCCAAAGAAAGGTGCTTCTATTGCAATCTCATCTGGGTGATAAGTATCTATCAATTCGATAGTACGCTCAAAAATTAGTTTTAATTTAGTGTATGGGTCGTTATATTTTTGAAGAAGCAATTCGTTCATTTGAATAAACTCCATCTTTTTACCCACTACCTTAATGAGTCCGAAACCCATAATAGTAGTACCTGGGTCAATACCCAAAATTATTTTCTCGTTCGCCAAAATGCTTAGTTTGTATTTAATTGAACCGGAATTCGATATTTAGTATTCACCGGAATCCCTCTTTTTAAAGCAGGTGCAAGTTTAGGAAGATTCTTTAAGCTTTGTGTAATAACGCCATCAAATTCTGGCATTTGGTTTAATACCAGCGCATTTTTATGAATTTTATTAACTCTTATTCGACCTAAGGTATCAATAACAAAAATAACCTCAACGGTTTCACTTTCCTTATCTGTCAAGGTGAATTCAAAATCATTTAAGGTTTCTTGAAAATGGGAGATTAAGGTTTCTTCAAAGCAAATTTTCTGCTGATCTTTAGTAACCGCTTCATCACAAGTGTAAAAGAACGGATATGAATCTACACTGTTCCAATCTATATGTCGTAATTCTTCATCAATAAGTTCTTGCGTTCTTTTTTGTTTAGACTCAAAGAACGAACAAGAACTTATTAAAATTAACACAAGAAAATAGATAACTCGTTTCATTTCACCTGTTCTACTGGTGAAATTACGATTTTTTTGAGGAGTTATTTCAACAATTAAAACCTACTATAGAATATTAACTTTAGACTCACTGCAACTTAAAATTAACAGGAATAGAAAAAGGTACATTAACTGCTTTCCCTGATTGCTTTCCTGGAGTCATCTTTGGCAACCTTTTTATTATACGCTCCACCTCATCTTCCAACAGCTTATCTGGACCACGCATTTTAATGTTCTCTATAGTTCCCTCTGAAGTAATCATAAACATAGTACTTACCCTACCGTCAATATTAGCATCTACAGCTGCTTTGGGGTACTTAAAATGTTTCCCAATATGTTGCTGCATTTTCTCATTAAAGCAAGCTCGTTTATCATCTGCATTTTCACAACCAGGAAAAATTGGAACCTCGTCAACCACGGCGAAAGGAACATCATTTTCATTCATGTATGTTTTCTCGTTTGATGTAGAACTAGTAGTATTATCTAAAACAAATTGTACAGGAATTGAAAAAGGAACATTTACTACTTTACCAGATTGCTTTCCAGGTGTCATCTTTGGCAACCTTTTAATTATGCGTTCCACCTCATCTTCCAGCAGCTTATCTGGACCACGCATTTTAATATTTTCAATTGTTCCCTCAGAGGAAATAGTGAACATCGTACTTACTCGTCCCTCTATATTAGCATCTTGAGCCTTTTGAGGGTAATTAAAATGCTTACCGATGTGTTTTTGAATTTTCTCATTAAAGCAAGCGCGCTTATCGTCTGCATCTTCACAGCCTGGGAAAATTGGGACTTCATCAACTACAGCATAAGGAACATCAACACTTGTAGATAATGAAGTTCCATTAATGGATTCATCGTTTTCTGATTTTGGCGACATCTCGCAACTAGTATAAAACAACATTCCCAGCACCATGGGTACTAACAGTAAATACTTCAACTGCCAAACTTTTTTTGATTTTGATTTTTGTAACATGATTATTCGTTTTTTGATTAATGATTGTGTAAAAAATTGATTGATGAATGATATATGTTCGGTCTGAAAAACCTGAGCCAATAACTGCTCATAATGATCTGATTTATGTTCTTTTGATACTTGAGCATCGGCAATAAATTCATGTAATTCTGAAATGCGATTTTGATATACGTACACTAGCGGATTAAACCAGCCTACAATTCGCATGAGCTCAAAGAACAACAAGTCGTACGTATGCCTTTGTTTTATATGTACCAATTCGTGAGCGATTATGGTATCATGCTTCATTTTCAACACCTTATCTCCAATAAAAATGGATTTAAAAAATGAAAAAGCAATGTTGCTATTTTCTATAACAATCTGGGTAAACAAAGGGTAAGAAATTTTTTTCCCGCTCTTTCTCAAGAGATATAATTGTCTAATTTTTAATCCGAATAACATTAATGCTACAAGCATTCCGCCATAAAAAATACCTTCTTGCCAAGTAAGATTCCAGCTGGCTGATTCCTGAAATTGAACCACAACCGCTTCATTTTGTAATTCCCATAAATATTCTGGGTATTGGGCAAATGTCTGCGGTACTTGCTGCTTAAAAGCTTCAATTTTTACCCAAGGTAATATCAAAGACAAAACAAAGGTTCCGATTAAATACAGCCTATTCCATTGAAAAAATGTCTCTTTCTTTAGAAAAAAGTCATAAATAACTAAGAAAAGAAGTTGAAAGGCGATGCACTCCAAAATGTATTGTATCATGGTTTTTCCTTTTTAATTTCATTTAATACCGACTCTAATTCAGACAGGCTCATATCATTTTTCTTCATGAAAAACGACACCATACTTTTAAATGAACCTTGAAAATAGCCGTCTACCAATTTGTTGATGGATTGATTACTGTAATCTGATTTCTTCACCAAAGGGAAATACAAATACCCTTTACCTACTTGTTCATGATCAACAAAGCCCTTGCTTTCTAAAATTCTAACAATCGTAGAAACGGTATTATATGCCGGTTTTGGTTCAGGTAATTTTTCAATGATCGATGCTACGTTACATTTCTGTAATTCCCATAACACAATCATCACTTCTTCCTCTGCTTTTGTCAACAGCTTCATTCAACTAATCTTTTAGTTCTATGCTCAAATATAACTAAATATTTAGTTTAAACTAACTTTATAGTTGAAAAAATTTATTTTGATAGGTGATCATGTAACAAATGCAACCTATATTAGTCTTATAAGCAACACTTACTATTTACAATGGATATATTTTTATTAGTTCTAGGATTCATTTTAATGCTTGTGGGCATTTTAGGAAGCTTTTTACCCGTTTTACCAGGACCACCAATTAGTTGGGTAGGTTTGCTGCTACTTTACTCTACAAGCGCCATTACCATGAATTGGACGTTTTTAGCTATTACACTAGCTATAGCCTTAGTAGTTTTCGGATTAGATTACGTAATACCAGCCATAGGAACAAAGAAGTTTGGAGGTACGAAAGCGGGAGTTATAGGAACCACGGTAGGATTATTGGTTGCTTTAATATTCCCGGTTCTAGGACCTTTCGGAATTATCATATGGCCTTTTGTGGGTGCTTTAGTGGGAGAGTTATTAAATAAGGCGGACAAAAAAACCGCTACGAAAGCGGCTTTTGGTTCTTTTTTAGGATTTTTAACGGGTACTTTTTTGAAATTTATGGTCGCCATTGTTTATTTGGGACTCTTCATTTCAAAAGCTTGGGAGCATAGTAACGCCCTATTTCCTTTCTTTAATTAAAGGAGATATTACTCCGTTATCCATTCTGTTTTACTTTCAATAGGCCCGCGTTTTCCTTTGGTCAATTCTTCATTGAAATTACCCATGTAGAAAAATCCTAAACATTTTTCGCCATTGGCTAAATTTAAAAATTCACCCATGTGGTTTATGAGTGCCGGAGAAGACCAATAACATCCAATACCCATTTCAGTACATTGCAACCACATGTTTTGTACGGCCATGGCAACTGCTGCCACTTCTTCCCATTCAGGTATTGATTCGTTAGGATCTCTTTGCATGCAAATAGCAATAATTGCGCTTGCCATTTTAGGATTCTCTTGTAATTTCTTAATCTTCATTGCCTTTGGCTTCGGATCAAGATCTTCATACTTTTTTGCTAAGAAAACTCCAAGTCTACCCTTTGCTTCACCTTGAATCACTTTAAATCGCCATGGTTCTGTACACCTATGGTTTGGAGCCCAGTTCGCCGCTTCTAACACCTTCTCTATATCTGCCTTCGCAATTGGTGTATCATTATACTGTACCGGAAATACCGATCGCCTCTTCTTTATTATATCAAATATCATATTTTCGTTTATTCGCTGTGCGCATTACGCTAAGCGCAGCACGCCAAATTTCTCTTTTCTATTCTCTATTTTCTATTTTCTCCCTTTCGTAACCAAAGTAAAATTAAGATTTGAAAACCTCATTCTATGTTACATAAGTATTAAAACTTATCTTTTAAAAGCAACTCCATACAATTCTTAAGAACAGGGTTGGTATGTTCCTTTTTCCAAATAACCGATAATTCTGCTCGTTGGGGAATATCCTTTAGTTCCACAAACTTCACCCGCATTTGAAATCCGTTTTGCAAAGAAGTAGGTACAATTGCAATGCCCATGTGATTTTCTACCAGCTTAAAAATAGTATGCGCATGAACCGATTTGTGAGAGACTTTAGGTGCAAAACCAGCATCTTGACAAATACTCATTATAGTGTCATAATACAACGGACTATAAGCCTGACTAAACAATATGAAATCTTCATTGGCAAATCGTTGCATCCCGTCAAACTCCCTTGTAAGCATCGGGTATCTTTCTGGCAACACTAACGAAAAAGTATCCGTAAATACTGTTTTCATTTCCAAGGTACTTGGCACCCTTGAAACCCGCACAAAACCTACATCCAATTTATCTTTTAAAACATCATCTACTTGGGCAACATTAGAAAGTTCCTCTAAAGATGTTTTTACCTTTGGATAGTTTTCCTTTAACCCAAGTAATAATTCGGGTATTACCTGTTGCATCGCAGAACCTAAAAAACCAATACGCAGTTCGCCTCTATTACCATCGCCCACCAACTTCAATTGTCGTTCTACTTTTTCTAGATGGTTGAAAATAAATTCAACCTCCTTCTTTAAGTAGTGACCTGCTGGTGTTAATGTCACTTTTTTCTTATTTCTTTCGAATAATTGGGTCTCTAGAATCTCTTCCATCTGCTTCACCTGCCTACTAAGTCCCGGTTGCGAAATAAATAATTTTTCTGCAGCCTTTCTAAAGTGTAATTCTTGCGCTACCGCTAGGAAATAGGTTAGGTGTCGCAATTCTATCTGATTACTCATAGTTATTAATTAATGATAAAAATGATATTACCAAGTATCAAAAATAGTCATTAATTTTAATTACAATATTCAAGATAGATAGCTATGAGCAAACAGACGTTTAAATTGGGCGAAGATTGGCTTACATCAGGGAAAGCAATGCAAATTGTACATGGTGAATTTTCTCCTATACTGTCTAAAGCTACGGAAAACAAAATAACCAAAAGCTGGAAAATTGTACAAAACATTGTAGATAAAGGTCATCCTGTTTATGGAATTAATACAGGTTTTGGACCATTATGTACCACTAAAATATCAAAGTCAGAGACCAATATTTTACAGACCAACATACTGCAGAGTCACAGTGTAGGTGTTGGTGACCCTATAGCAAAAGACATTGCAAAATTAATGCTGATTCTTAAAGTACAATCGTTGGCAAAAGGATATTCTGGGATAGCATTACAAACACTAAAACGTATTATTTGGCATATAGAAAATGATGCCATTCCTATAGTGCCATCGCAAGGTTCTGTTGGTGCATCAGGAGATTTAGCGCCACTTTCCCATTTATTTCTACCACTTATTGGTTTAGGTAAGGTAGAATACAAAAATGAAACGATAACTACTGAAACCCTTTTCAAAAAAACAGGATTGACAGCAATTGAATTGGGACCAAAAGAAGGACTGGCATTGATAAATGGCACACAATTTATAGCGGCACATGCCGTAAAAGTAGTAGCACAATTACATTCTATTTCGGCACAAGCTGATGTTATTGGTGCTATGATGATAGAAGGTTTACAGGGTTCTGTAAAACCATTCTATAACGAGCTTCATGCACTGCGTCCATTTAAAGGGAATGTGCATGTGGCAAAACGAGTAAAGAAATTATTAAAAGGTTCAGAAATCATGGAAGCCCATGTAGATTGTGAGAAAGTCCAAGACCCCTACTCCATCCGCTGTATTCCACAAGTTCATGGAGCTTCAAGAACAGCTTGGTTACATCTAAAAGAATTATTGGAAGTAGAGTTAAACTCGGTCACCGACAATCCGGTAATTATAGATGAAGAATTGACTATAAGTGGTGGTAATTTTCACGGTCAGCCTTTGGCTATGGCATTGGATTATGCGTGTTTAGCAGCATCAGAAATCGGAAACATTTCCGACCGGCGTATTTATTTATCCTTAGAAGGTAATAGTCCCGGTGTTCCAAAACTTCTCATGAACGATACCGGCATCAATTCCGGATACATGATTTTACAATACACTACTGCAGCATTGGCAAGTGAAAATAAGGGACTTTGCTTTCCATCAAGCGCAGATAGTATTCCTACTTCATTAGGTCAAGAAGACCATGTGAGCATGGGCTCTATTGGTGGTAGAAAAGCGTTGCAGGTTATTGGTAATGTTGAGAAGATTTTGGCAATTGAATTACTGACCGCTGCTCAAGCTTTTGAATTTAGAAAACCTTTGAAATCGGGCGTATATTTAGACGAGGTACATAATGCGGTTCGCGAGCAAGTAGCTTTTGCAAGTAAAGACCGCGTATTTGCAGACGATATTGAAAAAGGTATTGCTATGATAAAAGATCAAACCATACTTAAAGTTATAGACCGCGTACAAGCGGAACATAACATATCTTTAAAGACAAAACACTCAGAAGAGTTCGAAAACTACTAATCTAATGACAAAAAGAACACTTATAGGTCCGTTTAAACAAATCATTCCTATGACCGGGTTGGCATTGAAAGGTGCAATTGCCGACCATGAGCTTCAGGTGATTGCCGATGGCGGAATTTTAATCGAAGACAACCTCATCTTAGCCACAGGGAATTTTGAAGACTTAAAATCGAAATATTCAGCAGCGGACATCCAATTATTAAAAGGAAAACATGTTTGCCTTCCTGGCTTTGTAGACGCCCATACCCATATCTGTTTTGGTGGGTCTCGCGCAAAAGACTACGCCATGAGAAATGCGGGTAAAACATACTTAGAAATTGGAAAAGCCGGTGGTGGCATTTGGGATACCGTTACCGAAACCCGAAAAGCAAGCATAGAAGAACTAATCAAAAACACCATTAAAAGAGCCAATCGGCATTTAAAAAATGGAACGACTACCCTAGAGGTTAAAAGTGGCTACGGGCTAACAGTAGTTGAAGAATTGAAAATGCTTCGCGCAATTAAAGAAGCTAATGAAAAGGCATTACCAGAATTGATAGCTACATGCCTTGCTGCGCATATGTTACCCAAAGATTTTAAAGGTTCAGAGAAGGAATATTTAAAAATGATAAGTGAGGAACTTTTCCATGTTCTTAAAGAGGAAAATCTAACCCATAGAATGGATGCTTTTATCGAACAAAGTGCTTTTTCCGCGGATGATATTCAGGGATATTTCACCAAAGCAAGTGAACTAGATTTTAACATCACCGTACATGCAGATCAGTTCTCCACGAGTGGTAGCAAAGTAGCAGTTGAGTTTAATGCGATAAGTGCAGACCATCTTGAAGCTAGTACAGATACCGAAATAGCACTGTTGGCAAACAGCGAAACCATTGCCGTAGCATTACCCGGAGCGTCAATAGGATTAGGGTGCGATTTTACACCCGCACGTAAACTGTTAGATACGGGAGCAGCACTTGCCATAGCAAGTGACCACAACCCTGGGTCCGCACCAATGGGCGATTTACTGACCCAAGCCAGTATTCTGGGAACATTTGAAAAATTGACCAATGCCGAGGTTCTAGCAGGAATCACATTTAGAGCAGCGGCAGCTTTAAAATTAGAAGATCGCGGCAAATTGGAAGTGGGACTTTTAGCTGACCTGGCGGTATTTCACTCCGATAATTACCAAGATATTCTGTACAATCAAGGTAATCTAAAACCGTGTATGATATGGAAAAATGGTGAGTTGGTTTTTGATAGACATAAAGCCCCCTAGCCCCCAAAGGGGGAACTCTTAAAATATTCTAATTCTATAGCTCAAAACATAAAAAATGGATTTTAAGTCAGAAATACAACAAGGGATACCTACTGAATTACCTCCAAGAAAGGAACGTTCTTCAGCGGTTAGTCATGCGCCAAATAGAAAGCAGATACTTTCTAAAGAAGAGAAGCAATTGGCAATTAGAAATGCCTTGCGTTATTTTCCTGCTGACTGGCATTCAGTATTGGCTCCTGAATTTGCTGAAGAATTACAGACCTATGGCAGAATTTACATGTATCGCTTTCAACCCTCTTATGATATGCATGCCCGTGCTATTTCAGCATATCCGGCACAGACTAGTCACGCTGCAGCCATCATGCTCATGATTCAGAATAATCTGGACCCTGCCGTTGCACAACATCCGCAAGAACTCATTACCTATGGTGGTAACGGAGCCGTTTTCCAAAATTGGGCGCAGTATCTATTAACCATGCAGTATTTATCTGAAATGACCGACGAACAAACCTTACATATCTATTCCGGTCACCCAATGGGATTATTCCCATCATCCAAAGAAGCACCAAGAGTTGTAGTCACAAACGGAATGATGATTCCGAATTACTCCAAACAAGACGATTGGGAAAAATACAATGCACTTGGGGTAACACAATACGGTCAAATGACTGCGGGCTCCTATATGTACATAGGTCCGCAAGGTATTGTTCATGGTACTGCAATTACAGTAATGAACGCATTTAGAAAGGTGTTAAATACGGATGAAAATCCCAATGGAAAAATATTCTTGACTGCAGGTTTAGGCGGAATGAGCGGTGCACAACCAAAAGCCGGTAACATTGCCGGATGTATTACCATTTGCGCAGAAGTGAATCCGCTTGCAGCAAAAAAGAGACATGAACAAGGTTGGGTAGATGAATTGATAGAGGATTTAGATGTTTTAGTAGCAAGAACAAAGGAAGCCACATCTAAAAACCAAGTAGTATCACTCGCATATATAGGTAATGTGGTCGATGTTTGGGAAAAATTTTATACAGAAGAATTATTCATTCACCTAGGTTCTGATCAAACCTCTTTACATAATCCGTGGGCAGGTGGATATTATCCTGTCGGGTTGACTTTTGAAGAATCTAATGAGATGATGAATCAAGATCCTGACGCATTTAAAACAAAAGTACAAGAATCGCTTCGTAGGCATGCAGAAGCAATTAATAAGCATACAAAAAAAGGCACCTATTTCTTTGATTATGGCAATGCCTTTTTATTGGAAGCATCAAGAGCAGGTGCCGATGTAATGGCAGCAAACAAAATAGACTTTAAGTATCCGTCGTATGTGCAAGACATTTTAGGTCCCATGTGTTTCGATTACGGATTTGGACCATTTCGTTGGGTATGCTCATCAGGAAAAATAGAAGATCTACAAAAAACCGATGCCATTGCATTACGTGTATTAAAAGAAATAAAAAAGGAAGCACCCGCAGAAATTCAACAGCAACTATCAGACAATATTAAATGGATAGCCGAAGCTGAGCAAAACAAGCTAGTTGTTGGTTCTAAAGCACGAATTTTATATGCCGATGCCGAAGGCAGGGCAAAAATAGCCTTGGCTTTTAACGAAGCCATTGAAAATGGAGAATTACACGCTCCTGTAATTTTAGGTCGGGACCACCATGATGTTAGTGGTACAGATTCACCGTACAGAGAAACAAGCAATATTTACGACGGTAGTAAATTTACTGCAGACATGGCAATACATAATGTCATTGGCGATAGTTTTAGAGGAGCAACTTGGGTATCTATACACAATGGCGGCGGCGTTGGTTGGGGAGAAGTCACCAATGGTGGTTTCGGTATGGTGTTAGATGGTTCTAAAGATGCCGCACGTAAATTAAAAAATATGCTCTTCTACGATGTAAACAACGGAATAGCTAGACGTAGCTGGGCAAGAAACAAAGAGGCTATGTTTGCGATGCAACGAGAAATGGAACGAACAAAAACTCTAAAAATAACCTTCCCTACCTTGGTGGCAGACAAGCTTCTAGAAGATTTATTTTAAAGATTAAGGCGACTAATTAAGTCATCATAAAACTAAATATTCACATTTAACATAGCAAAAAGTAAGATTAGTATTACTTTTTCGTTTAGCTAAAACACTTTTTAGAATTTTAATTCCCTCAAGTTATCAGGAATTTCAAGATTCATGATTCCAAAAAAAGAATGATATGTCTACTTATAAGTTAGCGAATACCGATAATTGGTTTGGACGAAGCTCTGAACAACAACTTTATCTGCATGAAAAAGTATCATTTTCTAACCTAAGCGAATCTTACTCAGCTACCACTAATAAGACTATTGCATTATTAGGCTATAATAGCGATGAAGGAGTTAGACGCAACCAGGGAAGAGTTGGTTCAGCCATGGGTCCTAATGCTATTCGAAAGCAATTAGGTAAAATGCCAAATCATTTAGATAAAGATACCCTGCTAATAGATTTTGGAAATTTAGAATGTAAACATCAAAACTTAGAAGAATTACAGAAAGAATGCGCCAATGCAGTAAGCTTTTTAATAAAAAATAGAACAACCCCAATACTTATTGGAGGTAGTCATGATTTATCTTATGCTCATTATAATGGGTTACTACAACATATAAAACCCGAAGAAAAAATAGGAATTATAAATTTTGATGCTCATTTTGATTTAAGGGCACAAACAAACGGCAATAATTCTGGAACCCCATTTTACCAAATTGCCTTAGATCATAATAAAAATGGTCAGTCTATCAAATACATGCCTTTAGGCATACGTAAAGATGCCAATACCAAAGATTTATTTGAATTCGCAGAGTTGCATCAAGTCAACTACCTCTTTCAGGAGTACTTTAACATGAACTACCTTGAACATGTACAATTAAGGATTATTCAATTTCTTGAGGATGTGGATTATGTATACACTACAATAGACTTAGATGGGTTTTCTTCCGCTTTTGCACCAGGTGTAAGCGCACCTTCACCCATGGGTTTTTCTCCAGATATTGTAATTGAAAGTTTAAAACTTATTATAGAGTCCGGAAAATTAGTGGGTTTAGATGTGGTAGAACTAAACCCTAAGTATGACATTGACGATAAAACAGCAAAATTAGCCGCCTCATTATTGCATTACGTGATACATAAACTATAGGGTTAAAACAAAAAAAGCCTCCCTTAATGGAAAGCCTTTCATTGGGTTCTATCGATTAAATTCGATAAACACAATTGCCTCAAATTGCTTTGAGACACAACACAACGGCGTAAAGGTAATAAGAGTTTTTTAATTAAAAAACGGTCTGTTCATTTCTTGTAATAACTATACTACTTTTAAAGATTATTGCTCTTCATCAGCTTTGAACAATTTATAGATATATTGCTTCTCTTTTAAAGTGAATTGCTTCTCTTCAAACCAATCATGAATACGTATTTTTTCATTTTCTATCTGGGCATTTCTAATTGCTTTTAAAGAAACAATATGCCAATGCGAGCCCTTATTCCTATTCACGGAATAGCCTACATCTTCCATAATGTAAGACTGTTTAGGTCTGTTAATGAGCCTTACACCATTCTTTAACACCGCCAAGGTTTCGGTAAGTCGTACTACTTCAGAAAAAGAATAACGTGCAAAATCGCTGAATCCGTTCTGTTCAACATTATATAATTTGTCTCCAATTTTAAGGGTATCCATAGCTTAAAAAAGCTACAAATTTAAAAGTACATGTCAGTAAATGAAATTAAAATTGGGTATAGTTATTCACAAAATAAATGGATAAAAAATATTGGAGTTTATAAATTATGCCATTCCCTTCATGGTCAACAAAGTAGTTGCCCAAACTATCAAAGAAGATAAAAATATACCTATCGTATTCGCCAAAAAGGCTTTCTTTCTTTCAATTTTAAATAGGTAGCTAGCAATACTACCGGCATAAACACCAGTACCTGGCACGGGCAACATTACGAAAAATATGAGTCCGAAAAAACCATACTTCTTAATTTGATCACCAGATCCAGTTTTTGCCCTTCTTGCCACAAATATTGCGTTCTTTTTGTAAAAATGCCATCTCAACAAATACCTATTGACCGTGTTTAGAAAAAACATCATTATTGGAAAGACCAGAACATTGGCTAAAAAACAAACTAAAAATATGACATAAATATTACCACCTTGTAGAAGACCGTATGGAATACCAACTTTAGCCTCTCCTAATGGCGAGATGCTCCAAAGTGCCGCTATAAGTATATCTTTCAACAATTGTTTTTTTAAGGGAATGCAAAATTACGGTGTTCTTGAAAAAATTAATGCCATTTATTTCATAAATGTTGTCAATTGGTCAATTACACAGATGAATGACCGTAAAACACTTAACGTTTGCTTTAATAACCTATGGTTAAGTAGAAAGGGAAGAGTAATACAACATCTAAAATTGAAACCAAAAGCGGCAGGTGCGGCTCTTTTGTCAAATGAAAGCTATGCTAGAAAGTAACCAGTTAGTTGAAATTGCAAAAAAAATGAAACTACTGTAATTAATCTTCTTCAACTTCTACGAATCGAATATGACGTTCTAAATTCTCTTCAATAGAAATGAATGATTCTATACCACGTATACCAGAAATACTTAGAATTTCATCTTGATATACTTGTTTGTAGTGAAAACTATCTCTTGCGTGCATCTTTATAAAGACATCGTATTTTCCTGTTACGTGATGTATTTTCACTACTTCTTCAATCTCGTTCAACCGTGCCATTACTTTTTTAAATAGGCTGATCTCACTTAAAAAGATACCTAAGAATATAGTCATCTTCCACCCCATTTTAGCATAGTCCAAACTTAAAGTAGCACCGGTAATTAATCCCATTTCTCTCATCTTTCGCATTCGCATATGTACCGTGCCAGGAGAAACAATCAATTTCTTGGCTACATCTGTATAGGGGGTCTGCGCGTTTTCCGCTAAAATGTTTAAAATATTGAAATCAACCTGATCTAATTTATTTCTCATCTGTGCTAAAGGTTTTTACAGCTATTTCAACCAATATTTAACTATCGTTGAATTATTATAAGGTTTTAAGGATTTTTAACAAATTTAATTTATAATAATATAATATTTGGTGATAATAAAGCAATAAAAAAGCCAAAAATTGACGTTTTATTTATTTTTATCTAATCAAATTATTAATTACATAAAAAGCACATTTTTGGGCAATAATACCAGATTGACACATTTCCAATTCCAAAAATCCAAAAAATTGAATTAATGATAGATTTTTTCTAAAAAACTGTCGATCATTTAAAAAATACACCATTAATACACTCATAATCAATACATAACGAATTGCCGCCATTTTTAATTCGATACAACAATTTATAATATTGTATAAGTCAATTAGTCACCTAATAACATGATTTTTTGACCTGTAAAGTATCCGGAACTTTTCTTTTACGCATAAGGTATTCCCCCAGTAGTATTTCTGCTAACCACAGAAACGCTTTTTAGGTAGGCATACTATTGAGCAACAACTAAACTCACATGATTATGAAGAAAATTCTAACATTATCCTTCTTGTTACTATGTACACTATTCGTAGCACAAGCACAGGAAATTACAATTAACGGTAAAGTGTCTGACACACAAGGACCCTTGCCCGGCGTTAACGTTATGGTCAAAGGAACCACTAAAGGTGTCATTACAGATTTTGATGGCCTTTACTCCATTATGGCATCAAGTGATGCCATACTTGTATATTCTTTTATAGGTTATGCCAAACTAGAAATACCCGTAAATAGTAAAACAACGATTAATGCTATTCTTGAAGAATCCGCACAACAATTGACAGAGACCATAGTAGTAGGTTCAAGAGGACAAGCAAGAACAAAATTACAGACGGCAGCTCCTGTAGATGTTATCAGCGTAAGTAAACAGGCCATTAACATGCCACAATTGGATGTTGGTCAATTACTTGTTGCTTCCGCACCATCGTTTACGGCTGTTAGATCGCAGGGAGGTGACCTTAGTGCATCGGTTACACCGCCTTCTTTAAGAGGTTTGGGCCCCAATCAATTATTGGTTCTAGTAAATGGCAAAAGACGCCATAGTGGAGCACAGTTAATAAGTTCGGCAACAGGTGGGTCTGCAAATTCAGTTGATATGGATTTCATTTCCTTAGATGCTATAGACCGTGTGGAAGTCTTAAGGGACGGTGCCTCAGCACAATATGGCTCTGACGCTATTGCAGGGGTAATCAATATAGTTACCAGAAAAGGTACGGACAAATTCACTGCAAACTACACTGCTGGGTTTTATACCAATTCCAATCCAGATATCAGTGATTCCAATATTAGCCAATCTGACCAAGATTTGCTTAACGATACGGACGGAGCAGATGGTATAACACATCAACTTGGAATCAATTACGGAACCTCTTTTGAAAACGGAGGATATCTAAACGTTGCCGGAACCTATCGTCAAAATGAAGCAGCAATTCGCCCAAATATTAGCGGCGCTACACCTTATGGAGACTCTTATCTAAATAATGAAAGAACAGATGCACAGGGTAATCCTATAATAACCAATCCTGAATTATTGGCCGCACAAACTGCCGGAGATGCTGCACTTGCCGCAGAATTACAGACAGATGCAGGACTACTTGCTGCACGTGGCCTAACTGCGAGAGACATATCAACCTTTGCAGGTTTATCACCAAGTGTATTGGGCGTAGTTTCTTATGATCTAGAAATACCACTTTCTGAAATGTCTGAAAGCAGCTTTTATTCCTTTGGTGATTTTGGGTATAAAGCAGGTCAGCTATTTGGATGTTTTTATAGAAGATCAGCACAAACCGATCGTTTCAATTATGACCTGTATCCTAACGGTTTTAGACCACAAATGACCAATGATCAAACCAATTTGGCTTTTACAGGTGGTATTAAAGGAAAAGTAGGTGAATGGGATTTTGATTTCAGCAACACTTTTGGCACCAACACTCAAAGACTTGGACAATTTAATACGTTTAACGCAAGTTTACAATCTGCTTCACCAACAGAAATGGATTTGGGTACGCACAAATTTACACAGAACACAACCAACTTTGACCTTTCTAGATACTACGCAGATTTCTTATCTGGCCTTAACATCGCTATTGGAGGAGAATTTAGAATTGAGAACTATATTATAGAAAGAGGACAAGAAGAAAGTTACGCTGCAGGCGATGCAGGTGTTATCACCGCAACAGAAGACAATCAACAACTTATTGGACCAGATGGTTTTCCTTTAGAAGGTTTGGATGGCAGTCCGATTGCTGATGGTAATGGAGATGCTCTTGTATTACCTTATGGTGGTGTTAGCTCTTACCCTGTACTACAATACAGTCCAAATTGTCAATGTTTTAGAGGTTTTGCTCCTGAGAACGAGGCAAATGAGTTTCGCTCGGTTACTGGACTTTATCTAGACCTTGAATTAGATGTTACAGACAAATGGTTTGTAAGTGGTGCGTTACGTACAGAACAATACTCGGATTTTGGAGGGGTTTTTACCGGCAAATTTGCTACTCGTTATTCTATTACAGATAATTTATCAGTTAGAGGATCGATCAGTAATGGCTTTAGAGCACCATCATTACAAGAATTGAATTACTCACATACGTTTACCTTTTTTGTTGATCTAGAACCGTTTGACGGAACACTATACCCAAATAGCAGTCAAGTCGCAAAAACCATCGGTATTCAACAGTTACAGGAAGAAAGATCTACCAACATTGGTTTAGGAATCACTGCAAAACTTTTTAACAAGTTAGACCTTAGTATCGATGCCTTTCAAATCGATATTAAAGACCGCTTGTTCAGTACTGGTAACTTCAGTGCAGGTGATGCCCCAGCTTTAGAACCACTTATAGGTGCTGGTTTGGCAAGTTTTAGAATTAACGGTGGTGATATCAGCACAAAAGGTATAGAAATAGTAGCTAACTATAGTGAAAGAGTTGGCGAAGGAATGTTGAATTTAAACGTATCCGGATTACTATCTGACAGAACTTTTGAAGGTGCAAACGTTCCTGACTTGAATACGGTTTTGACCGATCAAGAACTTGAAGACCTTTATATTGACCGTGCTGTAATAGGTGCCTATGAGCAAGGTGTTCCAAACACACAATTTATTGCTTCTGCAACCTATAGCATAGGAAAATGGTCTGGAATGCTTAGAGGTAACTATTTTGGGGAAATCGCCAGAATAGATGATGGTATTGGCACCTTGACCGATGCTAACTTTCCAAATGTTGGGGAACAGGGTTTTTCCGATCAAACATTTTCGGCTCAGGTTACCTCTGATTTAGGGATTACATATAAGGCTTCTGAGAACTTGGCCTTTACCCTAACCGGACAAAATATTTTCAATAATTATCCCGATTTATATCGATCAGAAGAAAGAGGTTTTTACCTATACGGTAATGCACAACAAGGATCTCTAGGGGCTTTTTATTCAGTAAGGGCTACACTAAGCTTCTAATTGATGTTTAATATTAAAAATTAAGAAAATGATAAAGACATATATAAAAAAGTTAAGTGTATTAACTGTAATCTTAATAACATTCGGGTCGTGCGATTTAGAGCGGCTAGATTCAGCTCAAGAGGCAGCCGAAGGTGGTGGAACCTTAGATACCTTTACCGCCTATACCATAGATTCTACAGACCCAATGGGATCCAATGTTTTTGGAAGAATCGTATTCTGGAAGACCGATTTAGAGCAAACATTGGTACAAATTTCAATGTACAATACCATAGAGGACACCTTTCACCCAGCAGTGATTATTGATGGAGCTGTTGGCGTTGGCACTTCGGTTTTAACAACGTTAGATGATGTAGACGGAACTACTGGAGAACTTTCTGAAAACAAGTTTTTTCTAATTACGGACACATCGTTCTACGACAGTTTAGAAACACTAGACGCACATGTTAGCATTGCATTGAGCACAGTCGATGACACTGTTGTTGCCGAAGGAAATATAGGTGCCAATGCTACGCCGGTAGATTCAAACTAGAAATTTTTTAACTTAAATATAGCACAGTATGAAAACAAATGTAAACAGAAGAGATTGGCTTAAAAAAGGCGTTCTCACAGCAGCAGGTGTAATGGCAGCACCTTATTTGACCTATGGGGCTTTCCCATCACAACCTATTGCATTAGATGCAAAAGGAAACATACCGTACACTCCGTTTTTTAAAGAGTATTTACCATATGCACCAACAGAACCTTTAGCGCTTGCAGCAAAATTAAATGCAAACGAAAATCCTTACGGACCTTCACCAATGGCTGTTTCCGCTATGCAGGAATATGCACCGAAAGGAAACAGATATGCTTGGAAAGAGTTGTATCAACTTATGGATAAGATCGCTATAGAAGAGGGTGTTAAGCAAGAGAATATTATGATGGGACCCGGATCTTCTGATCTGTTGGAAAAAACAGCCATGGTATTTTTTCAAAATGGAGGAAATATTGTTTCTGCAGACCCTGCATACATGTCGTTGATAAAAGTAGCTCAGGCTACAGGTGCTACTTGGAAACCAGTTCCACTTAAGAAAGACTGGTCTCACGATCTAGCGGCAATGGAAGCTGCTGTTGATGATGAAACAAAATTGGTTTACATCTGTAACCCAAATAACCCTACGGGTAGTATGACAGACCATGCAGAGCTGATAGATTTCTGTTCTCGCGTATCTGAAAAGACTCCGATTTTTGTTGATGAGGCATATTTAGGCTTTTTAGACGATGCTGCTAAAAAGAGTATGGTATCATTGATCAACGAAGGTAAAAATGTAATCATTGCGCGTACGTTCTCTAAAATACAGGGTATGGCAGGTTTACGTGTTGGTTACGTAGTTGCGCAACCGGAAACTTTAAACATCATTCAAAAAATTACACGTGGTGGTATGGGTATATCCTTACCATCTGTATATGCAGCAATGGCAAGTATGGAAGATATTGCTTTCAAGGATAAATCTAGAAAATTGAATAAAGAATGTAGGGAATATGTCTATGAAAATCTTGACAGACTAGGGTTCGAATATGTGCCTTCGTCTACAAGTTTTATCATATTTCCGATAGAAATGGACGGTAAACCTTTCTTAGAAAAAATGACCGCCGAAGGGGTTGGTGTTAGAGCTTTTGAAATCTATGGAAAAAACTGGTGCCGTGTAAGTATGGGTACTATGGATGAAATGAAGCTGTTTACAACTGCCCTTGAAAAAGTGCTAGTTTAAGTTTGAATTAGTCCAGGAGTTGAATGTGCAGATAATTGCCTTGACAACAAAAATCTAAATTCAACTCCTACGGACTATTCATAATTCATCTATCTACTCAAACAAAAACACTCGAAAATGAATTTTGCACTACAAAAAACCCTCGAATTAATACTTATTATAGGTCTTGGTGTACTTCTACAGAAAAAGGTAGCCAAGCAAGATTTAAAAGGAGTTAAAGTCTTAATATTAAGTGTTGCTCTACCTGCAACGATCTTTGTTGCACTTCTAAAAATAGAGCTTAACGGTACTCTATTGGCTTACCCATTAATGGCCTTGACCTTCAATTTATTAATGTTACTCGCTAGTAAATATTTTTTAGCAGCTTCATTACCTAACGAAGAAAATAGTAAAAAACGGACCTTGATGATGCTATTGCCATCTACTGCACCTGGTCTTTCTTGCTTTCCATTTATTGTAGCTTACTTAGGTGACGATACCTTAGCATTAGCAGCACTTGCAGATATTGGAAATAAAATATTCGTTTTGATACTACTGTATATGTTAGCCATGCATTGGTATCGTAAGAACTCAATTATAGAGAAAAAAGAATCCTCTAAAAGCAAAATAAAAGGTCTAATGGTATCACTGATCAATGAACCTATTAACATGGTTATTGTAGTAGGTTTGGTTATGCTTGGTTTTGGATTAAACCTTTCTTCTCTTCCTACCTTTTTTCAAAACACTGCGTTAAGTATAAAAGGCTTAATGACCCCTTTGGTACTACTATTTATCGGTATGGCGGTTAGAATAAATTCGGGGGAATTTAAACTAATCTTATCCATGCTATTACGTAGAAGTGGTCTAGCATTTTTACTTAGCGGAGTTTTTGCCTTTATTTTACCGTCATTAACACCAGCCATGATTTTACTATTAGTGGTATTTCCACAAAGTGCTTGTAGTTTCTGGCCATTCGCCCATATGAGTGCCATACAATCTATGGAAGATAAGGACAAACACCCAAAGCCAACTTTTGATGTAAACTTTGGTTTAAATATTTTGGCTTGTTCGTTACCCTTTTCTACTTTATTGATTATTGGCATCTTCTCTTTTAGTGATTACTTCATCAACCCGTTGACATTGATCGGAATTGGTACTGTTATTCTTGCAATTACTTTTGCTCCGGATATTCTAAAAGCGATAAGTTCCAATAGCCGTCAAAAAGTAAATGATAGCACCCCACATATAACTATTGCGAATAACAATTTTAACCACGAAGACAAAAAAAACCTGAATGAGGCGAAAGCTAGTTAAAGCTATCTTTAATAAGATTCCTTCATCCATTCATAAGGTTTTCTTTTCATCCAAAGGCCTCGAGTAAAATCTGGAAAATCTTGAGGCTCACCGTTATTGGCAATCGAAACTTCTGAAAGCGGTGTTACCGCACTCCATGCTGCAGCATCGTAAGCATCTAAAGGTGGAGCAATATTCTGCTTAGCAGATTCTACAAAAGAGTTCAGTACAAAGAAGTCCATACCGCCATGCCCTGCATTTAATGCATATTCCCCATATTTTTTCCAGAGCGGGTGGTCATATGTTTCTAACCAAGGTTGCGCATCATCCCATTGATGTGGTTCAGATTTCCCTTCCACATAAATTCTGCTACCATCAACTTCCCAGAGTCCGTTTGCACCTTGCACACGAAATCCTAAAGAATATGGTCTAGGTAAATTACAATCATGGGTAATGATAATGGTTTCTCCATTTGCGGTATCAATGGTTGAGGTAATTACATCGCCCTGTTTAAACTTTACTTTTGCATTTGCGTGATTTATTCCACCCTCTTTTACAATATAGTTGTGTAGACCGATACCTTTAGATGCATGCGAGGTCATTGATACAAAACGATTACCACGATTAACATCTGCCATTACGGCTACAGGACCCAAACCATGAGTTGGGTATACATCGGCATTTCTTTTTACGGAATGCTCGGTACGCCATTTAGATTCCGATATTCCTTTTTCACCAAATTCAACACCTTTACCATAAGCCGTTTTACCATCATTGAATTTTACGTGTCGTAAATCGTGCTGATAGCCACATCTGTAATGCACCATTTCACCGAATACGTTTTGTTTTACCATATTCAACACCGCTAACACATCTCTGCGATAATTCACATTTTCCAAAATCATCATGTGCGTGCCGGTTCGCTCATGGGTATTCACCAAATCCCAACATTCTTCTAGCGTATTAGAGGCCGAAACTTCTACTCCTGCATATTTACCGGCTTCCATAGCATCTACCGTCATGCGTGTGTGCCATAACCAAGGTGTAGCAATAATTACGGCGTCAACCTCTTGTAAAGCCAATAGGTTCTTATAATCATGTTCATTTGCACCAAATACTTTTGGACGCTTGCCTTTTGCATCGGCTATGTGTTTGTTGGCAATTTTTAATCTCTCTTCGTCAACATCACAAATTGCGGTGACATTCACATCTTTTCTAAGCAATAAATTCTGCAAATGGTTGGTTCCTCTCAACCCTACACCAATTAAACCAACATTCAATTTATCTGCAGCGCTAAAACTATTATGTGCAAAACCTGGCACTGCAAATAGTCCCATACCTGCCAATGATGTACTTCTAATAAATTTTCTT